>JACPCW010000123.1 GCA_016184365.1 Candidatus Rokuibacteriota bacterium
CTAGGAGCGTGTCGGAGAAATGGTGAAAAGGACGATCCGATGCGTCGACCGTCCCACTTGCGGGCCGAACTTCGGCGTCCCGCTCACCGATCGACCCTCGCGTGCGGCGATTTCTGGGCGGGCCATCCCACTTTTTCGGGCCGTCATGATTTCTCCGACACGCTCCTAGCCCGGGATCTGCGCCTCGTCCGGCAGCTCCGACCACTTCGGCTTCCACTCCGGCACGGTGAGGCCGAACTTCTCGCAGAGCTCCGCGACCTCGGTCGCGAACGCCTGCCGCACCTCGTCGTTGTCGCGGAGCTTGAGCCGATAGTTCCGGTAGAGCCGGTTCTTGGCCGAGCCCGGGCGGCCGAAGATGTTCATCGTGCGGACGTACCACTTCTCGAACGTGCGCTGGGCCTCGTCGTGCGTCGCGGGATCCTCGGCGAGCTTCTTCACCCAGTACTCGCCGTGGCGGATGTGGAACTTCTCCTCCTTGAAGATGCCCTCGATCGCGCGGACCCACGGTCCGTACGAGCATTGCCGCACGTCCTCGAGCTGGTGGCCGGCGCCGCGGTCCATGCAGAAGTTGAAGAAGATGAAGTCCGCCCACGTGTCGATCGGGTAGTAGAAGATGTTGACGCGCTTGTCGGCGGTGATGCGCTTCGTCCCGATGTCCGCGTCCGCCTCGATCCGCATCCGGAACGTCTCGTCGTGCGCGGCGACGTGCCGCTCGACGTCGAAGCCGAGATCCGCGAGCAGCCCGTACATGACCGTGGCGTGCCGGATCTCGTCCTTCACGATCTGCGCGACGACGTGCTTTTCCTCGACCGACGGCGCCTTCATGATCCACGACACGTAGCCGTAGCCGCCGGCCAGCTCGGAGTCCGCCTGCATCGTCAGGAGGTGAACCAGCGCCTCGCGATAGTCGGGCGTCATCTCTTCGGCCGACTCCAGGCGCTCGCCGCGCTCGATCATGGCCATCATCCGGGCGGGGTCACTCATGGGCTGGGCTCCTCATCGGGACGGTTCAGGCCCCTACACCGTCAAGGATAGCGCTTCAGCGGCGTTCGATCACTCGGACGGCCTTCCCTTCCGATCGAGGCAGCGAGCGCGGCGCGACGAGCGTCACGCGCACGCTGAGACCGAGCGCGGCGCGCAGCCGGTGTGCGATCTCGTCGCGCAGGCCGACGAGCCCGGCCAGACCGCCGGCACGCGCCACCGTCGCTTCGGTCGGCTCGACCTCGATCTCGAGCGTGGCCATCGTTTCGCGCCGGTCGACGATGAGCTGGTAGTGCGGCGCCAGGTCCGTGACGGCCAGCAGCGTCGCCTCGACCTCGGAGGGATACAGGTTCACGCCGCGGACGATCAGCATGTCGTCCGATCGGCCCTTGATGCGACGGATGCGCGCCGATGTGCGGCCGCACGCACACGCGCCGGGGACGACGGCCGTGAGATCGCCGGTGCGATACCGGATCACGGGCATCCCGCGCTTGGTGAGCGTCGTCAGCACGAGCTCGCCTTCCCGTCCCCCCTCGACCGGCGCATCGCTCGCCGGATCCACGATCTCCGGCAGGAAGTGGTCGTCGGCGACGTGCATGCCGTCACGCGCTTCGCATTCGCCGGCGACACCCGGCCCGATGATCTCGGACAGGCCATAGACGTCGTACGCCGGGCAGCCGAACGCGTCTTCGAGCGCGCGCCGGATGCCTTCGCTCCACGGCTCGGCGCCGTACATGCCGTAGCGCAGCCCGCAGCCGTCCGGCGCGCCGCCGGCCGCGCGCATCGCTTCCGCGATGTGGAGGGCGAACGACGGCGTCGCGCAGAGCCCGGCGGGTCGGAAGTCTTGCAGGAGCAGTCGATGCCGCGCGGTCGGCGCCGACGACGCGGGCACGACCGTCATGCCGACGCGCTCGGCGCCCTGATGAAAGCCGAGGCCGCCGGTGAAGAGCCCGTAACCGAAGGCGTTGTGCAGCAGATCGCCCGGTCGGCATCCGGCCGCCACCATCATCCGCGCCATGACCTCGCGCCAGACGTCGAGGTCCTCGCGTGTGTAGCCGACGACGGTCGGCTTGCCCTTCGTGCCGGACGACGCGTGGAGGCGCGCGATGTCCGGCAGCCGCACCGCGAAGAGTCCGAACGGATAGTGCGCGCGCAGGTCGCTCTTGCGCGTGAACGGCAGCGCCGCGAGATCCTCGAGCCGGTCCGGCGCGGTCGCCGGCAGGCGGTCCCGATAGAAGCCGACCCGCGCGCGCGCCCACGCGACGGTTTCGCGGAGCCGCGCGCCCTGCAGTCGCGCGCGCGCGCCGGCGTCGAGCGTCTCGGCGTCGCGATTCCAGATCACGCGGCGGGCGTCAGGCGTCGCGGCGGAGCCGCGGCGGCTCGGGGAACAGCTGGTCGACGGCGCGATGGTTGCGGAGCCCGATCGCCTCGCGCTGGATCAGCAGCGCGTATCGCGCCGCCTTCGCGCGCCGGATCTCCTCGTCGATGCGCCGATGCGTCTCGGCACGTCGCCCGGTCGCGTCCCTCACGCCGGTCACTCGATGGCGACGGACTTCACGAGCCAGTGCTGGCGCTCGAGGAAGCGCGCGACGGTGTCGAGCACGCGCCGCTCGGTCCCCGGGTCGAGACTCAGGCGGTCCGGCAGGATGTGGCGGACCTCGGGATAGGTCACGAGCACCTTCCGCAGCGTGCGGACGCGCGGATCGGACGACAGCAGCCCGCTGCGGCGGCTGCCCCATTCGCCGCGAAAGTGCACGCGGATGAGTCGCGGCGGCGCCGGCGGCGGAAGCGCGGGGATGGCGGCGGCGCCCTCGCTCACCGGACGGCTCCCGCGACCCGCGCGCGCGCCTCGGCATAGACCGCGAGCGTCCGGTCGATCTGCCAGCCGACGTCGAACTCGCGTTCGGCGATCTCGCGTGCGCGCGCCGCCATCGCGACTCGCCGCGGCGTGTCGAGGAACAGGCTGATCGCAGGCCGGACGCCCCGTCGCGCACGACTTCGTCGCACCCCGGCGCCGACACCGTGACCGCCGGCAGCGCGCACGCGGCGGCTTCCGCGAGCACCAGACCCTGCGTTTCGGTTTCGGAGGCGAACAGGAACAGGTCGGCAGCCTGGTAGCACACGACCGTCTCCGGATGCGGCCGCACGCCGAGGAAATGCACGCGATCCGCGACGGCGCTCGCGGCCGCGTGGCGGCGCAGCCGATCCGCTTCGGTGCCATGCCCGACGAGCACGAGCCGTGCGCGCGGCACCGGGCCCGCGATGCGCTCGAAGGCGGCCAGCACACGGCCGACGTTCTTCTCGCGATCGAGGCGCCCGACGTAGAGCGCGATCGGATCGTCCACCGCCAAGCCGAGACGCCGGCGGGCCGCGGCGCGATCTCCGGGTCGGAACCGTGCGACGTCGATGCCGGTCGGGACAACGGCGATGGGTGTCTTCACCGCACGGCGTGTGAGCTCGTCCCGAATGACCTGCGAGGGCGCGAGGACCGCGTCGGCGCGGCCCGCAAAACGCGTGCTGAGGCGGACGGCCGCCGCTTCCACGAGGCGGCGCGAGAGCGGGACGTAGTGCGCGTACTTCTCGTAGCGCGTGTGGTACGTGAACACGAGCGGTCGCGCGAGCCGCCGGGCGAAACGCGCCGCCGCCGGGCCGAGCAGGAACGGGTGATGCGCGTGGAAGACGTCGAACTGGAGCCGGTGGACGAGCCGGGCGATCGACGGAGCGAACGGAATGGCGAGGGCGAACTCCGGATACGTGGCCGCCGGCAGCGACGGGTACCGCACGACGCGGGGCGGATCAGCCGAGGCGCCGCGGAACCGTGGCCCGAAGACCCACACCTCGTGACCGCGCCCTTCGAGCCCGCGGCGCAGCGTCTCCACCGAGGTGGTGACGCCGCCGCAGAACGGCAGGTAGTTGTTCGTGAAGAGCGCGATCCGCACCGGGCCCCCGTTCAGGCCTTGTTGTACTTCTCGAAGTCCTCCGGCTTGATGTTCTGCAGCCACTCGCGAAGCCGCTCGGTGTCGTCGGCCTTCACGGGCTCCGGCGACTCCTTGCCGACCTCGAGGGTCTTCGCCTTCTGCACGACGTCCTCGTCGACGTAGATCGGCGCCGCGACGCGGAGCGCCAGCGCGATCGCGTCCGACGGCCGCGAGTCCACCTGGTACTCCTGCTCGCCGATCTGGAGGTGCAGCACGGCGAAGAAGGTGTTGTCGCGCAGGTCCGTGACGACGACCTTCGTCACGCGCGCCTCGACCGACTCGAGGATGTTCTTGATGAGGTCGTGCGTCATCGGCCGCGGCGTCGGAATCTTCTCGAGCTCGAGGGCGATCGCGTTCGCTTCGAAGATGCCGACCCAGATGGGCAGCGAGCGCTTGTCCTCGTCGTCGCGGAGGATGATGATCGGCATGTTCGACATCGGATCGAGCGCGAGCCCGCGGACCTTCATCTCGACGTACATAGCGCCTCCTCCGCGTGCGGCGCGAGCGTGGCCCGCAGGCTGTGCGGCAGCACCTCGGTCACGGTCACCGGCACGACGTCGCCGACCGCGACCTGGCCCTGCCCGTCGAAGTTCACGACGCGATTGCAGCGACTCCGGCCGGCGAGCACGTCGGCGTCCTTGCGCGAGTGCCCGTCGACGAGCACGTCCACCGTTCGGCCGAGGAGCCGCGTGCTGCGTGCGGCGGCGAGCCGGCCCGTGACGGCAAGCAGCCGCGTATTGCGGTCCGCCTTGACGTCGTCCGGCACCTGGTCGGGCATCGTCGCGGCCGGCGTCCCGGGGCGGCGCGAATACCGGAAGGCGAAGACGTTGTCGTAGCCGACGCGCTCGACGACGGCGAGCGTCGCCTGGAAATCGTCGTCCGTCTCGCCGGGGAAACCCACGATGATGTCGGTCGACAGCGTGACGTCCGGAACGGCGTCGCGCAGCTCGGCGATCAGCTCGAGATACCGTTCGACGGTGTAGCCGCGGTTCATCCGCGCGAGGATCCGGTTCGACCCGGACTGCAGCGGCAGATGGAACCACTCGCACACCTTCGGCACGTCGCGGAACGCGCGGATGAGCCGCGGCGTGAGGTTGTACGGGTTGGACGTCGTGAACCGGATGCGCTCCAGGCCGTCGACGTCGTTCAGCCACCAGAAGAGCTCGCCGAGGTCCGTCGGCGGCGTGAGGTCGCGGCCGTACGCATTGACCGTCTGGCCGAGGAGCGTGACTTCCTTCACACCGTCGGCGACGAGCCCGCGCACCTCGGCCAGAATCGTCTCGGGGGTGTGGCTGCGCTCACGGCCGCGCGTCGTCGGCACGACGCAGAACGTGCAGTGCTTCTCGCAGCCCTCCATCACGGTGACGAACGCGCGCAGGCGGGACGCCGACGGCGCGCGCGCCGTGATCTTGACGAGCGGGCCTTCCCCCGTGTCCATCACCGGACGCCGCTCGCGGCGCACGTGGTCGACGAGCTCCGTGACGCGCGAGATCGCCGGCGAGCCGAAGACGAGATCGACGTACGGCGCGCGCGACTGGATCGTCGCCTGATGCAGCTGCGCCATGCAGCCCATCACGCCGAGGACGAGATCGGGGTTCGAGGACTTCAGGCGCCTGAGCTCCCCGAGCTTCGAGAAGACCTTGTCTTCGGCCTTCTCGCGGATCGCGCACGTGTTCAGCAGAATCAGATCCGCCTCGCGCTCGTCGGTGGTGAGCTCCCAGCGTGCGTCTCTGAGCAGCCCGGCGACGCGCTCCGAGTCGTACTCGTTCATCTGACAGCCGTACGTGATCAGGTGTAACTTGGCCATGAATTTTGAGGAGTTGCGCGGACTTGCGCTCTCGACCTGACCGTAGCACCCACCCCTGGTGAAGTCAAACTCGGGGGCCGAAAACGCGCGCAAAACACCCCCCCGAACGGAGTGATTGCAGGGTTCGAGCGGCGGCTTTGCCGCCGCAATCGATCAAAACTTGTGCTCGCGGGAAACCGGTGGGGGGTGCTGGGGGGAGCGGCGGCGCTCCCCCCGCCTACTAATCAGTCGATCTCGTCGGGCCGCCCGCTGCGACCAGCCGCGGCAACAGCCTTCACACCGCCGCCGGTGCTCACCGCATGGCCGGCCCCGTTGCCGTTGGCGCCAAACATGAGTGGCGGGCGCACCTCGAAGCTCTTCTCGAGCCGCGTACGCCGTTCCTTCCAGCCCTCCTGGTATTCGAGCTCGTCCTCGTGCAGCGTGGCGGGCTGACGGATGCCGTGCGCCGCGCGGAACTGGATGGCCAGGCGGGACGCTTCGCGCCGCACCTCGTCCCACGGCGTGCCGAGCGCGAACTGATCCGAGATCGCGCCGATGCGGCCGGTGTGGATGTTCACCGACATCGTGACGGCGGAAATGATCGGGCCCGACCAGTACGACGTCTGCGAGTTGAGCGGCATCGGGATGATGTGGAGGTTATGGCTGCCGCGGCAGTCGCCGGCGACCATCGGGCACGCGGCCCACGGTGACGTGATCTCGCCCGGCGCCGGCCAGTCGCCCTGCGCGAGCGCGAGCAGCACCGGGTCGTCCTTGCCGCCGTACGTGAAGCCCTTCTTCGTCTTGATGTTGTGGAGCCGCTCCGCGGACACGACGTAGCCGAGCTGATCGCGCTCGCCCTGGTCGTCGCGGCTCCAGATACGCGCGATCACGAAGCGCGACGAGCGGCAGAGGCCTTCGATGTCGTAGAGATCCTCGGGCGACCGCAGCGTGATGACCTTTTCCTGCAGGCCCTTCGCGAGCTCTTCCATCTTCCCGTCGAGCGCCTTCGGGTCGCGCGGATGCACGCCGGCTTCGATCGCCTGCGCCTTCGTGTCGAGGTCGACGATCTCCATGAGGTAGCCGCGCTTCATCTTCGACGAGGCGATCACCAGTCCGGAGTTGAAACGCGGCAGCATGTACGCGCCGGTCGCGTAATAGTTGAACGCCATCGGCTCCGTCTTGTCCGCGAACGACACGAGCACGGTCTGGGACGCGTTGTCCTTCCGCACGGGCAGCGGCAGCACGATGGTGGCCGGGCCGGCGCCGCGCAGGTTGCCGGTGAACGCGTCGGCGACGAGATCCTGGCCCGGCCCGTACAGCCCGAGCTCCGCCGCCTTCGCCGAGCCTTCCTGCAGCGCGTCCCACAGGAGCTCGTCGATGACGCTCATGTCGATCTTCTCGCTCGTGATGCCGGTCACGCCGACGTCGTCGCCGGTGTGCGTCACGATCAGCGAGGTGAAGATCGGCTCGCCCTGGTAGCCGTTGTTCTCGAGGACGAACTTCGCGATGACGGATTTGACCTCGTCCGCGGCGACCACGTGACCGCCGACGCCACCGACGTCGCACTTCGTGGCCTTGACGTACCGCTGCACGAGCGCGGGGTTCTTCGCGAACACGTACGACCGGTAGGAAAAGATGTTCGGCATCGTCGTGACCGGCACCTTCTCGGTCACGGTCTGCGGCAGGCCGGCGAGCTCATCCTTCGACTGGTGGTATTCGGTGAGCGGGATCGCCTTGCCGTCCGCCGGTCCGTAGCGACGGGTCCCCATGGCGGCCTCCTTGCCGCGAGTGGCGGCGAAGTGTGACTCGGAGTGAAGGATATCGGCGGTACACTGCGTGGTCAAGCAAGAACATTCTCGCGATGAAAATAATTTCTCACCGCTCCGACGACCTCCGCCAGATGGTGCAGTGCCTCGAGCTGTACTACCGCCACGGCCGCCCGCAGAAGGACATCGCCAGGACGCTCGGGGTGTCCGCGGCGACCGTCTCCCGGCTCCTCAAGCGCGCGTTCGACGAGGGACTCGTGCGCGTCGAGCTCGATCTGCCCCGCACGCAGGATCTCGAGAACGGGCTCGTGCAGAAGTACGGACTGCGTGACGCCGTCGTCGTCGCGACGGGCGGCCGCGGCGACATCAAGGAAGAGCTCGGCGTCGCCGCCGCGGCGTACTTCGAGAAGGTGGCTGCGCACGGCATGTCCGTCGGCCTGTCGTGCGGCTTCACGCTCTATCACACGATCCGCGCGCTCCGGGAACGGCGCTTCCGCGACCTGAGCCTCTATCCGCTGTCCGGCGAGAGCACGCTGAAGCTCGTCGACATCTTCGCGAACACGCTCGTCGGCATGATGGCGGCGAAGTATCGGCCGCACGTGACGGCGTTCGCGCTCCCGGTGCAGCACCTGGTGTCCCTGGCGGAGATCGAGCGTGCGCGTCGCCGGCTCCTGCGCGACGCGGACGTGCGCCGGATCTTCGACGCGGCACGCACCGTGGACGTCGCGCTCGTCGGCATCGGCGTCATCGCGGAGCAGACGCCGGGGTTCTGCTCGCTCGCGGAGGCGTACGGCGTCAGCGTGAAGCGGCTGACGCAGCTCGGGGTCGTCGGCGAGATCAACTATCAGCCCTACGACGCGGACGGCCGCATCGTCGACCACCGCGAGCTGCGCGCGCTGTCGCGGCGTCTGTTGTCGGTCGACGGCGAAGGGCTGCGAAGCCTCTCGCGCGACTCCGACCGCTACGTGATCACGGTGGCCGGCGGCCGGGAAAAGATCGAGGCCGTGCGGGGCGCCCTGCGCGGGCGGTTCATGAACGTGCTGGTCACGGATGCGGATTGCGCGACCGCCCTGATGCGCGGCTAGTGCGGGCGGGGTAGCGCCGTTTCTTCGAAGGCGCCGATCCGCCGGAACTTCTCGTACCGCTCGCCGACCAGCTCGTCCGCGGACTTCGGGCGCAGCTCGTCGAGCTGCAGCCGCAGCGCCGCGCGCAGGCTGGCCGCCGTCGCGTCCCAGTCGCGGTGCGCGCCGCCGATCGGCTCGGCCACGATGGCGTCGATCACGCCGAGACGCAGGAGATCGGGCGCCGTCATGCGCATCAGCTCCGCGGCGTCCGGGGCCTTCCCCGCGTCGCTCCACAGGATCGCGGCGCACCCTTCCGGCGAGATGACCGAATACACCGAGTACTCGAGCATCAGCACGCGGTTGCCCATGCCGATCGCGAGCGCGCCGCCGCTGCCGCCCTCGCCGGTGACCACGGCGACGATCGGGACCCGCAGCCCGGCCATCGCGCGCAGGTTGCGCGCGATCGCCTCCGCCTGCCCGCGCTCTTCGGCGGCGAGCCCGGGATAGGCGCCCGGCGTGTCGATGAACGTCACGACGGGCTTGCGAAATTTCTCGGCGAGCTGCATGAGCCGCAGCGCCTTCCGATACCCCTCCGGGTGCGGCATGCCGAAGTTCCGCGCGAGCTTCTCGCGCGTGTCGCGCCCCTTCTGGTGCCCGATGACGACGACGCTGCGGTCCTCGAACCGCGCGAGTCCACCGACGACCGCGGGGTCGTCGCCGTACGTGCGATCGCCATGCAGCTCGACGAAGTCCGCGAACAGCAGGCGACAGAGATCGCGCGTATGCGGCCGCTTCGGGTGGCGCGCGACCTGCGTGCGCTGCCAGGCGGTCAGGCTCGAATAGACCTTCTGCCGCTCGCGCTCGAGCTCTTCTTCCTTCCGCGCGATGCGCTCGCGCGTCCGCGGCGCTTCGGGCTCCGCGCGAAGCTCGGCGATCTCGGTCTCGAGCTCGACGAGCTTCTTCTCGAAATCAAACGCGTCCGGCATGCTCCACGACCACCGTGTCGGGCCCGAGCAGCGACACGACCTTGCCGGTGAACTCGGCGCTCGCGTCGACCGACTGGCCGCGCGCGCGCACCACGACCTCGTTCGTCGGGAGCAGCAAATGCAGAAACAGCGGCACGGTCCCGGGATGGTCGCCGCAGATGCGCCGGAGCTCCGCCAGCGTCGCCGCCGCGTCGTTGGCGGATCGGACGCGAAGCCGGCAGGCGGTCGGGCCGCTGCTCGCGGGCTTGGCGCCAGTGCCCTCGCCCAGCGCCGTCTCGAGCAGACGGACGTCCTCGGCGAGAATCACGCGGCCCTTGTCGCTGTCGTCGACGCGGCCGCGGACGAGGATCGGCTGTCCGGCGCGCAGCGCAGGCGCGGCGGTCTTGAACGGCTCGGGAAAGACCGTGACCTCGACCGTCCCGTCCATGTCCTCGAGCGTGAAGAATGCCATCCGGTTGCCGCTCTTGGTCACCGTCTCCTTCAGGCCCATCACCTGCCCGAAGAGCTTCACCTTCGCGCCGGGTCCTTCGTTGCCGAGCGCGCCGGTCGGTGTGATGCCGAGCGACTCCGCGACGTCGCGATACCGCGTCAGCGGATGGCCGGAGATGTAGAAGCCGAGGACTTCTTTCTCGAACGCGAGCCGCTGGTCCTCGTCCCATTCCGGCACGGCGGCGACGTCGGCGCGTTTCGGCTCCGGCGCCGCGGCCGGCAGCAGGTCGAAGAAGGACCCCTGCCCCTCGAGCCGGTCGCGCTGCTGGCGCTGGCCGCTCTCCATCGCGGCGTCGAGCGCCGTCATCAGGGTCGCGCGCGTCGAACCGAGCGCGTCGAACGCGCCCGCCTTGATCAGCGACTCGACCACGCGCCGGTTGATCAGGCGCAGGTCGACGCGCGCGCAGAAGTCCTCGAGGCCCTTGAAGCCGCCGTCCTGCCGGCGCGTCGTCAGGATCGATTCCGTCGCGGCTTCGCCCACGTTCTTGATGGCCGCGAGCCCGAAGCGGATGACGTCGCCCGCCACGCTGAACTTCACGGCCGACGCGTTGACGTCCGGCGGCTCGACGCGAATGCCCATGGCGCGACACTCTTCGATGTACTTGACGATCTTGTCGGTGTCGCCCATTTCCGACGTGAGCAGCGCGGCCATGAACTCGACCGGATAGTTCGCCTTGAAGTACGCGGTCTGATAGGCGACGAGGGCGTAGGCGGCGGCGTGCGAATTGTGGACCGCGATGCCGTTGGCGATGAAACTCGCGGCGCCGGGCACCTCGATGTCGTAGGTCGGCTCACTACCCCCGAGAACGAAGCTCTTGTACCGGGACCAAGCGATCGGGGACTCGGCGAGGCCGGTCAACACCGGATCGTCGAGCTGATCAGCGACGTACTTGATGGTCTCCCGCTGCATGCCGCCTCGCCAGTGCTTTGCAATCACGAGTTCGTAGGACAGCGCGAGTTCATGACAGCCGTCCTTCAGAGTGCGGAAACGCTTGAGGATGGCCGCTCGAAGCGGATCCCGGAACAGCTCCGGTGGAATGATGTCCTTACCGCCGTGGGTCAACAGATGATCGGTGTCGTCGTAGGTCGACGTCAAATCACAGACCGCGGCCACCTTCGCGCCGATGAAGTGAGGGCCGAGCAAGCGTCGAAATTCTCTGCTAGCACTTCGCCCGCCGAGGAGATTGACGGTGAAACCGATTCTCTGCCCCCCGCGATACGCGAAAGTCTTTCGATGAATCGTCGAGAGAAAACCGAGCTTGAGGAGCAGACGCTGGACGTCGGTGGCGAGACCGGCAGAAGACGTCGCGTAGAAGATCGATCGAGTCTTCGAATGAATGCATCCGTCTCCCTGGAAGAGCTTTGCCACCAACACAGCGATGCTGTCGCGATCCCACCGATCGACCAGCCCCGGCACACGCTTCGTCAGCGCCGTCTCGCCGCGTAGATTGCAGGTCCCGAAGAGAAACTCGACCGCCCCGCTCGGTCTTCGAATGTCCACGCGGGCGGGCCGAACCGAGGAGGCGCGCTGGTCCCTTCGGTGCTCGACACGTGCGCTCGTGTTCTCGAAGCGCGCGAGTACACGCCGCATGTCTTCCAGCTCGTCGGCCGAACTCGAGTACAAATAGAAGTGCCCCGGATAGCCGAGGCTCCCCTCGGACAATGCGTAGCCGAGGAGCGCCGCATGATGCTCCGGTACGCGTTCATCTCCGCATGGCAGCTGCCGTGCGACGGCGATGAGGTGCTCGTCGGTCAACGCGTCCGCGTTCACCCAGCCGTGCTGCGTGAAGATCGGATGATCCGGTGTGCAGCGAATCGACATGCCGTTCGCCAGAGTCAGACAACCGACGCGCCGCACGCCGCTTTCGCGGACGCCACACGCCAGAAACGGTCCGTCCTTCGTGAGCACGACGTCGCCGTCGCGGATATCGACGATCGCTCTCCGTGATCCGTCGGCCATCTCGATTGACGCATCGCGGCACAAACACTTGTTGAAGCCGTACCCCGCGAACTTCTCCATCAGATCCCAGACGCGCTCGGCCTTCGGCTTCGCGATGTCACGGTCGGCGCAGCCCTTCAGGAACTTCTCGCGCTGCTGCGCCATGAGATCGCGGTCCTTCTTGCCCATCGCGCGGCGGAGCGTGTCCGCCTCGCCCATGGAGAAGCCCGCCATCTCCGACGCGATCTGCATGATCTGCTCCTGGTAGATCATGATCCCGTACGTCTCCCGCGTGATTTTCTCCATCGCGGAGTGTTCGTACGTGACCTTCGCGCGCCCGTGCCGGCGGTTGATGAAGTCCGGGATCAGCTCCATCGGGCCGGGGCGATACAGCGACACGATCGCGATGACGTCCTCGAGGCGCTCCGGCTTGAGACCGCGGAGCGCGTCGCGCATGCCCGATGACTCCAGCTGGAACACGCCGAACGTCTTCGCGTCGCTCAGGAGCTGGTAGCTCTTCGGGTCGTCGAGCGGCACCGCGTCGAGGTCGACGGTGACGTCGCGGGATTCCTTGATCAGCGCGACGGTGTTGGCGAGCACCGTCAGCGTCCGCAGCCCGAGGAAGTCCATCTTGAGCAGACCGAGCTTCTCGATCGGTCCCATGGCGAAGCCGGTGATGAGCTCGGGCCGCTTCGGGTCCTTGTAGAGCGGAATGTAGTCGTCGAGCGGCGCGTCCGAGATGACGACGGCCGAGGCATGGACGGATGCATGCCGCGTGCAGCCTTCGAGCGTCCGCGCGATGTCCCAGAGCTCCTTGACCTTCGCGTCGCTGCGCACCGCTTCGGCGAGCGGCGGCGACTTCTGGTGCGCGTCCTCCAGCGTGATGTTCAGCGGGAAGTTCGGCACCAGCTTCGCGATGCGGTCGACCTCGGTGTACGTCATGGCGAGGACGCGGCCGACGTCGCGGATGGCGGCCTTCGCGCCGAGCGTTCCGAACGTGATGATGTGGGCGACGCGGTCGCGACCGTACTTGTCGGCGACGTACCGGATGACTTCGTCGCGACGGTCGTCGGCGAAGTCGATGTCCATGTCCGGCATCGAGACGCGCTCGGGGTTCAAGAATCGCTCGAACAGGAGCCCGTACCGGATCGGATCGACGTTCGTGATGCCGAGGCAGTACGCGACGAGCGACCCGGCGGACGAGCCGCGCCCCGGGCCGACGGCCACGCCCTGCTGCCGCGCGTAGTGGATGAAGTCCCACACGACGAGGAAGTACCCCGCGAACCCCATCTTCTCGATGATCCGCAGCTCGTGCTCCAGCCGCTCCATCATGGCGTCGCCGGGCGTCGGTCCGTACCGCCGCAGCAGGCCCTCGCGCGCGCGATCGGCGAGGTAGGTTTCGAGCGTCGACCCGTCGGGAACGGCGTAGCGCGGGAGATGGAAGCGGCCGAACTCGAGCGTGAGGTTGCATCGCTCGGCCACGGCGAGCGTGTTCGTGCACGCCGCCGGGATTTCACGGAAGACCTCGGCCATCTCCTCGGCGGACTTCAGGTAGAACTCTTCCGTCGAGAACTTCCAGCGGTTCGGATCGTTCAGCGTCGAGCCGGTCTGGATGCAGAGCAGCGCCTCGTGCGCGCGGCCATGGCCGGCTTCGAGGTAGTGCGAGTCGTTCGTCCCGGCGACCGGCGCGCCGATCTTCTTCGCGATCTCGAGGGTCTCGGCCGTCGCCTTGATCTGCTGCTCGAGCCCGTGCGCCTGCACTTCCATGAAGTAGTGGTCGCGGCCGAACACTTCCTGGTACCAGCCGGCGACGCGCATGGCCTTGTCGGTCTCGCCGGCGGTGATCGCGCGCGAGACTTCCGAGTTGAGACAACCCGACAGCACGAGCAGGCCGTCGGCGTGCTCCGCGAGCAGCTCCTTGTCGACGCGCGGCTTGTAGTAGAAGCCTTCCAGATACGCCTTCGACACGAGCTTGATGAGGTTGCGGTAGCCGACCTCGTTCCGGACGAGGACGGTGAGGTGGTTCGCGCCCTCGTAGCCGCCGTCCTGCGACCCGCGCTCCTTGCGGCTGCCGGGCGCGATGTAGAGCTCGCACCCGACGATCGGCTTCAGTCCCGCCTTCTGCGCCGTCTGGTAGAAGTCGATCGCGCCGAAGAGATTGCCGTGGTCCGTGAGCGCGACGGCCGGGAATCGCAGCTCCTTGGCTTTCTTGACCAGTTTCTCGAGCTGCGCGGCCCCGTCGAGAAGGCTGTACTCCGAGTGCACGTGGAGATGGACGAAATCGGAGTGCTGGATCGCGGACTCCCCGGGAGTTGCTACTCCCACTCGATCGTCGCGGGTGGCTTCGACGAGATGTCGTAGGCGACGCGGTTCACGCCGTGAACCTCGTTGATGATGCGGTTCGAGATGCGGCCGAGGAGGTCGTACGGCAGCCGCGCCCAGTCCGCCGTCATGGCGTCCTGGCTGGTGACGGCGCGGAGCGCGACGACGTTGGCGTACGTGCGGAAGTCGCCCATCACGCCGACGGTCCGGACGGGCAGCAGCACGGCGAACGCCTGCCACAGCTCGCGCTCGAGACCGGCCGCGCGGATCTCTTCCTGCACGATGGCGTCGGCTTCGCGCAGCACGTCGAGCCGTTCGGCGGTCACGTCGCCGAGCACGCGAACGGCCAGGCCCGGTCCCGGGAACGGCTGCCGCCAGACGATGTCGGCCGGCAGGCCGAGCACTTCGCCGACGCGCCGGACCTCGTCCTTGAAGAGCTCGCGCAGCGGCTCGAGCAGCTTGAACGTCATGTTCTCCGGCAGACCGCCGACGTTGTGGTGCGTCTTGATCGTCGCCGATGGGCCCTTGAAGGAGACCGATTCGATGACGTCCGGATAGAGGGTGCCCTGCGCGAGCCACGGGATGTGCCCGAGCCTTTTCGCCTCGTCCTCGAACACGGCGATGAACTCGGCGCCGATGCGCTTGCGCTTCACCTCGGGGTCGGTGACGTCACGAAGAGCCTCGAGAAATCGCGATGTTGCATCGACGTGGTCCAGATTGATCTTGAAGTTGTCCCGGAACGTGTGGACGACCGCTTCGGCCTCGCCTTTCCGGAGCAGCCCGTTGTCCACGAACATGCACGTGAGCTGGTCGCCGATCGCCCGGTGCACGAGCAGCGCGACCACCGACGAATCGACGCCGCCGGACAGCGCGCAGAGCACGCGGTCAGAACCGACCCTGGCGCGGATCGCGTCGATCGTCGTCTCGATGAACGACGGCATCGACCAGTCGCGCTTCACGCCGCACAGATCGAGGAAGTTCGACAGGATCGTGCCGCCCTGCGGCGTGTGGGCGACTTCGGGGTGGAACTGCACCGCGTAGAGCCGCCGGCGCTCGTCCGCCATCGCCGCGACGGGACAGTTCGTCGTCGATCCGAGCGAGCTGAACCCGGCCGGCGGACGCCGCACCGTGTCGCCGTGGCTCATCCAGACTTGAAGCCGGTCGCCGGCGTCGGGCCGAACGCCTTCGAACAGCGGGCTCCGGCCGGTGAGTTCGATCTCCGCCTTGCCGTATTCGCGGCGCTCCGACGGCACGACGTCGCCGCCGAGGAGATAGCCCATCGCCTGCATGCCGTAGCAGATGCCGAGGACGGGAATGCCGGCTTCGAAGAGCTGCGACGACGGCAGCGGAGCGCCGTTTTCGTAGACGCTGGAGGGGCCGCCCGAGAGCACGACGCCCCTGTAGCCGCCCTGGAGAAGCGCGGCGACGGACGTGTTCGGCGGGAGGATCTCCGAGTAGACGGACATCTCCCGGATGCGACGCGCGATCAGCTGCGTGTACTGCGCCCCGAAATCGAGGACCGCGATCTTCTCGTCGCCGGCCACGGCTCGTCGAACCGCCGGCTCAGCGAGGACGGCCGAGCTTCTGCGCCTGCTGGAAGACCTTGCCCTCGGTCTTGATGGCCGGAGCGATGATCAGCTCCGTCTGCTGCAGCTCGCGAATGTCCTGTGCGCCGACGGAGCCCATGCACGTCCGGATGGCGCCCACGAGATTCAGCGTCCCGTCCTCGGTGAACGCCGGACCGAACAGGATCTGCTCGAGCGAGCCGGCGATCCCGACGCGGATGCGCGTGCCCCGCGGCAGGTTCGAGTGCGGCGTCGCCATGCCCCAGTGATACCCGCGGCCGGGTGCTTCCGTCGCGCGCGCGAACGCGGAGCCGATCATCACGGCGTCGGCGCCGGATGCGAGCGCCTTGCACACGTCGCCCCCCGTCGTCATGCCGCCGTCGGTGATGATCGGGACGTAACGGCCGGTCTGCTTGTGGTGGAAGTCGCGAGCGGCGGCGGAGTCGGCCGTGGCGGTCACCTGCGGCACGCCGAGCCCGAGCACTTCGCGGCTCGTGCACGCGGCGCCGGGACCGACGCCGACGAGGATGCCGTCGACGCCCTGCTGCATGAGCTCGAGACAGGCTTCGTACGTCACGTGGTTGCCGACGATCAGCGGAATGGCGAGCTGCTTCTTCAGCTTGGCGAACTCGAGCGTCTTGTACTCGGTCGCGATGTGGCGGGCCGTCGTCACCGTCGACTGCACGACGAAGATGTCGGCGCCGGCCTCCTGCGCGATCTGCGCGAAGCGCTCCGCGCGCTGCGGGATCGAGGAGACGGCGACCGGGCCGCCGCCCTTCTTGATTTCCTGCACGCGCTCGTGGATCAGGTCTTCCTTGATGGGCTCGGAGTAGATCGACTGGATGATGCGCGTGGCTTCTTCGGGGCTGGCGGAGACGATGCGCTCGAGGACTTCGGCCGGATTGGCGTACCGCGCGAAGATGCCTTCGAGGTTCAGGACCGCCAGACCGCCGTGCCGTCCCATCTCGATCGCCAGCTTGGGGCCGACGACGCCGTCCATCGCGGCGGCGACGATCGGCAGCTCGAAGCGTCGGCCGCAGAGCTCCCAGCTGATGTCGACCTCCGCCGGGTTGACCGTCAGGGGCCCCGGGACGAGGGCGATGTCATCGAAGCCGTATGCAGCCCGCGCTTTCCTGCCTCGACCGACCCACATGCCCATCTGGCTGGCCTCCTCTACCCGGGTCCGACGCCCAGACCCCAGATATAGTGATACGTCCGTCGCCCACTACCGTATTTTGGGCAGTATATCGGCGCCCCCGAGACGTGTCAACCGCTCGGCCGGCGCGACAGCTCCCAGAGAATGCGCAGTCCCTGCATCCGGAGATCGTCGTTGACGTGCTGGATCGACGACGCGACGTCGGCGACGAGCGAGACGAGGCCGCCGGTGCCGACGACCTTCGGATCGCCGCCCATTTCCGTTTTCATGCGCGCGATGATGCCGTCCACCAGCCCGGCGTAGCCGTACACGATCCCCGACTGGATGTTCGTGGCGGTGTTCCGGCCGATCGCTTCCTTCGGCCGCACGAGCTCCACGCGGAACAGGCGCGCCGCGCGTGAGAGCAGCGCGTCGACCGACGTCGCGATCCCCGGCGCGATCGCGCCCCCGATGAAATCGCCTCGCTCGTCCACGCAGTCGAACGTCGTGGCGGTCCCGAAGTCGACGACGATCAAGGGCGGGCCGTAGATCCGCGCCGCGGCGAACGCGTCGACGAGCCGGTCGGCGCCGACCTCGGTGGGATTGTCGACGGCGAGGCGCATCGGCGTATTGCGGCCGGGTTGCACGACGTACGGCTCGAGCCCGAAGTACTGCTCGCACATCCACTGCAAGATCTGCTGCACCTGGGGGACGACGTTCGAGATCGCGATCGCCTCGATGTTCCGCCGGTCGAGGCCCTTCGTACGGAGCAGCGTCTCGACGAACAGGCCGTACTCGTCGGCCGTCTGTTCGCGGCGGCTGGTGAGACGCCACGAGCCGATGAGCGCTTCGCCGTCGAAAACGCCGATCTTCGTGTTCGTGTTGCCGACGTCAGCGACGAGGAGCATCGCTCTCCACCGGGGCCGCGACCGCCGACGACTGCCAGCCGATCTCACCCGCGACGACGCGGCGGCGCACGCACCCTTTCGCGATGACGAGCGCGCCGTCGCCCGCGAGGTCCACGGCGACGCCGCGAACCCCGTCGATGTCGACGACGCGACCGATCGTGTCGCTGTTCGCGAGCCACCGGTCGCGCAGCGGCGCGAAGCCGTGCTGCTCGAGCTCCGCACGCCAGCGGCGGAAGGCGCCGAGCAGCGCCTGGAGCGCGTCGTCGCGGTTCACGTCGCGGCCGGTCGCCAGCCGCACCGACGTCGCGCGCGCCGCGAGGTCGTCGGGAAACGCCGTCTGTCGGAGATTCACGCCGATGCCGACGGCGACGACGGGCGGCGCCGGCGGCTGCGTGCGCGATTCGAGGAGGATGCCGGCGACCTTGCGGCCGTCCACCAGCACGTCGTTCGGCCACTTGAGCCGCGTCGCACATCCGCCGACGGCGGTGACGGCGTCGGCGACGGCGAGCGCTGCGGCGAACGAATAGAGCGGCAGGTCGGACATCGCGAGTCGCGACCGGACGAGGATGGACGTCAGCAGCGACGCGCGCGGCTCGGCGCGCCACTGCCGCCCGCGGCGTCCCCTGCCCTCGCGCTGGTAATCCGCGACGACGACGGTGCCGTCGTCAGCGCCGGCCGCGGCGAGATCGAACGCGACGGTCTGCGTGGAATCGACGACGGTGAACGTGATGGGGGGCCCGGAGCCGCGGACGTCCTCGCCGGGATCAGCCTCGCCCATCAGCGATCCACGAAAGGCTGGCCGTGAGCTTGTCCCGCAGCCGGCGCTCGGTCCCGAGACGCTCGCGCTCGCGTTCGACGACCTCGGCCGGCGCCTTCTCGACGAACTCCGGACGCCCGAGCTTGCCTTCGAGAAACGCGATCGTCTCGGCGGCCTTCCTGATCTCCTTCTCGAGCCGCGCGCGCTCGGCGGCGACGTCGACCACGCCGGCGAGGTCGACGTACGCTTCGGTGCCGCCGGCCACGGCGAGCGCCGAACCCGGCGGTCGCGTCGCGGCGGGATCGACGGTGAGCGTCGCGCGCGCCAGCGCCTCGACCATCCGCTGCTGGTCACCGAGCAGCGCGGCATGCTCCGGCGCGGGACGGACGGTCACGCCGAGCGTCGCGGCCGGCGAGATCCGCATCTCGCCGCGGATCGCGCGGATCGCGGTGACGAGATCGACGACCGTGCCCATGTCGCGCTCGGCCGACGCGTCCTGCGCCTTGCGGCGCGCCTTCGGATACGCCGCGATCATGATCGATTCCGGCGCCTTCGTCTTCGGCAGCCGCTGCCACAGCTCTTCGGTGATGAACGGCATGAACGGGTGCAGGAGCCGGAGCGTCCCCTCGAGCACCGTGACGAGCGTGTGCTGCGCGCGCAACCGCTCGTCCGGTGACGCCGGCTTGTAGAGCGGGAGCTTCGCCATCTCGACGTACCAGTCGCAGAGCTCGCGCCAGGTGAACTCGTAGAGCGCCGCCGCCGCGTCGTTGAACCGATACCGGCGCAGGCTGTCGCGCACGGCGCGCACGGCGGCGTCGAAGCGGCTCTCGATCCAGCGGTCCGCGAGCGACGGCGCCACCTTGGCGGCGCGCCGCGCGTCGTAGCCGTCGAGGTTGGACAGCGCGAAGCGGGCGGCATTCCAGAGCTTGTTCGCGAAATTGCGGTAGCTCTCGATGCGGTCGTCGCTGATGCGGACGTCGCGCACACCGGGCACGGAGAGCGTCGCGAGCGTGAACCGGAACGCGTCCGTCCCGAACCGCTCCATGACGCCGAGCGGATCGACGACGTTGCCCTTCGACTTCGACATCTTCTGGCCTTCGGCGTCGCGCACGAGCGTGTGGATGTAGACGTCGCGGAACGGCACGTCGTCCATGAACTTGAGGCCGAGCATCGCCATGCGCGCGACCCAGAAGAACAGGATGTCGTACCCCGTGACGAGCACCGACGTGGGGTAGAACGTCTTGAGATCGTCGGTCTGATCCGGCCAGCCGAGCGTCGAGCAGGGCCAGAGCCCGGACGAGAACCACGTGTCGAGGACGTCGGGATCCTGCTTCACGGGGCCGCCGCACGTCGGGCACGCCGTCAGGTCCGTCCGTGAGACGTGCACGCTCCCGTCCGTCTCGCAGTACCACGCCGGGATCCGGTGCCCCCACCAGAGCTGCCGCGAGATGCACCAGTCGCGGATGTTCTCCATCCAGTGGTAGTACGTCTTGCTCCACGCGCGCGGGATGATCTTGATGCGTCCCTCGCGCACGGCCTTGATCGCGACGTCCGCGAGCGGCTTCGTCCGCACCCACCACTGCTTCGACACGAGCGGCTCGACGACCGTCTTGCAGCGGTAGCACACGCCGACCGCGTGACGGTACGGCTCGATGCGGTCGACGAGGCCCTGCGCCTGCATGTCCTCGACGATCCGCTTGCGGCACTCGAAGCGATCCATGCCGGCGTACGGCCCGGCGAGGTCGGTCATCTTGCCGTCGAAGCCGATGACGGTGCGGACGGGCAAGCCGTGGCGCTTGCCGATTTCGAAGTCCGTCGGGTCGTGGCCCGGCGTCACCTTGATCACGCCGGTGCCGAAGTCCGGATCCACGGCCTCGTCCGCCACGACGCGGATCTGGATCTCGCCGTGCACCGACGGAATCGTGAGCGTCTGCCCGACGTACGGCGTGTAGCGCTTGTCTCTCGGATGGACGGCCAGGCCCGTGTCGCCGAGCTTGGTCTCCGGCCGCACCGTGCCGAGCGTGAGCGGGCCGTACTTGATGTAGACGAACTCGGCGTCACGCTCCTCGCGCTCGACTTCGAGGTCGGCGAGCACGGTCTGGCACCGCGGACACCAGTTGACGATGTAGTCGTCGCGATAGATCAGGCCCTCGTCCCACAGGCGCACGAACGCTTCCCGCACCGCGCGCGAGAGGCCGGCGTCCATCGTGAAGCGCTCGCGCCCCCAGTCGCACGACGAGCCGAGCAGTCGGAGCTGCCGCGTGATCGTGCCGCCGGACTGCTCCTTCCACTGCCACGCGCGCTCGAGAAACGCGTCGCGGCCGAGTGCGTGGCGCGTCGTCCCTTCCGTGGCGAGCTGTCGGTCGAGCAGCACGTGCACGGCAATCGACGCGTGGTCCGTGCCCGGCACCCACAGCGCATTGAACCCATCCATGCGCTTCGTACGGATGAGGATGTCCTGCAGCGTGTTGTCGAGCGCGTGCCCGAGATGGAGCGAGCCCGTGACGTTCGGCGGCGGCATCACGATCGAGAACGGCTTCTTCGCCGCTTTCGGGTCGGCGGCGAAGTATCCGCGCTCTTCCCAGACGGGATACCAGCGCGCCTCGGTGGCGGCGGGATCGTACCGGTCGGCGATATCGCTCATGGCGCTACTGGACGATTCGGCTGGGCACCGGCGCGGCCTGGACGAGCCGCCACACGCTGCCTCGCCGTTCCCACATGAGCTGCCACGGCCCGCGCTCGGCGGTCGCGGCCGTCGACACGCGATCCGGCAGCTGGCCCTCGGCGGCGTCGCACGCCGGCTCGGCGCGCAGCGACCGCGGCAGCTGGCTGCGCACCTTCGGATCGGGCACGAGCCCGGTGAGCGTCTGACGGTCGTCGGCGGTGATGGCGGAGAAGAGCCGCGCCACGGACAGGCGGAAGTCGCGATGCCACGCGTTCAGGTTCGAGCGGGCCACCCGCGCGAACGTCGCCGCGCCGGGCGCCAGGCGGTAGACGTCTTCCTGTTCCGTCTGGCCTTCGCATCCGGGCGTCCACCCGGGATACCGCACCTCGTACTGCACGCGGATCTCGGAGCCGCGCACGCCCCACCGGCGCACGAACAGTCCATCCGGAAACGCGGTCGACGACGACCACACGACGCGGACCCCGTCGCCGTCGTGCCGCGCGATCTCGAGAAGCAGCGGGCGCGTGCCGTGCGTCGACGGCTGACCTTCCCACGCGACCAGGAACTGCGCCGGCGTCCCCGACGCCGGCAGCGGAAAGAGGAACGGACGGCCTTCCCGCGACAGGGTGGCGAGCAGCGCGGATTCGTCGCGCAGCCGACCGTACACGCGGACGCTGTTCCCGACGAGACCGTCCGAGAGCTGAAAGGCGCCCACGGTCAGCGGCCCCGCTCGCATGATGCGCACGACGGTGGCGCCCCACGCCTCGCCGAACCCGTCGAGCCGGTCCTGCAGGAACGCGACCGACGCGAAGACGCTGCCGCTGGCGAGACTTTCGACGATCTCTTCGTCCAGCAGCGTGTAGATCTCGCGGTACGTCTCGTCGCCGGCGGGATCGCCGACGACGTCGGCCGTGCCGAGGCGCGCCGAGGCCAGCGCGCGGAAGCGCTCGAGCCGGTCGGCCGGACTGGCGAAGGCCGGCGCGGCGAACGCGAGCAGTGCGGAGGCGAGCGTGAAGAGTGCGGCGAGGCGAAACCGCCGAGTCACGCGCCTATGTTACAACACTACTGATGCACTGGCCGCGGCTGGCCATCGTCGATCGCTACTTCCTGCGCGAGCTGATCGCCCCGTTCCTCTTCGGCGGCGCGCTGTTCACGTTCTTTCTCGTCATCGACCGGATCTATCACCTCACCGAGCTCGTCATCACGAAGGGCGTGCCGTTCCACCTCGTCATCCAGCTGCTCATGTTCATGCTGCCGTCGTTCCTCGCCCACGCGCTGCCGATGGCGCTGCTCGTCGCGGTACTCCTCGCCGGCGGCCGGCTGGCGGGCGACCTCGAGGTCGTCGCGCTCAAAGCCGCGGGCGTGAGCCTGCTGCGGCTGTTCCGCCCCGTGCTCGTCGCGTCACTCGCCGTCGCGTTCCTCTGCGGCGCGCTGACGCTCTGGCTGAACCCGATCGCCAACCGCGAATTCCAGGGGCAGCTGTTCCGGATCCTCCAGTCGCGCGCGGTGGCCGGCATCCGGGAGCGCGTGTTCAACACGACGTTCGGCGACGTCGTCATCTACGTGGAGGACGTGAGCCCGTCGCAGCTGATGCTGCGCGGCCTGCTCGTGTCCGACGAGCGCGACCCGAAGCTGTCGCGGATCATCACGGCGAGCGAAGGCCGGCTTCTCACCGACGACGCCAACCAGCGGATCACGCTCCGCCTCCTCGATGGCGCCGTCAACGAGGCCGACGTGACGCCGGCGAACCCGCCGGTCAGCGGCACCGAGGCGGCCCCGCGAGGCGGCGCGGCCTCGGCGGCGCGCTACCGGTACACGACGTTCACGCTGTACGACATGAGCGTTTCCGTCGACTCGCCGCTCCGCAAGACGTCCCGAACCGACAAGCCCGAGAAGGACCTCGCGCTCGGCGAACTCGGCGCCAAGATCGAGTCGCTGTCCCACGACGCGCACGGGCGCGCGCCGTACGAAGTGGAGTGGCACAAACGCTTCGCGCTGCCCTTCGCCGCGCTCGTGTTCACGCTGGTCGGGTTTCCCCTCGCCGTGCGGTCGCATCGCGGCGGGCGCAGCATCGCGCTGCTCGGCAGCCTCGTGATTCTATTGTCGTACTACCTCGTGCTGACGTCGCTCGAAGAGATGACGCTCAAGGAGCAGATACCGGCGGCGTTCGCGATCTGGTTCCCGAACGTGCTGTTCATGGTGCTCGGGGCGATCCTGCTCGTCGCCACGGCGCGGGAATGGAAAGCGCCGGGGCTGCGCTGGCTCTGGGTCACGGTGGCGGCGATCCGGAGGCGCCTGCCGCGCCGCCCGCGCGTCAACGTCATGCGCCGGATTCCGGTCGGCGGCGCGCGCGACTCGACGCACCTGATCGATCGCTACGTCGTCCGCGAGCTCGTCGCGTTCATGGCGATCGCCCTCGGGGTGGCGGCCGCGCTCTACGTCATGATCGACCTCCTGCAGACGCTCGATCGGTACCTCCGCGTGAAGCCGCCGCTCATCTACATCGTCGAGCACTTCATCTATCGCCTGCCCGTCGCGCTCCACGACGGCATGCCGATCGTGATGCTCGTCGCGACGATCTTCCTGTTCCTCACGCTCAACCGGCATCAGGAGCTCACGGCGCTGAAGGCCGCCGGCGTCAGCCTCTACCGCGTGAGCGCGCCGATCCTCATCGTCGGGCTCACCGTGGCGGCCGGTACGGGACTGTTCCAGGAGCTGGTGCTGCCGTTCCTGAACGAGCGCGGTGACGAAGTGGACCGCGTGAAGATCCGCGGCCAGCTGCCGCGGCACCTGCAATCGCGGCAGCGGCTGTGGCTGCGCAGCTCGGACACGCGGTTCTACCGCGTGGAGCTGCTGGCGCCGGGGACGAACGACCTCTACGGCGTGACGATCCTCGAGGTCGACAAGAACTTCCGGCTCACGAGTCGTCTCGACGCGCGCCGGGCGCACTGGACCCCGAACGGCTGGGACCTCGAGTCCGGCGCATTCCGCGACGTCGCGCCGGACGGGCGCGTGCAGACCGTGCCGTTCAACGCGACGGCGCTCGAGCTCGGCGACGAGATCGAGGACTTCGTGCGCATCCAGAAGCCGGTGAGCGCGATGAGCTACCGCGAGCTCAGCGACTACGTGACGCGCCTCGAAGCGGCCGGCTACCAGGTGAAGAAATACCTGGTGGAGCTCTACTCGAAGGTGTCGTTCCCGCTCGTGAACCTCGTCATGGTGCTGGTCGCCATCCCGTTCGCGGTCCATTCACCACGGAGCGGCCGCCTGTTCGGCGTCGGTCTGGCCATCGCGATCATGGCGGGCTATCTGGTCGTGCATTACGTGGCCGTGTCATTCGCGCGAGCCGACCTGTTGCCGCCGATCCTGGCCGCATGGACGGCCAACGTGATCTTCCTGGGAATCGGCCTGTCATTGTTCGCGCGGGCCAGAACCTAGCGCGGCGACCGACGCCGTCCGGTGCGCGGGGTGCCGCCGATGAAGAGGCGTCTCGGGGAATTGGTGATTGTGCGACGCAGCTGGGTGAACGCGGCGGCCGGGGCGGGATGGGGTCTCGACCGACCCGTTCCAGCCGCGAGAACGAATTGGCGCATCGGTCGTGAATGGGAACGGCTCAACGGGTGAGTCGCGAAAAGCGCGCCGTGGTCGGCGGGACCCCATCCCGCCCCGGCCGACCGCGCCGCGCGGGGTGCAGCGCTAGCGCTTCCCTTCGGACAACCCGCGCAACGCGTCCTCGAGCCGCTTCTGCTCGGCGCCGTACCCCGACCAGTCGCCGCGCTTGAGCGCGTCCTGCGACCGGCTCCAGGCCTCCCACGCGCGCTGCGCCAATCCGCGGAGGGGATCGGACGGCGCCGCGGGCGCGCCGGGTCGCGCCGGCGCGGCGGTCTCCGCCCCCGGGGACTCGGGCGTCAGCCGCGCGCCGAAGATCCGGCCGAGCGACGCTTCGAGCGTCGCCTCCATCGCGATCTGGTTGCCGTACGCGACGATGACGCGCCGCAACTCCGGCAGCGCGCCCTGCTCGGCCGCCGCGAGATAGAGCGGCTGCACGTACACCAGTGACTTGTCGATCGGAATCGCGAGCATCGAGCCGCGAATGACGGTCGAGCCGCGCTGGTTCCACAGCGACAGCTGCTGCGAGATGACGGGATCCTGATCGATGCGCGCGTCGATCTGCCGCGGGCCGTACACGAGCTTCTGCTTCGGGAAGTTGTAGACGATCAGGCGGCCGTAGTTCGGCGGGTCGGAGCGCGCGGCGAGCCACGCGATCATGTTGTCGCGACGGCTCGGATTGAAGAGCGTCAGGAGGATGAACTCCTCCTTCTTCTCGTCCGGCAGCCGCATGACCGTGTAGTACGGCTCCATCTCCCGGTCGCGGCCTTCGATCGTCCGCCGCGGAATGCCCCAGAGGTCTTCCTTGTTGTAGAACACCTGGGGATCTTCCATGTGGTAGATCCCGTACTTCCGCGCCTGGATGGTGAAGAAGTCCTCGGGATACCGGAGATGGCGCCGGAGGTCGGCCGGCATCTCGTCGAGCGGCTTCATCAGCCCCGGAAACGCCGCCGAGTACACGCGCACGACGGGATCGGACGAATCGGCGATGTAGAAGTCGACGCGGCCGTCGTAGGCGTCGATCGCCACCTTGACCGAGTTCCGGATGTAGTTGCCGATGCCGGGGACGGGGTCGGAGTACGGATAGCGCGAGCTCGTCGTGTAGCCGTCGAGCAGCCACACGAGCCGCCCCTCGTCGGTGATCACGAGGTACGGATCGCGGTCGTAGCGGAAGAAGGGCGCGATCTGGCGCGCGCGCTGCGCGATCGACCGGTGCATCATGATGCGGCTCTCGCCCGTGAGATCGTTCGACAGGAGGAAGTTCTTCTCGCCGAAGCGGACCGCGAAGGCGAGCGTCCGCAGCCACGACGACAGCGGGATGCCGCCGGCGCCCTTGTACGTCGTATAGACGTTCTGGTCGCCCGCGGGGTAATCGAGCTCCTGCGAGCGCGTCCGGACCAGCGCGTATTCGTCGGAAATCTCGCCGAAGTAGATCGCCGGCTGCGTGATCTTCGGAAATCCCCCGCTCGCCTGAGGCGGGATGTCCTTCAGCAGGAACTCCGGCAAGCCCTCCGCCGTGATCCGGTTGACCGGTCCGACGACGGCGCCATAACCGTGCGTGTACGTGAGGTGCTGGTTGATCCAGATCTTCGACTGGAGGTGCGGGTAGCTGAGCTCGCGCGCCGACAGCATGAGCTGCCGGTATTCGCCGTTGACGACGTAGCGGTCGTTGTCGACGTCGGTGAACTTGTAATAGGTCCGGATCTCCTGTAGCTGCGCGAAGGTCCGCAGGAGCGGCCGGTGATCCCACAGCCGGATGTTCTTGATCGTCGCCTCGTTGCGCTCGAGCGCGCGCGCGTCGAGGTCCTCGTGCGCCGGGAACTCCTTCTCCTCGATCCGGTCGAGCCCGTACGCGTGCCGCGTCATCCGGATGTTGTGGCCGATGAACGGGCGCTCCGCGACGAGCTCGTTCGGCGTCACCCAGAACCGCTGCATCACGCCGGGCACGACGCCGAGCCCGAGCACCCACGCGGCGGCGAGCACGAGCAGACCGCTCGCGACGAGCCGGATGCCCGGCCGCATGATCTGGACGACGCACGCGCCGGCGCAGAGCGCCGACAGGACGGCGAGCACGCCGAGCGCCGGCAGCGACGCGTGGATGTCGGCATACGTCGCGCCGAACACGATGCCGCGCGGGGAGAAGACGAGCTCGTAGCGGTCCAGCCAGAACCCGATGGCGCGCAGCGCGAGGAGGAGCGCGCCGAGGCCGAGCAGATGCGTGCGCGCGCCGGCGGCCAGGCGCGGTCCGCGCGCCGTGAGCACGAGGCTCCGCTGCAGGACGTAGATGGCCAGCGTCAGGACGAGCGTGCCGACGACCAGCGTCGTCGCCCACCCGTGCAGGAGCCGCCAGAACGGCAGCACGAAGACGTAGAACTCGAGGTCGCGACCGAACAGCGGGTCGGTGATCTTGAACGGCGAGCGGTTCAGGTAGCCGAGGACCAGATCCCAGTGCGCGCTGCCGCGCAGCCCGGCGGCGAGCGCGATCAGCGCGAGCACGGCGGGCAGGAACCGGCGGATCAGCGGCTCGATGACGACGCGGCCGGGCAGGCCGAGCTGGTCTTCGAGCTCCCAGAGGACGTCGGGCGCCGCCGTCCGCGCGGCGAACGTCAGGTTCGCCCAGAGGAAGATCACCACGATGACCGCGAGCGCCGTGAACAGCGCGCCGCGCGTCGACAGCGTCGTGTAGAAGACCTGCGAGTAGCCGACCTCCTGGAACCACAGGAGATCGGTATAGAGCGGAACGACCTGGGCGACCGCCCCGAACAGAACGAACAGCAGCACCAGGACTGCGATCGGTTGCGGTCGCCTCATGTCACGCGCTTTCGAGGAGCGCCCCGGGTTTCCCGGGGCGCTCCGAGGGTTGGGGGTCTGGGGGCCATGTCGGAGCCCCCAGTCTAATCAAGTCCCGTGCGTCCAGGACGCGAGATACGACGTCTGCGCCGCCGTCAGCTCGTCGATCGCCACGCCCATCGACGCGAGCTTGAGCCGCGCGATCTCGCGGTCGATCTCGACCGGCACCCGGTACACGCGCCGCTCGAGCGTCCGGCCGTGCTTCACCATGTGCTCCGCCGACAGCGCCTGGTTGGCGAAGCTCATGTCCATGACGGATGCCGGATGACCTTCCGCCGATGCGAGATTGATGAGCCGCCCCTCGGCCAGCACGTACACGCGCCGGCCGTTGCGCAGCGCGAACTCCTCGACGAACGGCCGGACCGTGCGCCGCGCCGTCGCCATGGCGCCGAGCGACGGGAGGTCGAGCTCGACGTTGAAGTGGCCGGAGTTGCACAGGATCGCGCCGTCCTTCAGACGGCCGAAGTGATCGCTGCCCATGACGGTCGTGTTGCCGGTCACGGTCACGAACACGTCGCCGACCTCCGCCGCCTTCGCCATCGGCATGACGACGAAGCCGTCCATGACCGCTTCGAGCGCGCGCATCGGCTCGACCTCGGTCACGATCACGTGCGCGCCCATGCCCTTCGCGCGCGCCGCCACCCCGCGGCCGCACATCCCGTAGCCGGCGACGACGACGGCGCGCCCCGCGAGCAGGATGTTCGTCGCGCGCAGGATGCCGTCGATCGTCGACTGGCCCGTGCCGTAGCGGTTGTCGAACAGGTGCTTGGTGTCCGCGTCGTTCACCGCGATGACGGGGAACGCGAGCACGCCCTCCTTCTCCATCGCGCGGAGCCGGATGACACCCGTCGTCGTCTCCTCGGTGCCGCCGATGACGTCGCCGACGAGGTCCTTGCGCGTGGAGTGCAGCTGCGAGATCACGTCGGCGCCGTCGTCCATCGTGACTTGCGGGCGCATGTCGAGCACCGCGGCGAGATGGCGGTAGTACGTGTCGTGGTCCTCGCCCTTCTGCGCGAACGTCGGCACGTCGTACTCGCGCACGAGCGCGGCCGCCGTCTCGTCCTGCGTCGACAGCGGATTCGAGGCGCAGAGCGCGAGCTGCGCGCCGCCGGCCTTGAGCGTGAGCATCAGGACGGCGGTCTCCGTCGTGACGTGGAGGCAGGCGCCGAGGCGGATGCCCTTCAGCGGCTGCTCCTTCGCGAACCGCTCCCGGACCTGCCGCAGGACGGGCATCGACTGCTCGGCCCATTCGATGCGGAGCCGGCCGGCGCCGGCGAGCGAGAGATCCTTCACATCATGTGCAGTCATCACGGTCCTTTTTCACATTCCCGCGTCGTTCCGGAGATCCTTCACGCGATCGGTCCGCTCCCAGGTGAACTCGGGGTCGGAGCGGCCGAAGTGCCCGAACGCCGCGGTCTTCTTGAAGATCGGGCGCCGCAGGTCGAGGTACTCGATGATCGCGCGCGGACGGAAATCGAACTGCCGCCGCACGATCTCCTCGAGCTTCCGCTCCGGAATCCTGCCGGTGCCGTACGTGTCGACGAGGATCGAGACCGGCTCGGGGACGCCGATGGCGTAGGCGACCTGGATCTGCGCGCGATCCGCGAGCCCCGCGGCGACGATGTTCTTCGCCACGTGGCGCGCCATGTAGGCGCCCGAGCGATCGACCTTCGTCGGATCCTTCCCCGAGAACGCGCCGCCGCCGTGCGGGCACGACCCGCCGTACGTGTCGACGATGATCTTGCGGCCCGTGAGGCCGGTGTCGCCCATCGGCCCGCCGGTCACGAAGCGCCCGGTCGGATTGATGTGGTAGGTGACCTTGTTCGGATCGAGCAGCGCCTTCGGCACGACCGGCGTGATGACGTGCTCGATCACGTCCTGGCGGATCCGGTCCTGCCCGACGTCGTCGGCGTGCTGCGTGGAGATGACGATGGTCTCGACGGAGACGGGCGTGTCGTCGCGATAGCGGACGCTCACCTGGCTCTTGCCGTCCGGACGGAGGTACCCGAGGGTCCCGTTGCGGCGCACCTGGCTGAGACGCTCCACCAGCCGATGCGACAGCATGATCGGCAGCGGCATGAGCTCCTCGGTCTCGCGGCACGCGTAGCCGAACATCAGGCCCTGGTCGCCCGCGCCTTCCTTGTCGACGCCGAGCGCGATGTCCGGCGACTGCTTGTCGATCGCGGTGATGACGCCGCACGTGTGGCAGTCGAAGCCGTAGTCCGCGTTCGTGTAGCCGATCTCTTCGATCGTCTTCCGCACGATCTGCGAGATGTCGACGTAGCAGTTCGTCGTGATCTCGCCCGCCACGACGACCAGCCCGGTGGTCAACAGGGTTTCGCAGGCGACGCGCCCGTGGGGGTCCTGCGCCATGATCGCGTCGAGGACCGCGTCGGAAATCTGATCGGCCATCTTGTCGGGATGCCCCTCGGTGACCGATTCCGACGTGAACAGAAATTCGCTACCCGCCATCAGATGAACCTCCAAAGCGCAGTGGACAACCCGGTCACGTTAGCACGCCGGCCGGACCGGTCTCAAGACGAGGACGCGCCCGGCCCCATGCGCCGCTTGAGCTCGTCGAGCAGCGGCACGGACCACGGGTCGATCCCGCGAAGCAGCGCGAGGTAATAGCTCGTCCACTGCCCCACGTAGACGAGTGACAGCAGCCGCGCGAGGCGGCTCGATCCGCGCGTCCACGACTCGCTGACGCCGCCGGCGGCCGACGCCACGAGATCGCGCAGGATGGCAAAGCGCCGGGCGATCTCCGGCGGCTCCGCCGCGTCGCGCAGCAGCAGCAGATGCAGCGCGGCGGCGCTCGGCGCGCGCCAGGCCTCGATCTCGTTGTGGCTCATCTCCGGCAGCGCGCCCGCGAGCGCGAACGTCTTCGCGTTTTCCTCGACGTCCGTCTTCCACCGGTACGCGATGGCGCCGGTATCCGGTCCGCCGTAGATCGCCGGCATGCGCGTGCCGATCGCGACGGCGAGCCGCTTGGCCTCGTTCGTCGCCGTCGGCCGATCGGGCCCGAGCTCCGCGGCGAGCGTCTCGACCGTCGCGAGGGCGTCCGCGATGTCGTCCGCGCGCGCGATCTGGAGACCGACGTTCTCGGCCGCCGCCAGCGCCGGGAAGAACAGGTAGCCGAGCGCCATCCGCGGCATGAGCCCCGACGGCAGCGTGACGAGCGGCACGCCATGCCGCGCCGCGAGCGCACCGAGCGTGCCGCCGGCGGTGAGCGCGACGGCCGGGATCCGGCGCGCGATCGCGACCTCCACCGCGGAGACCGTCTCGACGGTGTTCCCCGAGTAGGACACGGCGATGACGAGTGTGCGGTCGCCGGCGATGGCCGGCAGCCCGTATCCGCGATGCACGACGATCGGCACGTCGCTCCGCTCCGCGGCGCACGCCGCGAGCAGATCGCCGCCCGCCGCCGACCCGCCCATGCCCGCGACCACGACGAGCGCGGGCTTCGCGCGCGGCAGCGCGGGCGACGGGACGAGACGCGTCGCGTCCCGGCACTGCGCCGGAAAGCCGGCGAGCACGTCGCGCGCGTTGTGGAGGTCGCGCCGCTTGATTTCGGACTGATCGTCGAGCGTCATCGATCCTTCACGGTGAGGCGCGTACCGACCCCGGTGTCGGCGCCTCCCTGGCCGTCGAACGTCCAGGTGATCGTCAGCGCCGTGCCCTGGTAGATGCGTTCGAATCCACCTTCCGAGACGGACACGGTCTCGACCGGGCCCCACGCGACATCGGTCGGCGGATCGGCCGTGATGCGCGCTTCGACGCCGATCCACTCGTCGACGATCCGGACGGCGTCGAGCCGTTCGGCGCCGCGACTCGCGAGCGTCGGGCGTCCCGGCAGATCGAGATAGCGGTCCGGCGCCTGACCCGCCGTGAGGGCGAGATTCCACTGCACGACGAACGCGCCGCGCAGCGGACGACCGTCCTCCGACCGCAGCCGGTACGTCGCTTCGACGACCGCATCGCGGACTGCCACGCGCTTGTCCACCTCGATGCCGGCGCCGCGCGCGGCATGCATCGCGATCGTCAGCCCGGCGCCCGTCTCGACGAGCGACGCCGGGAGGCGTTCGCCCGCGAGCAGGCGCGCCGCGCCGTGCCACGGCGAGACCGCATCGCGCGGCGCCGGATCGGCGAACCAGCCATCGGTCAGCGACGCGCGGCGCACGACGTCGTATTCGAGGCGCGCGGCGAGCCCGGTCTCCTTGTGCGCGGCGGGTCCGCCGTCGATGCTCGGCACGGCGCTGCCCGTGTCGCGGATCTGCTCGTGATAGAGCTCCGGCCGCCGCGTCAGCACGTCGGCGAGATCGAGACCGCGCGACAGCCACCCGAGCTCGGTGATGGTGCCGCCGCGATCGGGATTGACGGTGACCGTGAGCGCCGGCGGCCGGACGACGACTTCGCTCGCGCCGTCGCCGTTGACGTCCGCGCGCGACCATTCGAGGCGCGGCCGGCTGGTCGCCTCGCCGAGCGCGCGCTCGGCGGCGAGCAGCGACTGCTTGATCGCGCGGCGGAGATGCGGGAGATAGCAGCCGCCGAACACGCCGTGCCAGTACGCATCGTTCGCCTGTCCGCGCCAGAGCGCGACTCGCGCGTCGAGCAGGCGCGGATCGTCAGGACGGCGCGCGAGCTCTTCGGCCACGCGCCCGGACAGGCGCAGCATCTTCCAGTACATGTCGGCGACTTCCGGATACTTGACGAGGAAGCTGCGCCAGAAGCCGCCACGGAGGAGGCCCACCATCCGCTCGGCATCGTCGAGCCGGCCGAGCGCGCGCTTCGCGCGCCGGAGGTCGCGGCCACCTTCGGCGGTCAGCGCCCACTCGCCCATCTCGCGATACGACGCCGTCGGCAGGTACGCGCGGCCGGACGCCGGCCACCGATCGACGACGTCGCCGAACGTCATGAGCTCGACCCAGCCGAGCGATCCCACGCGATCGAAGAACCGGTCGAGCCAGCCGTCGCGATACACGTGGTCGTACGTGCCGGGCCAGGCGCCGAACTTCTCGCCGTCGTCGACGGCCGTCACGGCGGGCACCTGGCCGCGACGCCGCTCGAGCTCGCGCACGCTGTCTTCGATGTCGGCGAACGGGATCAGGTAGCGGAGGCGCTGGCTGATCGGAAAGACGCCTGTTGTCGCGCCCTGGTCTTCCGTCACGTAATAGCCGCCGAGCGTGTCGGGATCGAGGCCGGCGAGCGCGAAGTGCGTGTCGTCGACGAGCACGTACTCGACGCCCGCCTCGCGGAGCGCCGTCGGCAGGTGCGGCTCCCACACGCGCTCGGCGAGCCACATGCCGCGCGGGCGGACCCCGAAGTGCCGCTTGAGATAGTCCGAGAGCTGCCGGATCTGCCCGACCTTGTCGCGGTCCGGAAGGATCGCCAGGATCGGCTCGTAGAACCCGCCGGTCAGCAGCTCGACCTGCCCCGACGCGACGACGGCGCCGAGCAGGTCGAACGTGGCCGGCGCGCGCTCGCGCAGCCACTCGAGGAGGCTGCCCGTCACGTGCACGGTGAGCCGCAGCTCCGGCCGGCGCCGGATCAGCTCGAGGAACGGTCGGTACGAGCGCTCGGTCGCCTCGCGGACGACGTGATCGAAGTTCCCGATCGGCTGGTGGTCGTGGACGCCGAAGCAGAGCCCCAGGACATCGCTACTCACGTTCCGCGTCCCGATGCACGACGGTCGGGGCGAAGCCGATCTCGTCGACGAAGCCGCGCAGCGCTTCGACGAACGCGACGGACCGGTGGCGGCCGCCGGTGCAGCCGATCGCCACCGTCAGATAGGCCTTCCCTTCCCGCTGGTAGCACGGCAGCAGGAAGCGGAGCAGATCGCGCAGGCGCGCGAGGAGGTCGTGGCTCTCCTGGTGCTTGAAGATGAAGTCGTGCACGCGCGCGTCGCGGCCGTCGAGCGCGCGCAGGTCGTCCACGAAGTGCGGGTTCGGCAGGAACCGGACGTCGAAGACGAGATCGGCGTCGAACGGGATGCCGTGCTTGAAGCCGAACGACACGAGCGACACGGCCAGCCCGGGACGCGCCTTCGGCGCCACGTACATCTCGATGAGCAGCGCCTTCAGCTGGTGCACCGTGAGGCTCGACGTGTCGACGATGCGGTCCGCGGCCTCGCGGAGGTTCGCCATCGCCTTCCGCTCGGCGCCGATGCCCTCGAGGATGTTGCCCTCCGCGGACAGGGGATGGCGCCGGCGCGTCTCGTGATAACGCCGGACGAGCGCTTCGTCGCTGGCCTCGAGGAAGAGCACCTCCACCGCGTGCCGGCGTCCCTTGAGCTCGCCGATGGCGTCGAGGAGATGGGAGAGATACGCGCCCTCGCGGACGTCGATGCCGAGCGCGACGCGCCGGATCTGCTGCATCGACCGCGAGGCGAGGTCGGCGAAGGTCGGGATCAGCGTCGTCGGCAGGTTGTCGACGCAGAAGAACCCCATGTCCTCGAAGCACTTGATGGCGTAGCTCTTCCCGGCTCCGCT
>JACPCW010000124.1 GCA_016184365.1 Candidatus Rokuibacteriota bacterium
CGTTCCAAGCTTCTCGGCGAGCGGGCGATCGACTCGCGGAATGCCGGAGCGATCCCCAGCCCGGCACTCGGCTTCGGCGGCTCACGCGCGATCGTTCATCTATAATCCGCGCTAGCGCCCGGTCAGAGCTGGCCGGAGCCGCTCCAGCGCGCGAGCAGCGCCTGGTACGCCGGATCGTCGTAGCGATCGAGGCGAAAGGCCGGCGCGTACGGCGGCAACGGCCGCTCGGCGATGTAGTCGGCGAGCAGATCGGCGGCGCCGTTCGACGCCATCAGGCCGTATCCGGACAGCGCGCCGAGCACGTAGGCGCCGGGCCGCGGGAGCGGGCCCGCGAGGAACCGGTTCTCGCGCGTCTTCACGTAGTAGCCGCCATCCACGAAACAGCGCGGCAGGTGCCCGACGTACGGAGCGAGCGCGGGGATCATGCGCGCCATGCCGCGCAGCACGATCTCCGGATACGCCGGATCGAACTCCATCGGGAAGGTCGGCTCGACGGGCGTCAGGTCGTAGTTCCACAGCGCGAGCACGGAGGGACTGTCGCCGGCGCCTTCCGGCCGGCCGTGCACCCCCGCGGGCATGTCGTCGAGGAGATGCCGATGGGACGGCGACGCGAGCAGCTCTTCACGCTCGTCGTCGGACCACGGCAGGCGGATCGGATCGGTCCAGATCACCATCGGCGCGTCGCGCGGCACCGCGCGGCGGGCGTCGTTGAACGCGATCTTCGCGTGCCGCTCGGCGAAGACCGGCAGGTCCACGTCGAGCAGCCGCGCGACCGCGGGCAGAAACGGCCCGGCCGCGATGACGAATCGCGGCGTCGCGACCGTCCCCGGCGACTCACGTCCGCTGATGTGCACGCCGTTCACCCGCCCGCCCGCGGTGTCGACACCGTCGACGCGCCCCTGGACGAACCGCACGCCTTTGTCGCGCGCGCGCTCGATGAGGTACATGCCGAGCTGCTGACCGCTGAACCACCCGCACCGCCGCGTGTGCAATACCGCGAGGGTGTCGGGCGCGAGATACGGGAAGTGGCGGCGGATCGTCGCGACGTCCGTGATCACGTCGCTCCCGGTCGGCTGATCGTCGAAGCCCGCCCCCGGCGACGGGCGATAGTCGCGCGTCGCGGTCGCGTGGACGCGAACGGGCCCGGCGCCGAGCGCCGCCGCCTCTTCGGCCGCCGCGACGAACGTCGGGACGCGCGCGGGATCCGCCGTGGCGAAGCAATACCCGCGGCGATTCATCTGGAAGACGTTGCCGCTTTCCCGCGCCAGCTCCTCGAGCAGGTCGATCGAGCGGTTCATGAGGGCGACCATCGCGTCGCCGGGCCCGGGCCACCAGTTGCGATAGCACTCGGTGGACTTGTCGCTCGTGAGCGTCAGGGGCGGCCGTTCGTCGACGAGGACGACGTCGGTGATGCCACGGCGAACGGCGAGATGGTATGCCGCGGCGGCGCCGGCGATGCCGGCGCCGCAGATGACGACCTCGGCGGTGCGCCCGCTCACTTCCCGACGATGGCGTCGACCGCGGCTTCGAGCTTCGTCGCCGCGGTCGCAAGTCGCGTCTCGATGCCGGCGACGATCTCCTCGTCGGCCGCGAGCGTCCGCGTGAAGAGATCGGCCTGGCGGAGCGATTCGTGCGGCGCCGGCCCGCCGCGGAGCGTTCGCGAAGCGATGAAGCGCGACGGATCGAGCGCATCGCGGATCGTCTTCGCGTCGAGGCCCGCGGGCACGCCGTGATACAGCGTCGACGCCTCGTCGAGGAACGCCGGCGTGACGTCGGCGGGCCCGAGGCCGCGCTCCTCCGCAAGCCGGACCAGGATGCCGACGATCTGGTGCGCGGTCCGCCACGGCAGGTCGCGCTGGCGGACGAGCGCGCCCGCGAGATCCGTCGCCGTCGACCAGTGGCGCCACGCTTCCTCACGCATGTGCGCGGCGCGGATCTCGAGCGCCGGGAGCAGCTCGCCGAACCACCCGAGATCGCGCCGGCAGTTGTCCGCGACGCGCCAGAACTGCTCGAGCGCGTAGTACCGCTCGGTGATCGGCAGCGCCGTCGGGCCCTTGAGCGCCGTGTAGCACGTGACGACGCAGCCGAGCGCCTCGGCGGACGCGCCCTTCACCTCCGCCGGGCCGATGACGTTCTTCTTCTGCATCATGATCGACGACGTGTTGCAGAAGCGGTCCGGGATGTCCACGAACGAGAACTCGCTGGTCGACCACAGCACGAGATCGTCCGCCCACTTCGCCATCGAGTGATAGAGGAGCGCGATGACCATGGCCGGCTCGATCTGGTCGTCCGGCGTGAGCTCGAGGATCGCGTCCGCGCAGTTCTCGTGCAGGCCGTCGAAGCCGAGCAGCTCCGCCGTGCGCTCCCGGTCGATGGCGAAGTCGGAGCCGACCATGATGACGGCGCCGGCGGGGCTGACGTTGATCCGCCGGTAGGCGCCGTGCACGCGCTCGAAATCGCGCGCGAGCGTCGTGACCCACGACAGCCAGAGATGCGCGAGCGTCATGGGCTGCGCGTGCTGGCCGAAGCTGTAGCCGGGAATGATGGTGTCCGTGTGCCGGCGGGCCAGGTCGAGCAGCACGCGCCGCAGGCCGTTCACGCCGCGCAGCACGGCCAGCAGCTTCTCGCGCTGCATGACGTTGATGCCGACGGACGACAGGTCGCCGGAGCTGCGCGCGAGATGCAGCCGCCCGCCGACGTCCTCGCCGAGCGTGCGGATCAGGTACTGCTCGCCCGAGTGCAGGCCGCCGCCGACGCGCCCGCGGACCTCCCCGACGCCGTCCTTCTCCATGTCGCGCAGCGCGCGGAGCATCGCCGCGCCGGTGTCGCGCGCGAGGAGGCCCTGCTCCACGAGCATCACGCAGTGGGCCTTGTCGAACGCGTGCATGATCGGCTGCATCGGCTGCGTCCGGCCGTGGTAAAGCTTCCCGAGCAGCGGTAGCATCTCCTCGCGCAGGCGGATGCCGGCCGTACGAAAGCCGCGGTAGTCCGGTGACGGCTGCTTCAACATCGGCACTCTCCCTCGAACGCAGTGATTCGGCGGCTCATCATAGCCGAGGAGGTCACGAATGCAGGTGAGCTCGACGGGCCGGCGCGACATCGCCTACCAGCTCCATCCGTTCACGAACCTGCACCAGCACGAAGCGCAGGGCCCGCTCGTCATCACGAGCGGCAAGGGCATCTACGTCTACGACGACGCCGGCCGCGAATACCTCGAAGGGCTCTCCGGGCTCTGGTGCACCGGCCTCGGCTTCGGCGAGGAACGGCTCGTCGAGGCGGCGGCGCGCCAGATGAGGCGTTTGCCCTACTACCACCAGTTCGGCTCGAAGGCGCACGACGTCGCGATCACGCTGGCGGAGCGACTGATCAAGCTCATGCCCGTGCCGATGTCGAAGGTCTTCTTCAACAACTCCGGCTCGGAGGCCAACGAGACCGCGGTCAAGATCGTCTGGTACTACAACAACGCGCGCGGCCGGCATCGCAAGAAGAAGATCGTGTCGCGCCAGCGCGCGTACCACGGCACCACGATCGCGGCGGCCAGCCTCACGGGCCTCGCCGCGAGCCATCGCGACTTCGATCTGCCGCTGCCGCAGATCCGCCACGCCGACTGCCCGTACTTCTACCGGTACGGCAAGCCCGGCGAGACGGAAGAGCAGTTCGCGACGCGGATGGCCGAAAGCCTCGACGCGCTCATCCAGCGCGAGGACCCGGACACCGTCGCCGCGTTCATCGCCGAGCCGGTGATGGGCGCCGGCGGCGTGATCGTGCCGCCGCGAACGTATTTCGAGAAGGTCCAGGCCGTGCTGAAGAAGCACGACGTCCTCCTGATCGCCGACGAGGTGATCTGCGGCTTCGGGCGCACCGGGCGCATGTTCGGCACCGAGACGTTCGGCCTGCAGCCGGACATCATCGTGATGGCCAAGCAGCTCTCGTCGGGCTACCTGCCGATCTCCGCGACGGCCATCTCCGAGACGATCTACCAGGCGCTCGTCTCGCAGAGCGAAAAGATCGGGACGTTCGCGCACGGCTACACGTACACCGGGCATCCGGCGGCGTGCGCGGTCGCGCTCGAGGTGCTCGACATCTACGAGGAGCGCGACCTCGTCGGCCACGTGCGCCGGCTGTCGCCCCGGCTGCTCGACGGGCTGCGCGCCGTCGCGGATCACCCGCTCGTCGGCGACGTCCGCGGCGTGGGCCTCATCGCCGGCGTCGAGCTCGTGCGCAACAAGGCCGGCAAGGACGCGTTCGATCCGCCGGGATCGGCGGGCACGTTATTCCTTCAAAAGGCGCAGGCGAACGGACTGATCTTGAGGGCACTGCAGGACACCGTCGCCCTCTGCCCGCCGCTGATCATTTCCGAGCCGGAGCTCGACGAGCTGCTCCGCCGATTCCGTAAGGCCATGGACGAGACGAGCGCTGACCTGGCAGGCTGAGCTGCGCGTTCCTCACTGCTCCGCGCCAAACTGACGCGTTCGTGCCAGTCCGCCGCAGAGCCCCGCGCGGAATACCGCATTCGGCGCGGTCTCGACGCTTGGCATTCCGCTAGCACCTGCGGCCCGACCGTGTGGAAACGACGTACGACGTCTGGACGTGATCACCTCGCCGCCATCGTGGGCGAAGGCTGCGAGATCGAAGGCCGCTGTCGCCTGGTCGGCGCCGCCATCGTCGAAGGTCGCGTGGCGGGTGACCGGCTCATCGCCGACGAGCTCATCGTCGGTGATCGCGGCGCCGTGACGGCCGACGTGCACGTGAACACCATCGTCATCCGCGGCGCCGTCACCGGCAACATCGTCGCCGCGGAGCGTGTCGAGCTCGCGCCCACGGCCCGCGTGGTCGGCGACATCGAAACGCCGGTGCTCGCCATGGCCGACGGTGCGGTCCTCGACGGACACTGCCGCATCACCCGGCGGCAGGACGAGCTGCGCGTTGAGGCGCAGGCGGAGAGCGTAGCGGTCGCTGCCGTGCAGTGAGCCACCGCCGGCGCGCCGCGCGGTTCCACGTCATCGTCGCGAGCGGAGAAGGCGCCCGTCTGCTGCGCCTCGCCATTCCGCGGTGGACGCTGCGCGCCAGCGCCGCGGTCGCCAGTCTCGCCGTCGCCGGGCTCGCCGTGCTGCTCGCCGACTACACCGTCCTGCGCGCGTCACGGATCGAGACCACCGCGTTCGAAGCGCGCATTGCCGAAGAGCGCGACGCGAACGCGCGACTGCGTGCCGAGATCGACACCATCCGCCGGGAAGTCGACGGCTGGCCGGCGCTGCATGCGAAGATCGTGTCGCCGTTCGGTCGAAGCGCGCCGACGCTCGCGCCGGCGGGCGGCGCGAGCGACGACGCCGATCGGACGGCCGTGCGGGTCCAGCGCGCCACCGGCACGCTGCGGCAGATCGCCGGCGTCATGCTGCGGTTCGACCGCGCGCTGTCCCACATGCCGACCGCGTGGCCGGTGCGCGCCGCCATCAATTCCGAGTTCGGCCAGCGTCGCTCGCCGTGGACCGGCGACGCCGAATACCATCGCGGCGTCGACATCGCGGCGTCGCACGGTGAGCGGGTGCACGCCCCGGCGCCGGGCGCCATTGCGTTCAGCGGCCGGGACGGCGGCTACGGCCTGAGCGTCGTCGTCGATCACGGCTCGAACGTGAAGACGCGTTACGGGCACCTGTCACGCGTGAGCGTGAAGGCCGGCGAGCAGGTCGCACGCGGCCAGCTCCTGGGTCGCGCCGGGAGTACCGGACGCTCCACGGGGGCGCATCTGCACTACGAAGTGCTCGTGGCCGGCCGGCCGGTGAATCCGCGTGCGTATCTCTGGGACTGAGGACTCCCGTGCGCCCGCTCACCGAGGTGCAGGACGTGCGGCAGGTGCCCGGCGAGCCGCGCCGGCGGTGGTTCGAGTCGCCGGACTTCGATCTCGTCGTCTGGTGGGACGCGTCGGGCGCGCCCGAAGCCTTTCAGCTCTGCTACGACAAGACGGGGGCCGAGCACGCGTTGACGTGGCATCCCGGCTCCGGCACCGAGCACGCGGCCGTCGACACCGGTGACCGCGTCGGGCTCGGACACAAGCGCGCGCCGACCCTGGTCGCCGACGGCCACGTCGATCTGGACCGCGTCCGCCAGCGGTTCATCGAAGCGAGCGGTCGCGTGCCGCCCGACATCGTCGCGTTCGTCTGCGCGCAGCTCGGAGACGACCGCGCGGCGATGTCTCAGCCCTCGCCCGCCCAGCCGTAGACCGAAACCGACTCGCCGCGGCTACGCGAAGATCTCGACGAGCGTGCGGCCTTCGACGTCGGGCATCGGAATGCCGAGGAGGCGCGCGAGCGTCGGCGCGACGTCGCGGCTCGTGAGCCGCGGCAGCGTGGCGCCGCGCCGGATGCCGGGACCGCGCGCGAGAAAGAACGCGAGGTTGTCGGCGTGCTCGGGACGCTGGCCGTGCGTGCCGCGATACTTCGGCGCGCCGTGCAGGTCGCCGCCCGTCGCGGCATCGCCGAAGCAGTAGCCCGGCGCCGCCTCGAGCGCGATCTCGCCGACGAACGGGTTGACGGCAGCGGTCGGGATGCCGAGCGCCGCGTAGTCCGTCTCCGTCCACGCACCCGCGACGCCTTCGATCTTCGATACGGCGCTCGCGAGATCGCGCGCAAGCCGGTCGCGGTCGGCGCCGTCGAGATACACGTAGCCGGCGCCGTGATTCATCACCAGGCGCGCCGCGCCGCGCGTGATCCGACCGCCGGCCGCGACGTCGAGGAGGCCCTGCTGCCGCAGCCAGACGTTCACGCGGATCTCGCGCGTCGACGGCAGAAAGCCGTGGTCGGAGACGACGAAGACGAGCGTGTCGGTGTCGAGCGCCGACTCCGGCAGCGCGTCGAGCAGCCGGCCGATCCGCTCGTCGATGTAGGCGATCGCCCAGTACGCCTCCGGCGATTTCGGACCGTACAGGTGCTGGTGGCTGTCGGCGCACAGGTAGTGGACGAGCATCAGATCGGGCCGATGTCGATGCCACACCGAGGCGGCGAGCTCCGCGACCATGCCGTCCTTCAGAAAGCGCTTCGGCAGCTCGGCCCACTCCCCCTGGCGATCGACGGGAAATCCGAGATCGCCGAGCTCGCGCCACACGGCGGGTGACGTCTGGGTCTCGAACACGCGCTGGTTCTTGAAGAACGGCAGATTGAACGCGAGCGACGGCGCGTTCCGGGTCGCCGGCCAGTCGATCGCGGCGCATCGCCGGCCGGCGGCATGCGCACGATCGTAGATCGTCGGCACGCGCACGAGATCGGCCGCGTCGTACACGGGATCGCCCGTGAAGTCTTCCGCCTCGCCGGTCGCGCGGTTCAGCACGTGATTCGCGGCGACACCGTGCCGGACGGGTGACACGCCGGTCGCGAGACTCACGTGCGTCGGCCACGTCGTCGTCGGGAACACCGCCTGCATCGCCGGCGACACGACGCCGCGCTCCGCGAGGCGGCGCAGGTTCGGCATGCGAGCGAGCGGATCGGTCCAGTAGAAGCCGGCCAGACCGTCGATGGAGATGACGAGGGCGCGCATCAGAGATCGAGGACCTGCATGTCGTCAGCGGTCTCCGCCTGGACCTCCGCGCGGCGGTCGAGCATGTCGCGGCTCATGTGCGCCAGCACCAGCCGGCGGCAGGTCAGCCGATGGCGCTCACGCATCAGTCGCGCGTAGTCCAGGTGGAACTTCATCGCCTTGTCGAAGAAGTACGCCTCGCAGACGAGCACGTCGGCACCGTCGGCGGCTTCGACGAGCGTCTCGGTCCATTCCGTGTCGCCCGAGTAGGTCACGATCTTGCCGCCGTACTCGGCGCGCACGGCGTAGGACGGCGCCCCGCTCGCGTGCACGACCGGAAACGCGGTGACGGCCGCCGGCCCGACCATCGTCGCCTTGCGCTCATCGAGCTCGACGAACTGCACCGGAAACCGCCGCTCGACCCGTGTCGAGCCCGGGAAGAACACTTCCATGGCGGCGCGCACGCGGGCTTCGACGGTCGGCGGGCCCGCGATCGTCAGCGACCGGCTCCGCCGGGAGAACTGTCCGTCCAGGATCAGGAACGGCAGGCCGCCAAAATGGTCGCCGTGGAGATGCGTCAGCACGATCCATGCGATCGCGTTCGGATCCACCCCGGCGCGCTTCATCGCCACCATGGACGTGGCGCCGCAGTCGATCAGCACGTCGTCGCCGGCGCCGGAGAGACGCAGGCACATCTGCAGTCGTCCCCCGCTGCCGAACGCATCGCCGCTGCCGAGAAATTGAAGCCGCGGGCTCACGTCCCTGCCGGCACCGCCACGACCTCGACCTTCACGTCGGTCGCACCTGCGACCGTGCGGTAGAGCGGTCAGCGTCCCCGATACGTCTCGACGAGACTCTCGGCCTGCGGCTGGCTGACACCGGCGAGCTCGAACTTCATCGTCACGCGCGCGAAGCGATTGGGCTCGGCCGCCGCGCGGACGCCTTCGATCGTGACGCTCATGCCTTTCAGCGGGACACCCGTCTCCTGCGCATGGCCTTCGATCAGCGTGACGCCGCACGACGAGACGCCGGCCAGGAACGCTTCGCTGTTCGTCATGGCGTCGGCTTTCGGGTGCGTCGACGAATCGAGCGTGAGCGCGACACCGCGCGCCTCGTTCCGCGCGCGGCCGATCACGCCGCTGCTGGACGATCGGATGGTTTCCACCTTGTCAGCCATACGGCTCCTCTCTCATCGTAGGGGCTCCTCACACCGGGTGCGAAGGGCGGCATCATATCAGCCGCAAATTTGTACCGGTGAGATTCAGGGCCTCGCTAGAATGCCGCCGAGTCAGTTCACTTCGTCCTCCAGGAGACCCTATTGACGCACGCGATTCGCGGCGCCGCGCTCATCCTCATCATCGGACTCGTGATCGGTACCGCGTCCGGGCCGGGAGCGCAGTCGGGGCCCACACGAGGTCTCGGCGGGAGTACGTCCGCGCTCGCCTTGCCCGATCGACTGGCCGTCGCTTCGCCCGAGCGACGCGGGATCGCTGTCGTTGGCGAGGCGAGCGCACCATGCCCGGAGCCGTGTCATCCGCTCAGGTCGCTCGTCGTCACGGATGCGGTGCCTTCCGAGAGCTGCCCCGCCTTCACCAGTCCGTAGCCGCGCATCGCGCGGACCGTCGTCATGTCGAACGGCGCCGGCTCGAGCGCCGTCGCCTCGTCGCAGAGCCGCAGACCTTCGGCAGCGTCTCCACGCTGAATCACCGTCGACGCGGCCCGCAGCAGCGCCATGATCTTGAGCCGCTGATCGTCGAGCGTCGTCGCGTGCCTCAGCGCCCGCTGTGCGTACGCGGCCGCCCGATCCCAGTCGCCGAGCGCGTTGGCGATGGGACTGAGATGGCCGAGCGTGCGGCTCGCCCACCAGAGCTCGCCGCGCGATTCGAACGCGGCGACGGCGGCCTCACCGACCGCGAGGCCTTCCCGCAGCTCACCCGTGAAGAGCCGCACCTGCGCCAGGCACGACCGGGCGTACGCCTCGATGCCCTCGACCCCATGCTCGTGCGCGATGCTTGCCGCGCGCTCGCAATGAGCGATGGCGATTTCCGGACGCGAGCCCGTCAGGCTGTGCAGAAAGCCGACCCAGTAATGCCAGGCGGCCCGTCGCGGCGGGTCGCCGGCGCGCTCCACCAATCCACCGATCGCGTCGAGCGCGCTGAGGTGCTTCGCGTGCTGACCGAGCGCGAACCGCGCCTCCGACTGCTTCAACACCGCGTCGATCCGCCACCGCACGTTCGGCGCGGATTCCGGCACGTTCGGCGCGGATTCCGGCAGCGTGTCGAGCCTGGCGAGCGCGCGTTCGAGGAAGCCGAGCGCCTCGGCGTGCGCCCAGCGCCGCTGCGCCCGCTCGCCGGCGCGGATCGCGTAGTCGATGGCCTTGTCATGGTCGTCGCTCAGTCCGAAATGATGGGCGAGCAGCTCCAGCGGCGGCGTAGGCCCATGCTCGCGCTCGATCGTGGCGCCGATCGCGCCGTGCCAGCTTCGCCGGTGCCGCTCCAGCATCGAGGCGTACGCGACGTCGTGGGTCAACGCGTGCGAGAACACGTACGTATCGTCGCCGCCGAACCGTTCATAGATGAACTCGCCGCGCACGAGGTCACGGAGCGCGTCGTCGATCGATTCGGGCCCGTCCCAGATCGCGTCGAGGAGACCGGCGGAGAATTCGCGACCGCTCACCGAGGCGATCTGGAGGACGCGCTTGGCGTGACCGCCCAGACGATCGATGCGCGCCGCGATGACCCCATGCACCGTTTCCGGAACCGCCAGGCCCGGGACACCGACGGCGCGCGCGAGCTCCTCCAGGAAAAACGGATTGCCGCCGGCACGGCTGACCACGGCCGCCGCGGCGGCGGCGGGCAAGGCCGGCGAGGCGGCCGCGACGATTCGCGCGCTGTCGTCCGCCGACAGTGCACGCAACGCGAGCTGCACGGCGTCCGATCGCCCGATCCACGGCGGTGAGTAGCCCGGTCGATAGCTCGCCAGCACCATGACGGGCGCGGCCGCGACGCTTCCGACGACCTCCGCGAAGAATTCCTCGGACCCCTTGTCGATCCAGTGCAGGTCTTCCAGCAGGAAGACGGTGGGCCGCAGCCGGCTGCCGCGCAGCGCCAGCGCCCGCAGCGTGTCGAACGCGCGCCGCTTTACCGCTGCCGGCGCCGACCGGTCACCGGGATCCTTCACGCCGAGCAGCGCGAGCACCGCCGTGACGCGTTCCTCGTCGGCGAGGCCGAATGTCGCGAGCGCGAATCGCACCTTGCCGGAAATGTCCTCCGGCGTGTCGAAGTCGTCGATGCCGCACTCGCCACGGACGAGATCGAGCACGACCGAGTACGGCACGGATTGCGTGAACGGCAGACACCGGCTTTCCAGGCACGTCATGCCTCGCTCGGCGATCAGCGCGCGCGCCTCGGCGACGATTCGCGACTTGCCGATCCCGGGCTCGCCGACGAGCCCGAGCGCCATCCCCTGTCCGCTCTCCAGCCGCTCCAGCAGATCGACGAGCGTCTGCCGTTCACGCTCGCGGCCAACGAGCGGACCCCGCGCGCGGTCGGCCTTGCGGGCCGTCGATTGCCGCGATGCGGCGCCGACGACACGATAGGCCTCGACGGCCGTCGATTTGCCCTTCAACGTGACCGGCCCGATGGATTCGTAGGCAAGCAGATCGCCGGCCAGGCGGCGCGTATCGGCCGACGCGACGATCTCGCCGGGCGACGCGTGCTGCTCGAGGCGCGCCGCGACGTTCGTCACGTCGCCGACGGCGGTGTAGTCGGTCCGCAGGTCGTCACCGATCTTGCCGACGACGACGGGGCCGGTATTCGCGCCCATGCGCACGCGGACCTCGGCGCCGGGCAGGAGCGCCGGGTCGGTCATCGCACCCCGGATGTCGAGCGCGGCAAACAGCGCTCTGCGCGCGTGGTCCTCGAGCGCGATCGGCGCGCCGAAGAGCGCCATGAACCCGTCACCGAGGAACTGGTTCACGGTGCCCTCATACCTGTGAATGGCGGCCATGGCGCGCTCGAAGAAGCGCTCGAGCAACGCATGCATCTCTTCGGCCCCGAGACGCTCGGCGAGCGCCGTCGAATCGCAGAGATCGCAGAACAGGACCGTGACCTGTTTGATCTCGCCTTCGATCGCGCTCCGCGTCGCGAGAATCCTGTCGGCGAGGTGACGCGGCGTGTAGGACGCCGGCGACGCCGAACGTCCGACCGGCTGGAGGCCGGCGCCGCACTCGACGCAGAACCTGGAATCGGCGGCATTCGGCTCGCCGCAGGCGGCGCATGTGAGCCCGAGCGCTGCGCCGCACGAGCGGCAGAACTTCGCCGCGACGGGGTTGTCGCCGCCGCACTGTCGGCACGTCAGAGCCGGGATCCTCCTTCGGCTGTCACCGATCGGTGTCGCGTGGGCGGGCGTCATGCGAACACCGGGCGACCGAGGCGAGCACTCTACGACACGTCCGGCGGGATCACCAAGCGAGCGGGCGCGGTCGAGGAGGGCCACGGCTACGCCGGGGCCGTTCCGAGCGCCGGGGGGTGTGGGGCCATGTCGGGGCCCCCACGTGAGTACGGCGGGCCATGATAGCGCAGGGTCGAGGACGGCCACGGCTTCGCCGGGGCCGTTCCGAGCGCCGGGGGGTGTGGGGGCCATGTCGGGGCCCCCACGTGATCAGTCGTAGACGGTTTCGAGGTACGACCGCGGATCGACGCGCGTCTCGATGATGGTCGGACGACCGGCGTCGAATGCGTCGCGCAGGCCTTTGGCCAGCGCTTCCGGCGTGCGCGCGTCGACGACGGGCGCGCCAAAGTAGTGCGCGGGCGGATCCGGCGCCTCGCCGCGCCGCACGTCCGTGCCATAGACCGGCAGCCGCCGGCGCTCCTGCTTCACCTGGATCAGCGACAGCCAGCCGTCGTCGAGCACGACGATCGGCAGCGACAGCCCGAGACGCCGCGCAACGGCGACTTCGCCGCACGTCATCTGAAAGCATCCATCGCCGATGAGCGCGACGACGGGACGCTCCGGACGCGCGAGCTTCGCGGCGATCGCCGCGGGAAGCCCGAAACCCATCGACGACCAGCCGTTGGTGATCAGGAACGTGCGCGGCTCGTGCGCGGTCCACTGCGACGCGATCTGGTGCGTGTGCGCGCCGACGTCGAACGCGAGCACACCGCCGCGCGGCAGCACGTCGCGGACGACGTCGATCGCGTGATGCGGCGCAAACGCCGGCGACGCCGGTCGCAGCGCCTGCTGGAACCGCGCGCGGTGCTCGCGCGCCGCGTCGGCGGCCCACTCGTGCTGGAGCGGCGGCAGCTTCGCGAGCCAGGCGAGCGATCGCTCGAGATCGCCCACGACCTCGTGCGCGATCGTCACGCTCGCGTCGGCATCCACGCGCTCGATGTCGACGGCCAGGACCGGCACGCGGCCCACCCACGCCTCGTACTCCACCTCCACGACGTCGTAGCCGAGCGCCAGGATGAGATCGGCGCCGCGCAGGAATTCGCGCTGCACCCGCCGGCGCGCACGCTCGATGCAGCCGAGCGCGAGCGGGTGGTCGTCGTCGATGAGCCCCTTGGCCATGGTCGTCGTCGCGAACGGCAAGCCATGGCGCTCGACGACGTCGCGCAGGAGCCGCGGCTCGGCGAGCCGCATCGCGGACGCTCCGATGACCACGACGGGGCGCCGCGCCTGGCGCAGGACCTCGGCCGCGCGACTCAGCGAGCTTTCCGGCGCGACCGCGCAGCGGCGCGCGACGGGAATGGGCGGCATGTCCTCCGTCGCGGCGGCCGTCGCGACGTCTTCCGGCAGGTCGAGATGGACCGGACCGCACGGCTCGGCGAGCGCGATGTCGAGCGCCTCGGCCAGCGTGGCCGCGACGCTTCCCGGCCGGAGCGGCAGCGTCGCTTTCGTGATCGGCCGGAAGAGCGCGTGGTGATCGATCGCCATCTGAATGCGCCGACCGATCTGCGCCGTCGGGATGTTGCACGTGACGGCGAGCATCGGCGAGCGGTCGAGCCACGCGTCCCCGACGCCGGTCGTCAGATTTGTCGCGCCGGGACCGAGCGTCGCGATGGCCAGGCCCGGCGCGCCCGTCAGTCGGCCCATCACGTCGGCGGCGAACGCCGCCGAGCCCTCGTGGGCCGTGAGCACGAACGGCAGACCGCCCGTGCGCATCGCTTCCATGAGAGGCAGCACGTTGCCGCTCGGCACGCCGAAGCCATGGGTCACGCCGGCGGCGACGAGCGTGCGGACGATAAGGTCCGAATTGGTCGAGGGGCGGCCCGGCTGCGCCGGGCCGCCTCCGAGCGTCTGGGGGGTGTGGGGGGCCATGTCGGGGCCCCTCACCTAATGCACGGACCGGCCGGCGTCGAACTCGCGCGCCACTTCTTCGTCCTTCGCCAGGAGCGCGTCGGTGTCGACGTCGGCGAACTCGATCGCCCCCATGTCGCTGAACGCCTTCTGCACGCGCGGCCCCCAGAGGCCGATGTCCTTGACGGTCGGCACGATGCGGCTGAACAGACGCTTGCGGAACATCTTCATGTTCTCGGAGGCCATCGCCGCCTCGATCGCTTCCTTCACGGGCAGGCCGAGATTCTCCCAGACCTCTTTCTGGTTGAAGCGGTCGCGCATGTGGTAGCACGCCTCGACGACGAATTCCTCGCGCTCGTCCCGCTCACCGTCGGAGAGGTGGGGATAGAAATCGCGGAGCGCGAGTCGTCCGAACGCCACGTGGCGCGCTTCGTCCTGCATGACGTACGCGTTGACGGACGCCGCCAGACGGTTCTTCGCGTAGTCGCGGATGCGCTGGAACGCCGCGAGCGCCAGGCCCTCGATCAGGATCTGCATGCCGAGGTACGTCATGTCCCAGCGCCGGTCGGTCAGCACGGTCTCGAGCAGCGACGACAGGCCCGGCGTGATCGGATAGGCCATGCCGAGCTTCTCGTTGAGCAGCCGGGCGTACGCCTCGACGTGGCGCGCTTCGTCCATGACCTGCGTCGCCGCGTAGAACTTCGCGTCGAGCTCCGGAACCATCTGCACGATGCGCGCCGCGGCCATGAGCGCGCCCTGCTCGCCGTGCATGAACTGCGACAGCGATTGCGCCTGCTGATGGCAGCGGAGCTTCGTCTTTTCCTTCGCGGTGAGCCTGTCCCACACCGGCGAGCCGTAGATGGGGATGAGCCGGTCGTCGATCTCCTGCGGATTCTCCGGATCGAGATCGAGCGACCAGTCGATGCGCTCGGCCGCGTCCCACTGCTGCTTCTTGCCCTTGTCATAGAGGGCGAGGAGCTTCGCGCGCTCGTCCTCGTACTCCCACGTGAAGGCGGTCTGCGTCTGGCCCTCGAGCGTCCAGCCTGTCTCGGTCACCGGCAGCTGATAGCGGTACATCGTGGCCATGCCAGACCCTCCCTTGGGGGGCGAGCGCGCTGAACATCGGTTCAGGATTCTAGAGCGCGATCGGGATGGAGTCGAGCCGACGTCAGCCCGAACGCGGAACGAACGGACGGTAGCCGCGGGAGCGGCGGGGCGCGGCGACGCGCGGCGCGTCGCGATGCAGGAGCTGGCACCACAGACGGTTCGACTCGCCGCCCGCCTCGGTGCTGCCCGACACGTACCCTTCCGTCGCCACGGCCGTGTCGGCTTCCCCGGTACGCGCCGGGGTGTGCGTGTCACAGTAGCGGATGTCGAGGATTTCGAGGGTCGGATCGGCAAACGGATCACAGCCGGGGCACCACGTGCGGGCGACAACGGGGCTATCGGCGAGGTACTCGCTCACAACCCGGGCTCGCTCGGAACCCGCAGACGTTGTGGTCCATCTGCTAGGAGGCTACTACCCATAGCGTCATTCACCAAGCAATCCTTCACGGGTGTAACGCGCGTGAAGGCGCAGACGATCCCGCCGGGATGGCGGCACGAGGAGGCGCTCGACATGGCAGACGGCGTGGTGCTCAGGGAAGTCGACGACCGTGGCGTCGCGACGGTCACGCTGAACCGGCCCGAGGTCGGCAACGCCTACAACGGCGACCTCATCCAGGGCCTGCACGAGGCGATGGACAGCCTCGGCACGCGCCGCGATCTGCGCGTGGTCGTGCTGCGCGGCCACGGCAAGCACTTCCAGGCGGGCGCCGACCTCGCGTGGGTGCGCGCGGTGGCGGCAGCGAGCGAGGAGGACAACGTCCGCGTGTCGCGCGCGACGGCCGAGGCCGTCAATCGTCTGAATCGGTTGCCCGTTCCGACGCTCGCCGTCGTGCACGGCGGCTGCTTCGGCGGCGGCACCGGCATCGTCGCGGCCTGTGACGTCGTCATCGCCGCCGACGATGCGATCTTCTCGATCTCCGAAACCCGCTGGGGCCTGATGGCGGGCATCATCATTCCGCAGCTCGTCGACGCGATGGGCGTGCGGCAGGTGCGGCGTTACGCGCTGACGGGCGAGCGGTTCGGCGCCCACGAGGCGCGGCGGATCGGGTTCGTCCACGAAGTCGTCCCGCGCGCCGAGCTCGACGCGACGGCGGAGCGCATCGTCGACCAGCTGCTGCAGAACGCGCCCGAGGCGAACGCCCAGACGAAGGACGTCGCGCTCGACAGCGCCCGGGGCAACGTCAGCGACGCCGTGTTCGACCGGCTCGTCCGGCAGCACGCCGCGAAGCGGCAGTCGGCCGAAGCGGCCGAAGGCCTCGCGTCGTTCGCGGAAAAGCGGGCCGCGCGCTGGTACCCGGCCGCGGGCGGTTGATGACGCGCGACTGGCGGCCCTGGCTGGTCATCGTCGCCGTCGTGTTCGCCGTCCACGGTCCGACCCTCTTCTTCGACTTCACCTACTTCGACGACGACAAGCTGATCCTGATGGACCAGGCGTTCCTGCGCGATCCGTCGAACGTCGCGCGCGCGTTCCAGCGCGACGTCTTCGGGACGAAGTCGCCGACGTACCGGCCGATGCTGACGCTCTCGTTCATGGGCGAGGCGTGGGCGGGCGGCAAGGGGCCGCTCGTGTATCACCTGACGAACGTCGCGCTCCACGCGCTCGCGACCATCGGCGTGTTCCTCACCCTCGTGACGCTGGGCTACGCACGCGGGCCGAGCCTGTTGGCCAGCGTGATCTTCGCCGTCCATCCGGTGTTGGCGTTCGCCGTCGCGTGGATCCCGGGCCGCAACGACTCGCTGCTGACCGTCCTGGCGCTGTCGGCCTGGCTGGCGTTCCGGCGCTACGTGCGCACGCAGGGCTGGGGCGCGTACGCCGCGCACGTCGTGCTGTTCGCCGCGGCAGTCTTCACCAAGGAAACGGCCGTGGCGCTGCCGCTCGTCGCCACGCTCTATCTCGGGCTGCTCGCCCGCGAGGCGCTCCGCGTCCGGCCGACGGCGCTGCTCGCCGTGGGATGGCTCGCCGTCGTGCTGGGCTGGCTCGCGCTCAGAGCGCCGATCGTGGCGGCAGCGCGACCGCGGTCGGTGACGCTCGAGACGCTCGCGCTGAACGCCCGATCGATCCTGGAGCTCCTCGGCACCATCCTCGTCCCGTTCGCGCTCCCCATCTCCCCGACCTTCAGCCGGCGCGGCATGACGATCGGCATCGTCGCCGCGCTGCTCGTCGTCGCGGCGATCGTGCTCCTTCCGCGGGAGCGCCGGACCTACGGTCTGTTCGGCGTGACGTGGTTTGTCGTGCTGCTCGGGCCGACGCTCGCCGTGCACCAGAGCGCGGTGGGGTTCGAGTACATGCATCACCGCGCGTACCTTCCCCTCGTCGGGCTGACGATCGTCGCGGTCGAGGTCTTCGGCGCGGTGCGAACCGGCCAGGGTGCGCGCGCGCGGGCGCTGGCAGCGATCGCGGTCGCCGCGATCCTCGCCGGCGTCACGATCGTGCACGCCCGGCAGTTCGAAGACGGCGTGACGTTCTGGTGGGCGGCGGTGCGCGACGTGCCGCGCTCGGCGGATGCCCGGCACAGCCTCGGCTATGTGCTGCAGCGGCGCGGCGACCTCGACGGCGCCGAGGCCGCCTACCGCGCGGCGATCGAGCTCGAGCCGGCTCATCCGACGCTGTCGCCGAAGTATCACCTCAACCTCGGCATCGTCTACGAGCTGAAGGGCCGGCTGGACGATGCCGCGCGGAAATATGCGGACGCGATCGCGCTCGCGCCGGACTACGCCGCCGCGCACACGAACCTTGGCCTGCTCCATTACGGCGCTGGCCAGGTGCAAGCGGCCGAAACGGAGTTCCTCCTGTCGATCGCCCTCGATCCCCGCTTCACGTCCGCCCACGTCAGCATGTGCGGCCTGCGGCTGCGCCAGAACCGGCTCGAAGAGGCGGAGCGCTTCTGCCACAGCGCGCTCGCGCTGCGGCCGGACTCGCAGCGCGCGCTCGTCGCGCTGGCGGTCATCTATTACATCCAGGGACGCTATCGCGAGTCGATCCAGCGCGTGGACGAGCTGCGCGCGCGCGGCGCGCCCGTCGACCGTCTGATCCCGGACGTCGTCGCCGGGCTCGAGGCCTACCGGAAGTAGGAGGTTAATCGAAAGTGGGGGGCGGAGATTCGAGGCGTGCCCCGGCTTAGCCGGGGCGCGCCGAGCGTCGGGGGGTCTGGGGGCCATTTCGGGGCCCCCAGTTCCAACTAGAGCGGTCCGAACGGGAGCGCGCTGCCGTCACGCCAACGGTCCGGCACGATGCCGAACGCGTCGATGAAGCGCTGCCAGCCGTGGAAGAACATCACGACCATGCCGAGGTCGAGCAGCTCGTCGTCGGTCAGGTGGCGCTTCAGCTCACCGTAGAACGCCTGGTCGATCTGGGAGTGCTCCGACGTCAGCCGGTCGGCGTACCGGAGCGCCGCCTTCGTCCGCTCCGGCAGGTCCGACTGCTCGTAGTCGGCGAGCTTCGCCACCACGTCTTCCGTCGCGCCCCGGCTCACGGCCGAGGACGAGCGCGCGAGGCTTCAGTGGACGCAGCGGTTCTTCCACGCGAGGCGCACCCGGACGAGCTCGAAGAGCTCGGGCTCGATGCTCGCCGCGCCGCCGTAGGCGTAGCGAACGAAGCCCATCGTCGCGTCGAGCAGCCCGGGGCGCCGCGCCATGGTGAGGAAGAGGTTGTCGTCCTCGTAGGCGTCGCGATACCAGCGGTCCAGGCGGCGACGCAGGTCCTCGGGCAGATCCTCGCGTCGCGCCTTCGGCAGCAGGCCCCGCTCGTTCGCCATCCCCCGCCTCCGTCTACTTCTTGTCGAGCTACTTCTTGTCGAGCCAGACGTTCCAGAAGTGCAGGTACGGTCCCGCGGCATGCCCCTGCACGTCCTTGCGACGCGCATCGAGACGGAAGTAGTCGCCGACCTTGATGCGGCCGGCTTCCGCGTAGAAGGCCGCCTGCACTTTTTCCCAGATCGCGTAGCGCTTCTTGTGATCGAGCTCGCGCGCCATCTGCTGCAGCAGCTGGTCCTTCTCCGTGTGGCACCACCAGCCGGGCCACTCGCAGCTCACCTGGATCGCGGTGCTCGGCTCCGGTGAGAAGACGAAGGCCGTGCTGAACGCGTCCCACAGCTCCGCCTTGCCGCGGCGCTGCACGACCGTCGCCCAGTCGGAGACCTGCAGATCGACCTTGAAGCCGACCTCTTCCAGCTGGCCCTTGGCGACGAGCGCCGGCTTGTAATGGTGCTCGTACTCCGTCGTGACGATCCACCGGATCGGCTGACCGGCGTACCCGGCCTCTTTCAGGAGCCTCTTCGCCTTCTCCCTGTCCCGCTGGTTGTAGAGCGCGGCGCCGGCTTTCGAATGCCACGCCTGCTCCTGGAAGAAGAGGCCGGGATCGAGCCGGAAGAAGTCCTTGTGGCCGACACCGGCCAGCATCATCGGCTCGGCGTCGATCGCGGCCTGCACCGCCTGCCGCACGCGCTTGTCGGTCATGATCCCCTGCTTGTTGTTCAGGACGATCGTGACCCATCCGTACGGCTTCACGACCACCGGTTCGACGCCGGGCGTCGACTTGATGCGGTCGTACTGGTCCGGCTTCACCTGCTGGATGTACTGGAGCTCGCCGGTCGTGATGCCGGCCTGGCGCGTCGCGTAGTCCGGCGTCGGGATGAACAGGATCTCGTCGACGTGCGCCGTGCGCCGTCCGGCGAGCCCGCTCGGCGCCTCCGTGCGCGCCGCGTAGCCGTCGAAGCGCGCGAGCTTGATGTGACGGTCGGGCTTGTGCTCGACGAACCGGAACGGGCCGGTGCCGATGTACTCCTTCAGCTGGCCGTCACCCGTCGCGTCGACGACTTCCTTCGGATAGATGACGGCGGCGCTGTCGACCTGCGCGAGATTCGTCAGCAGCGCCCCCGACACGTTCTTGAGGCGGAGCTCGACGGTGTGCGGGCCCTTGGCCTCGATCGCCTCGACGTTCTTGAAGACGGCCTTGCCCGGGCTCGCGACCTTGCCCCAGCGCGTGAGCGAGGCGACGACGTCCGCGGCCGTCAGCTCCTTGCCGTTGTGGAACTTCACGCCGCGGCGCAGGCGCAGCGTGTAGCGCTTGCCGCCGTCGGCGACGTCGTGGCCCTCGACCAGATGCGGCACGGGCTGGAACTTCGCGTCGAGGGCGTAGAGCGTCTCGAAGATGTTGATGTTGATTTCGCGCGTGAGCACGGCCGTCGTCGCGTGCGCGTCGAGCGTCGGCGGCTCGCCGATCGTCCCCATGCGCAGCACGCCGCCCTTCTTCGGGGTTTGCGATTCGCCGGGCACCGCCGGCAGCAGCGCCGCGAGCGCCGCGACGGTCATGATGGCGATGGAAGTCCGCAGGGTCAGTCGCCGCATCGAGTGTCCTCCGGGCGCCACGTCGGTCGCGCCCTCATCGGCCGCGCGTGCGCGGCGGCGTGTAGATCTGGATCGGTACCCCGCCGCCGGTCGGGGCCGGGGGCGGAATGGGATTCGTCGAGCCCGAGAAGCGGCATGTCGAGCATATATAGCACGCGCATGATCGCGCGGTGAACCCCCGCCACGCGCGGTTCTACGAAACGCTGCTTCGGTTCGAGCGCTTCGGAGAGACGAAGCCGTACGCCGCGGTCAACGGCGCACCGGCCGTCGCGCTGCGCCTCGACCTTCGCCGCGAGCTCACCGCCGCGCGAAACACGACCGACGCGTTCGCGGCGGGCATCCTCGATCCGGCGCGAACGGAGCGCGCCGCGCAGCGACTTCGGTGCGACCTCGATCGAATGCAATTGTTGCAATCAGCGCGCGTCGCGCGGCATTTGGTCGACGTCGCGATGATGGAGGTGTGCTAGAACTCGTCGCGTAGGTTTAGTCGTGGATCTTCTCGGCTCACTCACCGGCCTCGCGCAAAACGTTGCGCTCCTGCTTTCGCTCACACTCCTCTACAGCGTCGTGCGTCCGTACTGGGTGCGCACCGATCCGCGCGTGCAGCCCGTGTTCGCCGGGATGCTCTTCGGACTCATCGGGATCGCCGGCATGCACATGCCGATCATCGTCGTCCCCGGTGTCATCGCCGACGCGCGCGTCATTCCCGTCCTGCTGGCCGGACCGTTCGGCGGTCCGCGCGCCGCCGCCGTCGCCGCGATCATCGCGAGCGCGTATCGCTTCTCGCTCGGCGGCGCCGGCATGGTTCCGGGTATCGGGACGATCCTCACCGCCGGCGCGCTCGGCGTGCTCGTCGGCTGCCGATGGCGCGGACGCGAGCGCGAGATGGGACCCGCGGCGTTCATGCTGCTCGGGCTCGCGCTCGACGCGATCGTCCTCGCATGGGCCGCCGCGCTTCCGGACCCCGGCCTCGCGCGCCGCGTGCTCGGTGCGGCCGCGCTGCCCGTCGGTGTCTTCCTGCCGCTCGGCACCGTCGTGCTCGGCATGCTGCTCGTCAACGAGCGGCGTCGCCACGACGAGCGCGAGCGCCTGAGCCTCGCGCAGTCGGCGATCGAGCGCACCGCGGATGCGCTGTTCTGGATCGATTCGAGTGGCCACATCGTCAACGCGAATCCCGCGGCGGTGCGGCTCACCGGCTACACCCGCGACACGCTGCTCACGATGCGCATGTGGGACCTCGACCTCGACATGGCCGCCGACACGTGGCGCTGGCTGTGGGCGACGGTGCGCGCGAGCGGCAGCATGTTCGCCGAATCCCGCTATCGCCGGCACGACGGGACCGAGCTCGCCGTCGAGCGCTCGAGCGACTTCATCGAGTACCGCGGCCAGGAGTGGATCAGCGTCTTCGTCCGCGACATCACGGAGCGCAAGCAGGCCGAGCGCGATCGCGCCCGACACCTCGCGCGTGAGCGCATGCTCCGCGCCCAGGCCGAGGAAGCGAACGTGCTGAAGGACCAGTTCCTCGCGACGCTGTCGCACGAGCTCCGCACGCCGCTCACGTCGATCCTGGGCTACGCGCGTCTCCTGCGGCGCGGCATGATGGACGAGCGGGCCACGACGCGCGCGCTCGACGTCATCGAGCGGAACGCGCGCGCGCAGAGCCGGATCGTGGACGATCTGCTCGACGTGTCGAGCATCGTGATGCGCAAGCTGCGGCTCGATCGCCGCCCCATCGATCTCAGGACGGTCGTCGCGAGCGAAGTCGAAGCCGTGCGCCCCGAAGCCGAGTCGCGCGGGCTGTCGCTGCGGTGCAACGCGCCGCGCAGCCCGGTGCACGTCTTCGGCGATCCGGAGCGCCTGCAGCAGGTCATTCGGAACCTCCTCGTGAACGCGCTCAAGTTCACGCCGGCCGGCGGCGCCGTGAGCGTCGCCGTCGAGACGACCGGTGAGCACGCACGGATCGCCGTACGCGACAGCGGCCAGGGCATCGAGCCCGCGTTCCTCCCTCACGTCTTCGACCGGTTCCGGCAGGCCGACAGCTCGATGACGCGGACGCACGGCGGGCTCGGTGTCGGGCTGGCGATCGTGCGGCACCTGATCGAGATGCACGACGGCCGCGTCGGCGTCGAGAGCGAGGGGCGCGGTCGTGGCGCGACCTTCACGATCGTCCTGCCGCTCTGCACGACGGCGGCGGCGACGGGCGAGGCGACGGCGCGCGAGCGGGCCGGCGGCGACGACGAACGGTTGCCCGATCTCGGCGGCGTACGCGTGCTCGTCGTCGAGGACGAGACGGAGACGCGCGAGCTGGTGACGACCGTGCTCGAACGGTGCGGCGCGGACGTGACGCCGACGGCGTCAGCCGCTCAGGCGCTGGCCGAGGTCGATCGCGATCCGCCGGACGTGATGGTCACCGACATCGCGATGCCGGATGTCGACGGCTTCGAGCTGATCCGACGCATTCGGGCGCGAAGTCCCGCTCGCGGCGGCAAGATGCCCGCCGCGGCGCTGACGGCGTACGCGGGCCGCGAGGACAGCGAGCGCGCCCGCGCCGCCGGATTCGAGGCGCATCTCGCCAAGCCGTTCGAGCCGGCCCGCCTCGCGCGCATGGTCGCCGCGCTCGCGAACCGCGACGCGGCTTGAAAATCGTTTGGAGCTGGGGGCCCCGACATGGCCCCAGACCCCCCGACGCTCGGCAGCGCCCCGGGACACCCGGGGCGCTCCTCGACCTACCACTTGTTCCAGTGCGTGCGCTCTCCGGCCGGGACGCGGCGCGGCGGCGCATGCCGTCGACTCGGATGACCGATAGGAACGAGCCCGACGGTCTGCACCGGCGCCGGCATCCCCAGCAGCGCCTTGATCTCACGCTCGGCCGGCAGGTGGAGCGTCGTGAGCACGGCGCCGAGACCGAGGCCGTGCGCCGCGAGCAGCAGGTTCTGGACGGCGGGATAGACCGAGGCGTACGCGCTCGGTGACGCGCTGAAGTCCTCGCCCCACGGCAGTCCGAGCCGCTCGCGATCCATGCAGACGAGAATCAGCACGGGAATCCGGTCCAGCGTTTCGGCGAACGTGTCGGGCGCGCCGCGCCGCTCCCAGCGCGCGACCTGCGCCCGGGCCGCTTCGTGGCCCTCCGTCGCCTGGCGCAGCACGGCGTCCTTGTAACGCCGGAACGACGCCAGATAGTGGTCGCGGATGGCGCGGCGGACGGCGCCGTCGCGAATGACGACGAAGTGCCAGGGCTGGCGATTGCCCGCGCTCGGCGCGCACACCGCCAGATCGAGGATCGTGCGGATCTGCTCGTCGCTCACGGGCTCGTCGGTGAATTCGCGCACGCTGCGGAGCGTTCGTATCGCCTCGAACAGCGTCATGTCGCTCATCGCGCCCTCCGTGCTGGTCCGCGTCCGTGCGCGACCCTTCGGGTTGCGGCCAGTCTACTCCGTGCCCATCGAGTGACGGCCGGCGCGGACCATATTAGGATGCCGACCATGATGACCGACCGGTACGGGCTGCCGCTCTCCACGACGTCGAGCGCCGCGCGGGACGCGTATGTCGAGGGCGTCGATCTGCTGCTGGCGGCGCAGCCCGGCGCCGAGCGCGCGTTCACCCGCGCGCTGGCCGCGGACGAGTCACTCGCCGTCGCGGCGATCGCGCGCGCCCGAACGCTCGCGCTGCACGGCCGCGCGGCCGCCGCGCGCGACGGCGCGGCGCAGGCGCGCAAGCTCGCCGCCACCGCGAGCCATCGCGAGCGAGCGCACGTCGAAACGCTCGCGCTCAGCATCGAGGGCCGCCTGCCCGAAGCGCTGGCCGCCACGCGCGCGCACCTCGACGACTTCCCGCGCGACGCGATGGTGCTCGCGCCCGTGACCGGCGTCTTCGGTCTCATCGGCTTCAGCGGCAACCTCGACCGCGAGGAGCAATTGCTCGCGATCCTCGACTCCGTCGCCGCGCAGTACGGTGACGACTGGTGGTTCCTCGGCCTCCATGCGTTCGCCTCGATCGAGGCGGGCGACGTCGAAGCCGGGCGCCGGCGCGTCGAGCGCGCGCTCGGGCTGAATCCGAAGAGCGCCAACGCCGCCCACGTGTTCGCGCACGCCTGCTACGAGCGCGGCGACGACCGCGCCGGCGCCGAGTTCCTCGACGGCTGGATGCCGTCCTACTCGCCCGAAGGCACGCTGCACTGCCACCTGTCGTGGCACGTCTCGCTGTTCGCCCTCGCGCGCGGCGATCTCGACACCGCGTGGGCGGTGTACTGCGACCGGATCGCGCCGGGCGCGTCGTGGGGCCCGCCGATGAACACGCTCACCGACAGCTCGTCGCTGCTGTGGCGGGCGGAGCTGGCCGGCGCGCCGCGCAACGACGACGCGTGGCGCGACGTGAGCGAGTACGCGCGCACGACGTTTCCGAAGGCGGGCATTCCGTTCGCCGACGCGCATGCCGCGCTCGCGTGCGCCGCCGCCGGCGACGGCTTCGCGCTCGACGAGCTCGTGCGCGGCCTGCGCGACATGCAGGGCGCCGGCAAGCATCCGGCATCGCCCGTCGTCCTCGCGCTCGGCGAGGCGTTCGCGGCGTTTGCCCGGGGCGATTACGCGGCGACGATCGCACGCCTGACGCCGGTCCTCGACGAACACGTGCGGATCGGCGGCAGCCGCGCGCAGCGTGATCTCGTCGAGCTCACGCTGCTGGCGGCATATCTCCGCGCCGGACGGCGCGACGACGCGGAAGCGATGCTCGCCCGGCGGCCGGGACGCCGCGAGCACATCCCGGTCGCCGGCGTCGCGTAAGAGGTAAGCTTCTCGCTCACAGCATTGGCGGTCTGGGCCATTCGGGGCCCCCAGCTTCAAACAAGGAGACCCACACGTGGCATCTACCGTGGCACTGACCGCGACCGTCTATCACGTCGATCTCACGCGCGGCCGCATCGAGACGAAGACGATCCCCGAGGCGATCTATCGCCAGTACCCCGGCGGCAGCGCGCTCGCCGCGTACCTGGTGATGCAGTCGATTCCGAAGGGCGCCGACCCGCTCGGCCCTGACAACGTGCTCGCGATGGCGGTCAGCCCGCTCACCGGCCTGCCGATCTCCGGACAGAGTCGGATGACGGCGTGCGCGCGGTCGCCCCTCACCGGCGCGATCGGCGACAGCCAGTGCGGCGGCTTCTTCCCGGCGGAGATGAAGTGGGCCGGCGCCGACGCGTTCGTGTTCACCGGCAAGGCGGCGGAGCCGGTCTACCTCTGGCTCAAGGACGGGACGGCCGAGCTGCGGCCTGCGAAACACCTGTGGGGCAAGATCACCGCCGACGCCGATCGGCTGCTCAAGGAAGAGATCGGCGACGACAAGGTCGAGATCGCGCAGATCGGTCCCGCCGGGGAAAACCGCGTCCGCTACGCCGCCATCATGAACATGGTCAACCGCGCGAACGGCCGCACCGGCATGGGCGCGGTGATGGGCTCGAAGAATCTCAAGGCCGTCGTCGTGCGGGGGACGAAGCCGAACAAGCCGGCGATGCCCGAGGAGTTTCGCGATCTCGTGCGGCGGAAAGACGACCTCGAGAAGGCGAATCCCGGCATCAAGTGGTTCGGCGAGTTCGGGACGGCGGGCGTGCTCGCGATCCAGGACAAGATGGGCGGCCAGCCAACACGCAACTACTCCGAGGGCACGTTCGAGGCGTCGAAGGAGATCGACGGCGCGGTCCTCGTGAAGACGATCCTCAAGGAGCGCGACACCTGCTACGCGTGCGTCGTGAAGTGCAAGCGCGTGGTCGAGGTGCACGAGCCGGGCATGGACATCGATCCCATCTACGGCGGTCCCGAGTACGAGACCCTGACGTTCTTCGGCACGATGTGCGGCGTCGGCGATCTCAAGCTGCTGTCGAAGGCGTCCGCCGACGCGAACAAGTTCGGCCTGGACACCATCTCCTGCGGCGCCACCATCGCGTGGGCGATGGACGCGAAAGCGAAGGGGCTGCTCGACGACAAGGGGCTCGGTCTCGCGTTCGGCGACGGCCAGTCGGTGCTGCGCGCGATCGAGGCGATTGCGCTGCGGCGGGGCGTCGGCGACCTGCTCGCCGAAGGCAGCCTGCGCGCGGCGAAGACGCTCGGCCAGGCCGCCGTCGATCTGACGGTGACCGTGAAGGGCCAGGAGTTCCCGGCGCACATGCCGCAGCACAAGCGCTCGCTCGGACTGATCTACGCGGTCAACCCGTTCGGCGCCGACCACCAGTCGTCCGAGCACGACACGGCGCTGCGCGCGAAGCCCGACAGTCTGAACCGCAAGCGCCTGAACCAGGTCGGCGAGTACGGCGACCTGCCGCTGCAAGATCTCTCGGACACCAAGGTGAAGTTCGCGTACGAGACCCAGTCGTTCTACTCCGCGCTCGACACGTACGGCCTCTGCCAGTTCGTGTGGGGCACGACGTGGCAGATGCACGGCCCGGCCGAGACCGTCGAGCTCGTGAAGTACGGGACGGGCTGGGACGTGACGATGGACGAAGTGATGAAGGTCGGCGAGCGTCGCATTCACCTGCTCCGCGCGTTCAACACGCGCGAAGGCATCGGCAAGGAATCGGACGTGCTGCCGAAGAAGATGTTCCAGCCGCTCACGGGCAAGGGCCCGACGGCGGGCGTGGCGCTGACCCCGGAGGAGTTCGAGAAGGCGCGCGAGACCTATTACCGGCTCGCCGGATGCGATCCGGCGACGGGCGCGACGACGAAGGACAAGCTCACCACGCTCGGCCTGCAGTGGGTCACGGAGCGCGGGTGACGCGGCCGCCACGCGAGTTCGCCGCGCAGCTGCTGAAAGAGGCGCACGACACGCACCCGTGGCTGCACCACCCGCTGTTCCATCGGCTGTGGGATGGCGCGCTGTCGCGGGACCAGGTGCGCAGCATCGTCCGGCAGCAGGGCTGCTTCTTCCTCGACACGCTCCGGCATGCGGCCTGGAAGATCATCTCGGTCGGCGGCGACAATCCGACGTGGGACGATCTCCAGCGCCAGCGCGCGCTGATCCCGCTCGTCGTCGAGGAAGGCGGCGAGGACACCGTCGGCGGGACGCGGACGGCGCATTCGCTGCTGTTCGTGCGCCTGTGCGAAGCCCTCGGCTTCACGCGCGACGAAGTGTTCGACACCGACTACCTGCCGACGACGATCATCGAGAAGAACGAGCTGTTCACGCTGCAGCGCTCCGGCACCATCGAAGCGCTCTGCGGCGGCAACATCGCGACGGAGTCGATCAACCCGATCCACGTCCGGCGCACGGCGGCGGCGATGGAAAAGCATTACGGCGTGCCGAAGTCGGCGCTCGACTTCTACTACGTCCACGCGGAAGTCGAGGAAGAGCACAGCGACCGCGCCGTGCGGATCCTGGAGCAGCTCTGCGTCACCGAGGCCGACCAGCAGCGCGGGCTGTCGGCCCTGCGGCGCGCGATCACCGCGCGCCGGATCTGCGCGGACGGGCTCATGGAGGCATTCGTCACGAACCACGCCTGAGGCGTGGTAATTTACCGCCCGCACGAGACAACCTCACGCGCGGAGGGGCCATGAGCCGAACCGGGGTCGAGCGACGGGAAGCAGCCCGCAGTCTCCAGCAAGCTGCCTCGACCATCTTCGTGCTGATGGGGCTGATGCCCTTCCTCATCTTCCTGTACGCGGCCCACCTGCTCGGAGCGATCAACGACCTCCGCGTGCAGCTCGCGCTCGCCCTGGCCCTGGCGATCTCGATGCTCGGTTTCGCGGTGCTGCTGACCACCATGCGGAAGACGTCGGCCGCGCTTCAGATGCTCGTGAAAGCCGAGATGCCGCGGTACGCGGCGCCGCGGGCGCCGGGCGCCGCCGCAGAGGCCCCCCCGGCGCCGAAGCCGGCGGCCGAGCGCACGTCGAGCAGCCCGGTGCAGATGGGCGCTTCGACCAAGGCGTCCGCGGCGGCGGCGGCCGACATCGCGCCGGCCATCGGCCAGATCAAGGAGCTGCGCGACGCCGCGGAAGCGGTGGGCCGGCGCTGGCGCGCCGAAGCCGAGCGGTTGATGGGGCGCGCCGTCCGGGTCGGCGTACAGAACTTCGATCAGCCGGAGACGGGCATCCTGAGCCGCATCACCGACGACGGCCTGATCCTCGAGCAGGCGGGCCAGGAGTTCGGCGTGCTCTGGCGCTTCGTGTCGTCCATCGAGCTGTTCGCTGCCGAGGAACCCGAGCCGGTCGGACAGCCGGGCTGATCGAATCCGTGCGCGGGGGCGGCACGTAGTTCGGGTGACATGGCAGCCCGAATAGCGCCGCCGGACTTCGACCTCGACGCCTACGTCGCGCGCTCGGGCGCGCTCGATCTGTCCGAGATTCCCTGGGACGACGTGCCGCGCCATCCGGTGCCGGCCGGGGCGTTGCGCACCCTCCGCTACATGCAGGACATCGAGAGCCACACCATCGTGTACCTGCGCGAGCTGCTGGCGACGCGCGCGATCGACGATCCGGAGGTCGCGACGTTCCTCGCCTGCTGGCTCTACGAAGAGACGTTCCACGGCATCGCGATCCGCCGATTCCTCGAAGCGGCCGGCCAGCCCGTCGGTCCGCGCGCGCGGCCGCGCGGCCAGGAGCCGCTCGCCAAGCGCGTCGAAGCCGCCGCGGTCGCGGCGCTCTCCAAGCTGTGGCCGGATTTCTGCGCGCTGCACATGACGTGGGGCGCGATCAACGAGCTCTCGACGCTCACCGCCTACCGCCGGCTCGCCGACGTCGCCGCGCATCCCGTGCTGGAGGACCTGCTCGCGCGGATCATGCGTGACGAGTCGCGCCACTTCTTCTTCTATTACCGGCAGGCGGAGATTCGCCTGGCGAATCCGGCCGCGGCGCGCGTGACCCGCTTGCTCGTGGAGCGCTTCTGGGCCCCCGTCGGCAGCGGTGAACAACCACGCGACGAAGTGCGGTTCCTGGTGGACTATCTCTTCACCGGCGCGGACGGCCGCGCGGCCGCGCGCAAGGTGGACGACACGATCCGCCGGCTGCCGGGGTTCCGGACAGTCCGGCTGCTCGAGGGCTGGATCGACCGCTGCTCCTGAACGAGCGACGGAGGACCGCATGGCCACACTGACGGATCACTATCGCGCGTACAAGCCGAAACCGTTCACACGCGCCGACCGTGACCAGGTCACGATCCTGTTCGGCGGTCTCCACTGGCGGCTCGAGCGAATATTACAGGCCGTCCTCGAGCAGAGCGGCTACCGCGCGAGCATCCTGCCCGTCGCCACGAAAGACGACCTGCTCACGGGCCGGGAGGTCGCCGACATCGGGCAGTGCTGCCCGACCAGCTTCACGACCGGCAACCTCGTCAACTTCCTCAAGGGCGAGTCGAAGCGGATCGGCGCGGAAGAGGTCACGAAGAAGTACGTGTATCTGACCGCCGGCTCGTGCGGCGCGTGCCGCTTCGGCCAGTACCACCAGAGCTACGAGCTCGCGCTGCGCAACAGCGGACTCGGCGCGTTCCGGATGTTCCTGATGGCCCAGGACCAGATGGACCAGAAGGACGTCATGGGCGACGGGCTCGATCTCGACCTGTCGATGACGCTCGGGTGTCTCTGGGGGATCTTCTGCACGGATCTCGTCCAGAGCCTCGAGTACCGCGTGCGGCCCTACGAGGTCGTGGCCGGCCAGACGGAAGCCGTCGTCCGCGACAGCGTCGAGTACCTGTACGACGTCTTCCGCAAGCGGCCGAAGTACGCGCCGGTGCGGTCAGCGCTGTGGCATCTGGCCACGCCGTACTTCACGAACGCGCTGCGCGAGGTCAAGCGCCGCTTCGACGCGATCGAGGTCGATCGGCTGCGCGTGAAGCCCGTCGTGAAGATCACCGGCGAGTTCTATCTCCAGACGGTCGAAGGCGATCCGAACTACAACATCCACCGCTGGCTCGAAGCGGAAGGCGCGGAAGTCATGCCGGCGATGGTCACCGTCTGGATGGACTACCTCCTGCGTGTCGGCCTGCAGCGCTTCGAGGACTATCGCGGCATCGAGCGCACCGCCGTGTTGAAGCTCGGCGCCGGCCGCACGATCCAGGCGATCTACCGCTACACGTTCAATCGGCTGCGGCGGGCGCTCGGCGATCTCGCGCAGGAGCTGCCGCATCAGCTCGAGCTGCGCCGGCTCGCGGCGCCGTGGTTCCACAGCCGGCTGGACGGCGGCGAAGGCGACATGCTCATCGGCAAGGCGCTCTGGGCGTATCACGGCAAGAAGGCGCACATGATCTGCGAGCTCAGCCCGTACTCGTGCATGCCGAACACGATGAGCGTCGGCGCGATGGCGGGCGTGCTCGGCAAGTATCCGGACCTGCTCTACGCGCCGCTCGAGATCAAGGGCGATGCCGAAGTGCACGCGCTGTCGCGCTGCCAGATGATCCTGACCGAAGCGCGGAAGCGCGCCCAGAGCGAGTTCGACGACGTGCTCGCGCGCACGCGGCTGACTGTCGACGACGTCCGCGCCTATCTCGACGCGCATCCCGAGATGAAGCGCGCGACGTACCGTGTGCCGCACGGCGACGCCGCCGGCACGGCCGCCAATCTCGTCCTCCACGTGGCCGACCGGCTGGGATACCGCACGTGAGGTTCGTCGGGCTCGATATCGGGTCCACGACCGTCAAGGCGGTCTTCGTCGAGGATGGGCGCTCGTTGTGGCAGGACTACCAGCGCCACAACACGCGCCAGGCCGAGAAGGTGCTGGAGTTCCTCGACCGCATGGAACGGGAAGCCGGACTGACCGTCGGTGATCGGATCTTCGCCACCGGCTCCGGCGCCGGGATCATCGCGCCGCTGGTCGGCGCCAAGGTCGTGCAGGAAGTCGTCGCCGTCGCCGCGTGCGTCGAGAAGCAGCATCCGGACGTGCGGTTCGTGTCGGAGATCGGCGGCGAGGACATGAAGACCATCTTCCTCACCGCCACCGGCAGCGGCACGTCGAAGCAGGTCTACATGCAGTCCGCGTGCAGCGGCGGCACCGGCACGTTCGTGGAGAAAACCGCGCGCAAGCTGCAGATCCCCGGCGAGCGACTCGCCTCGATGCCCTACGCCGGCATGTCGCTGCACAAGGTCAGCTCGAAGTGCGGCATCTTCGCGGAAACCGACGCCAACACGCTCGTGAAGACCGGCGTGCCCGTCGAGGA
>JACPCW010000019.1 GCA_016184365.1 Candidatus Rokuibacteriota bacterium
GCTCGCCTACCAGATGTTTCACGAGCGCGGGGAGTTGTTCACCGCAGAGTCCATCGTTGCGAGGGTCCGAGAACATCCGGCGATCTGCGCTGATCTCGTGGAACTGTTCGATCTCCTCGCGGACAACGTTGCACTCGCCACGAACGTTCCCGCTGCTGACGACGAATGGCCGCTGGCTGTTCACCGGCACTACGGCCGTCGCGAGATTCTCACCGCCGTGGGGCGCTGGACGGAGAAGACGAAACCGGACGCTCGGGAGGGCATTGTCCGCCTGGTCGACGTGCGCACCGAGTTGCTCTTCGTGACGCTCGACAAATCCGAGAAGCGGTTTTCGCCGACGACGAGTTACGACGACTACGCGATCAGTGCTGATCTCTTCCACTGGCAGACCCAAAGTCTCATTAGCCCCGACAGCGACAGCGGGCGCCGGTACCAGGAGCAGTTGCTGAACGGCTGGCGCTTCCTGTTGTTCGTGCGCCCGACGGTCGACGAAGCCTACACGTACCTCGGGCCGGTCTCGTACGTGAGTCATACCGGCAGCCGCCCGATGAACATTACCTGGCGGATGGCCGCGCCGATTCCGGGAATCTTCCTGACGCAGTACGCGCGGTTGATCGCATAACGCGCACCCGGTGACCACGACGGGACGACGCGCGTCCCATGAACGCGTTGACGCCGCCAGCCAGCCGTCCGCGCGCCCGATGGGAAAATTTTTTCCGGTTGCATCGGGGGCCGCCGTCGTTGAGGCTATGTCGCCGTGCAGCACTTGATCATCGTCGCCCGCGATCGCCCCGACATCTACGAGGACCTGAAGCGGCAGTTTCAAACGAACGCCGCGCTGCGGATCCTGTACGACCGGCGCCAGCCGGCCGCCTCGAATGGCGACCACGTGCCGGATCGCCGGTCGCGAAGACAGACGGACGACCGTCTGTCCACGCACGGCCACATCCTCATCCGCGTCGCGTAGGGGACGCTACTTCCCGAGCAGCTTCAGCGCCTCCCGCGCCTGACGCGTCGACTCCGCGTGCTCGCCGGCGTCGTGAGCGCCCTGCGCGCCACGGAGGTTCGTTTCGACAGCCGCAACCGTCGCATCTTTCACCGGCGCCGGCATCGGGCTGCGCTTGTACTGCGCCAGCGCCTCGCGCGCCTGCTTGATCAGGCCCGGGCACTGAGACGCCGCGACGGCGCCGGCGGATGCGGCGACCATCAAGCCTGCGGCGACGACGGCCAGCCACGGTCTGCGCATGGTCGATCTCCTGTCGTTCAATGCACGTTGCCGCCGCCGTCGACCAGCAGCGTCTGACCCGTCATGAAGTCGCTGTCGTCCGAGGCGAGGAACACGAAGGTGCCGACGAGGTCGTCCGGCACCTCGACACGCTTGAGCATCCGCGCCTCGACCGTCGCGCGCACGCGCTCGGCCGGAATGTTCTTCACGTTCTCGCCGCTCTCGGTGAACCCGGGAGCGATCGCGTTCACGCGAATGCCGCAGTCGCCGAGCTCGCGGGCCAGCGAGCGTGTGAACCCGACGACGCCGCCCTTGGACGTCGCGTAGTGCAGGAAGTTCGGCACGCCCTTGAAGAACGTGCTGGACGCGATGTTGATGATCTTCCCCTTGCCCTGCGCCTTCATCGCCGGGAAGACCGCGCGGGCGCACAGGAACAGGCCGCGGAGGTTCACCGCCATGACGCGGTCCCACTCGTCGACGGTGAGCTCCATGAGCGGCCGCCGCGTGAGCACGGAATAGACGGCGGCGTTGTTGCCGAGCACGTCGATGCGGCCGAACCGCGCGAGCGCTTCCGTCGCCAGCCGCTGGGTGTCGGCTTCACGCGACACGTCGCACTCGACGCCGAGCGCCTGGGCGCCGAGCGCCTCGATCTCCTTCACGACGGGCGTCGTGTCGAGGATGTCCGCGATGACGACACGCGCGCCTTCGCGCGCCACGCCGAGGCCGTACGCGCGCCCGATGCCCTGGGCCCCTCCCGTGACGATGACCACTCGGTCCTTGAGTCGCATGGCTCTCCTCCTGGACGGCCGGGTGTCAAGACTCAACCACCGCGCGCGAGGTAGGGCAAGCGGGGCCGCCGCAACACGCTCACCCCTGACCGATCGTCGACGGGACACGTCGCGGCCCCAGCAGGAGCACGACGGCGGCCGTCGCCTGGAGCACGATGCAGGCGCCGACCGCCGCGCCGTAGGCGCCGGTCCAGTCACGCATCACGCCGACGAGCGACGGTCCGAACGCGAACGTGAACTGGTTGATCCCGACCACCAGGCTCACGAGCGAGCCGAAGCGCTCGGGTGGCCACTCGACGGCCAGGATGAGGCCGGGGAGCGAGGTGAGGTTGCCGACACCCAGACCGAAGAGCGCGCAGCCCGCGTAGACGAATCCCGCCGACGGCGCCGGCGCCAGCAGGGCCAGGCCAACGGCCTGGACGGTGAGCGTCGCGCTCGCCACGACCCGTCGGTTCAGGCGATCGACGACCACGCCTGTGACGAGCCGGCCGATGATCGCCGCCGCCGTGGCGGTGCTCACGGCCCACGCCGCGCCGGCGACGCCGAGCGCGGGCGTCACCAGCGCGACGAGGTGCGTGAGCACACCGACCTGCGCGGCGAGTCCGAGCGCGAACGGCGCAGACACGCTCCAGAAGCGCCACGTCCGGAGCGCGTCCCCTCGCCGCCATCGCCCGCCACCGCCGGCAGGTCCTGTGCCCGCGGTGCGAGGTGGACCGCCGTCGGGACCGAGGCCGCGCACTTCGGGCCCGCGCCGCATGACGCCCGCAGAGACGGCGAGCAGCGTCACGACGAGCAGCGACGCGGCGGTCGCGAGCGCGCGCGAGAAGCCGACCGCGCCGATGAGCGGGATCAGGGCCGGCGCGACGATCACACCGCCGAGCGTCGCTCCGTTGAACGCGATGCTGACGACGAAGCCCCGGCGCCGTTCGAACCACGGCGCGAGGATGATGTTGATCGCCGCGCCGCTCATCGCGCCCCAGCCGAGGGACATCACGAGGAAGACCGGGTAGAGCTGCCACGGGTCCGTGACGATGCCGAGCGCCGCAACGCCGGCGGCCATCGCGACGCTCCCCGCGCCCACCACCAGCTGTGGTCCGAAGCGCTGGTACACCTGCCCGATCACGACGGTCACGAGCGCGCCCGCGACGTAGTACACCGTGACCGGCGTCGACACCGTGGCGGCCGACCAGCCGTGCAGGCTCTGGAGCGCCGCGACGTACACGGTGAGCCCGTAGAACCCGAGACCGAAGCTCCACAGGGCCATGACGAACGTGGCGCCGACCACGTTCCAGCCGTAGAAATATCGAGAGCCCATGTCGTCGTCCGGCGCGATTTACCCGAATGGCCGATGTGCGGTGGCGATGACGGCGCCATCGAGCCACAAGAGCATCGCGGCATAGGCACGCCATGGCCGCCATCGCTCAGCCCGACGCTGGAGCAGAGCCGGCGAAGGCCTCGCCAGGTGCCGTCGCATCGCGCGGAGAAGACCGAGATCGCTCGCGGGGAATGCGTCGGGCTCGCGCAGCGCGCGCATCGCGATGTACTGCGCGGTCCAGTCACCGATGCCGGGGAGCGTGACCAGCTTGGCCACGGTGTGCTCCACCGAGCTGGTGGTGCGAAGCAACGCGGGATCTCTCGTCACCGCAGCGGCCAGCGACGAGATGGCCGCGGCCCGCGCTCGGGGAACGCCGATGCCCGAGAGATCCGCGTGGGCCAGCGTCTTCGGTTCCGGAAACAGGACTCGCAGGCCATGATCAGGCTCAGGCGTGCCAGGTCGCTCCCCGAATGTCGCCGCCAGCCGGCCGGCCAGTGTCGATGCGGCCGCGACGCTCACCTGCTGGCACTTGCAGGACCGCGACGGGGGACGCTCCTACGTGCCGCTGGAAGAGACGTCGCAAGTGCCTGCTCCCGACGCCGAGCCGCGACGCAAGCGCCTCGAGGTTCGCGGCCTCTGGCCCGTCCTCGGCGATGAGGCGGAGCGCACGGTTGACCGTCGCCACGGTCCCGCTCCAGGCTGGAACTCCCGGGCTGATCTCGGGCCGACAACGGAGACAGGGTCTGAACCCGGCCGAGTACGCGGCTGCCGCCGTCGGAAAGAAGACGCAGTTTTCGAACCTGGGCGTCCGGGCCGGGCAGATCGGCCGGCAGAAGACTCCCGTCGACGACACCCCGGTAAGGAAGCGTCCGTCGAAGCGCCGATCCCGGGCCTTGACGGCGCGATAGCAAGCCGCTCGATCGAGATCCATGGCGAGTGTTTCGATGATAGGGGCCGTCCGGGGCGAGAAGTCTGGCCGTTTTCGGACGCGGTCAACCGACTCGCGTCGCTCGCAAGTTCGATCGCGCGCCAAGCCACAGCGCGAGCAGCACCCACGCCGCGGACAAAGGCACCATCGTCAGCGCGAGCCCCGCGACGCCGACGCCCAGCCAGCCGATCGCCGTGTACGACCACGCGCCGACCTGGTCGCCCAGGCGGTACACGAACGTGTCGTTGAAGTTCTTCGCCTTGTACTTCTCCGTGCGCGGCAGGACCGTGTAGAGCACCTCGCGCGCCGGGCGCTGGATCGCGAAGTTGCCCGCGCGGCGGAGCACCTGGAACACCACCAGGACCGCCACCGCCGGCGCCGTCGCGAGGATCCCGTAGCCCACCAGGGTCAGCACCGGAAGGAACGCGAGCGCGATGCCCACGCCGAGCCATCGTAATACGCGGCCGGTGAGGAAGACCTGCGACACCAGCGTCAGGACGTTCACCGCGAGGTCGATGTTCGCGAAGAGCTGCGTCCGTGCCTGCCGATCCTTCACGGCGCCGATGATGTCGGCCTGCTGGAAGTAGAGGAACGTCGACGTGATCGTGAACAGGAGCATGAGGCCCGCGATGCCGAGCAGGTACGGGGACCGCGCGACGTCCCGGATGCCCTCGAGCACGCCGCCCCCGATGACCTTCCCGGCCGCAGGCGCCGCCGTCACCCCCTCCGGCGACGCCGCGCGCGCGACGTGCTCCTCCTCGCCATCGAGCGCGCGCGCCGACTGCGCCGCGATCTCGAGCAGCAGCGCCGACACCAGCAGGAGGCTCGCCGCGCTGAGGAACTGCGAGAGGGCCGACGTGATCGACGCCCCGAGGACGGCGCCCAGCGTTCCGCCCACCGCCACCAGGCCGAAGAGACGCCGACCCTGCGACGGGCGATAGAGATCCGTCATGAGCGACCAGAAGACCGACACCACGAAGAGGTTGAAGACGCTCGTCCACACGAAGAAGACGCGGCCGATCCACACCGCCTGCGCGGCGTCGGCGACGCGGAAGAGCACGAAGAACACGATCAGGTTCAGGATGAAGAACCGGTAGATCAGCGGGACGAACCGGCGGCGCGGCAGCCGGGCCACGAGCGCGGTGAAGAGCGGATGCACCAGCAGCATGCCCACCAGCGTCCCCGTGAAGAGCCACGCGAGGTTCTGCACGCCGCCCGCCACGCCCATCTCGTCGCGGATCGGTCGGAGGACGTAGTACGACGAGAGGACGAAGAAGAAATAGGCGCACGACCAGACGACCGCCGCCACCTCGCCCTCGCGCACGTCGACGACGCGGCGGAACAGCCGCCCGGGCGCGCCCATGCGGTTACGGGAGCCCGAGCGCCTGCTTCATCTCGCGCGCCGTCATCGCTTTGCCGAAGATCGCCGTGCCCGGCTGGAAGTCCTTCGCCCGCGCGAGTGGACCGACGTGCACCGGCTCGAAACCGGCGTCGCGCACGAGCCGCGAAGCGACCTCCATCGCTTCCCTGTCGTCCGCCGCCACCGCGACCGCGATGCGCTCGCCCGCGCGATGCGCCTCGCTCCTGAACACGCCGGCGCCCGGGGAGGTGAAGGCGCGCGCGACCCGCGTGCCGGGAAGGAGCTCGGCATCTGCGAGACCCGCGCCCTTCTTCTGCGCCTCCTCCGCCACCGGACCGTCCCGGCGTGGAATCGGATTGGACGCGTTCACGACGACCTTGCCCCTGAGCTCGTTCGCGTAGTCGCGGCCGATCTCGGGCATCGCGCTGTACGGCACCGCGATGAAGATCACCTCGCCGAACGCGGCGGCAGAGCGCGGCATCCCGACGCGGGCGCGCGGCCCGAGGCGCGCGGCGAGTTCCTTCAGGTTCTCTGGATGGCGCGACGAGAGCATGACCTCGTGTCCCGCCTTCACCCAGTGCTCCCCCATCGTGCCGCCGATCCGGCCAGCACCGATGATCCCGATCTTCAAGGGCCCCTGGCTGCTCGCGGGCGCGACGAGCCCGGTGAGCGGCACGCTCACGACGGCGGCGCCTGCCAGCATGATGCGGAGGACATCACGCCGGTCGAACGGGCCATCGATCGTCATGACGGTTCAGCGGGGACGTCAGCGAGCGCCATCGTCGGGAAACTCCATCTCGACCGTCGTGTTCGTGGAAGGAATCAGCACGGCGAAGTGTCGGGTCTTCTCGCCCATGGCGTGGCGAAGTATAGCCCGCGCCTTCTCGTCGCGCCCGGCGTCGGCGGCACCCTGATCGTGCAGTTTCGAAGCGTCGCCGAAACGACCTCGCGTCAGCGGTCGGCGTGTTCGCGCGGCGCCTCAGGCCCGGTGCGCGTCGATGCCCGCGATGCGCCGGTAGATCACGCCGCGCCGCTCGCCATCGTCCTCGATGACCAGGCCCTGGTCCGTGACCTCGAGCAGCGTGCCGACCACGGGCGCCGCCGCGTTGGTGACGGAGATCGCGACCGGCTTGCCGACGTAGGCTGTCGCCTCTCGCTTCCAGCTCGTCGCGAGGAGCGCGTGCGCGTCGTGGATCTCGCGGATCGCGCCGACGACGCCAGGCACCGTCGCGCGTGGCTCGGGCCTCGGGAGCCGCCCGGACCGCGCCGCCGCGTGGCCAGCCGGGCCTGCCGCACCTGACGGCGCGCCGACCTGCGCGAACGACCGGATGACGTCGCCGAGCTCCGACATCATGTTGCGGAACACGACGAAGCCGAGCAGCGAGACCGCGAGAGCGAGCCCGAGGCCGATCTGCGTCCGCACGTCATGGACGGCTTCCACGCGATAGAGCGTCCACGTCAGAATGAGCAGAGGCAACAGCGCCTCCAGGACGAAGACGACGGCGCCCGCCTGCTCGAGCGTCTTCATGCGTTCCGTGGCCATCGGTCACCCCCCGCGCGGCGCTGGTCGTTTCCCAACGCCGGCTTTCCCGCGATGGATCGTATCGTGCGGCCCGCGCGGCAGGAAATTTAGTCGTGCCTACCAGGAACGCACGACGGGCAGCACTTCCTTCGCGTAGAGTCGCAGCCCGGTTTCCGCCAGGTCGCCCGGCGTGCCTCCGAAGCGGAACGAGGTGGCCAGCTCGAACTGACCGATGAGTCCCCGGCGCTCCTCGAGCTTTCGCAGGATCCGGTCGGGGGTGCCCCAGACCGCGGCTTCCATGAACGCGGAGACGATCCCGTCCATGCCGACCGACTTCGCCAGGGCGATTTTCTGGGCGTAGGCGTCGTAGCCCTTCACGCGGCTGAAATGCTCGCCGAGCAGCTCGTAGTGATAGAAGTTGCTCTCGACGAACTTCCCCATGTACCGCCGCGCCTGCTCTTCGGCGCCCTCCATGGTCGGCGTGCACACACAGAAATCGGCGAGCAGCGGGGGAGCCGCCTCCATCCCGTGCATCTGTCGCACCAGCTCGCGGTGCTTCTGGATCGCCGGCATGCGCATGGGCCAGGGCCGGTCGGCGAACATCACCGTCCGGGCGTTCAGCCGCGCCGCCGCCGCCACCGAATCGTCGGACGAGGCCACCGCGTACAACCGGTCCGCGAAGCTCCGGCGCGGGCGCGGTCGGATCTCCGTTCGCGGTTGCGGGTAGAACTTGCCGCGGCCCTCCATGAACCCGGTGCGCAGCGCGGTCAGGATCATGTCCGAGGCCTCGTCGAACCGCTCCCGCGATTCGTCCATGGTGCCCCGGAACGCCTCGATCTCCCGCCGCGCCAGCCCGCGGCCGATGCCAAGGCGCAGGCGGCCCTTGCAGAGGTAGTCG
>JACPCW010000010.1 GCA_016184365.1 Candidatus Rokuibacteriota bacterium
GGCTTCACCCGGCGTCCGCCGAGCTCGAGCTCCGGCGCCACGAACCGCGCGAAGTCCTCGCGCGGACCGCGGAGCTCCGCGACGAACACGAGCCGGTCCTTCTGCTCGCGGAGCAGCCGGTCCGGCTCGCTGGCGCGCAGCGGCTCCTGCTTGAACGCGGCGTGCCGCGCGGCGATGGCGAGCCGATGGAACGGCGTGAGCACGGTGACGCTGTCGCCGGCGGCGTTGGTCACGCGCCATTCCGCGTCGAACTGCTCGTGGTTCACGCTCCGCGCGCCATACGCGAGCGCCTGGCGCTTCTCCGCGTCACCGAGCACGAGCGACGCGGCACGGCCGGGGCGGACCGCGAACGGCATCGCGCTCGTGAGGACGAGCGCGACGAGGACCGCGCGCGCGGTCACTTGACGGTGCCGACCACCACGAGATTGAACGTATCCGGCTTGAAGTACTTCGCCGCGACGCGCTGGACGTCGGCGGCGGTCACGCGACGGATGCGTTCGATGTAGCGATCGGCGTAATCGAGGCCGAGGCCCTGCTCTTCGACGGCGACGAGGAAGTCGGCGACCTTGCGGGACGTGTCGAGCCGCAGCGGGAAGCTGCCGACGAGATACGACTTGGCGAGCGTGAGCTCCTGGTCGCTGACGGGATCGCGGCCGATCCGCGCCATCTCGTCGCGGAGCAGGTCGAGCACGCGCTTCACCTCGGTCACGCGCGTCTGGGACGACACGACCGCCGACGCGCCGTACTTCGCGGGGCTCACGTAGCTGCCGACGGAGTACGCGAGGCCGCCTTCGTCACGGACCCGCGAGTACAGCCGGCCGGTGGATCCGCCGCCGAGGATGTACGACGCCACCGTGAGCGGGAAGTAATCGGGATCGACCTGACGAATCGCCTGGCGGCCGAACAGGATCGTCGCCTGCGTGAGGTCGCGCTCGATCCGGTCCTCGCGCGGCGGCGGACCGGGCGTGGCACGCGGGATCGTCGGCGGCGGCGCGGACGGGCGCTGCCAGTTGCCGAAGCGGGCCAGGATCTCGCGCCGCGCGTCCGCCACCGTCACGGCGCCGACGACCGCGACGATCGTCGTGTCCGGACGAACCCATTCACGATGGAAGCGGACGACGTCGTCGCGTGTCAGGCGACCGACCGACTCGACCGTGCCCTCGACGGGAACGCCGTACGGGTGGGTCGGATACACGAGACGGCCGAGCGCGCGGTAGCCGACGGTCTCGGGGCTTTCCTCCGAGCGCTTGATCCCCGCCTGCACCTCCGCCGCCCTGCGCTTGAACTCGGCTTCGGGAAACGCCGGCGTCAGGACGACTTCGGCCAGGAGATCGAGCCCGAGCGTCAGGTCCTTCGTGAGGACGGCGAGCGACGCGGCCATGCCGTCGCGGCCGGCGCCCGCCTCGACGCTGCCTCCGACGAACTCGATCGCGGCGTCGAGCTCCGGCCCGGTCCGCTTCGCGGTGCCCCGCGTGAGCAGCGCGCCGGTCAGGCTGGCGAGGCCGCCGCGCCCCGGCGGGTCGAGCACCGCACCGGCGCGGGAATAGACGCGCGCCACGACGATCGGCACCGCCGGCCGCTCGCTCACGATGAGCACGATCCCGTTCGGCAGCACCTCGCGATGCGCCTTGGGGCTGGCGGCGGGCACGGACGACGCCGACAGCAGCAGCGCGACGAGGACGAGCACGGCGACCCTCGGATGGCGGACCCGCATCGAGTCGATGATACGTGACCGCCGACGTCGCTACCATTGGACGGCCGGCGCTCCGCGGGCGGACGGCCGACGCCGTGCGAGCGCGACGACCGACGGGCGTCAGCCGCTCCGGCGCCGGAACGCCCAGCGGAGGCTCGGCGGCGTCACGACCGTCGTCACGAGGACCATCAGGACGAGCGCCGAGAACAGCCCCTGATCGAGCAGCGGGCGATCGCCGAGCACGAGCGTCGCCCCGACGCCGGCGAACACCAGCCCGACTTCACCGCGCGACACCATGCCGATCGCCACGGCCAGGCGGTTCACGCCCGTGCCGACGACGCCGAGCGCGCACGCCAGCTTGCCGACGATCGCGACGGCGACGAGGGCGCCGCCCACGAGCAGCACCGTCCCGCTGGCCAGGCTCGCGAGATCGACCTGAAAGCCCATGAGGACGAAGAACAGCGGCACGAAGACGGCCGACAACGGGTGGAGAATGACGAGACCACCGAGCTTGGCGGCGAGGACGAGGAGCGCGACGGCGAACAGGACGCCGCCGGCGCGCGGCTCTGCGGCGCCCGCCTCGGCGCTGGATGCGACCAGTGTCACGAGGGCGGTCGCCGCGAGCGCGCGGCGGATCACGGGCGGGCTATTCGCGCTTCACCAGGAAATGCGCGCGCCGGTTCTTCGCCCAGCATGCTTCGCTCCTCTCGGTGCAGAGCGGGCGCTCCTCGCCGTAGCTCACGATCGTGATGCGCGACGACCGCACGCCGCGCGCCACCAGATAGCTTCGCGTAGCGAACGCCCGGCGCTCGGCGAGCGCGATGTTGTAGTCGCCGGTGCCGCGCTCGTCGCAGTGCCCTTCGATCAACAGGATGTGAGCGGGATGCTTGGTCAGCCAGACCGCGTTGGCATCCAGCCGCTTCGCCGCCTGCGGGTTGATCGCGTACTGGTCGAAGTCGAAGTGAATGTCGACGAGATCCGACACGCGCTCGAACTGACCGGGCGGGATCCGGCCCGAAGCGTCGCGAGCGGCGCCGGACGGACGGGTCGCGGCGGCCGGGACGGGCGCACGAGCCGCCGGCGGCGGCGCGGGCTGCGCCGGCACGCTCGGGCGAGACACGACAGGCGCCGGAGCGGCAACCGCCGCGGTGACCGGCCGCTTCGAACACGCGCCGAGCAGCAGAACGCCGAGTCCAAGCACGATGAGCGTGCCGCGCGTCATCTCCCGCCGGCCTAGGTGAACGACGCGACGAGCTTGATCATTCCGAGGATTGCGAATGCGCCGATACCGAGGGCAAGCGCGACGGCCACGCCTTCGAACTTCTCCGGAATCTTCATGGCGTCTCCTCCAGCGCGTTGTCGTTGGCGGGGCACGCGGCAACCGCGGTGCCAAAGACCGGCGGCATGGGAAAGTCGCGTGAATGGAGACCTCGAGCGCGCGGCGGCTCGGGCGCGTCGCGACGACTTGTCGTCCGGACGACGTCGTGTCGCCGCCGGGCCGCTTACTCGGGTCGGGCCCGGCGCTGGAGGGTGCGAACGCTGATGCCGAGCACCCGCGCCGCCCGCTGCTTGTCGCCGCCCGATTCGGCGAGCACCTGGTCGATGTACCGATCGACGAGCGCGTTGAGCGTGGGCCGGCTCGCCGCCTCGACGGGGCCGGGCGCGGCGATCTCGAGGCCGAGATCCGCCGGCGTGATCAGCGGGCCGCGGGCCAGCGTCGCCGCCCGCTCGATGACGTTCTCCAGCTCGCGGACGTTCCCGGGCCAGCGATGCCGCGACAGCTGATCGAGCGCCTCGTCGGTGAACCCGTCGATCGCTCGCCCGCGCGAGCCACCGGCACGGTTCAGGAAGTGCCGGGCGAGCAGCGGCACGTCGTCGGGCCGCTCCCGCAAGCTCGGCAGCCGGATCGGAATGACGGCCAGGCGGTAGTAGAGGTCCTCACGGAATCGTCCCTCGCCGACATCGGCGGCGACGTCGCGATTCGTCGCGCTGATCACCCGCAGATCGAGCTGGATCTCCTGGCTGCCGCCGACGGGCCGGACGGCCTTGTCCTGCAGCACGCGCAGCAGCTTGGCCTGCAGCGCGAGCGGCATGTCGCCGATCTCGTCGAGAAACAGCGTGCCGCCCGTCGCCTCGGCGAACAGGCCGCGCCGCGGGCGGTCGGCGCCGGTGAACGCGCCCTTCACGTGACCGAACAGCTCGGATTCGAGCAGGGTCTCCGGGATCGCCGCGCAGTTGACGGGCACGAATGGCCCGTCGCGGCGCGCGCTGTTGCCGTGAATCGCGCGCGCGACCAGCTCCTTGCCCGTCCCGCTCTCGCCGAGCAGGAGCACCGCGGCGTCGGTGGCCGCGATCGCGCGGATCTGCTCGACGACCGCTCGCATCGCGCGCGACGTGCCGACGAGCTGCTCGACGCCGTAGAGCCGTTCCACCTGCTCGCGCAGGCGCCGGTTCTCCTCGCGGAGCCGCCGATCGTCGAGCGCCCGGCGCACCGCCACCGTGACCTGCGCGAGACGGAACGGCTTCGTCAGGTAGTCGAACGCGCCTTCGCGCATCGCCTCGATCGCGGTTTCGAGACTGCCGAACGCCGTCATCAGCAGCACGCGCGGTCGCGACGGGCTCGCCTGCGCGTCCTTCAGCAGCGTGAGCCCGTCGACCTCGTCCATCACGAGATCGGTCAGCACGACGTCGAACGTCTGCGCGGCGAGGACGCGGCGGGCGGCGTCGCCGTCCGTGGCGCTCGTGACGTCATAACCCTCGCCTTCGAGATGCCGGACGAGCATGGCGACCATGCCGGCGTCGTTGTCGACCACGAAGATCCGCGCCTTGGTCATGCCGGCTCCGCCGGCAGCCAGACGCTGATCGCGGCGCCACCGCCGTCGGCCTCCTCGACGTGAATGCGGCCGCGGTGCTCCTTGACGATGTCGCGACAGATCGTCAGGCCGAGGCCCGTCCCGCGTCCCGGCGGCTTCGTCGTGAAAAACGGATCGAACACGGTGCCGCGGAGCTTTTCGGGAATGCCGGGGCCCGTATCGCGGACGACGAGACGCACGCCGTCCTGGCCCCCGGTGGACGTCGCCGTCGCCTCGACACGCACCGCGCCGTGGTCCGACACCGCCTCGACCGCGTTCACGACCAGGTTGATGAGCAGCTGCTGGAGCTGATTCGGATCCGCGAGCACCGGAGGCAGCGTCGCGGGCACGTCGGCGTCGAGCGTCACGTGCTGCCGGCGCGCGGCATGTCGCAGCAGCGGGAGCAGACGATCGACGACGGGGCCGATGTCGACGCGCTGGATCTTCGGCACGTCGGGGCGCACGGTGTCCAGCAGCGAGCGGATGATGCCGGCGATCCGATCGATCTGGTCGACGATGATGCTCAGCTCGTCGCGACGGCGGTCGTCGCCCGGCAAGGTCTGCAGCAACACCTCGGCACGACCGGAGATGATGTTCAGCGGCGTCCCGACTTCGTGGGCGAGCGCCGTGGCGAGACGACCGGCGACGGCGAGCGTCTGCGCGTGACGCACCTGCCGCTCGAGCTCGAGCGCGCGCTCCGACTCCTCGACCAGCTTCCGGTGGGCCGCGTCGAGCTGTTCGGCCATCGTGTTGAACGCCGCGGCGACCCGCCCGAGCTCGTCGGCGCGCTCGATCGGCAGCGGCGGTCCGGTGTGCCCTTCGCCGAGACGACGGATGCCGGCCATGAGCGCGGAGAGCGGACGGAGCACTTGCCGCTGCAGCATGAAGCCCGTCAGCACGCCGACCGAGACGAGCAGCGAGCTCAGCCGGATCACGACGTCCCAGGCGGCGGCGCGCACGCGCTCTTCGACGCCGGACGCGAGCTGGACGATTTCGAGCGCGCCGTCGATGTCGTCACGCGGACCGCGCACGGGCACGACGTAGTAGAGGACCGGCTGCGTGCCGCGACGCAGATAGAACCACTCGGGCCATCCCGCCTGGAGCACGCGGCGCACCGTGTCTTCCGGGATCTGCTCGCCGATGGCCAGCGGATTCGAGACCAGCGTCGGCTCGAGGTTCCGATCGAACATCCGGATCCGGTCGATCTGCTCCTGGCCCTCGACGATCTCGGCGAGCAGCCGCCGGATGTCCGAGATCTGCCGGTCGCGCAGCGCGTTCTCGACGGTGATCTGGATGGCCTTCGCCGTCAGGCCCATGAGCCGGCGGTTGTCGGCGAGCAGCTCGGCCTGCTCGGCGCGCAGGCGGAGCACGCCGTACACGCCGATGACGAGCACGAGCGGAATCATGATGACGAGGATCAGGCGAAGGCGCAGGCCCATCGTTCGATGCTCCGCCGCACCCCGCGCCCCGTCAAGCCGGCGAGCCCATCAGCTCCCCGGCTCGACGCCGATCCTGTACATGTGGACGGCCGCGAGCGTGTCGAGAATCGTGTCGACCCGGAACGGCTTCTCGAGATAGCTGAACGCGCCGCGGCGCGCCGCCTCCTCCGCCACCGGGCGTCCGCCGAACGCGGTGATGAAAATGACCGGCACGGCCGGGAGCCGCTGCCGGAGGAACGCGAGCAGATCGAGCCCGTTGACGCCCGGCATCTCCTTGTCGAGAACGACGGCGTCGAAGGGCTCCTGCTCGATGAGCGCAGGCAATCCGACGCCGTCGCCGCGCTCCACGACACGATGCCCGGCGCGTTCGAGTACGTCGCGCAACAGCGCGCGCATCGCCGCGTCGTCCTCGATGATCAACACCCTCATGCTCTTCTCCGTTTCCGTGGCCACCAATCCGTCGGCCGGATGCCTCGTCCGCTCCGCGAGGTACGCCACGATCTCCTCCCACGCGAGCGGCTTGCGGAAGACTCGCTCGGCGCCGAGCGTGAGCGCCACGCTCAGCGCGTGCGGACCCGCGCCGCTCAGCACGGCCACCGCGGTTCGTCCCCGCGACAGCGCGCGAATGTGCGTGATGACCGCCTCGCCCGGGACATCGGGCAGCACGAGATCCGTCAGGACCACATCGAAATCACACGTGGCCGCGACCGCGAGCGCCTCGCGCGCCGTGCCGGCTTCGATGACCGCCGCGCCCTCCAGCTCGAGAAACGCGCGGATGAGCGTCCGGATCGCCGGAACGTCCTCGACCACGAGCACACGTAAACCGGACAGCATCCCGGGCTTCGCAGGAGCAATCACGAGCGTCACAGGAGCAACGGCGCTGCCACAGCGGCCGACCTGGGCGTCCGGCCCGTCGTGACGCGAACTTACGCGAGAGCGCCCGGCCGCGCGTCGCGCCGAACGACGACATGTCGTCGTGTCGGCGACATCGTGTCGCCTCGCGCGCGATCAACGCTGCACACGCCATCGATGTTGTTCCGCGCGAGATCCTCGCGACTTACGACGGGATCCGTCGCGCCCGAGCGTGTGGCACGGCCGTTGCCGGACGAGCGGGCATGTCGCTCATGCTTCCCACTCGGTCCGAGGTCGACCGGTTGCTCGACGCGATCGCGAGCGCTGCGGCGGATGGCAGGCCGCTCGTCGTGATCGCCGACTTCGACGGCACGCTCGTGCCGATCGCCGCTGATCGGCGGGCGCCGGCGCTGCCGTCGCCGGTGCGGGATGATCTCAGGACGCTGGCCACGGCCCGCGGTGGCCGGGCCGTCGTCGTGTCCGGCCGCGGCGTCGACGATCTTCAGCAGCGGGTCGGCATCGCCGAGGCCTTCTACGCCGCGTGTCACGGCCTCACCGTCGTCGGACCGGACTTGAGCTTCGTGCATGGCTCGGCGGAGACGCGCCGCGCGTGCCTGATGCAGATTGCGAGCGAGCTGCGCCGCGCCGCCATCGACGGTCTCGACATCGAGATGAAGGACCTCGCCGTGGCGGTGCACTACCGGCACGTCTCCGCGAAGCAGCTGCCGCGAATCGACGCCGTGCTGCGCGCGGCGCTCGCGCCGCACGTCAACGACGTGAGCGTGATGCCCGGCTGGCGCGCCGTCGAGATCGTCCCGATCACGCGATGGAGCAAGACGACGTGCGTGCGGTGGCTGCGGAGCCGGATCACGCCGCCGGGCGCGCTGACGGTGTACCTCGGCGACGACTACACGGACGAGCCGGTGTTCCGCGCGCTGGCCGGCACGGCGTTCACGTTGAAGGTCGGGCCGCGCGGCGGCGTGACGGCTGCGGCGTTCTGCGTCCCGGACGTCGACGCCGCGCACGCGCTGCTCGCGGCGCTCGCCCGTTGCGCGA
>JACPCW010000125.1 GCA_016184365.1 Candidatus Rokuibacteriota bacterium
AGCAGCTCGCGAAGAACCTGTGGCTGTCGCCGTCGCGGAATCCGCTGCGCAAGGTGAAGGAAGCGGCGCTCACGTGGCAGCTCGAGCGCACGCTCGGCAAGCGACGGATCCTCGAGCTGTACCTGAATGTCGTCGAGCTCGGGCCGGGCATCTATGGCGCGGGAGCGGCGAGCCGGCGCTACTTCGGCAAGGCGGCCGCCGAGCTCACCGAGGACGAGGCGGCCGAGCTCGCGGCCGCGCTCCCGCGCCCGGCGACGTGGCACCCGGGGGTGGAGAGCCGCGCGTACCGGCGCTACGTCGAGACGATCCGCGCGCGCATGGACCGCGCGGCCCTGCCGGGCACCGCGTTCTGAGGCTGGAGCCCGGTCAACTGGCAGGGGTCGCGAGCCCGGCCGGGACCATGATCGGCGCCAAGGGCCGCGCGGAATTGGAACACGTGACGGTTCGAGGGGCGGACGTGCACGTCGGCGCAGCAGATCCGTCGTTTTCACTAGCGCTTCAGACGATTAGTCTAGGCGCCAGGGCGTCCCGATCGGACAGGACGGCGCGCCGGGAATCGCAAGCCCGAGCCCGGCGGACGGTGGTAGCGGCGGATGGGGCGGGGACGGACACGGCAATGATGGAGTCGGCGGTGGAGGAGGCGGCAGTGGAGGTCTCGGACCAGGTGGCCGTGGTGCACTTGGAGGCAACGACCGCTCCCAATTGGTGCCGGCGCAACTTGGAACGCGAGGGGGCGGCGGCGGCGGCGAACCTCGGCGAAGACGACGACAATCCGCTCTATCGGGGCAACCAGGAAGGTGTGTGGAATGGCGCTCGCGGTGGCGGCGCGTCCGCCCGCCCGAACGGCTGGGGCCGCGGGCGAAGCGCCTGATGGCCTGAGCCTGTCCGGAGCGTTCCTGACGGGGCTCCCGCGAGCCCCGTAGGTTCAAACCCTTGGCCGAGACAGCGATCCGGGCCGGGGCGGACGCGCGAACGTCCGCGGCCGTCCCGCCTGACGCGCTTCTTGCACCCGCCCGCGCCGGCTGCGCTTCGCGAGCGTTCTCCACTATGATTCCTGCCCCGGGGCTCCGCGTGGCCCCGGGGCATGGAGCAGCTTCCGGCACGCGCCTGAACGGCGGCAGGGGCAGCCGCCGGGTTTTGCGATGCACGAGATTGGGGGAGGGCGCGCCATGACGACATTCCTGGGCCGACGCATCATCAGCGCGGTGGTGGCGGCAGCACTGGCGATCTCGGGACCGTTCGGCATCGTCGCGACCGCGGCCGCCGAGCCCGCGTCCTCTTCGCTCCGCCCGCTCCAGGCCGTCGCGCGTCCCTCGGCCGGCGCGCCCGCGACGCTCCGCGCTCGCGCGGCGTTCGGCAAGCTGCCGCTCAGCTTCGAGGCGAACCGGGGCCAGACGCATCCGGACGTGAAGTTCCTGTCGCGCGGCGCGGGCTATTCCCTGTTTCTCGGGGCGACCGAGGCCGTGTTCGTGCTGCGTCCGTCCGGCGCCAGGGCCGAGGCGGCGGCGCCAGCGAGCGTGCTGCGCATGCAGCTCGTGGGCGCCAACCCCGATCCGCTCGTGACGGGACTCGACGAGCGTCCCGGCAAGGCCAACTACTTTGGCGGCGCCGATCGCGCCCGGTGGCGCACCGGCGTGCCGCTCTACGGCAAGGTGCGATACGAGGCCGTCTATCCCGGCATCGACCTCGTCTACTACGGCAACCAGCGGCAGCTCGAATACGACTTCGTCGTCTCGCCTGGCGCCGATCCCGGGGCGATCGAGCTCGCCTTCGAAGGCGCGGACAGGCTTGAAACCGACGCCCAGGGCGACCTGGTGCTGTCGACGTCCGGCGGCGAGGCCCGCCTGAAGAAGCCGTACATCTACCAGCTCGTCGGCGGCGTGAAACAACCGGTCACCGGCGGCTATGCCGTGCGGTCGCGGGGCTCGGAAGCCCGGACTGCCGCGGTCGGGTTTCAGATCGCCGCGTACGACATGAGCAAGCCCCTGGTGATCGATCCGGTGCTCTTCTACTCCACCTACCTCGGGGGCGCCGACGACGACTCCGGCAAGGGCGTCGCCGTCGACGCCGAGGGCAACGCGTATGTCACCGGCACCACCCTGTCGTCGAACTTTCCGGGTCCCGGCATGGCGGCAGCGGGGAAGGTTCCGCCGGCGCTCGTGCCCGGCGCGTCGTTCGACGCCTTCGTGGCGAAGCTGGCGGTCGATCCCACGACCTTCGCGGTGAGCCTGAGCTACGCGAGCTATTTCGGCGGCACGGACAGCGACTCGGGGAACGCCATCGCGGTGGACGCTGCCGGCAACGCCTACGTGACGGGCGGCACCAAATCCGACGCGGTGAACGAGGGGTTCCCCATCACGACGGGCGCTTTCGACAAGACCTGCGGCACCGATGGACTCTGCGACGGCGAGCAGGACGCCTTCGTCGCGAAGTTCGACGCCGGTGGTTCACTGCTCTACTCGAGCTATCTGGGCGGCGGTCAGCACGACGCAGGCTACGCCATCGCCGTGGATGCGGCCGGCAACGCCTACGTGACCGGGGGAACGTACACCAATCTGAAAACGAACACCTTCCCGACGACGCCGGGGGCCTTCTCGAGGGTCGATCCCCACCTCGACACGTTCATGACGAAGCTGAGGCCGGACGACGCCAATACGAGCTCGCCCTGCCCCATCAACGGGGTGGCGTACGACGACTGCGCCGACCTGCTCTACTCCACCTACCTGAACGCCAGGGGGCAGGACGACAAGGGCATGGCGATCGCCGTGGACGCCGCCGGTCACGTCTACGTCGCCGGGTGGACGGGGGCCGTCGGCCTGCCGACGACGGTCAACGCGTTTCAGGCCACGAAGAGCAACGGCAAGGACGTCTTCGTGATGAAGCTGAACCCGGACGACGACCCGGACCTGAATGCTCCGTGCACCATCGTCGACGGCGACCTCGGGCTCACCGTGGACTACAACGACTGCTCGGACCTCCTGTATTCCACGTATCTCGGCGGCGCCGGCATCGACACGACCGCCGGCGACACCGCGGACGATGACGACCGGGATGGGGGGATCGCCGTGGACTCGTCGGGCTTCATCTACGTGACGGGCAGCACCGACTCGACGGACTTTCCGGGACCCGGAGGGGGCACGGCTCCGAAGCTCGGCCCGGGCGCCAGCGGCGCCGGCATCGACGTCTTCGTCGCGAAGCTGAATCCGGCTCCCGCCACCTGTACGCCGGTAGCGAACACGAACATCACCTGCGTCGAATCGCTCGTCTATGCCACGTACCTCGGCGGTACGGGCGCGGACACGGGCTTCGGCATCGCCGTCGACCATGCCGGCAATGCGTATGTGACGGGGAGCACGGCGTCGAGCGACTTTCCGGGGCCGGGGAACACGACCGCCTCGAAGCTCGGCCACGCCACCGCCGGAACGGACGGCGCCTTCGCCGCGAAGCTGAACGCGGCCGGCACCGCCCTTGTCTACTCGACGGTACTGGCCGACGCCGGCGGCCGCGGGATCGCTCTCGACGCCTCGTGCAATGCGTACGTGACGGGCCAGAGCTTCTTGCCGGGCTTTCCCGTGCTGAGCCACCTGCCGCAGAGCCACCTGCCGCAGGACTCCGCCGGTAAGATCAACGTCGGCGAGAACGCCGACGCGTTCGTCACCAAGATCGCCCAGCTCGGGTTCCGCGCCTACATCAGCAACGCCAACGCCGGGACCGTCTCGGTGATCGACACCCATACCAACAGCGTCGGGGCCAATCCCGTCCAGGTCGGGGCGAGCCCTCAGGGCGTGGCGGTGCACCCGTCCGGCACCCACGTGTTCGTGGCGAACGCCGGTGATCCGAACGTCGTGGGGGACGCGAGCGTTTCGGTGATCGACGTCACGAAGGATCCCGCGACGGTCGCCCCCGTGCCACTGGGGACGGACGGAGCCGCGGGGGTGGCTGTCGCCGTGACGCCGAACAAGAAGGTCAAGCTCTACGTGACGAGCCCGAACAACGGCACCGTTTCCGTGTTCGACGCCGATCCATCGAGCCCGGACTTCAAGCAGCCCATCGGCAATGCCATTGCCGTCGGAACCACGCCCAGCGGGATCGTGGCGAGCCCTGACGGGTCCACGATCTACGTCGCCAATGTCGCCAATACGGGAAGCGGGAGTATCTCGGTGATCGATACCGAGACCGATCAGCAGATTGCGGGTTCGCCGTTCACGATTCCCAACGCCCTCCGGCCCCATGGCCTGGCCGTCACGCCGAAGAATTCCCACCTGATCGTCGCCGACGCCAACCCGGCGTTCGGGTTCGTCGCCATCGTGAAGACTTCCGACTTCACGCTGGCCGCGACCGCGGGGCTGAACCCGCTCCCCGTCGGCGGCGTGCCCCTCGGCGTGGCGATGCTTCCCAACGGGAGCCGGGCGTACGTGACACAGCCGGTCAGCAACAGTGTCGTGGTGCTCGATGCGGACCCCGCCAGCGCGACGTTCGGCACGGTGCTCGGCAGCCCGATTCAGGTCGGGGCCTTTCCCTACGGCGTCGCGGTGACCCCTGATGGATGGCTGGTCTACGTGGCGAACTTCCACGACGACACCGTGTCGGTGATCAACACGGCGAACGACAAGCGAATCGATTTCGACGTGCAGATGTCCGGCATCCAGGACCTTGCCGTCGGCGACGGGCCGGTTGCCTTCGGCCGGTTCATCGGGTTCCCGGTGCTGGACAAGGACAAGGATGGGATCTGGGACTTCGTCGACGTCGATCCGGGCGACGCGTCGAACAAGACCTTCTCCAACAAGCACCTGTGCGGCACGGTCTCCGGCGAGATCCTCGACACGGGCGGTCTCGTCGTCACCATCGAGAGTCCGGCCGGACTCGTGATCAGGACCGTCGGCGCCTCCGGCGAGGCGAAGATCAAGCTCTGCGACTTCGAGACGAAGTCCTTCGCGGGCAACGTCGTCAAGCCGCTCCTCTGCGGCTCACTGACGGCGCTGGTCGAGTCCGGGCCCTTCGAGATTCTCCTCGGGGGCTCCGGCGCCGCCACGGTTCCGGGCGGCGTGACGGTCCGGGTGGCCGAGATCGCGCCGGGACAGTTCGAGGTCCAGAACCTGAGCGGCGCCGGGACGATCACCGTCAACTTCGAGGGCCAGGTGACCCAGGTTGCGCCCGGCGGTTCGAGCACGTTCGCCCCGGACAGCGACGGCGACGGCGTTCCTGATAACCGGGATAGCTGCCCTGGCACGCCCGCGGGCAAGGCGGTCGACGCCGGCGGCTGCGGCGGTGAACAGCTCGTCAGCCAGGCGTGTTCATGCGCCGGACCGTCGGCGGGCGGGGTGTGGAAGAACCACGGGGCGTATGCGTCCTGCGTCGCCCGCGAAGCCGGCCGGGTCGCCAAGTCCGGTCTGATCACACACAGGGAGAAGGGCGCGATTCAGAGCCAGGCGGCGCGCTCGACCTGCGCCGTGAAGTGATTCACGCGCCGGCGGCGGGAGCGCGCCGGAGCGTCTCCGGCTCGTACATTCGCCCGCGCGTCATGACGCGCTCGATGCGTCGCACGTTCCGGATGTCGGCCAGGGGGTCCGCGCCGAGGACCACGAGGTCGGCGGCCAGACCCGGCGCGATGGTGCCGAACTCTCCGGCGCGATCGAGACGCTCGGCCGGCCGGCGGGTCGCGGCCAGCAGCGCGTCCATCGGCGACAGGCCGGCGCGCACCAGCAGCTCGAGCTCCCGGTGGAGCGAATAGCCCGAGACGATCGCCACGTTGGGACAGTCGGTGCCGGCGAGCACGGTGCCGCCGGCGCGATGGAAGCGGTCGACCAGCGCCAGCAGGTGCTCCCAGCCCTTGCGCGTCCGGTCGGCCGAGCGCGCTGACACGCCGGCGGCGGCGCGCCGGCGCTCCGCCCACCGGCGGATCAGCTCCTCGCGCACGGGCGCCGGCAGCGCGGGCAGGAGCGGCGTCCGCTCGGGATCGTCCAGGCTCGTGTCGCCGACGTCGTCGCCCAGCGCGCCCGGACGCGCGGCGAACAGGACGAGCGTGGGATCGAGCGCGGTGTCCGCGGCGATCAGGCGGTCGAAGAGCCGCGTGACGGCGTCGCCGCGCGGGTCGACGTCCGCGAGCCAGCGCCACATCCAGCCGCCGTACTCGAACGGGGTCAGCCGGCCGGGCTCCGGCGGCCGGAGCGCCTCGGGCGCGAGCGCGCCGAAGACCATCATGTGCTCGACGCAATCGACTCCGGCGTCGGCGGCGTCGGCGCCCCACGTCTCCTGCTGGTGCATGAACACGCGCAGCCCGCGCGCGCGGGCGCGGGCGCAGGCGCGCTCCGCCGTGCCCGGCGTGATCGTGACGTAGAGCTTGATGGCGTCGACGCCCGCGTCGGCGAGCTCGTCGACGGCGTCCTCGATGTGCGCGCCGTCCACCCGCCGGCTCAGGTGCGCGAAGCCCGCGTAGGGTTCGCCCTCCTCCAGGAACGGGCCGGTGTAAAGGAGGCGCGGCCCGGGGGTCGTGCCCGCGTCGATCGCGCCCCGGAGCGCCGCGAGGTCCGGGAGCTGGCCGCCCAGGTCGAGCACGGTGGTGACGCCCGCGGCCAGGAACAGCCTGGCGTGCCAGCGGTCCGGCCCGAGCACGTGCACGTGCATGTCGGTGAGGCCGGGGATCACGAAGCGGCCGCGCGCGTCCACCACCTGCGCGCCCTCGGGCGGCGGCGTCTCCGTCGCGGGGCCGATGCGCGAGAAGCGGTCACCCTCGATCACCACCGTCGCGTTGGCGAGCGGCGGCCCGCCGGTGCCGTCGATCAGCGTGGCGCCGGTGATGGCGATGGGGCGCGGGCGTTCGGAGCTACTCATCGACGGGATAATAGTCGAGTGGCAACGCGGATCGACCTCGATGGCGGCGCCTGGCTCGAGTACGTGCCGGACTGGATCGGAGCGACCGAGGCCGATCCGCTCCTGGCCGCGCTGCGCGACGAACTCCGGTGGGAGCAGCGGGAGATCGTGCTGTTCGGCCGGCGCGTCCTCCAGCCCCGCCTGATCGCCTGGGCGGGATCGCTCGGCTATCGGTACTCGGGGCAGACGCTCGAGCCGCGCGAGGCGACCGGGACGACGGCCGCGCTCATGGCCCGCGTGTGCGCGCACACCCGGGTGCCCTTCAACCACGTCCTGCTCAACCGCTACCGCGACGGCTCCGACAGCATCGGCCTGCACGCCGACGACGAGCCGGAGCTGGGCCTCGACCCGGTCGTCGCCACGCTGTCGCTGGGCGCGACGCGGCGCTTCGTGCTGAAGCCGCGGCGCGCGCGCTCCGGGCCGAGCCGTTCGCTCGACGTCGGCCACGGGAGCCTGCTCGTGATGGGCGGGACGTGTCAGCGGCGCTACGTGCACGGCGTGCCGCGCCAGCCGGGTACGGCCGGCGAGCGGATCAGCCTGACGTTTCGACGCCTGCTCCGCGCGCCCGAGCCGGGCGGAGCGCCCGATCGCGGGAGCCCGCCCGGAACCTAACCCTTGGTCGCGACGGCGGTGATCGACACCACGACGGATGAGCTGTTGGACCTCGACCCGATGGCCCCGGGGATCCAGCAGATCGAGCTGATGCCTGGGATTATCGAGCTGATGCCTGAGACGCAGGCGGACGTCCCCTTCGGCATCGCGGTGCACCCGAACGGCAGCCGGCTCTACGTGACGAACAACAAGACGTCCGGCTTCCTCACCGTCATCGACTTCACGTTCGATCCGAACGACCTGAACGCGCTTCCGGGCTATGCCTTCGTCAAGACGGTGACCCTGGGCAATGCGCCGTCGGGCGTCGCGGTGAGCCCCGACGGCAACTGGGTCTTCGTGGCGCAGGCAGACGGCAACCTCGTCGTCGTCAACGCCACCGGCGTTTCGGAAAACGTTCTCGAGCAAGCTGTCGGGGGAGAGCTGTTCGGCGTGGCCACGCATCCGACCGACCCCCGCAAGGTGTACGTCACCGTGACGAACCCACCCGTGGGCATGGGCATGGTCGACCCCGTCGACACGCTCACCGTCCTCGAGTGGACCGACGCCCAGCCGTTGCCCATGGCGGCCAGCGTGATCACGCCGGTACCGGTTGGGAAACAGCCGCGGGGCGTGGCCGTGACACCGGGCAGCGGGCTGGCCTACGTGGCCAACTTCGGGAGCAACAACGTGTCGGTCATCAACACCGCGGCCATCGACCCGATGATCCCAGGCGAGGCTGTCATCGCCACCATCGCGGTCGGCACGGGTCCCGTCGCCCTCGGCCAGTTCATCGGCTTCCCGGGGTTCGACAAGGACGGAGACGGCATCTGGAACCTGGTCGACGGCTACATCGGCGACGACGGAAACTTCGTCGACCAGAGCGACGTGGCCTCCATCAACTTCACGAACCGCCATCTCTGCGGCACGACGTCCGGCTCGATCACCACCGTGCCGACCGGAATGACGGCGGTGGTCGCGAGCCCGGCGGGGATCATCGTCGGCGCCGCGGGCGGCGACGGAACGCAACAGGTGACGGTCCACGCGTGCGGCTTCGACATCCATTTCAATCCGTTCGAGGCGGCCGTGATCGACAACTGCGGGTCGCTGACGACCCAGGTGCTGTCCGGCCCGATCGAGGTCGTGCTGCCGGACTTCGGCGTCGCCACCGTGCCGACGGGCGTGACGGTGAGGGTTGCGCAGATCGCGCCCGGGCAGTTCGAGGTGCAGAACCTCGGGGGCCCGGCGGCGATCACCGTCGATTTCGCCGGCCACGTGATCCTGGTGGCCCCGGGCAGGTCGAGGACGGTGTCCGGTGCGGAGCTCGTCCACGACGTCTGCCCATGCGCGGGGCCGTCGGCGGGCGGGGCGTGGAAGAACCACGGGGCGTACGTCTCCTGCATCGCCCGCGAGGCCGACGACGTCGCCAAGTCCGGTCTCATCACGCACAAGGAGAAGGGCGCGCTGCAGAGCCAGGCGGCGCGGTCGAGCTGCGGGGTGAAGTGATGGGCAGATCTCGACGGCCTATGAGTTGCACGCTTGCCCGTGCACCATGCGGCCCGAAGAACAAGCGGCGGTTCTGCTATTCCTGTTCTCGCTCGGCGAGCCGCAACCCTCTGCCGCCCCGGGGCTGTCCCCTCCGGCTGCCGTCGAGCAGCCGTCCATGGAGAGCGCGGTACTCGGGACGTGGCTCTCGCGGCGCTCTGGCGAGTCGGCGGTCCCCGACATCGAGGTGAGGTTCGTTCCCGGCGCGCGTGAGGGCCTCGTCTTCGCCTACGTGACCCTCGGCACCGGTGCGACCGCCCGGAGTTTCCGCAGCCCCGTCCGGTTCGCGAACGACGGCCTGCACGTCGTGCTGGGCGACGGCAGTCGGATCTCGCTTCGATCCGGCGGGCTCGACGAGCTGGTCGGCGAGCAACTCCTTCCCGTCGGTCCCACCGGGGGCGACAAGACGGAAGGCCGCCCGGTGATGCTCTGGAGGTTCAAGCGGCAGTAAAGGCGCGGGCTTCCGTCCGCCTGCCCGTCAAACAACCCCCTGGACCGCCCGTGCTCGAGCGGTCAGCTCGATCGGTCCGTCTTGGAGCGATGCCAGACGCGACTCGAGGCACCGCCGGATGCGTTCGCGCACTTCGTCGCCAACCGAGGCGAGGTAGGTCGGGGCGGCGCCTGTCTTGCGGAGAAACGGATTCCAATAATCATTGAAATTCCGGAAGACGGTCGGAACGTCGATGGCGCAAACCGTGACAGACTTCAGCTCCGCCCGCTCAAACAATGCCCGGAGTGGCCCCGGCTGGCAAAGTGGGGACCTTTCAGCTCGATCCAGCTTGGCGTCGTTCGGGCTCACGGCTATGGCTGCGTCCCAGAACTGCCGCATCATCTGCATTCCACCGGAATAGTCCCAGACGTACGCCGCGACCAATCCGCCAGGTCTTGTCACCCTCGCCATCTGTCGCGCCATGGATTCGTGATCCGGCACGAAGTTGAAGACACGGGCATGCGCGGCCCTCGGAGATCCTCGCGCTCACGTTCACCGACAAGGCCGCCGCCGAGATGGAAGAGCGCGTCGACCAGCTCGTGCCGTACGGCTACGCCGACGTCGAGATCTCCACCTTTGTGAAGAAACTGAGGCTGTCCTCGGCGGTTCGTCCGCTCGCGGAGTACGTCGCGGATTTTCGCGGCGACACCGTTGTTTTGACGGAAGGCAATCGGGCCGTCGCCGCGCTCATCCCGCTGAGGAACGTTGACCGCGAATCGCTGACGTCGAGTCGGCATCCCGAGTTCCTCGAGCTCATCGCGCGTTCGCGAGCTGAATTCGCTGCGGGTCGGAGCATCTCGCTGGGCAAGATGAAGCGGCGTGTCCTGCCAAAACGGTCGCCGAACGAGCGTATTCAGCCGCCGGCGCGCAGGGCGCGCCGCCCTCTCTGATCCGCAGCGATCTCCGCGGATCCGGTGGGGCAAGCGCCTCGAGCTGTTGAAGGACGCGGCGCCGAAGATCCGACGCGTCGCGGTGCTGTCGCGCACGCGCCACGTTGTCCACGACGCGGCGCGCTCGGTCCGCGGAAAGCACCTGCAAGAGACTCCGGAGAACGGCGGCGTCGTGGACCTCCGGAAGCGGTGCGGCGGCCACGTCAATGACTCACGGCACGTATTCGCGTGCCGAGTCCGGCGGCCGCCACCAACTCTTCGCTGACCCGCGCGACGCGCGATAGCTCGACGACTTGGGCCGTCACGCCGGGACACGCCTGACAGACAGCCATGGCGAGTCCGCCGCCACCGCCGCCGACATCCAGAACGCCGGCCGTCGCCAGCGCAGCGGCGAAAAGATCCGAATAGAGCTCGTGACTTCAGGAAGCCGGGGCGGGCTCGACATTTCCGCGGAGGCCTCGCCGGTGAGCGCCTCGAGGAACGCGACGATGTCCGCCTGCTCCTCCCCCCGTGAGCCCAGCGGACGCATCTCGCCCGAGCTGTCGTCGGTGAAGTTGAACCCCGGGCCGCATCCCTGTCCCGCGTCGACTCGCCTGATCGAGTCGTAATCGCCGCCCGGCGACGACTGGTCAGAGATCACTCGCATTGAAGGCCGGCCGGCAGGCGCGCACGTCTCGGAAGTCGCTATTCCTCCGGTTCTTTTCGCGCCAACGCCGCTCTGGTCCGGCGCTTGCTGTGCGGCTCCAGGCGGACACCATGCTGCGTCGGTCCTTTCCCGGCAGTGCTACGAGCGGAGTCGGCGATGAGTCTCCGACGGCAGCCGTCGACATACGGCTCGATGAGGAGCTGACCGTTCGTACCGCCCGCCGGTTCTGTTGCGCCGTCAGCGAGGCGCTGACGCGAGCCAGAGATCCGGTCCGTGTGCACCTCGAGACCGTGAAATCAGTGGACCCGGTTGGGATTGCGGCGCTGCTCAGGGCTGTCCGCATAGCCGCATCGCTCTCCGTGGCGATCTCGGTGCTGCCGAGCGCCGCCGTTTACTGGGCGCTCTTTGCCGCCGGCGTGCTCGATGACATTCCGCTCGTCGATCATCGGGCGACACCGAGCGAGCTGGGCCCTCCAGTCATTCCCGAGCCGCAGGTGCCGGAGCAGGAGTGGCTCGCGTGCACGAGTCGGCTCGGGTTGCGGCCGCCCACGTGGGACGAGCTCGGCCTCTTCGAGCGGTGGGCGCAGGATCCATTGCTCGATCAGATGATGGGCAGCGAGCTCCTCTACCTCTGTCGACATGCCGGCCCCTACCACCCGGCATTCACGGCGCGCGTGTTCGGCGATCCGGTATCGCTCACGGTCCTCGTCCAGCCCTCCGACCGCGCGAGCGAGCCCGTCGGATTCATACGGCTCTACAACATCAATCTCGCCGAGCGGTTCGGCTTCCTGGAGACCGCCATCGTGAGGCCGCGCCCGCTGAAGAGCAGCTGGGGCATCGAGGCTTCCCGTCTGTTCCTCGCGTACGCGATGGACACGCTCGAACTTGATCGGGTCGAGAGCAAGGTCTACGCGTACAACGTCCTCAGCGCGAACGCCCTCCGGCGGAACGGGTTCCGTCAGGAAGGCGTGCTGCGTGCCGCCCGCCGGTACGATGGCCGGCGCTGGGACATGCTCGTCTTCGCCATCCTGCGCGACGAGCTGGTCGTGCAACGTGCGCGCGACGGATTCCCGCCCATGGGGCTCTGGCCGGGCGATGCTCATCCATAAGCTGCTTCCACTGTTCGCTCTCGGTCTCAATCTCCTGCTGATGGGCACGGCGCTGGCGCCCGATCGGAGGAGCGCCCGGAATGTGCGCTTCGCGTACCTCGCCGCGGCGCTCGCCGTCTGGAATGCGGGGGTGCTCGGGCTGCGATGGACGACGAGCCCGGAGATCGCCCTCACGTGGGAGTGCGTGCTTCACCTTGGGGTCGTCGTGATCCCGGCCCTCTTCTATCACTACGTCCTGGCGTTCCTCGATCTCCCGGTCCACCGCTTTTCCCTCCTCACCGCGTATGTGCTCGCGGGCGGGTTCCTGATCGCGACGCTGACGCCAGGAGCGTTGATCACCGGCGTGGTCGATACGACGTGGGGCTTCGCGCCCGCGCCCGGTGCGCTCTACGGGCCGTTCGTGCTCTATTTCCACGCGTACCTCGTGGCCGGGCTGAACCTGCTCGTTCGGGGGTACCGTCAAGCGTCGTCGAGCATCAAGCGCAACCGCACGCTCCTCGTCATCTGCGGCGTGCTGGTGAGTCTCGCCGGCGGCCTCGTCGACTTCGCGCGCTTCGTCCTCTCATGGGACGCGCTGTACCCTGCCGGGATCCCGGCCAACAGTATCTTTGCTCTCGCCCTCGGCGTGGCGATCGTGCGCTACCGGCTCATGAACGTCGGCGTGTTCGCCAAGCGCCTGCTCCTGTATTTCCTCGTTTCGGCGACCCTCGCGCCGCTGCTGTTCGTCGGGCTCTGGGCCCTCGATCAGGTCCTGGTCGTCCGCGGCGAGCCGGCGGGCGTCGATGGCTTCACGACCCTCGCTCGGGATGCGTTGATCTTGATGGCGGTCTTCGGCATCGCATTGCCGCTGCTCCGGAGGATCGAGCACGCGCTGGAGCGGCTGATGTTCCAGCGCCGTCATGGGGTGCGCGATGCGCTGATCGCCCTGAGCCGGGAACTGACTTCCCTGCTCGACGTGGATGGCATCGGGAACACGCTCGCCCGCGGCCTCGTGACGAGGATCCCCGTCACTCACGCGAGCCTGCGCGTCCTCGACCCGACGACAGGCCGATTCGTCCTCCTCGCCCAGGCCGTCTCCGAGACGAACGAGCGGGCCTCCGCGGACGTTCCCATCGACGAGATGCTCGTCTGGTGGTTGCGCATGAGCCGGCGCAGCCTGGTCGTCGACGAGACGGCCTTCCACGCGAGCGTCCGGGCCGGTATGCGACAGGCGGTCGCGGCCATGGAACGTGAGGGCGTGGCCCTCCTCGTCCCGGTGTTCCTGGAGGAGGCGCTGTCCGCGGTGCTCGTCATCGGAGAACGGATCTCCGGCGAGGTCTTCGATGCCGACGAAATCGAGCTCCTGGAGACGCTCGCCAGCGAAACGACGATCGCGGTGCGAAACGCGCGGCACCATGGCGACCTCCGCGCGCAAGTGGAAGAGCTCCATCGGACCCAGGATCAGCTGACGCAGGCCGCGAAGCTCGCGGCCATCGGCGAGCTGGCCGCGGGCGTTGCACACGAGATCAACAATCCACTCAGCGTCATCCTCGGCATGAGCGGCCTCCTCGTCCGCGATGCGGCCCCGTCCTCGGTGGCGAAACGTCGGCTCGAGACGATCGTGGCGGAGGCGAACCGGGCCGGAAAGATCGCCCGGGACCTCCTGGACTTTGCCAGGCGGCGCGCGCCGGAACGACGTCCACTCGCCGCGCGCGACGTACTCGACCGGGCGTTCACGCTGGTGGAGAGCCGACTCGGCCGCGGACGCATCGAGGTTCGGAAGCTCTACGACCCCGATCTTCCCGTGGTCGTGGCCGACCGCGACCAGCTCACGCAGGTGTTCGTCAACCTCGTCGGCAATGCGATCGACGCGCTCGACGCGACGCAAACGGGCGGCACGGTGGTCGCGGAGACGAGCGTCCGGACCACGGATGGCAGCTGCGCGATCGTGGTCACGGTCGGCGACACGGGCGCCGGCATCCCGCCGGAGGTGATGCCCAGGGTGTTCGAGCCGTTCTATACGACCAAGCCGGAGGGCAAGGGGACCGGACTCGGTCTATCCGTCAGCCTCGGGATCATCCACGCCCACGGCGGTACGATGGAAGTCGAGAGCGAGCTCGGCAAGGGCACGAGGGTTTCGGTTCTCCTTCCCGTCGGCTGATCCGACAGGTCGCCTCCGCGGACTCGCCGAGCTTGGCTCGCGCGTGGCAGAGGAGCCAGGTCGGATCTCGACGGCCGATGAGTTGCACGCTTGACCGTCCGTCATGCGGCCCGAAGAACACGCGGCGCTTCTGCTATTCCTCTTCTCGCTCGGCGAGCCGCAACCCTCCGCATCCCCGACGCTGTCCCCGCCGGCGACCGTCGAGCAGCGCTCCATGGCGAGCGCGGTACTCGGGACGTGGCTCTCGCGACGCTCTGGCGAATCGGCTGTCCCTGACATCGAGGTGAGGTTCATTCCCGGCGCGCGTGACGGTCTCGTCTTCGCCTACGTGACCCTCGGCACCGGTGCGAGCGCCCGTAGTTTCCGCAGCCCCGTCCGGTTCGAGAGCGACGGTCTGCACGTTGTCCTGAACGACGGCAGCCGGATCTTGCTTCGATCCGGCGGGTTCGACGAGCTGGTCGGCGAGCAACTTCTACCTATTGGTGCAGCCGGAGCCGAGAAGACGCAGGGCCGCCCGGTCATGCTCTGGCGGTTCAAGCGGCTGGAGCGGTAGGCCGGCCCAAGTCGACCTGGACCGCTTGCGCCTTCAGGTCGACTTGCGAGCGGTCAGCAGGCTGTGATCCATCCCCGGAAGAACCGTCGTCCAGTCCGGCGCAGTCGTCATGACCGATACAGTAAATCGAATCGAGCGCGGTAAGATACCGCCCGAATGGCAGACCGAATCCTCGACGGCCTGAACCAGGCGCAGCGCGAGGCGGTCACTCACGACCTCGGTCCGCTCCTCATCGTCGCCGGCGCCGGCACCGGCAAGACCACCGTCATCACCCGGCGCATCGCGCATCTCATCGCGCACGGCCACGCGCGCCCCTCGGAGATCCTGGCGCTCACGTTCACCGACAAGGCCGCCGCCGAGATGGAAGAGCGCGTCGACCAGCTCGTGCCGTACGGCTACGCCGACGTCGAGATCTCCACGTTCCACGCCTTCGGCGACCAGCTGCTCCGCGGACATTCGCTCGAGATCGGGCTGCCCAACGACTTTCGCGTCCTGAGCCGGCCGGAGCAGGTGATCTTCTTCAGCGACCGGCTGTTCGAGCTGCCGCTCGCCCGCTACCGCCCGCTCGGGGATCCGACGCGGCACCTCAAAGCGATCATCACGCTCGTCAGCCGGTGCAAGGACGAGGACATCTCGCCCGAGGATTACCGCGCGTGCGCCGAGCGGATGGCGGCGCAGGTGGCGGCGGCGCCGGAAGACGCGGACCTCGAGGATCACGCGGCGGCGCAGACCGAGCTCGCGGCCGCGTACGCGCGCTACCAGGAGCTGATGGCGCGCGAAGGCAAGATCGACTTCGGCGACCAGATCGTCCTCGCGCTCCGCCTGCTGCGCACGCGCGCGCACGTCCTGAACTATTACCAGCGGCGCTTCAAGTACGTGCTCGTCGACGAGTTCCAGGATACGAACTACGCGCAGTTCGAGCTGGTGAAATTGCTCGTCGCGCGACATCGCAACGTCGCCGTCGTGGCCGACGACGATCAGTGCCTGCCGCCCGGGACGATGGTGGAAACACCGACCGGAGCGCGGCCGATCGAGACGATCCAGCAGGGCGACGAAGTCGTCACGGGCATCGGGAAGGGCTTCGCCGGCGTGAGCCGCGTGACGCGCACGTTCAGCCGCCAGGTCCACACGGTGTTCCGGACGTTCGAAATGGAATCGGGCCGACGGATCACCGCCACCTACAACCACAAGATGTTCTGCTACGTCCCGCGCCGGGTGACGTCACGCGATCGCACGTACGTCTACCTGATGGAGCGCAAGGGTTACGGCTGGCGCATCGGCGTCACCAACGACCTCGCCACCAGGCTCTGTCTCGAGCGGTCCGCGGACCGCATCGTGGCCGTCCGCGCGTGCGACACCGAGGCCGAGGCACGGTACTACGAGACGCTGTACTCGCTGACGTATGGCATCCCGACGCTTCCATTCAAGCCACGCAGCCGCATGATGATCGTCGGCCCGTACCTCGACCGGCTCTTCAGCGAAGTCGACACGCACAAGGCCGCGGAGCGGCTGGCCGCCGCGCTGGGCATCGACCTGAACGCGCATCACTGCGCCCTCGGCGGCGTGCACCGCGGCGGGCAGTCGCGCGCGAAGGTCATCGTGCGCATGTGCTACCGGCGCCATACCGTCAAGGCGGGCAACCGCCTCGTGCGCGCAGCGCAAGTCCTCCATAACGTCCATGTCGAGACCTCTGTACCTGAGATCGTCGAGCGTTTACGCGCGACCGGATTGAAGCTCCATCGCACGCGTCGCGGGTGCTTCCTGCGCGTCGCGGATGCATCGCTGCAGGAAGTCGGGCGGCTCGCCGAATACCTGTGGGACGTGACCAACGGCATCTTCGAAATCCGCTTCACGGTCGGCAAGATCGGTCAGAAAGCCAAGGCGGCGCTCGTCATGCCGGCGAGCAATGTCGCGGCCGGTCATTACCTGCCAGTGCTCCACGGAACGCGCATCCGCTATGAACGCGTCGTGCGTGTGACCGAAGAGCTTCGGGCGAGCACTGTCCACGACCTCGAGATCGACAAGACGCACAACTTCGTCGCCGATGGCGTCGTCGTGCACAACTCGATCTACAAGTGGCGCGGCGCCGCGATCTCGAACGTGCTCGGCTTCGTGAGCCACTACACCGACACGCGCCAGATCGTGCTCACCGAGAACTTCCGCTCGCACCAGGCGATCCTCGACTCCGCGTATCGCCTCATCCAGAACAACAACCCCGACCGCCTCGAAGTGAAGAGCGGCATCGTGAAAGATCTCGTCGCCGTGCGCGAGCCGCCCGGCCCGGAGCCGCGGCATCTGCACTACGAGACCTCGACGCAGGAAGCCGACGCCGTCGCGCACATGATCCGCTCTGGCATCGAGCAGGGCGCGTGGAAGCCGAGCGACGTCGCGATCCTCGTGCGGTCCAACGACGCCGCCGATCCGTTCCTGCGCTCGCTGAATCTTCGCGGTGTCCCGTGGACGTTCTCCGGCAACGCCGGCCTGTACGGCCGGCCGGAAGTGCGGTTGCTCCTCGCGTTCCTGCGCGCCGTCGCGCACCCGGACGATTCGGTCAGCGTCCACTACCTGGCGTCGTCGGCGCTCTACCAGGTGCCGATCGTCGACCTCACGCGCTGCGCGACGCACGCCGACCGCAAGCATCGCTGGCTCTTCGACGTGCTGCGCGAGGCGTCCGACATTCCCGAGCTCGCCGGCGAGCTCACGGACGAGGCGCGCATCGCCGTCCGCCATCTCGTCGCCGACCTCGTGCGGTACATGGAGCTCGGCCGCGAGATGCCGACGGGCGAGCTGCTCTACCAGTTCCTCGTCGACTCGGGCTGGCTCGCGCGCATGTCCAAGGCGGCAACCGCGCGCGACGAAGCCGAGGTGCAGAACATCTCGAAGTTCTTCCGCCGCATCCAGGATGCGTCGAAGGCGCTGCGCTACGACAACGTCCGGGAGTTCGTGAAGCACCTGGACGCGCTGATCGACGCGGGCGAGGACCCGGCGGTCGCCGAGGCCGACGTGGAAACGCCGGCCGTGCGCGTGCTCACCGTGCACAAGGCGAAGGGCCTCGAGTTCCCGGTCGTGTTCCTCGTGCACGTCGTCCAGGGCAAGTTCCCGGTGCAGCGCCGGCGGGATTCGCTCGAGCTGCCGGCGGAGCTCATCAAGGACATCCTGCCGACCGGCGACTTCCACATCCAGGAAGAGCGCCGCCTGTTCTACGTCGGCATGACGCGCGCGCGCCGCGAGCTCATCATGACCAGCGCGCGCGATTACGGCGGCGCCCGCGAGCGGAAGGTGAGCCAGTTCGTGCTCGAGGCGCTCGACCTGCCGAAGGACGCCGCGCGGCCGTTCCGCGGCAAGGCCGTCGAGGAGATCGAGCGCTTCGCGCCGCCGCCGGCCCGGGACGGCACCGAGCCGGCGCCGATCGGCGACGAGGAAGAGCTGCTGCTCAGCCACAAGCAGGTCGACGACTACCAGACGTGTCCTTTGAAGTACCGCTACGTGCACCAGCTGCGCGTGCCGATCCTGCGCCATCACACCGTGGTGTACGGCAGCACCATCCACGCGGTGGTCGAGTTCTATCTGAAGCGCCGCGCGGAAGGGAACTACACGACGCTCGACGACCTGCTCGCCGAGTACGACAAGAAGTGGCTGAACCAGGGCTTCCTCACGTGGGAGCACCAGACGGCGCGCAAGGCGGCGGGCCGCGAGGCGCTGACGCGGTTCTGGCACCAGGAGGAAGCCGACGGCACCAAGCCGACGCACGTCGAAAAGGACTTCGCGTTCTCGATCGGCAACAACCGCGTGCGCGGCCGGTACGATCGCGTCGACGAAGACCTGCTCGGCGCGGTGATCATCGACTACAAGACCAGCGAGGTCACGAAGCAGAAGGACGCCGACCGCCGCGTCGCCGGCAACCTGCAGCTCAAGATGTACTCGCTGGCGTGGCGCGAGATGACCGGCGTGCTGCCGCAGCGCGTGGAGCTGCGGTTCATCGAGTCGCACGTGACCGGGCGCCACACGCCGACCGAGGACGACCTGGAGGAAGCGACGGAGGCGGTGACGGCGGCCGCCGCCGGGATTCGCGCGCGCCGGTTCGACGCGACGCCGTCGTTCAACGCGTGTCGCTACTGCGCCTACGAGCAGATCTGCCCGTACACCGCGACGCGGGAGTGACCGGCACGGGAGGTCCGCCATGACCGAGCTCGACAAGCGACGTGTTCAGGAGTTCGCCCGATCCCTGTTCGGTCATTACACGAGCGGCCTCCTGACGCTGATGGTCGACATCGGGCACAAGACCGGCCTGTTCGAAGCGCTGGCGCGCGGCGCGGCGACGAGCGCGGAGCTCGCCGAGCGCGCCGCCCTCGACGAGCGTTACGTTCGCGAGTGGCTGGGTGCGGTCACGACCGGCGGCCTCGTCGAGTACGACGCGACGTCGGGCGTCTTCACGCTCCCGCCGGAGCACGCGGTCTGCCTCACGGGAACGTCGAGCCGGAACCTCGCCGCGAACAGCCAGGTCCTCGCGATGCTCGCGCAGCGGCTCTCGCGCGTCGCGACCTGCTTTCGTACCGGTGGCGGCGTGCCGTACGCCGAGTTCCGGCCGGACTTCACCGACTACCAGGATGGCTCGTGGCGCCTGCTCTACGACGGTCTCCTGATCAAGGGCTTCCTGCCGGCCGCGAAGGGCCTGCCCGAGCGACTCCGCGCGGGTATTCGCGTCGCGGACGTCGGGTGCGGCACGGGCCACGCGGTCAATCTCATGGCGCGCGAATTTCCCGCCTCGACGTTCACGGGCTATGACTTCAGCGCCGAGGCGATCGATCGAGCGCGCGGGGAAGCCGATCGCATGGGAGTGCCGAACGCGCGATTCGAGGCGCTCGACGTCACCACGCTGCCCGCCGAGCCGAAGTTCGACCTGATCACGAGCTTCGACGCGATCCACGACCAGCGCGACCCGGCGACGACGCTCCGGCGCATCGCCGGCGCGCTCGCGCCGAACGGCCTGTACTTCATGCTCGAGCCGCGCGCGGCGACGAAGCTCGAGGCGAACGTGGGCAATCCCTTTGCGCCGTACCTCTACGGCATGAGCGTGCTGCACTGCATGACCGTGTCGCTCGCGGACGGCGGCGCCGGGCTCGGCACGGCGTGGGGAGAGGACAAGGCGCGCCAGATGCTGCGCGAGGCGGGCTTCACGTCGATCGAGGTCGTCGCCGCGCCGGGGCCGCAGAACAGCATCTACATCTGCCGGAAGGGCTGATCGCGTACGCTTGGGCCGCGGCGATGAAGGACGCGCTGCGGGACGGCGTTCCATGGTGTTCGCGCTGCAGGATGCAGGCTGGGCCGCCGAGCGGGTGATTCCGGCCGAGGACCTCGGGGAGGCGCGATGCTGAGAACACCGCTCTGTGACGTCCTCGGCATCGACGCGCCGATCATCCTGGCGCCCATGGGGTCCGCCACGTCCGCCGAGTTCGCGGCGGCCGTCTCCAACCAGGGCGGGCTCGGCGGCATCGGGACGCTGTTCCGCACCGCGGCCGCCATCAAGCGCGACATTGCGGAACGCGCCCGTGTGGCGGCCGGACGACTCGATCGACCGCGCGTGGGAGACGCAGCTCTATGGCCACTACGGCCGGCCCGGGTACTGGGAGCGTCCTCCCGAGCGCTGGATGGTGTGGCCGTACGCGGCGTAGCCGCGGGCCCCGTCAGAAACGCGCGGCGGCGACGACCTCGCGGCACTGGGTCGCGGTGCCGAGCGCGAACTCCAGGTACTTCGCGCGCTTGAAATAGAAATGGAGATCGTGCTCCCACGTGAAGCCGATGCCGCCGTGGACCTGGATGGCGTGGCCGGCGACGGAGCGGAACATCTCCGTCGCGAGCGCCTTCGCCATCGCCGCCGCGACGCCCGCGTCCGGCGCCCGCGTGTCCACCGCCCACGCGGCGTAGTACGCGCCTGACCGCGTCGTCTCGTGCGCGACGAGCATGTCGGCGCACGTGTGCTTGATCGCCTGGAAGCTGCCGATGGGCTTGCCGAACTGGTGCCGCACCTTCGCGTAGTCGACCGCCAGCTGGAGCGCCCGCTCGGCGCCGCCCACGGCCTGGAGCGCGATGGCGGCGCGGGCGGCGTCGAGCATGCGCTCGAACGTGCCGCGCGCGCGCCCGGGTTCCCCGATCACCCGGCCGGGACCGACGCGCGCGCCGGTCACCGTCAGCGCGCTCGTCCGAAACGTCGGATCGAGGCCCTCGACCCGTTCCCAGGAGATCCCGGGATCGCCGCGCTCGAGCAGGATCAGCGAGACGTCGTGCGTGCCGCTGCCGTTCATGCGCGCCGCGAGCAGCACGACGTCGGCGATCTCGCCGAACGGGACGAGCAGCGCCTCGCCGTCGAGCACGAGATCCGATCCCTCGCGATGCGCGCGCACGCCGAGTCCGGCGGGCAGCGGCAGTCCCTCGGACCCGCCGAGCGCGACCGTCGCGACGACGTCGCCGCTCGCGATGCCCGGCAGCCAGCGCTTCTGGAGGCGAGGCCCCGCGTCCGCGAGCGCGAGCGGCAGCATGACGGCTGTCTCGACGATCGGCGCAGGGAGCAGCGCCCGGCCGCTCTCCTCGAGCAGCAGCGCCAGGTCGAGGAATCCGAGCGCGAGGCCGCCGTGCTCCTCGGGCACCAGGACCGCGCTCGATCCGAGCTCCGCGAGACCGCGCCACACGTCGCGATCGAAGCCGGTCTCGGTCCCGAGCATCTCCCGCAGCCGGGTCGTGGGCAGGCGCGCGTCGAGGAGCTCGCGCGCGCTGTCCCGGCCCATGTACTGCTCCTTGCTGAAGTCGAAGTACATGGTCGGCTCCTCAGCGGGGCAGGCCGAGCAGTCGCTCGGCGATGATGTTGCGCTGGATCTGGTTCGTGCCGGAATGAATGCTGTCGCCGCGCGACTTGAGGAAGCGGAACTGCCAGCGGCCGCCTTCCTCCGCGCGCGCACCGCCCGCGATCTGCGATGCGGGGCCCAGGATCTCGAGGGCGAGCTCCGTGATCCGCTGGTAGAGCTCGCTCCAGTAGAGCTTGACGATGGAGCCTTCGGCGCCGGCGGGCCCGCCCTGGATCTGGCGCGTCAGGTTCCGGTAGAGCGTCCAGCGCAGCATGTCGAGCTCGCTCGCGCACTGCGCCAGGCGTTGCCTGATCAGCGGCTCCTCGCTGACCGGCTGCCCGCCGCGCCGGACCCGGCGCGCCACGTCGATCAGCTCGTCCAGCTCCACGCGGATCATGGCGTGGCGATGGAAGGCGAGCGTGCCGCGCTCGTGACTGAGCGCCGTGGCGGTGACCGGCCAGCCTTCGTTCACCGCGCCGAGGACGTTCGCGATCGGCACGCGCACGTTGTCGAAGAAGGTCTCCGCGAACTCGCGGCTGCCCGTCATCTGGACGATGGGACGGACGGTGATGCCCGGCGTCCGCACGTCGGCGAGGAGGAACGTGATGCCCTGGTGCTTCGGCGCCTCCGGATCGGTCCGCACGAGCATGAAGATCCAGTCCGCGACCGTCGCGTAACTGGTCCAGACCTTCTGGCCGTTGACCACGAGCATGTCGCCGTCCCGGACGGCGCGGGTGCTGATGCTGGCGAGATCGGAGCCCGCGTTCGGCTCGGAGAATCCCTGACACCAGATGTCGTCACCCGAGAGGATCCGCGGCAGGAACCGCTGCTTCTGCGCCTCGGTGCCGTGGCGGATGATCGTCGGCCCGAGCAGCAGCTTCGCGCCCCGGTTCAGCTCTTCGGGCGCGCGCGCCCGCGCGATCTCCTCGAAGTAGATGACCTGCTCGATCAGCGTCGCGCCGCGGCCGCCGTACTCGCGAGGCCACGAGAGCCCCGCGTACCCGCCGGCGTGGAGCGTCCGGTCCCATTGCCGGCGCACGCGCGCCCAGTCCTCGTACGTCTTCGGGTACTCGTATCCCGGTGCGCCCCAGCCGCGCGGCAGGTTGTCCTGGAGCCACTGCCGGAGCTCGAGCCGGAACCGTTCTTCGTCCGGGGTGAACGTGAAGTCCACGGGGTGCCTCCTGGCGCCCGCCGTCAGGACCCGGCGGCGCCCGCGTAATCGAGGGAGATCGCCCTGGCGGCGGCGCACACCGCCACCTGGACGGCGCGCTGCTGACCTCGCATCCGGAACGTTGGTCCCGCGACGGTGAGCATCGCGACGAGCGCGCCGGACGGGCCGACGATCGGAGCCGCGATGCCCGTGAGCCCGACGACGGACTCGTCACGCGCGTCCGCCCAGCCGCGCTGCCTCGCGCGCGCGAGCTGGCGCGCGAGCTCGGCGGCGTCCGTGATCGTGCTCCGCGTCTGCCGGACGAGACCGCGCTCCACGTACCGCTCGACGAGCCCGACCGGCGACATCGCGAGCGCGATCTTGCCGGCCGACGTGCAGTGCAGCGGCCGGCGGCCACCGACCGGTGCGGCATAGCGGATGGGCTGCGCGCTCTCGACCCGCTCGATGTAGACGACCTCGTCCCCCTCGAGGACGCTGAGGAAGGCGCCCTCGCCGGTGTCGCGCGCGAGGCGCTCGAGATGCGGCCGCGCCACCCGACGCAGATCGGGACCGTGCGGCGCGTGGGTGGCGAACTGTCCGAGCCGCGGCCCGAGCTGATACGCCTTGGTCGCGTCGTCGAAGCTCAGCAGCCGGCGCGTGGCGAGCGTGCGGGCGATGTTCAGCGTCGTGCTCTTCGGCGCGTCGATCGCCTCGCTGAGCTCGCGCAGCTGCGCGGGCCGGTCGCTGCCCGCCAGGTATTCGAGAATCGCGACGGCCCGGTCGACCGACCGGACGTTCATGCCGTGTGGACGAACGGCGCGGACGACTCCACCGTCGGAATCGCTCAGCGTCCCGTGAAGACCGGCTTGCGCTTCTCGATGAACGCGCGCTGCGCCTCGCGCGCGTCTTCGGTCTTGGACAGCTTGACGGTGATGTTCTGCTCGTACCGGTACGCGTCGCGCAGGGTGCGGTCCTCCACGGCGTTCGCCGTGTCCTTGGCGTAGTGGATGGCGAGCGGGCTCTTCGCCGCGATCTCCCGCGCGATCGCCATCGCCTCGTCCATCAGCTGCTCGCGCGGCACGCACGCCTCGATGACGCCGAGCCGGTAGAGCTCCTGGGCGGTGACGCGGCACCCGGTGAAGAACATCCGTCGCGCCTTCGACTTCGGGAAGAACTCCTGGAGCATGCGCGCGCCGCCGGACAGACCCACGTCGATCTCCGGCATGCTCACGTACGCGTTGTCCGACGCGAGCAGGATGTCGCAGAACACCATCAGCGCGAGCCCGGCGCCGAGCGCCGGCCCGTTCACCGCGCCGATCACCGGCTTCGGGCACTCCTTGATCGAGTAGAAGCACTCGCGGGCGACGCGGTTGTGCCGGGAGTAGTCGCCCGGCTCCTTCACGAGCCCGGGGCGTTCCTTCACGTCGGCGCCGGCCGAGAACATGTTGCCGGTGCCGGTGAAGATGGCGACGCGGACGTCGTCGCGGTCGCCGATCGAGTCGAAGACCCACGTCAGCTCGTGCCGCATCGCGGCGTTCTGCGCGTTGACGGGCGGACGGTTCATCGTGACCGTGGCGACGTAGTCCGAGACGGTCAGCGCGACGTGCTCGAGGTCCATGGTCACTCCGGCCTGGCGCCCGAGACTTCGATGACGCGCTTCCACTTCAGGGACTCGCGCTTGATCCGCGCGTCGAGGTCCTCCGGCGTGCCGCCGATGCTCGTCACGCCGAGCGAGAGGAAGCGGTCCCGCACCTCGGGGATCTTCAGCACGGCGTTGAGCTCCCGGTTCAGCCGCTCGATGACCGGCCGTGGCGTGCCCGCACGGGCCGAGACGTAGTTGAACGCCGCGGCGTCGAAGCCCGGCAGCGTGTCCGCGATCGGCGGCAGGTCGGGCAGCACCGGGCTCCGCTCGGGCGTCGTCACGGCGATGGCGCGCAGCGCGCCCGCCTTGATGTGGGGCAGCATCACGTTCAGGCTCTCGAACGCCAGCTGCACGTTGCCCGTGAGCAGGTCCTGCAGCGAGGCGCCCGTGCCCTTGTACGCGATGTGCGTCATCCGGGTCGCCGTCATCTGCTTGAACAGCTCGCCCGAGAGATGGCTCGACGAGCCGATGCCGGAGCTCGAGAAGTTGAGCGTGCCGGGCTTGGCTCGAGCGAGCTCGATGAGATCCTTCACGCTCTTCACCGGCACGCTCGGATGCACCACGAGCACGTTCGGCACGACGACCAGCGGCAGGATGGGCGCGAAGTCGCTCACCGGGTCGTACGGCAGCTTCTTCATCAGATACGGGTTGGTGAGCTGCACGCCCGGGGTGACGTAGAGCAGCGTGTACCCGTCCGGCGCCGCCTTCGCGACCACGTTCGCGCCGATCGTCGCGCCGGCGCCCGGCCGGTTGTCGATCACGACCGGCTGGCCGAGCAGCTTCCCGAGATGCGGGCTGATGATGCGGGCGATGATGTCGGAGCCGCCGCCCGGCGCGAACGGCACGATCAGCTGGATGGGCCGGCTCGGATACTCCTGCGCGATCGCCAGGCCCGTGTCGGCGCCGATGAGTCCGAGCACCACCGCCAGCAGCACACCGAAACGACTCGCTCTCGTCATGGTCGCCGTCCTTTTCTTCACGATCGTCGGGACCGGTCGTTCACATGCGTGAACCGCATGGACAGCTATGTAAACGCAGCCGGGCCGCGACGGACATGGTGCGCCCGCATCAATCTCGTGGGGCGCCTGCGACGGGACGGCGGGCTAGAGGTCTTCCGCGAACGCGGCCTGGCGCTTCTTCCGGATCGCGGGGCTCAGCACCACGATCAGCGCCAGCGCGGCCATCACGAGGATCGTCGCGCTGATCGGCCGCACCAGCAGCACCATCGGGTCGCCGCGCGAGAGCAGCAGCGCGCGGCGCAGGTACTCCTCCATCATCGGGCCGAGGATGAAGCCGAGCAGCATCGGCGCCGGCTCGCACTCGAGCTTCGCGAAGACGTAGCCGAGCACGCCGAACAGCGCCATCAGGTACACGTCGAACTCGGTGTTGTTCACGCTGTACACGCCGATCGCGCAGAACACCAGGATCGCGGGATAGAGCAGGTGATACGGCACGGCGCACAGGCGCACCCACAGACCGATCAGCGGCAGGTTCAGGACGACGAGGAACAGGTTGCCGATCCACATCGAGACGATGAGGCCCCAGAAGAGACGGGGTTGCTCCACCATCACCGAGGGGCCGGGCTGGATACCCTGGATGATCATGGCGCCGATCATCAGGGCCATGACGGGATTCGACGGGATGCCGAGCGTGAGCATGGGGATGAACGACGTCTGCGCGCCGGCGTTGTTCGCCGACTCGGGACCCGCGACGCCCTCGATCGCGCCCTTGCCGAACTCGCTGCCGTGCCGGGAGACCTTCTTCTCCAGCGAGTACGACGCGAAGGAGGCGAGCATCGCGCCGCCGCCGGGCAGGATCCCGAGGGCCGAGCCGAGCAGGGTGCCGCGCACGATCGGCGCGACCATGCGCTTCACGTCCGCCCTCGTCGGCATCAGGTTCGTGACCTTCCGGACCAGCAGCGTCACGCCGCCCTCGCGCTCGAGGTTCCGCACGATCTCGCCGAGCCCGAACATGCCCATGGCCACGACGACGAAGCCGATGCCGTCGGCGATCTGCGGGATGCCGAACGTGTAGCGCTCCGTCCCGGACTGGACGTCCGTGCCGACCAGGCCGAGCAGCAGCCCGAGCACGATCATGCCGATCGCCTTCAGCAGCGAGCCGGAGGCCAGCACGACCGAGGCGACCAGGCCGAGCACCATCAGCGAGAAATACTCGGCCGGGCCGAACTTGAGCGCGATGTTCGCGAGCGGCGGCGCGGCGACCGCGAGGACGATCGTGGCGAAGGTGCCGGCGACGAACGAGCCGATGGCGGCGGTCGCCAGGGCGACGCCGGCGCGACCCTGCCGCGCCATCTGATACCCGTCGAGCGCGGTGACGACGGACGACGTCTCGCCCGGGAGGTTGACCAGGATCGCCGTCGTCGAGCCGCCGTACTGCGCGCCGTAGTAGATCCCGGCGAGCATGATGAGCGCCGACACCGGCGGGAGCGCGAAGGTCGCGGGCAGCAGCATCGCGATCGTCGCGACCGGTCCGAGCCCCGGCAGCACGCCGACGAGCGTGCCGACGAAGACGCCGGCCAGACAGTAGAAGAGGTTCAGCGGCGTCAGCGCCGCCTCGATGCCGACGAGGAGGTTGGCGAGGAGGTCCATTCTCCTACCCGCCGAGCCAGGCGCCGAGCACGGTCATCGTCAACCCGAGCGTCTTCACGAACACGAGGATGCTGAACACGGTGAGGCCGATGGCGAGCGCGATCGTCGGCGCCCACCGGAAGCTGCGGCTCGCCCACGCGCTCAGCATCACGAGGGTGACGAGCGCGACGGCGAGCCCGCCGCCGCGCACGACGACGCCGAAGAGGATGGTGGCGATGGTGACGTAGGCCAGCGGCTTCCAGGCGAAGCCGGCGATCCGCTCGCCGGGCGTCACGAACGAGCGGATGACGACCGCGACGCCGATGAGCGCGAGGAGCGCGCCGAGGATCGTCGGAAAGTACGCGGGCCCCATGCGCAGCGCGGAGCCCATCGGATAGTCACGCGCGACGACGGCCGCGGCGAGGCCGGCGGCCATGAAGATCAGGCCCGACCAGAAATCTTTCGGATGTCGGATCATCCCGTCGCGAGCATTACAGGCGCGACGCCGAGCGGGTCAAGCGCGGAAGCCCGCGGCCGCCCGGTTCCTAGCGCACTCGACTCAATAAATCCGCCTGTTCGCATGATTCTGTCAGCCCCCGTCGCCAACTACCGTGGGCCCACCCCATGAGACCGAGTCTCGCAGAGTGAACGTCCGGGCGGTCGAGCGCGCCATCGACATCCTCGTCGCGGTCGGTGAACGCGACATGCGGCTCATCGATCTCTCGGCGCGGGTGGGGCTGCACAAGGCGAGCGTGGCCAGGCTGGCGGAGACGCTCGTCACCTCGGGGATGCTGGCGCGGGATGAACACCTCAACTACTCGCTGGGGCCGCAAATGATCCTGCTCGCGGGGCAGCTGCTGTCTCGCTACCGGCGCGCGGCGGATCTCCTGCGCGAGCCGCTCCAGCGCCTCTGGAACGCCACGCGGGAGACCGTGACCGTTCACGTGCGTGTGGATCTCGAATGTCTCTGCGTCGCCGAGCTTCCGACACCGCAGCCGATCGGATATCGCGCGGGACCGGGGACGCGGGCACCGCTGCACGCGGGAGCGACGAGCAAAGTCCTGCTCGCCTTTCTGCCCGATGCCGAACGGAACGACATCCTCGCGCGCCTCACCCTCGTCCCGATCACCAGCCGAACGGTGACGAGCGTCGAGGTGCTGCGCGCACAGCTCGACGAGATCCGCCGCCAGGGGTTCGCGGTCAGCACCAGCGAGTACATCGTGGGCGGGTCCGCGGCGAGCGTGCCGGTCTTCGATCTGACCGGCGTGGCGGGCGCGGTGAGCATCCATGGGCCGGAGTCACGATTGACCGAACCGACGCTGAACGAGTACGGCGCGCTGCTCATGCGCGAGATCCGCCCGCTCGGTGTCGTCGTTTCAGACGGCTGACCGTTCGGGCGCGAAAGATCAGGAGGAATCAGGAGCGATGGGCCTCGAAGGGAAACTGCTCGAAGTAGATTTGACCACTGGCCGGGTTCGCGCCGTTCCGTTGCCCCCCGACGACGTGCAGCGCGCCTGGATCGGCGGTCTCGGACTCGGGCTCTGGCTCCTGTCGCGGGAGATCACCCCCGCGATGAAGACGACGGATCCCGAAGCGCCGTGTCTCCTCATGACGGGGCCCCTCACGGGCACCCTGGCGCCGAACTCCTCGAACTGGACGATCGTCAACCTGCGCTACAAGCCCGACTACGTCGTCGGCGTCAGCCAGGCTCACGGGTTCTTCGGTGCACGGCTCCGGCACGCCGGGTGGGACGGCATCGTCATCCGCGGAGCGTCCGAGACGCCCGTCTATCTCTGGATCGACGACGATCGCGTGGAGCTGCGGGACGCGAGCCGCTACTGGGGCGAGGACACGTACGAGACGCCCCGGCGCATGAAGCTGGACCTCGGCGACCCGCTGAACGTCAGCGTCGCGTGCATCGGCCAGGGCGGCGAGAACCTGCTCCTCGGCGCCACCGTGCGCAGCGACGGCACGTTCACCTGCGCGATGGGCGACGCCGGGATCTCGTGGGGATCGAAGAAGCTCAAGGCGATCGCCGTCCGGGGCAGCGGCCACGTGCCCATCGCGCACGTGGCGACGTTCGCGGGCGTGTGCAAGCAGTGGAACGACATCCTGTATTCGCAGGCGGTCACGCCTCCGTCGAGGAACGCGTTCTTCCGCTACCTCGCGGACTGGGGACCGTTCGGCGGCATCCCCGTGAAGAACTTCACGGAGCCCGAATCCGCCATGGCGTGGTGCAACTCGCTGAAGAGCGACTGGCCGAAGTGGAAGGTGCGCCCGGTCGGCTCCTGGCAGTGCGAGATGGCGTGTCACCACGAGACCACGGTGACGACGGGCCCGCTCGCCGGAAGCGTCGTCACGGGGTTCGGCTCGGAGGTCTTCGAAGAGGTCGGGCCCAACGTCGGCATCTTCGACGCCGGCACGAGCATGGCGGTGGCCGGCCTCGTCGATGGTCTCGGGATTCACTCCGGCGAAGTCCCGCGCGCCATCGCGATGGTGATGGAGGCGTACAACACCGGGCGGCTGACCCGGCAGGACACGGACGGCATCGACCTCACCTGGGGCAACTACGAAGGCGTCATCGAGATGCTTCTCAAGGCCGGACGCCGCGAAGGCATCGGCGCCATCGTCGCGGACGGCATGGAGGAAACCGGCCGGCGGCTCGGCCTCGCAGACCTCGCGGTCCACATGCGGGGCGTCGGCTTCCAGGGGCACGACTGGCGTTTCCATCCGGCGGCCGTCTTCGCGCGACAGATCGTGTCCGGGATCGGCGCGGCGCCGCAGGACGCCACGGGTCTCTATCTCGCGTCGGGAGAGCCGATGTTCAAGGGCCAGTGCATGAAGCTCTGGGAGGACAGCATCGGCGTCTGCAAGTTCGCGATGGACCGGTTCCCCGGGACGCTCGAGTGCGCGGTCAGGTCGGTGGAAAGCGTCGTGGGCTGGAAGGACTTCAGCCGGGAGGAAGCGCTGAGCGTCGGGGAGCGGATCATCAATCTCCAGCGCCTGGTGTCCTTCCATCGGGGCTACGAGCCGGAGTCGGACTACTACATCAGCGAACGCATGCTCTCCGTCCCGAGCGGTCCGGCGAAGGACAGGGCGGCGCCGCTCGGACCGCATCTCGCGCAGTGGCGCGCGGAGTACTACGAGGCCGCCGGCTGGAGTGTCGACGACGGCCGACCGCTGCCCGCGACGCTCGAGCGACTTGGATTGACGGACGTCAAGGTCGGGAGGTGACCGCGATGCGACAGGGCGGCTATACCGGGAAATATCTCGACGTCGACCTCACCACCGGTGCGTTCACGACCGTCACCCTTCCCGAGGACGTGCTGTCCACGTGGGTGGGATGCACGGGGCTCGGACTTCACCTCCTGTCCCAGGAGATCACGCCCGGGATGACACCCACCGATCCCGAGGCGCCGGTGTTCGTGCTCACGGGGCCGCTCACCGGCACGGCGGCGCCGATGGCGTCGAACTGGACGATCGTCACGCTCAACACCGTGCTGGCCTACCATCCCGGCGTCAGTCAGTCGCACGGCTATTTCGGGGCGAGGCTCAGGCACGCCGGATGGGACGGCATCTTCATCCGCGGGATCGCGCGGAAGCCCGTGTACCTCTGGATCGACGACGACCGCGTGGCGCTGAGGGACGCGGGCCGCCTGTGGGGCAACGACACGTTCGAGACCGAGCGGCTCGTGGCGCTCGAGCTCGGAGACCCGGAGCACAAGAGCATCAGCATCGCGTCCATCGGCCGGGGCGGCGAGGCGATGCTCGCGGGCGCATCCGTCCGCACGGACCGCGCGTACGGCGCGAGCAAGGGCGGGCCCGGCGTCGTCTGGGGCGCGAAGAAGCTGAAGGCGATCGCCGTGCGCGGCACGGGGCAGGTCCCGATCGCCGACCTCGACGCGTTCACCGCGACGTGCGACGCGTGGCGCGAGCAGTGGAAGAACACCGTCGGGAAAACGAAGGAGCCGGCGCGGGGCATCAAGATCATGCCCGACATCGCCGCCTTCGGCGGATTTCCGGGGAAGAACTTCAGCGATCCGGACTACGCCGTGCGCTGGGGCGAGCGCATGCGCGAGCACATCCAGTGCTGGAAGATCAAGGAGGTCGGCTCGTTCGGATGCGAGATGCAGTGCCACAACGAGACGACGATCACCACCGGCCCCTTCACCGGCTACACCATCCGGGGCTACACGGGCGAGGTCATCGAGGAAGTCGGTCCCAATCTCGGTGTCGACGACCCGGGCACGGCTCTCATGCTGTGCGGCTACTTCGACGGCCTCGGTCTGGACTGCTGCGAGGTGCCGCGCATCATCGCCATGATCATGGAGGCGTACAACGCCGGACGCCTCACGCGGCAGGAGATCGACGGCATCGACCTCACCTGGGGCAACCACGAAGCGATCATCGAGCTCACCGAGAAGACCGTTCGCAGGGAGGGCATCGGAGCGATCGTGGCGAAAGGGCTCCGCGAGGCCGGCGCGGCGCTCGGGATCGAAGACCTGGCCGTGCACATCAAAGGCGTCGGATTCAACACGCACGACCAGCGCGCGTGGGGAATCGGATGGCTCTTCGGCAGCATCATGTCCGGCATCGGCCCGGCCTGGCAGGGCGTCGGTGTCGAGCGACGAGCCGAGCCCGATCTCGGATTTCCCCATCCGACGGATCCCTCGAGTCCGGTCGACAAGGGACGGCAGTCGTACCTCACGCAGATGAAGAAGATGTGGGACGACTGCCACGGCTGTTGCTGGTTTGCCAGCTGGGAATTCGAAGGCGCGATCGACTACGCCACGCGCGCCGTGTCCCAGGCCACCGGGTGGACGTTCGATCGCGAACGAGCGCTGCTCCTCGGCGAGCGGGTGATCAACGTCCAGCGCGTCCTCTCTCTCCATCTCGGCTTCGACCCCGACAGCGAGTTCGATCTCGGCGCCCGGGTCGCCGATGCCGTCCCCGACGGCCCGGCGAAAGGATGGGCGCTCGGACCACACCTCAAGGGAATGCGCGAGGAGTACTACGCCAACGCCGGCTGGGACCCGGTCACCGGGGCGCCCGATGCCGCGACCCTCGAACGGGTCGGACTCGATGCCTACCGCGTCGGAAGGAGACCGTAGATGAGAACGAAACGATCGCGCGTGTTCACCGCTCTTGGCCTGGTCCTGATCCTCCTGGTGGCCGTCGGGCCGACTCCGACGCCGGCCCAGCCGAAGGGGACGGCCGCCGGCGAGATGTCCAAAGAGGTCCTCGATCCCCGCTATCCCTCCGAGGCGGCGGCCTGCACGGCCATCCCGAAGGCGAATGCGACGGGCCCGAGCTTCACGTGGTCATGGGCGCACGACGTCGTCGTCGGGCCCGAATCTCCGTGGGACCAGATCTGGGCGCATCAGTGGAAGAAGAGCGTCGAGGAGGCCACGAACAAGCGGCTCAAGATCAACCTCCTCATGGGGCAGATGAAGGCGGCCGAGACGATCTACAGCGTCGGGCGCAACGAGGTGCAGGGCGGCCTGACCTACAGCCCCTATTACGGTGACCTCGTGATCTCGAACTGGATCACGCTGCCGTTCTTCATGAAGAGCGGCAAGGAAGTCCTCCACGGGCTGAAGGCGGCCGAGAAGTGGATGCACGAGGAGATCGAGGGCCGCGCCAACGTGAAGTGGCTCTATGCCGGCGGCTACACGCGCCAGGTGTTCTGGAGCAAGAAGGCGATCACGAAGCTCCGTGACTTCAAGGGCCTGAAGATCCGGAGCTGGGGCGCCGCGGGCGTCCGCATGATCCAGGCGTTCGAGGCGACGCCCGTCGCGATCCCGTGGGCCGAGGCCTATCCCGCCGCGCAGCGGGGCGTCGTCGACGTGGTGACCGCCGGTCTCGGCGGCGGGTTCACGTCGAAGATGCACGAGGTCGTTCCGGTGGTGAACGACTGGTACTTCGGCGAGGGCGCGATCGTGTTCATCGCGAACAAGGACGCGTTCAACCAGCTGCCCGCCGACCTGAAGGCCACGGTGCTCGGTGTCCGCGACTGCCTCGGCGCCGGGTTCTCCCGCCGCGTCCTCGAAAACGAGCGGTGGACGCTCGAGCAGCTGCCGAAAGAAGGCGGCAGCGTCTACAAGCCGGAGCCCGGCGAGTCCGAGAAGGCCGCCGCCGTCGCCCGTCCCGTGTGGGACTGGTGGCTGGGCGTGGCCGGGCCGAAAGGTCACGAGGTGTTGAAGGCGATCGAGGCGGCCGTCAAGCCGCTGAGGAAGTAACGGAGCGCGTCATGGCGAAGCTCGAAAGCAAGGCGATGTGGGACGAACGGCCCGTCGATCTCGGCCACGGGATCGTTCGGGTGCTCGATCGCCTCACCGTGGAGTTCCGGCGCATCACGGCGATCGCCGCGTACGTCGCCGGGTTCCTCGTGCTCGCCATGACGCTCTTCATGACGGTCGACGTGCTGATGCGCTACGGATTCGGACGTGCGACGGCCATCGCGGACGACGTGACCGGCTACCTGCTCGTCGCGATCACCTTCCTCGGCGCCGGCACCGCACAGCTGGCGAACAAGCACATCAACGTGGAGACCGTCGTCGGCTTCCTGCGGCCGCAGCCCCGGCGCGTGCTGAACCTCGTCTCGCTGCTCGTCGTGCTCGGGTACGTCGTGTTTCTCGCGTGGCAGGTCTTCCCCTACGTCGCCACGTCACGCCGGCTGCTCTATCTGTCGTCGGGCCTGGTGAGGTTCCCCCTGTGGATTCCCCAGTCGTTCATCGCGCTGGGCCTCTGCGTGCTGGTGCTCGCCCTGCTCGTCAACATCATCGAGACGACGCTCGAGCTCCTCGGGCATCGCCGGTAAGCCCATGGAACATCTGTGGTGGCTCCTGCTCGGGCTGCTCGCGCTGCTGGCGCTGGGCATCCCCATTTACGCCGCGCTCGGCGTGCTGGGCGCCGCCGCGATCTACATCGCGCTCCCGGTGCCCGTCCCGTCGATCCTGGCGTCCCAGGCCTGGAATCAGACGAACAACTTCATTCTCACGGCGATCCCGCTCTTCGTCTTCATGGGCGAACTGCTCCTGCACAGCGGCGTCACGGAGGAAGGCTATCGCGCGCTGCACCGCTGGCTCGGCCGCGTCCCGGGTGGGCTCGCGCATGCCAACATCGCCGCGTGCTCGGTCTTCGCGGCGGCGTGCGGCTCCAGCAGCGCGACGACCGCCTCGGTCGGGAGCGTGTCGCTCCCCGAGATGCTCAAGCGGGGATACGACCGCTCGCTGTCCTTCGGCAGCATCGCGGCCGGGGGCACGCTCGGGATCCTCATCCCGCCCAGCATCTGCATGATCCTCTTCGGGGCGCTCACCGGCGTGTCCATCGGGAAGCTGTACATGGCCGGCATCGTGCCCGGGCTCGCGCTGTCGTCGCTGTTCATGCTGTACATCGCGTTCGCCGCCTGGCGGCGTCCCCACGTCGTCCCCCGCTCGACGGAGCCGTTTTCTCTCGCGGCCGCGATCAAGGCCTCCCTGGGCATCATCCCGGTGTTCCTTCTCATCGTCGCGGTGCTCGGAAGCCTCTACGCCGGTGTGGCCACGCCAACGGAAGCGGCGGCGCTGGGCGCGAGTGGCGCCCTGCTCGTGGCCGCGTATCGCCGCCGTCTCACCGTGAAGATGGTCGCGCAATCCGCGATCGCCACGGTGCACGTGACGAGCATGCTCCTCCTCATCGTGGTCGCCTCCACGACGATTCACTTCGTGCTCATCCGGCTCGGGGTGCCCTCGGCGCTGGTCGGCATGGCGGAGGAGCAGGGACTCTCGGCGAACCTGGTGCTGCTGCTCGTCATCGCGGTCGTCACCCTGGCCGGGATGCTGATCGATCCCATCTCGATGATGGTGATGGTGCTCCCGACGCTCGCGCCGCTCCTCACGGCCATGAAGATCGATCTCATCTGGTTCGGCGTCGTGATGGTCATCCTCGTGGAAGCGGCGCTGCTGACGCCGCCGATGGCGCTCAACATCTTCGTCGTCCGCGGGCTGGATCCGTCGGCCTCCACGTGGGAGGTCGCCCGCGGGGCGTTGCCGTTCGTCGCGATGATGTACGTGTTGATCGGCGTCCTGTTCGTCTTCCCGGCGCTGGCGCTCTGGCTGCCCGCCCGGATGTTCTGAGACGAGCGGAGCCCGCATGGACATCGTCGTGTGCGTGAAGCAGGTGATGGACGCGGATACGCCGCCGTCCGGCTTCAGGATCGATGCCCGGGCGAACGACGTCGTGTCCACCTCCGGTCTGCCGCCGGTGATCAACGGGTTCGACGAGCAGGCGGTGGAGGCGGCCCTGCGCCTGAAGGAGGCTCACGGCGGGACGATCACCGTGCTCACGCTCGGCAAGGACCTCGCGCTCGATGTCATCCGGAAGCCGCTGTCGATGGGAGCCGACGAGCTCGTCGTCGTGTGGGACGCCGCGTTCGAAGGCGGCGACAGTTACTCCACCGCGCACGGTCTCGCGGCCGCCATCCGGAAAATCGGAACGTACGACCTCATCCTGTGCGGCCGGCAAGCCTCGGACGGGGACGCCGGGCAGGTCGGCCCGGGGATCGCCGAGCTGCTCGGCATGCCCTGTGTGACGTTCGCGAAGAGCATCACGGCCACGGACGCGACGGTGAGGATCGAGCGCGCGATCCCCGACCGGTACGAAGTCGTCGAGGCCCCGATGCCGTGCGTGATCACCGTGAGCAACGAGCTCGGCGCCGCCCGGTATCCGACGCTTCGCGGCGTCATGGCCGCCCGTCGCAAGCAGCCGGTCACCTGGAACGCCGAAGCGCTCGGGATCGATCCGTCGACGGTCGGAGCCGCGGGGGCGCGCACGAAGGTCCTGCGGCTGTTCCTCCCGGAGCGGGGCGGTGAGTGTGAGCTGGTCGCCGGCGACACGCCGGAACAGGCCGGCAAGAGACTGGCGATGAAGCTCCGGGAAGCGAAGGTCATCTAGCGATGAACGACGGCCGCGGCGTGATGGTGTTCGGCGAGGTGTCCGAGTCGATCACGTACGAGCTCCTCGGGATCGGACGCTCGCTGGCCGCCGCGCTCGGCGAGCCGCTGTCGTGCGTCGTGCTCGGAAGCGGTATCCGGGACCAGGCGCGTGAGCTGATCGCGTTCGGCGCGGACACGGTCTCCGTCGTCGACGATCCGTTGCTGAAGGACTACCAGGCGGATGCGTACGTCACCGTGATGCACCGCCTCTGTCAGGAGCAGCGCCCCAACATCCTGCTGCTGGGCCAGACGATCGCCGGCCGTGACCTGGCTCCCCGGCTCGCCTTTCGACTGCACACCGGAGTCGCGACGGATTGCAGTGAGCTCGCGATCGACCCGACGTCCAGGTTGCTCCTGCAAACCCGCGCCTGCTATGGCGGCAACGTCCGGGCGACGGTCGTCTGCCCCGACGCCCGGCCGCAGATGGCGACGGTGCGCGCCAAGACCATGGCCGCGCTCGCTCGAGACGACTCGCGTACCGGCGACGTGATCGATCTCGACGCGGGGATCGACGCGTCGTGTCTCCGGACGAGGATCGTCGACGAGTCGAGAGAGACGGCGACCGGCGTGCGACTGGAGGACGCTCGGGTCGTCGTCGCCGGCGGCCGCGGAATGGGCGGCGCCGACGCGTTCAAGCAGCTGGACACGCTCGCGACGGTCTTGAAGGGCGCCGTGGGCGCGAGCCGCGCGGCCTGCGATGCCGGCTACGCGCCCGCATCGGCGCAGATCGGACTCACCGGAAAGGTCGTGGCGCCCACGCTGTACGTCGCCGTCGCCATCTCCGGCGCGAGCCAGCACATGACGGGTTGCTCGCGCTCCAAGGTCATCGTCGCGATCAACAAGGACCCGGCGGCGAACATCTTCAAGGAAGCGCGTTACGGCGTCGTGGCGGATTACCGGGAGGTGCTTCCGGCCTTCACGGAGATGTGCCGGGAGCTCCTGGAGTGAAAGCGACCCTCGACGTGCGCCGTCGTGGACTGACCGTCGATGCCATCACGGCGACGATGCTGGCGCTGGTTCGCCCCTTGCCGGCGACCGTGCAGTCCGTCTCCGCCTCGCTCGGTTGTGTCCTGGCCGGCCCGGTCGTGGCCCGGGTCGATGTTCCGGCGTGGCCGCTGGCCACACGCGACGGCTACGCCGTCCGGGCCACCGATACGATCCACGCGAAGTCCGCGGACGCCGTGCGGCTCCGCGTGCTCGGTGAGGGCGCCACACACAACGGACGTGATCCGTTGCCTGGGGGATGTGCCGTCCGCGTCAGGACCGGAACCGCTGTCCCCCCTGGCGCAGACGCCGTCGTCCCCGGTGAATCGTGTCGCGCACGCCAGGGCACCTGGCGGAACTGGGTCGACATCGTGCGGCCCGTCGAGCCGGGACAGTTCATGGCGCTCACCGGCGCGGAGTTCGAAACGGGCTCGCCGGTCTTGCGAGCCGGGACGGTCCTCGGGCCGCCCGAGCTCGCGGTCCTCGCCGCGCTCGGGCACGCGCACGTGCGCGTCGTGCCGCGGCCGCGTGTCGCCGTCGTCGCGACCGGCACCGAGCTGTCGAGCCGGGCGGGCGTCGCGGCGGACGGACAGCTCTACCCGAGCAACATCACGCTGGTGCAGGCCATGCTCACCGCCGGCGGCGCGGAGCTGAGCTCCGTCCGGGTCGCGTCCGACGACCCGGAAGAGCTGGCCAGCGCGCTTCGCGACGGACTCACGGCCGATCTGATCCTGACGACCGGCGGCACCGGGAAGAGCTCGAGCGACATCGTCGGCAAGGTGTTGCTGGACCAGGAAGCTCATTCGCTGTGGAACGCGCCCGTCCGCGGCAGCAAGCCGGCCGCGTTTCGGCTGCTGCGCGAACTGTCGACCGAACGGCTCGTGCCGCATCTGGCTCTGCCCGGCCGTCCGATTTCCGCCATGGTCGCGTTCACGCTGTTCGCATACCCGTTGCTGCGGCGCCTGTCGGGACTGCCGCCGAAGCGCGCGCATTACCGGTGGGCACGACTCGCTGCGGACATCGACGGGATTCCGGGACGTCATCGATATATCCCGGTCCGTCTGGAGTGGTGCCGCAAGCGATGGCACGCCGTGCCGGCAGGCGAGGCGATGCTCTACGGGCTGGCCGCGACGGCCGGGATGGACGGGTTTGCGGTGCTCGGACGTCGCACCGGGGCACTGGCCAGGGGACGCCGGGTCCGCGTGCTGCTGCCTCCGTGGTCTTCCGATCCGGAGTGAAGGGACACACACGATGGCTGAGATGACGGTGGCTCGCGCGCTCGCGACGCTGCTCGAGCGCATGGGGACCGAATACGTCTTCGGCGTCAACGGGCACGGCAACTGGGCGATGCTCGATGCGCTCGTCCACGAGACGCGCATCCAGGGCGTGCCGGCCCGGGCCGAGGATCACGCCCTGCAGATGGCGGACGGGTACTGGCGCGCCCGGCGTCGGGCGCCGCTTCCCGTCGTCCTGACGAGCGTCGGCCCCGGCAACATGAACATCGCGCCGGCGCTCGCGACCGCCTTCTACGAGTCGATCCCGATGGTGGTCCTCGCCGGCAGCGGTCCGACGCACTGGTTCGATCGCGGCGGACTCGAGGAGATGTACCGGCAGGCGCCGGAAAGCTTTCTCGATGTCGTCAAGCCGATCTCCAAGCGGGCGGTGCTGATCAACCGGCCCGACACCGCGATCGACACGTTCCTGCGCACGTACCGCACGGCGCTCTCGGGACGGCCGGGCCCGGTCGTGATCCAGGTGCCGTTCGACATCCAGCACACGCCGATCGCCGATCGACTGCCCGATCCTGCGCCGTGGATGCAGTGCTACCCGGCCGCGCCGGATCCTGCCGGCGTCGCGGCCGCGGTCCATCTGTACGCGCGCGCGGCGCGACCGGTGGTGGTCGTCGGCAGCGGCGTCCACAACGCGCGCGGCTGGGACGAGCTCCTCGGGTTCGCCGAGATGGCCGAGGTGCCCGTCGCGACGACGGCGAGTGGCA
>JACPCW010000126.1 GCA_016184365.1 Candidatus Rokuibacteriota bacterium
CGCGGAATTCCGGAGCGACCCTCAGCCCACCGCTCGCGGTCGTGTCGCGGATGCCGTTCGGCTCGCGCGCGACGCGTTCATGAATACTGCGGGCTAGACGCCCGCCTACATGCTCGCGAGGCCCTTCCGCGCCCACGGCGACACGACCGCTTCGCGGATCCGCTCGTCCGGATCCGTGAGCACGTCGATCACGAACGGATCCTTCGACGCGAGCGCCCGACGGATGGCCGGCGCGACCTCGTCCGGCGTCCTGACGCGCACGCCCTGACCGTCGAACGACTGCGCGATTCGCGCGAAGTCGGTGTCGATGAACTCCGAGGCGATGATCCGCCCCTTCTGGTGGTCGCGCACCGCGCCGAGCACCGAGTCGTTCATGACGACGAAGATCGCCGCGGCGCCGTACTGCTTCGCCGTCGAGAGCGCATGGATCTGCATCGCCATGCCGCCGTCGCCGCAGACGGCCACGCACGCGCGCTCCGGATGGAGGATCTTGGCCGCGATCGCCGAAGGCACCGAGAGGCTCATGGCGCCGATGCCGGCGGCGGCGAAGCAGGTGCCCGCGGTGCGCGTGGCGTAGTACCGCAGCATCGAGACGCGGTTGTTGCCGCCGTCCAGCGTGACGATCGCGTCCGCCGGCAGGTGCTCGCGCAGCTCGTGGACGATGCGCGTCGAGCGGATCGGCACGTGCTCGGACCGGAGGCTCGGGTCGTCGAAATATCCGTCCTCGGCCTTCATGTCGCTGATGCGGCGCGTCCAGGCCGCCCAGTCGGCGTCCTTCGCGCGCACCCGGTCACCGAGCGCCTCGATGAGCTGCCGCATCACGAGCTGCGCATCACCCGTCAGGCCGATGTCCACCGGGAACGCCCACCCGGCATTCCGCGAATCGATGTCGATCTGCACGATCTTCTGCCGCCGGGGATCGATGAGCTCGGGACTCTCGAAGCACGTATCTTGCGGCTTCAGCCGGCAGCCGATCACGAGCAGCAGGTCGGCCTCGCTGACCGTCCGGAGCGCGATCTTCTCGCCGTACATGTTCATCACGCCGACGGCGAGCGGGTGCGTCTCGGGAATCACGCTCTTGCCCTGGTAGCTCGTCGCCACCGGGATGCCGCAGAGCTCCGCGAGCTGCGCCAGCTCGGCGTACGCCTTCGCGGCATGGACACCGTTGCCGGCGATGATCACCGGCCGCTTCGCCTGCGTCAGCGCCGCCGCGACGCGCTCGACGTCGGCGGGATACGCCGCGGGCTTTTCGACGCGCAGGTAGCTCGTCACCGGGTGGAGCCGCGCGACGTCCCGGTCACTGAGCTGGCCTTTCAGCGCGGGCACCTTGAAGAGGCAGACCGCCGGCCCCGGGCGCCCGGACACGGCGTGCTTGATCGCGAGCTGCACGCCCTGCACCGCCTCGAACGGCGTGCTCGCCACCGTCACGAACTTGGCGGTGCCCTTGAAGATCTCCTTCAGGTCGAGGCCGCCGTAGTCGCCGGTGCCGCATTGAAAGGGCGCGTGGAGCGCGAAGCTGCCGTAGTCGGTGAGATCCGCGAGCACCAGCATCGGCGTGGACGTCAGGTGCGCTTCCATCATGCCGAAGAGTCCGGCGGACGCGATGAACGGCCCCTGGCCCGTGAGGACGCCGGGCTTGCCCGTGAGCCGCCCGTACATCTCGGCCATGCACGAGGCCGACTGCTCGTTCCGCGTGAGGATGACCTTCACCTTGTTCTGGTAGTCGTGCAGGTCCGGGAAGACGGGCGAGAGAATCCCGCCGGGCAGCGCGAAGACGTGGTCGATCCCCGCTTCGATGATCGTCTCGATGATCGCCTGGTTGACGCTGGCCATCGCGCTCTCCTTTAGTGAATCCGCCGGTCGCGGCCCTTCCAGTACGGCTCCTGGAGCGCCCGGCGCAGGATCTTGCCGGTGTCGCTCTTCGGGAGCTCCGCGTGGAAGTCGACGGTCGTCGGTTTCTTGTAGCTGGCGAGCCGGGCCCTGCAGAAGTCCATGAGCTCGTCGGCGTCGGCCGTGGCCGCCGGCTTCAGGACGACGGCCGCCTTCACGGTCTCGCCCCATCGCGCGTCCGGGACGCCGAACACCGACGCCTCGAACACGGCCGGATGCTGGTAGAGGACCTGCTCGACTTCCTGCGGGTAGACGTTCAGGCCGCCGGTGATGATCATTTCGCTCTTGCGGTCGACGAGGAAGACGAAGCCGTCCTCGTCGGCGCGGCCGATGTCGCGCGTGTGGATCCAGCCGTCGCGGAGCGTCTCGCCGGTCGCGTCCGGGTTCTTCCAGTAGCCCTCCATGACGTGGTCGCCCTGCACGAGGATCTCACCGAGCTCGCCGGCCGGCACCTCGCGGCCGTCGTCGGCGGCGACCTTCACGCGCACCATCGTGTACGGGCGCCCGATCGACGCGAGGCGCGCCACCTGGTGCGGCGGCCCATCGACGACGTGGTCCTCCTTGCGGAGCAGGCAGATCGTCATCGGCGCTTCGCTCTGGCCGTAGTTCTGCACGAAGACGGGGCCGAACACCGCGAGCGCCGTCTTGAGCTGTTCGACCGGCATCGGCGAGGCGCCGTAGATGATCGTGCGGACGCTGCGGAGGTCCCGGGTCTTCACGTCCGGCGCGGCGGTGAGCCGCGCGAGCACCGTCGGCACCGTCTTGATCACCGTCACCCGCTCGCGCTCGACGGCGTCGAACGCCCGCGCGGCGTCGAAGTCCTCGACGACGACGTGCGTGGTACCGCGGATCCAGCACGGCAGGATGAACGTCCCCACCGCGTGATAGAGCGGCTGCAGGCCGAGGAAGACGTCGCGCGCACCGAGATCGGGCACGAGGTCGAGCAGGAGGTTGCGGGTCACCGCGAGATCGCTCTGCCACGTGACGACGACGCCTTTCGCCCGGCCCGTGGTGCCGCCCGTGTAGAAGATGCGGCCCGGCGCGCGGGCGTCGCCGGGCAGGCGCACGTCCGTCGTGCGGTGGCCGCCGACGAACTCCTCGTAGGCGATCGTCTCGGACACGGCACCGTCGAGCACGATCACGTCGCGCACGGTCTCGAGGTCGCCGCGATGCGGCGCGATCCGCCGCCACTGCTCGGCGCCGGCGAAGAGCGCCGTCGCCCCGCAGTCGTTGAGCTGCCAGACGATCTCCTCCGGGCTCAGTCGCGAGTTGAGCGCGACGTCGACGGCCGCGATCTTCGATTTCCCGAAGAGGATCTCGATGTGCTGCGGGCGGTTCCGGCTGAGCGTCGCGACGCGATCGCCGGTCTTGATCCCGAGCTCGAGCAGCCCGTGCGCGATCGCGTTCGCGCGGCGGTTGACGTCGGCGAAGCTCCAGCGCCGGGCGCCGAAGACGACCGCGGTCTTGCCGCCGTACCGCTGCGCATGGCGCGCGACGAGCGTGGCATGGTCCATCAGTCGATCCTCACCCACGGCCGCTCGGCGTCGCCCTGGCCGTACACGAAGAACGTCCGCGTGCCCGACGCCGGGACCATGACGGCCTTGCCGGTGAACGTCGCCGCCGTCTGCTGCGCGAGCCACACGGCGACGGCGGCGAGGTCGTCCGGCTTCACCCACCGATCGCGCGGCTCCCGCGGGAACATCGCCCGCGCCGACGGCGTGTCCGTGGGCCCCACGGGCGCGAGCGCGTTCACGGCGACGTTCACGTCCTCGACTTCGGCCGCGAGCCCGAACGTCAGGCGCTCCACGCCGGCCTTCGACACGCCGTACGCGATGCGCCCCGCGGACGAGCGGATCGCGGCGATCGACGAGACGTTGACGATGCTGCCGGCCTTCTGCGCCCGCATGGACGGCAGCACGGCCTTCGCGCAGAGGAACACGCCGCGCAGGTTCACGGCGAGGGTCTCGTCCCAGCTCGCGATCGGAAGGTCCGCGAGCGGCGCGTGATAGTCGGGATAGACGGCGGCGTTGTTGACGAGCACGTCGATGCGCCCGAACTCGGCGAGCGCGCGATCGACGATCGTCTCCACGTCGCCCTCGCGGCTCACGTCGCCTTTCAGGCCGACGGCGCGTGCACCGAGCGCGCGGATCTCCGCTTCCAGCGACGACAGCGCCCGGTGCCCGTCGCCGGACGCGCCGCGCGCCGCGGCGACGACGTCGGCGCCCGCACGGCCGAGCGCGATCGCGATCGCGCGCCCGATGCCCTGGCTGGCGCCGGTGACCAGGGCGCAGCGTCCGTCGAGCGATCGCATGCCGTGTCGACCGCGCTACCCGCGGCCGTCGGGTGGATGCGCGGCGATCGCCATCCGGCGTTTCCGTCCCGTCACCGCGGTCAGCAGGGCTTGCCACGGTCGCGGATGCATCAGGACCCCGGCGGCCACGGCCGCGAGGCCGAGCAGGTCGGAGAACGTGCCCGGCATGAGGAGCGCGAAGAACGCGGCGAGGAAGATCGCCCGCTGGAGGAGGTTCCAGCGGAGGCCGCCGACGAACGAGGTGCCGATCATCGCCATGCTGACCGCCGCCACCCCGAGGACCGCGCTCGCCGTCGCCTGCGCGATCTCGGGCCACGTGCCCTTGAACAGCAGGACGGGGTGGTAGACGAACAGGAACGGCACGATGTACGCGGCGATCCCGAGCCGCGTCGCGGTCCACCCGGTCTGCATCACCGAGCTGCCCGAGAAGCCGCACGCCGTGTACACCGCGCCGGCCACCGGGGGCGTGATCGCCGAGATGCAGGCGAAGTAGAAGACGAAGAGATGCGCGGCGAGCGGATCCGCGCCGAGGGCGAGGAGCGCCGGGACGCCGACCGCCGCCGCGATGATGTAGGCCGCGGTCGTGGGCACGCCCATGCCGAGGAACACGCAGATCACCGCGGTCAGCGCCAGCGTGATGAACAGGTTGCCCTGCGCCAGCCCGACCACGACCGAGCTGAACTTCACGCCGAGCCCGGTCATCGAGACGATGCCGACGATGATGCCGGCGGTGGCGCACACCGCCGCGATGCTGACCGAGCTCATGGCGCCGTCGCGCAGGCCCTGGACGAGCCGCGTCCACCCGATCCGCGTGCGCCGGCGGACCCACGAGACGAGGACCGCGGCGATGATCGAGTAGAAGCCCGCGCGCTGCACGGACGTGCCGGCGATCACGGTCTGGTGGAGCAGGACGAAGACCGGGATGAGGAGGTGGCCGCCTTCCTTCAGCGCGACCCACATGCGGCCCGCGGTGCCGGCGGTCTGCACGCCGCGCAGGCCCTGCTTCACCGCCTCGAGGTCGATCATGCAGTAGAGGCCGACGTAGTACAGGATCGCGGGCAGCGTGGCCGCGACGATCACGTGCGCGTACGAGATGTTCAGCAGCTCGGCCATGATGAACGCGCCGGCGCCCATGATCGGCGGCATGATCTGGCCGCCCGTCGAGGCGGTCGCCTCCACCGCGGCGGCGAAGTGCGGGCGAAAGCCCGTCTTGATCATCAGCGGGATCGTGATGCCGCCGTCCACCGCGACGTTCGCGACGGAGCTGCCGCTGATCGTGCCGAACAGCGAGCTCGAGAACACCGAGACCTTCGCGGGACCGCCGCGCCAGCGCCCCGCGACCGCGTTGGCCAGGTTCACGAAGAAGTCGCCCGCGCCGGAGATCTGGAGGAACGCGCTGAAGAGCATGAAGAGGAAGATGATCTGCACCATCACGCTCATGACCGGGCCGAAGATGGCCATGTTGCCGATCATGAAGCCGATGACGTTCCCGGGTCTGAGCCCGGTGTGCCCGAACAGCCACGGCGGCAGGTGGTTCCCGAAGAGACCGTACGCGAGGAACACCAGCGCGACGATCGGCATCGCGAGCCCGAACGAGCGCCGCGTGAGCTCCAGCAGCGAGACGATGAGCATCGAGCCGAAGACGATGTCGAGCGGCTCGACCGTGGAGCCGTACGTCCACTGCAGCCGCTCGAGGTCGACGATGACGTAGATGCACGGCGCCACGCCGGCCGCGAGCAGGACGAGGTCGAGCGGCGTGACGCGCCCGCGCCGCCTCGGGCTCGCCGGGATCGTCAGGTAGCCGAGCACCATGACGATCGCGAGCACGACCGCTTCGAAGACCCAGAGGTCGATGATGACGAACTGCAGCGCGATGATCTCGAACAGCGAGAAGCCGACCGCCAGGAGCGTGATGAACACGGCCATCACGCCCGTGAACGCGCGCTTCGGCTGGATCTCGAACTCCATCCCGACCGTCGTCGGCCCGGTCATGCGGGGACTCCTCTCCGCGGGGCGCTCACCGCGTCAGCACCGTGACGGCGCACGCCATCCCGCCGCCGCCGCCCAGCGTGTGCGTGACGCCGGCCTTCGCGCCGGTGACTTGCCGCTCGCCCGCCTGCTCGCGGAGCTGCCACGTGATCTCCGCGATCTGCGCCATGCCCGTGGCGCCGACCGGGTGTCCGCGTGACAGGAGACCGCCGCTCGGATTGACGGGGATGCGCCCGCCGATTCCGGTGGCGCCGGACGCGAGCAGGTGCTGGCCTTCGCCTTCGCCGCAGAGGCCGAGGCCCTCGTAGTGGCAGATCTCCGCGATCGTGAAGCAGTCGTGCAGCTCGACGACGTCGAGGTCGTCCGGTCCGCCGCCCCACATCTCGTACGCGCGGCGGGACGTGCGCTTCGTGATCTCGCTGATGTCGTCCGGCTCGCCCGGCACGAACACCTGGCTGCCGACGGCGCAGCCGGCCACGCGCACGAACGGTCCCGCCGATCGCTGCCGGGCCACCGCCTCGGTGGTGATCACGGCGGCGGCGGCGCCGTCACCGGTCGGCGAGCACTGATAGAGCGTGAGCGGATCGCTGATCATCCGGGACTGCTGGACCTCGTCGAGGGTCAGCCGGCGCTGGTGCTGCGCGTAGGGATTCCGGCAACCGTTCGCGTGGTTCTTGACCGAGACCTGGGCGAGCGCGGCGGCCGTGAGGCCGTAGTCGTCCATGTACCGGCGCGCGATCAGCGCGTACTTCGTCGGCATCGCGCCCGTGCCGAGCGGGCGCTCGATGTCGTCCGGCCGCGTGGCGTCGATCATGCCCTTGAACGACATCTTCTCGACGCCGAGCGCGAGCGCGACGTCGTACATCCCGGACGCCACCGCCTGGTACGCCGCGACGAACGCGGTGGAGCCGCTGGCGCACGCGTTCTCGACGTTGATGATCGGCACGCCCGTCAGGCCGATCCGGTTCAGCACGCGCTGGCCCATCGTGCTGCCCTGGAAGGCATGGCCGCAGTAGGCGACCGGAATGTCGCGCCACGCCACGCCGGCGTCGTCGAGCGCGGCCCAGCACGCGCGCTGGCCGAGCTCCGCGACGGGAACGTCGGGATACCGGCCGAAGCGGATGAGACCGACGCCGAGCACGACGACGGGTCTCATGGCCGGACGGGCTCCCGCGCCGGCCGGAACTGATACGTGACGACTTCGCCCTTCTCGGGATCGTCGAACGCCTTGCCGATCACCAGCTCCATCGGCATCCCGGTCCGGAGCCCGGACGGGGCGACGCCGACGATCGGCGCGAGGACGCGCTCGCCCTCCGGCAGCTCGACGCGGCCGACGACGTACGGGACCGGCCCGGCGTACCCGGGCGGGGCCTGGTGAATGACCGTGTAGGTGTGGAGCGTGCCGCGCGGCGAGAGCGCGATCTCCGCCAGCGCGCGTCCCGAGCATCGCGGGCACTGGTTCTTGCTCGGAAAGAAGGACCGCGCGCAGTCGTCGCAGCGGCTGCCGATCAGATGCGGCGGCGCCGCGCCCGACGGCGGGACGTGAAAGAGACCGTCCCGGATCGGCACCGTCCTCGTCACGCCGCCGCCGCCCGCTCTTTCTGGATGAACTCGACGATGTCCTGCGTGTGCGTGCCGGGTCCGAAGGCGGCGCGCACCCCGAGCTGCTTGAGCACGGGGATGTCGTCCGCAGGAATGATCCCGCCCATGATGACCATCACGTCGTGCATCCCCTGCGCGCGCAGCAGCTCCATGACGCGGGCCGCGAGCTCGAGATGCGCGCCGGAGAGGCTGGACAGCCCGATGACGTCGATGTCCTCGTGCAGCGCGGATTGCACGATCATCTCCGGCGTCTGCCGCGGCCCGGTGTAGATGACTTCCATGCCCGCGTCCCGGAGCACGCGGGCGATGAGCTTCGCGCCCGTCTCGTGGCCGTCGAGCCCCGGCTTGGCGATCAGCACCTTGATCCGCATGGGTGGGGGTCCTCTCTACCTACATGGGGGCCCCGAAATGGCCCCCAAACCCCCAGGCGCTCGGGGCATCCCGGCGAAGCCGTGGCGCCCCTCGACCTCGGGGATGCGTTTCACAGCTCAGATGACCGTCGGCGCCTTGTATTCGCCGAAGATCTCGCGCAGCACCGCGAAGATCTCGCCGACCGTGGCGTGCGCCTGCACCGCCTCGATCATCGCGGGCACGATGTTCTCGTCGCGGCCGACGGCCTTGCCTTCCGCGACGCGACGGATCTCCGCGAGGGCCCGGTCCACGCGCGCGGCGTCGCGCTCGCGCCGGACCGCGCGGAGTCGCTCGACCTGCCGGCGCTCGTCGTCGGGGTCGCCCTTGAACAGGCGGATCGGGACGTCCTTCTCCACGACGTACTTGTTCACGCCGATCACGGGCCGGTCGCCGCGCTCCACCTCGCGCTGGTAGCGGTACATGCCGTCCGCCATCTCGCGCAGGTAGTAGCCGTTCTCCAGCGCGGCGATCGCGCCACCCTGGCCTTCGATCTTGTCGTACACGTCCCGGCCCTTCGCCTCGAGCTCGTTGGTCAGGCTCTCGATGAAGTACGAGCCGCCGAGCGGGTCCACCGTCTGCCCGACCAGCGATTCGTCGTGGAGGATGATCTTCGTGATCTGGCTGAGCCGCGTGGATTCGAGCGTCGGCAGCGCGAGCGCTTCGTCGAACGCGGGCGTCGCGATGTTCTCGATCCCGCCCAGGATCGACGCGAGGATCTGCACCGTCGTCCGCACGATGTTGTTCAGCGGCTCCTGCGCCGTGAGCCGGTGCGCGCCGGTGAAGACGGTCAGGCGCAGTCCGAGGACGCGAGGATCGTCGGTCTGGAACCGCTCGCGCGCGATCCGCGCCCACAGGCGACGGACGGCGCGGAACTTCGCCACCTCCTCGAAGAGGTCGTTGTCCGCCGTCATGTGCAGGTGCACCCACGGCACGTACTCTTCCGGCGGCACGCCCTTGGCGCGTGCCGTCTCGGTGTACGCGATCAGGTTCGCGATGCCGAAGCCGATCTCCTGGCTGGTCGAGCACCCGCCCCACCGGAGCGTCGTCGAGCAGCTGTACTGCGGCTCCCACCCCGGCAGGTGCGTCCGCATGTAGGCGACGACGTCGCCGGCGAGATCCACCGCGACGCGCGGCGGGAAGATGTACGTGCCCCGGCCCGTGTACTCCTTGATCGGGTCGTTCTGAATCGAGACGTGCATCGCGGCCGGATCGATGCCGAACCGCTGGCCGACGCCGTGGAACATGGCGAGCGCCCATGGACCGACGCAGTTGCCGACCGTGCCGGTGTGGATGCGCTCGAGCGGCAGCCCGGCAAAGACGCGCTCGAGGTCCGGCAGGGTCGACAGGGCGACACCGACCTTGCCGACCTCGCCGCGCGCCAGCGGATGATCCGAGTCGTAGCCGTTCTGCGACGGCAGGTCGACCGCCAGCGAGACGTACGTCGACCCGGCGGCGCAGAGCGCGCGGTAGCGCTCGTTGGCGCTCTCGCTCGATCCGTAGCCGGAGTAGAAGCTGAGCGGCCAGCGGAACGCCCGGTAGCCGAGCGGATCGCGACCTCGCGTGAACGGCGGCTGGCCGGGAAACCCGACGTCGTCGACGGCATCCGTGCCGTCGAGGTCCGCCGGGGTGTAGAGGCGCTTGACGACGATCTCGCCGCCGCCCGTGCGGAACTCCGGCTGCGTCTCGTCCTTCGAGACGCCGCTGTAGCCGCGGAATTGCGGCGGGAGCTCGCCCGGCGCGGTCCGTTCCCGCAGCGGGCCCTCCTCCCAGCGCTTCTCCGCGTCGGCGAACCGCTCACGCGAGGTCATGGCCCGGGCTCACTTCTTCTTGAAGATCTTGTGGTCCGGGACCTGGATGCCGACCTCGCGGTAGTACTTCGCGGCGCCGGGGTGGATCTGCGCGACCATCTCGAGGATGTCCGCCGGCTTGACCCACCGCGTCGGCGGCGACATCTTCACGATCTCGGGCCACTGCGTCCAGATCGCCTTGACGAGCTTGTAGACCAGCTCGTCGGAGAGTCCCGGACGCGCGTTGATCGTCTGGAAGCCCATCGTCGTGCGGACGTCGTCGGTCTGGAACGCGTACGTCTTCGCGGGAATCGTGTCGGGGACCTGGTACGGATACGCCGTGTGGATCTTCTGCTGCTCCTCGGGCGTCATCGAGAGGAACTTGATCTTCTGCGCGGTCGCGACGTCCATCACGCCGGCCCACGGCGCCCCGACGCCGTAGACCATGGCGTCCAGGCGGCGGTCCTTCATCATCTCGATCGCTTCCGCGGGCGTGGAGAAGACGAGCTTCGGCTTGATCCCGAGGAGCTTGAAGATCTCCTCCTGGATGACGCTGGTGGGCGAGCCGCGGGCGCCGACGGCCACCCGCTTGCCGTCGAGATCCTTCAGCGTGTTGATCGGCGAATCGGCGTAGGTGAACGCCTGGTTGAAGCCCTTGGTCGCCGGCATGATCACGGTGAAGTTCGAGAGCTTCTTGCCCTTCGTGAAGTACAGGCCGTTCATCGCGTAGAAGTCGCCGGACGTCGACGCGCCGGCCAGGTCCAGCTCGCCCTTGTCCATCGGGATGTAGTTCGCGGTCGTGCCGGCGGTCGCCAGGACCGTGACGTCGACGCCGGGAACGGTCTTCTTCCAGGTCTCGGCCAGCAGCGCCGTGTAGAGATAGATCCAGGTGCCGCTCGAGGCGCCGCCGATCGACAGGCGCGTCGTTTCCTGGGCGATCGCGGCACCGGTGGTCAGGAGCACGGCACCGGACAGCACGAGCGTCATCAGCAGAACGGACGTGGTGCGTTTCATGAGAGAGTCCTCCTTCGCGTCAGCGGTGGATCACATTCGTGAACGGCGTGCATGTATGTGAACCGTGTATAGCGCGCAACCGGGACACCGGGTATAGAGCGGGCGCATCATTCTCGTGGGGCGGAGACCGGAGTTCCGGGAGAGGGCGGCGGGGTCAGCGGCCGAGATACGCGCGCTTGATCCGCTCGTCGGCGAGCAGCGCGTCGCGCGTGCCCTGCGCGACGATCGCGCCGTTCTCCAGCACGTAGCCGCGGTGACAGAGCCGGAGCGCGCGCAGCACGTTCTGCTCGACGAGCAGCACCGTGGTGCCGCCGGCGTTGATGCGGGCGAGGTTGTCGAAGATCGTCGCCACGACGATCGGCGCCAGGCCGAGCGACGGCTCGTCCAGCATCAGCAGTCGCGGCCTCGCCATGAGGGCGCGCCCGATCGCCGTCATCTGCTGCTCGCCGCCCGACAGCGTGCCCGCCAGCTGCGTCTGTCGCTCGGCCAGGCGCGGAAACAGGTCGAACACGCGCGCGAGCGTCTCGGGTCGCTGCGCGCGGCTCGCCGCGGTGCGCGCGCCGAGCTCGAGGTTTTCGAGCACGGTCATCGTCGGGAAGAGCTGCCGGCCCTCGGGCACGTGCGCGATGCCGCGCGCCACGACGTCCGCGGGCGACCGGCCGTCGATGCGATCGCCGTCGAACACGATGCGGCCCCGGCGCGGGCGCAGCAGCCCGGCCACGGCGCGGAGCGTGGTGGTCTTGCCGGCGCCGTTCGACCCGATCAGCGCGACGATCTCGCCGGCACGGACCTCGAGCGACGCGGCGTGCACGGCGACGACGTCGCCGTAGCCGACCTCGACCGCGTCAAGGGACAGCAGCGTCGACATCCGGCTCGCCCAGATAGGCCTCGATCACGCGCCGGTCGTTGGCGATCTCGTCCGGCCGCCCCTCGGCGATGCGCTCGCCGTAGTTCAGCACGACGATCCGCGACGCGAGCGACATGACGGCGCGCATGACGTGCTCGATGAGCAGCACCGCGATCCCGCGCGCGTTGATCGCGCGCACGAGCTCGAGCGTGCGCTCGACTTCGGTCGTGTTCAGGCCGGCCATGACCTCGTCGAGCAGCAACAGCCGCGGCTCCGTCGCGAGCGCGCGGGAGAGCTCGAGCCGCTTCCGCTCGCTGAGGGTCAGCGTGCCGGCCGGCTGCGCCGCCTTCGCGGCGAGGCCGACCTCGTCGAGGACGGCGCGTGCGTGCGCCTCGGCGTCGCGGCGGCGCGGATGACGCACGAGCGCGCCGATCAGAACGTTCTCCAGCACGGTGAGCTTCGGGAACGGGCGGACGATCTGAAACGTCCGCGCCACGCCGAGCGCGCAGACCTCGTGCGGCTTCCGCCCGACGATCGATCGCCCGCCGAGCCGCATGTCGCCGCTGTCGGGCGCGAGGAAGCCCGAGAGCAGGCTGAAGACCGTCGTCTTCCCCGCCCCGTTCGGGCCGATCAGCGCCACGATCTCGCGCTCGTCCACGGAAAACGACAGGTCGCGCACGGCCTGCAGGCCACCGAACCGGCGCGAGAGGCCGCGGACGTCGAGCAGCGCGTGGCTCATCGCCGGGCCAGCCGCGCCCGCAGCCACGGATAGGCGCCGTTCGGCAGGAACAGCACGACCGTCACGTGGGGGGCCCCGACATGGCCCCCCACACCCCCCGCGCTCGGAGCGCCCCGGGCAACCCGGGTCGCTCCTCGGACTCGCGGAGCGCGTGGCTCAGCGCCTGAATCGCGCGCGCAGCCACGGATAGGCGCCGTTCGGCAGGAACAGCACGACCGCGATCAGCAGGAGCCCGTACGCGACCAGGTGCGCGCCGTGCAGGCCGCTCTGGCCGAGGTAGTGCCGCGACAGCTCACCGAGGGGCGTGAGGATGAACGAGCCGAGAATCGGTCCGACGAGCGTCCCCGTGCCGCCGATGATGGGCCGGATGATGATCTCGACGGACAGCGGAATGCCGAACACGGTGTTCGGCTGGAGCGAAAACAGGTAGAAGGCGTAGAACGTGCCGCCGAGCCCGGTGAGCGACGACGACACGATCATCGCGAACATCTTGTAGCGGAAGGCGTCGACGCCGGCGGCCTCCGCCGCCATCTCGTCTTCGCGAATCGCCCTCAGGTAGATGCCGAACCGCCGCCGCTCGATGAGCGCCGCGATGCCGGTGGCGAGCAGCATGAGCGCGAGCGCGATGTAGTAGTACGCGCGCTGGTCCTGGAACTGGAAGTGGCGCGGATTGCCGGTGAACGTGATGTAGAGCCCGAGCGCGCCGCCGACGGCGTCGATGTTCGAGACGAGGATGCGGCACACCTCGGCGAACGCGACGGTGAGCAGCACGAAGTAGAACCCGCGCAGGCCGAAGCGGAAGCCGAGGTACCCGATGAGCGCGCCGAGCGCGCCCGCCAGCACGGCGCCGGCGAACATGCCGATCCAGGGCGTGACGCCGTGCTCGATCGACAGCATCGCCGCCGTGTAGCCGCCGATCCCGACGAAGGCCGCGTGGCCGGCGGAGAGCTGGCCGGCGTAGCCGCCGACGATGTTCCACGCCTGGCCGAGGAACGCGTAGAAGAAGATGAAGATGAAGATGGTCAGCGCGTAGGAGCTGAGCGTGAGCGGCAGCGCGAGGAGCCCCAGCACCGCCAGCGCGCCCGCCCATTTCATGACGCGCGCCGGCCGAACAGGCCGGCCGGCCGCACGATCAGGATCAGGATCAGCAGCGAGAAGCTCGCGAGCTCCTTCAGCGACGGCTTGAGGAACACGGCGCCGAGCGATTCCGCGACGGAGACCAGCACGCCGCCGACGAACGCGCCCGGCAGGCTGCCCATGCCGCCGATGATGACGATGTTGAACGACGTCACGGACAGCGACAGGCCCGTCGACGGCTGGAACGGCAGGATCGGCGACACGAGCGCGCCGGCGGCGCCGACGCACGCCGCGCCGATGCCGAACGCGGCCGCGTACACCCGGCGCACGTCCGTGCCGATGACGAGCGCCCCGTACGGATTGTCGGCCGCGGCGCGGATCTGACGTCCGAGATCGGTCCGATACAGGAAGACCCACAGCGCGGCGGTGAGGACGATCGCCACGCCGAACGTCACGAGCCGCGCGACGTCGACGTAGAGCGGTCCGAGGTACCACGTGGCCGCGCCGAGCGGCGACCGCACGCGGATCGGCTCCGGACCGAAGACGAGCAGCGCGACGTTTTCCATCACGAGCGCCACGCCCAGCATGAGGAGGATCTGCATCTCGTGCGGCGCGTCGACGATGCGGTCGACGAGGCCGCGCTGCACGGCGGCGCCGAAGACGAACAGCGCGGCCGCGCAGAGCGCGAAGCCGAGGTACGGATCGAGGCCGGCGCGGGTGGAGAGGACGTACGCGAGGTACATCCCCCACACCATCATGTCGCCGTGCGCGAAGTTCACGACGCGCATCACGCCGAAGATCAGCGTGAGGCCCACCGCCATCAGGCTCGCGACGCCGCCGAACAGGACCCCGGACAGCAGCCCCTGCGCGGCGAGGACCGGGTCGATCGTCAGGCCTTCGGGCGCGGGAACACGAACTTCTGCACGGCGGCGGCCTTCGGCCAGACGGCGACGGGCTTGCCGCCCAGGATCTGGATCATGGTCGTGATCGCGTTCGGGTTGTCGCCGAGCTCGTTGAAGACCACGGGACCGCCGTACTGCATGAGGCCGCCCCCGTAGCTGGTCTTCCGCATCGCGTCCACGATCGCATCCGGATCGTCGAGCTTCGCCGCGCGCTCGAGCGCGTCGGCGATGATGAAGATGCCGTCGTACGAATAGCCCGAGTTCGTGTCGAACGTCTTGCCGCCCGACCGCTTCCTGAAGTCCTCGGCCACCGCGTTGGTCTTCGGGTTCTTGAAGTTCGCCCACGGCACGCACGTGGCGACGTGCTCGAGGTCTTCCTTGAGCGCGGCGATCTGGCCGGCTTCGTAGAGCCCGGGGCTCCCCGGGCTGACCACGCCCATGATGTCGAGCCGCTGCTTGCGGAGCTCCGGCAGCAGCAGCTGCGCGGACGCCGGGCGCGTGATCGGCGCGATGATGTCGGGCTTCGCCGCCTTCGCCTTCGACACTTCGGTCGACAGATCCGACGGCGGCTCCGGCCACGGGATCACCTCGACGATGTCCCAGCCCGGGTTCGCGGCCTTGTGCGCCGCCTGGAAGCCGCGCGACTGGCTCTGGCCGAAGAGGTCGTTGCAGTACATCAGCACGACGCGCTTCGGGGACACGCCGGCTTCCTTGAACATCTCCGTGAAGTACTGCACCGCCTTGCGGCCGAACGACGAGCCGGTCGGAAAGTTCCGATAGACGTACTGGACCTTCTGCTGCCCGTCCTTCACCGACTTCGCGACGTTCGCGGTGATCGGGTCGGCCGCGGCGATGTCGACCAGGAACGGCACGCGCTTCTGCTGCGCGACGGACACCATCGCGGCCGTGCTGCCGGAGTCGAACGAGCCCATCAGCATCCGGGCGCCCTGGTTCACCACGCGCTCGGCTTCGACGCGGCCGTTCTCCGGCTTGGTCTGCGTGTCGCCGAGGACGAGCTCGAGCTGCAGCCCGCCCTTGCTCCTGATGCCGCCGGCGGCGTTGACCGCGTCGGCGGCCATCTGCGCGCCGAGCCGGCAGGCCTGGCCGGGCTCGGCGAGCGGGCCGGTCACCGGATGGATGACCCCGATTTTGAACGTCTTCGGCTGGGCACGGAGCGGCAGCGGGGCGGCGACGACGGCGGCCCCGGCAAGGGTGGCGCGGAGAAAGGTGCGGCGGGTCGTGTGCGGCATGGCGGTTCTCCTCGTCGGTTCGGTCATCTCGCGATTATAGGGCCTTGATTCTTGGGAGCGATTTCGTCCATTCTCGGTGCGTGGCGCACGAGGCCTCTGTCGGATCTGGCCCTCGACGTGTGCCGTACCCGCTGCTCGCTCTGCTGCTCGTGGGCGCGGCGTACGAGGTCACGCTGCTTTTTACGTCCCTCCTCGCGCCGTACCGCTACCCGATCCCGTACGCCGTGCCGATCTTCGACGGCCCCTTCGCCGTCGTGGGTATCGGCGTCGCCTATCTCTGTCTCGAGCGGCACCGGCTCCGGAACGACGCGCGGTCGGCGTGGATGGGCTTCACGCTCTGGGTCACCGCCCTGCTCGCCATCGCCCACATCGCGGCGCAGCCGGACTATCCCGGCACGCCAGGCGTTCCGGCGGGCGTCGCGCCGTACTTCTTCTTCCTGAGCTACATCGGCAGCTTCGTCGGTATCGGGCTCGCCGCGCACGCGGGCGACCGGCCGCTGCGGCTCACGGAGCGCCAGCGCATGTTCGCCATCATCGGCGGACTCGGGATCGCCCTCTTGCTGGTGCTCGCCGTCGTGCGCGTCCAGGGGCTCCTGCCGTCGCTCGTCATGAAGCCGGGCCGGCTCACGCCCTTCGCGGTCTGGTCTGCCGGCATCCTGAACGGCGCCGCGGCGCTCTGGGCGCTCTACGGGGCGCGCCGGAGCCTCGGCAACCAGCGCGACGGATTCAGCCGGCTCTTCCTCCTCGCGGCCTGCATCTGGGGCATCGGGATGCTCGGCTGGCTCACGTACCCGTACCGCTACGGCATCAGCTGGTACGTCGGCGGGCTCGCGCGGCCGATCGGCGTGGGCCTGATCTTCGTCGCGGTGCTGCGCGAGCAGGTCCTGCTCTACCGCGACGCGCGCGCCCGCGTCCGCGCGCTGGAAACCCTCCGGACGTTCGGCCAGCACCTGCTCCAGGCCACGTCCGAGCGCGAGATCCTCGCGGACGCCGCGCGGACGACGCGCGAGCTGCTCGCCGCGGATGCGGCCGCCGTCTACCTCGCCGATCCGAAGACCGGCCTGCTGAAGCTCGAAGCGGGCCTCGGCTGGGAATCCGGCATCGTCGGGGTGGTCACCGTGCCGGCATCGGCCGAGTCGTTCGCCGGCTACAGCTACCTGCACAAGGAGACGGTGCACGTCGCCGATCTCCAGGACGAGCGGCGGTTCAACGTGCCCGCGTATCTGACCACGCACGGGATCCGCGCGGGCACGAGCGTTCCGCTCGGCCTCGCCGAAGAGCCGCTCGGCGTCGTCGCGGCGTTCTACCGCGAGACGCGCGAGACGAGCGACGAGGAGCGCCGGATGCTGGCAAGCGTCGCGGACCAGACCGCGCTCGCGCTCGAGAAGGCGCGGCTCTACGCGGAGCTCCAGGCGAACCTCCAGCGGCTGCAGGAGACGCAGGCGCAGCTGATCCAGGCCGACAAGCTCAAGGCCCTCGGCACGCTGCTGTCGGGCATGGCGCACGAGCTCAACAACCCGCTCTCGACGATTCAGCTGTCCGTGCAGCTCCTGAAGCGCGGCGAGACGACCGAACCGGTCCGCCGCCGTCTCGACGTGGTCGAGGAGGAGTGCGAGCGCGCGTCGCGCATCATCCGCGACCTGCTCGTCTTCGCGCGGCGCCGGCCGCCGGAGCGCAAGCGGGTCGACCTGAACCGCGTCCTGGGCGGCGTCCTGAAGCTCCAGGGGCCCGAGTTCGAGCTTCACCGGATCCGGGTGGTGACCGAGCTCGCCAACCTGCCGCCGATCCTCGGCGACGGCCATCAGCTGCAGCAGGTCTTCCTGAACCTCTGCACCAATGCCACGCACGCCATGCGCAGCGGCGGCGGTGACAGCCAAGCGCTGACCATCCGGTCGCGACACGCCGACGGCGAAACGGTCGTCGAAATCCTGGATTCGGGTCCGGGCATTCCGGAGGAGCACCTCGGACGGATCTTCGATCCGTTCTTCACGACGAAGGCGGCGGGCGAAGGCACCGGCCTCGGGCTGAGCCTCTCCATCGGCATCGTGCAGGCGCACGGCGGCCGGATGGAGGCGCGAAACCTGCCGGGCGCCGGCGCGTGCTTCACGGTCACGCTGCCGGTCGGCGACGTCGATAGCGTGCCGGAGACCGGCGCCGACGACACGACCCAGGCCGCCCTGCGCGGCCGGGTGCTCGTCGTCGACGACGAGACGGCGCTCCGCACGACGCTGGCCGAGGTGCTGCAGACCTTCGGGCACACCGTCGAGACGAGCGCCACCGGCCAGGACGCCCTCACGAAGATGGAAGCGGAGCGGTTCGACGTCGTGACGCTCGATCTGCGGCTGCCGGACATCGACGGCAAGGACGTGTGGCGGCGGGTGCTCGCGCGCGATCCCGCGCTGGCCTCGCGCGTCATCTTCCTCACCGGCGACACGATGAGCCCCGAGTCGCAGAAGTTCCTGCAGGAAGCGGCGCGGCCGGTGCTCACGAAGCCGCTCACGCTCGATCGGGTCGCCGGCCTGATCCAGGAGATTCTCACGGCCAACCGGCGACCGGCGTCCTGACGTCGGCGGTTCGCCGACAGACGAAGGCCCCGGAGCCGCTCCCGGGCCTTCGTGTTTCTGACGCGGCGGCCGCGGGGCCGCCGCTGGTGCCTAGGAGCGTGTCGGGGAATCGAGGAGCGCCACGGGTACCCGGGGCGCTCCGAACGTTGGGAGTCTGGGGGCCATTCGGGGCCCCCAGTTCCAACAGTCCTAGCGACCCTTCGTGCCCGCCGTGCTCGTCGTCCCGGTCGACGGCGACGTCCGGTCGGCGCGCCGGCCGACCATGTCGATCCAGTGGTCCTCGCCGTTGCCGCCGATGAAGCCGTGCGTCAGGTCGTCGGGATGGTTCGCCAGCCGGAAGTGATCGAACACAAACCGATGAACGCGAGGCTGTCCGCCGTTGGCGCCGTTCACGGTCGCCGGATCGATGCACTGCCAGAGCTGCGCGTTCATCCCCACGCTCCCCTCCTCATCGAAGGACGCGCTCTCGGGGTCGTAGATCGCGTTGTAGTTCGCGCACATGGCGGCGCGCTCCGCGAGGGGGAATTCGCCGATGAAGCGGCGAAGCCAGGTCGTGGTGACGCTCATGAGCTTCGACGGAGGCTGGCACGTGTTGTCGGCCGCCAGTGGCCCCGGCACGCACTGCCTGATGATGTCCTTGACGCTCACCGGCGCGGCATTGAGGAGATCGAAGTCGAGCCTGACGCGCGCCTCGCCATCCCCGTTGCGGTTGGTGACGAACGACATGCCGGGATCGATGCCCATGCCGGACGTGAAGCCGGAGTCGAGACGCGCCGTCGGGCTCACGCCATTGCCTTCGCGCGGAAACCCCTCTCGGAGGGTCGCACTGGACGACGGGATCTTGTGGTTTTCGAGCCCGCCGTAGAACGCGATCATGTCCGCCGGCGTCGCGTCCGGGAACGGTTGCAGCAGCTCGTTGAACACCGTCCAGATCGTGTAGACCGTGTCCGGGTAGAGGCCGCGCACGCCCAGGTGCACGATCGTCTCCCCGTTCGTGACCTTGATCGACATCAATGCCGAAGCGCCGGGCGGTGCGTTCTGCGTCGGGAGGAACCGCAGCGTGTAGTCCTGCGCGAACGCGGACGTCACGCCGGTCGAGAGTGCCAGCAACCCCACAGCAAGGAGAGCGAGTACACGGGTTCGCATGGAAGTCGTCGCCCCTTCTACGCTCGGCCGCCGGTCGGGACGGGTAAGGCTGCGGATGCGCTCGAGACGTCGCGCAGCAGTCGCGCGACCTCGGCCTGCAGCACCACGAGCGACAGGGGCTTCTCCAGGTAACCGTCAGCTCCGGCCTGGAGAATCTGCGCCCGGGTCGTCCCCTCGGTGTAACCGGTAATCGCCAGGATCTTCATCGCCTTCGTCACGGGATCAGCCTTCACGCGTTTGCAGACCTGGAAGCCGTCGAGGCCGGGCATGCGGATGTCGAGCACGAGGAGGTGCGGCCGGAACGCGCCGACCTTGATGAGTCCCTCGTAGCCATCCCCCGCGACCTCCACCCGGTACGTCGGCTCCGCGCTCAGAACCTCGAGCAGCGTTTGTCGCAACTGCTGGTCGTCGTCCACGATCAGCACCCGAGTCTCTGCGTCGGGCGTCGTCGGGATCTGCCGCGACGTCCTGAACCGCTCGAGATCGTCGGCCGTCACGCGGAAGTGCCCGCCCGCCGTCTGGAACCCTTTGAGGTGCCCATCGCGGATCCAGCGCTTCACGGTGGGAATCGATACCTGAAGCAGCTCGCCCACCTCGCCGGTCGTCAGAAACCGCATCTGCACCTCGATTTGCAGTTAATTCAAAACGTTCATTTCTTTTACCGGCAAATGGAACTCTGTTCAACAGCAAACATTGCAACTCACTCTCCACATTGCAAAAAATTCAAACTGAGCGGACAAGAACCGTGGCAATCGGCGGGCCGACATACAAGTAGTGAATAAGGTGGACTTGTCTGTCGGGACTGACACGAACTCGCAGGCATTCCGGCACTGGCGTGCCGGAATGCGCGGATCACGACTTCAGTCTTTCAGGAGCTCGCGCGCGATGACGAGACGCTGGATCTGGTTCGTGCCCTCGTAGATCTGCATGATCTTCGCGTCGCGCATGTAGCGCTCGACGGGAAATTCGCGCGTGTACCCGTAGCCGCCGAAGATCTGCACCGCGTCCGTCGCCACCTTCATCGCCGCGTCACCGGCCCAGCACTTCGCCATCGACGCTTCGTACGTGTTGCCGCGAATGCCGTGATCGACCTGTCGCGCGGCGTGATGGACCATGCACTGCTTCGAGCCGTTCAGGACGTAGTGATCGCCGCGACGGACGGCCGTCGTGCGCAGCCCGGCGGCGTCCGACCCCGCGGCGGGCTCCGACAGCGAGTACGCCGCGAGCCGCTCGCCGGTGGCGAGCCGCGGCAGGTATTTCTTCTTCTGCTCGTCGGTGCCGGCGAGCACGATGGGCAGGCCACCGAGCGGCTGATCGAGATACTGCGTCGCCGTCGCGGCGCACGCCCGCGCGATCTCCTCGCACACCAGCGCGAGCGCGAGGCAACCGAGGTCGCTCCCGCCGTAGGCTGCCGGCACCCAGACGCCGTACAGGCCGGACTCGACGATCGCGGCGATGGAGTCCTCGGGATACGACTCGGTCTCGTCGTAGTACGCGGCGCGCGGCGCGATGCGCTCGCGCGCCACGCGGCGCGCGAGATCGCGAATCATGCGCTGGTCGTCGGTGAGCTCGAACGCATCGTTCATGGGACCTCCGTGCCCGGTGGCCCGTCGTCCACGACGACCACCGCGTCGACCGCGACCACCTCGCGACCCGCCGCGACGAGCGGGTTCACGTCGATCTCGACGATACGCGACTCCGCCGCCACGAGCCGGCTCACGGCCTGGATCGCCGTCACGACGGTCCCGGCATCGACGGCCGGCAGGCCACGCGGTCCGGCGAGGAGCCGCGGCCGCGCGCCCTCGCGCAGCATCTCTTCGGCGTCTTCACGGCCGACGGGGGCCAGACGGAACGAGACGTCCCGCAGCACCTCGGTGAGCACGCCGCCGATCCCGACCGCGACGACGGCGCCGAAGCTCTCGTCGCGGCGCGCGCCGATGAGCAGCTCGACGCCGGGCCCGACCTGCTGCTGGATGACCACGCGCGTCGCGCGCGTCCGCGCGGTCACGTCGCGGAACGCCGCGCGCACGGCATCCGGTCCGTCGAGCCCGAGCCGCACGCCGCCGGCTTCCGTCTTGTGCAGCAGCGCGGGATCGTCGGCCTTGAGCACGACCGGATAGCCGATCGCGTCGGCGGCGGCGACGGCATCGTCGACGCTCGTTGCGACGCGTTCGCGACAGAACCGGACGCCGGCCGTCTCGAGCGCGCGGCGCGCCAGCGCGTATGGCAGCGGACCGCGCGTGCGCGCGATGGCGTCGGCGAGGTCCACCGGCAGCGCGAGGGCCTCTGCCGTCGCGCGCGGTGGCGGCGCGCCGGACACGAGCACGCGGAAGGCGCGCACCGCACGTTCCGGCGTCGGCAGCACCGGCACGCCGCCGGCGCGGAAGCGCTCCGTGATCTTCGGCGCGTCAGCCGTGAACGCGACGGCCGGCTTGCCGGCCGCGCGCGTCGCCGTGACGATCGCTTCCGAGAACTCGGGAATGTCCAGACCAACATTCACCGCGACGACGCCCTCGATCTCCGGCGCCTCGACGACGACGCGCACCGCGTCGGCGATCCGCGCGGGATCGACCTGCGGCGTGAGATCGACCGGGTTGCCGACGGCCGCGAACGGCGGCAGGAGGGCACGCAGCGCGCGCCGGGACGCGTCCGCGAGTGCCGGCACGACGAGCCCTTCGCGCTCGGCGGTGTCGGCGGCGACGACCGACGGTCCGCCCGATACCGTGAGGATCGCGATCTGGCGCGCCGCGCGGCGCGGAGCGCCGGCCACGGCAAGCGTCTCGATCGCGTCGAAGAATTCTTCGGTCTCCGCCGCGAGCACGACGCCGGCCTGGCGGCAGGCGGCGCGAAACACGTCGTACGAACCCGCCAGCGAGCCGGTGTGCGACCCGGCGGCGCGACGGCCCGCGTCCGAACGGCCGCCCTTCAAGACGACGACCGGCTTCACCGCGGTGACGGCGCGCGCGGCATCGACGAAGCGGCGGCCGGCGCGGACCGCCTCGATGAAGCAGGCGACCAGCGTCGTCGCCGCATCGTCGCGCAGGTAGTCGAGCACCTCCGCGATGTCGACGTCGGCCTGGTTGCCGATCGACAGGAAGCGCGCGACCCCGAGACCGCGACTGCCGAGGTGACGGAAGATGAGCCCGCCGTACGCGCCGCTCTGCGAGATGACGCTGATCCCGCCCGGGACACGCGGCAGATCCCAGAAGTACGTGCCGTTCAGCCGCACCGGCGCGGAATACACGCCCATGCAGTTCGGGCCGACGAGGCGCACTCCGGCAGCGCGCACGCCGCGGAGCACGGCGTCCTGCGCATCGCGACCGGCATCGTCGACTTCGCCGAATCCGGATGACAGCACCACGGCCGCGTGCGCCTTCCGCGCGGCCAGCGCGGCGAGCGCCGCCGGCACCGCCTCGGCGGGCAGGCTCACCAGGGCGAGATCGACGCCTTCCGGCAGCTCGGCGACCGACCGCACGGACGCGAGGCCGAGAATCGATGCTCCCGACGGATTGACCGGGTACACCCGTCCCGCGTAGCCGTGCTCGAGCACGTTCTGGAGAAGGCGGAACCCGAGCTTCGCGGGATTGCGCGACACGCCGAGCACCGCGACGCTCGAGGGCGCGAACAGCGGGGCGAGGCTCACTGCCGCGCTCGCCGGTCGACGACGCGGACCGCCTTGCCCGGTGGCCGCTCGATCGACCCGAACGGCACGAGCCGGATCTCCGGCGACAGCGCGAGCAGGTCGTGCAGCTCACGGCGGATGCGCGCCGCGATCGCGGGATCGACCTCGCCGTCCGTCTCGACCACGATCGTCATGCGCTCGCCGCCCGCATCCGACGCGAGCTCGATCTGGTACTCGTGCGACACGCCCGCGGTGCGGAGCAGGATCGTCTCGACCTGGCGCGGATAGAAGTTCACGCCCTTGACGATGACCATGTCGTCGGTGCGGCCGCGCAGCCGGTCGAGACGCAGCGCCGTCCGGCCGCACGCGCAGCGGTCGCGCGACACGACGCGCGTCAGGTCGTGGGTGCGATACCGGACGAGCGGCAGCCCTTCGCGCGTGAGCGTCGAGACCACCAGCTCGCCTTCGACGCCGTCGTCGCACGGCCGGCCGGTCGCGGGGTCGACGATCTCGACGTAATCGTGGTCCTCCCACACGTGGATGCCCGCGCGCGCCTCGCAGTCGATCCCCAGGCCGGGCCCGCCCGTCTCGGTCATCCCGATGATGTCGAAGGTCCGGATACGCAGGTCCCGCTCGATGCGCGAGCGCAGCTCGTCCGACCACATCTCGGATCCGAAGATCCCGACGCGCAGCGCGAGCGCGCCGAGGTCGAACGACTCCTCGCGCGCGACCTCGATGAGCCGCAGCGGATAGGTCGCGATCGCGGTCAGCACCGTGGCGCGGAGGTCGCGCATGAGCTTCAACTGCAGCAGCGTGCGGCCGGCGCCGGTCGGAATGACCATCGCGCCGAGCTGCTCGGCGCCGTAGTGGAAGCCGAACCCGCCCGTGAACAGGCCGAACGACGGCGTGATCTGGATGACGTCGTCCCGCGTGACGCCCGCCGCGACGTAGCACCGGGCCATGACCTCGCCCCACTGCCGCACGTCGCCTTCGGTGTACGGGTTCAGGATCGGATTGCCGGTCGTGCCGCTCGACATGTGAATCCGCCGGTACGGCCCGCCGCAGGCGAGGCCGAAGGGATAGGCGTCGCGGAGCTCGTCCTTCGTCAGGAACGGCAGCCGGCGCCAGTCGTCGAGACGCGTGACATCGTCCGGCCGCACGCCGCCGAGGCGGCGCAGATACGTCGCGTTGCCCGCCACGCGCGCGAGGGTCGCGCGCATGCGTTCGAGCGTGAGGCGCCCGAGCGCCTCGCGGTCCATCGATTCACGGTCGGGCTGCCACACCGCGGGAGCTCACCATCAGAAGAAGAACGCGATGACCATGGCGAGCAGCATGAACGCGATGATGCCGATGCAGCCGAACTTGAGGTTCCGGAGATGCGCTTCCTCGGCGCGCCGCTGGCGCGCCATCTCCTGCCGCACCCGCTGCTCGGCTCGCCGCAGCTCGTCGGGCTGCGCGTCCTGATCTTTCCCGTTCGTCATGCGCCCCTCAGTGGCCGGCGTCGGCGGCCGCGAGCCCGAGATACGCCGCGCGGATCGCGGGATCCGCGGCGAGCGACGCCGCCGTGCCGGCCGCGACGATCCGTCCGGTCTCCAGCACGTACCCGCGATGCGCGAGACCGAGCGCGCGTCGCGCGTTCTGTTCGACGAGCAGGATCGTGACGCCGGTCTCGTTGACCTGTCTGATGACGCGAAAGATCTCGTGCGCGAGCCGCGGCGCCAGGCCGAGCGACGGCTCGTCCAGCAGCAGCAGCGCCGGCCCCGCCATCAACGCGCGCGCGATCGCGAGCATCTGCTGCTCGCCGCCGGACAGCGTCCCCGCTCGCTGCGCGCGCCGCTCGCCGAGGACGGGGAACATGACGTACGCGCGCTCGACGCGCGGCGCGACGTCGTCGCGACCGGCCACGTGACCGCCGACGAGCAGGTTTTCGTGAACCGAGAAGTCGGGAAAGATCTCGCGTCCTTCGGGCACGTGGCCGACGCCGGCGGCGACGATCGCGTCCGCCGCGGCGGCGGTGACGTCGGTGCCGCGGTACATGATGCGCCCGCGCGCCGGCCGAACGAGCCCGGAAATCGCGCGGAGCGTGGTCGACTTCCCGGCGCCGTTCGCGCCGAGCAGCGTCACGATCTCGCCGGCGTCCACGTGCAGTGACACATCCTCGAGCGCGCGCCGTTTCCCGTACGCGACGCTGACGGCCACGAGCTCGAGCAGCGGCGTCACGCACCGCTCCGACGCGTGCAGAGCCAGTCGATGCCGGCGAAGCCGTCGAGGACTTGCGCCGACGATCGCGACGGCTGTTCGGCGCGGGCGGTGGTCGGGAGGGGTTCGGAGACCCGTCCCCTGCCAAACACGTTGCCGCAACCGCGCGTTTGATGGAGCCCAGCCGCGACGGATCGCTGCGCCGCAGTGCGCGTGGTTTCCGAGCCCCTCCCGGCCACCACCCGCGCCGCCACACGCGAAGACATCACGCGGAGTCCTCGCGGCCAAGATAGGCCTCGACGACGGCAGCGTCGGCGGCGATCTCGCGCGGCCTGCCTTCCGCGATCTTCCGCCCGTAGTGCAGCACGGCGACGCGATCGGAAATCCCCATGACGAGATCCATGTCGTGCTCGACGATGAGGATGGTGAGCTCCTCGTCGGCGCGCAGCGCGACGATCACGCCCATCAGCGCCCGCGTCTCGGTCGGGTTGAGACCGCCGGCCGGCTCGTCGAGCAGGAGCACGCGCGGCTCGGCCGCGAGCGCACGGGCGAGCTCGAGCCGCTTCTGCCGCCCGAGCGGCAGGCTGCCCGCGTCGACGTCCGCGACGTCACCGAGATCGAGGCGCGCGAGCAGCTGATCCGCGCGGCGCCGCGCGTCGCGTTCCTCGCGCCGCACGCGCGGGGACCCGAGCGCGCCGCCCAGCGGACCGCCGCACAGACGCGAGTGGAGCCCGACGAGCACGTTGTCGCGCGCGGACAGGCGCCGGAACACTTCCGTGTTCTGAAAGGTCCGCGCCACGCCGGCGCGCAGGATCGCGTGCGGCGCGAGACCGAGCAGGCTCTGCCCGGCGAGGCGCGCGGTGCCGGCGGACGGCGCGTACAGACCCGTGAGGACGTTGAAGACCGTCGTCTTGCCGGCGCCGTTCGGGCCGATGAGGGCGAAGATCTCGCCCTCCGCCACGTCGAGGTTCACGTCGGTGAGCGCCGCGAGCCCCCCGAACCGGATCGACAGGTTCCGGATCTCGAGGATCGTCGATGGCGGGTCGGCGCTCGTCAGCCCGTCACTCCGACTTCAGCCAGTCGGTGAGCTGCTTGAAGCGGCCTTTCTCCACGCGTACCCAGAAGCCCTGCTTCTGCGTCTCGTGATCGCCGCCGATGGTGAGCGGCGGCAGGATGCCCGTCTGGAAGCCCTTCACCGACTCGAGCGCGGCGACCAGGCCGTCGCGCGTGAGGTTCCGGCCCGCGCGCCTGGCGCCCTCGGCGAAGAGCATGCCGGCGACGTAGCCGGACAGGGAGTAGCGGTTCGGCTCGTTCTTCGGAAAGTACCTCGCCATGTGCTCGCGATACGCCTTGACGCCCGGCAGATCGGACGTCAGCGGGTCGGGCCACAGCGCCAGGCCTTCGACGGCTTCCGCGGCCGGGCCGGCGAGCGCGAGGTAGCGTTCGTCGGTGAGCGGACCGGACGACACCATGATCGTGTCGTTCCAGCCGATCTTCTGCCGCTCCTTCAGCGCCTGGGCGCCCGGGCCCGGCGTCAGCACGAGGAACGTCACCTCCGGCTTCACGGCCTGGAGCTTCGCGATCTGCGCGCTGACGTCGGTGACGCCGCGCTTCACCGGCTCCGCCGCGACCAGCTTCAGCTGATGGCGCCCGAGATCCTTCTCGAACGACGTGAGGAACGACTTGCCGTACTCGTCGTCCTGGTAGAGCACGGCGAACGACTTGTACTTCCGCGGCCCGACGAGGTAGTCGATCATCATCTTCGACTGCCGGTCGTAGAGCGTCATGCCGCTGAAGACGTACTTTCGCGCCCGCGTCACGGGCGATCCCTGGAACGGGAACAGCAGCGGCACCTTGTTCTGCTCGAGGTACTCGAGCGTCGCCATCACCGGCGGCGTGCCCTGCGGCGCGATGATCGCGAAGACCCCGTCCTGCTCGATGAGCTTCTTCGTGTTGGCCGCGGCGTCCTGCGGCCGGTAGCCGTCGTCGTAATACACGGTGCGGACCTTCCGGCCATGGATGCCGCCGGCGTCGTTGACGACGCGCGCGTAGAGATCCACACCGAACTTGGTCGCCTGCTCGCCGGTGAACGCGAGCGGTCCGGAGAAGGAGTTCGAGCACCCGATGACGATCTCGGTATCGGTCACGCCCGGCTGGGCCGCGACGGGCGTCACGACGGCGAGGGTCAGCAGCACCGCGGCGATCACCGCCGGCATGCTTCGCATGGGGAGCCTCCTCCTGAGCGGCAGAGTTCCGCCATCATACGTCACCGTGTCGCGCCGCGCGGGAAGGCGCTGGCCAGGCCGCCGGGCAGGAAGAGCATCACGAGCACCATCACGGCGCCGAAGATCAGCGGCCGGTAATTCTGGAACGCGGCCAGCCAGTCGTGCAGAAACGTGACGACGAGCGCGCCGACGATCGACCCGGGCACGGACCCGAGCCCGCCGACGATGATCATCGTGACGAAGTCGACCGACAGGACGAGATCGAACGCGTCGGGCGACAGGTAGCCGACGACGAACGCGAAGAGACCGCCGGCGACGCCGGTGTAGAACGCGGAGATCGCGAACGCGACGGTCTTGTAGAGCGCCACGTTCACGCCGCTCGTCTGGGCCGCGATCTCGCTCTCCCGGATCGCGAGAAACGCGCGACCGGTCCGGGTCCGGGCGACGTTGACGGCGAGCACGACCATGACGAGCGCCACGGCCGCGGTCAGGTAATAGCGCGAGGTATCCGACGCGAGCTGCCACCGTCCGAGCGGCGCCGGCGGCACGCGCAGCCCATCGGCGCCGTGCGTCAGCCCGTCGAGATTGAGGATCGCCTCGGTCACGACGAACCCGAACGCGAGTGTCGCCATCGTGAGGTAGAGGCCTTCGAGCCGCAGGCACGGCACACCGAGCAGGATGCCGACGAGGCCGGTCACGATTCCGGCGATCAGGAGCGCGACGGGCACGGGAATCGACCGCGCGTGCATCGCGAGCAGCGCCGCCGTGTACGCGCCGATCGCGAGGAATCCCGCGTGGCCGAACGACAGCTGGTTCGTGTAGCCGGACAGGAGGTTCAGGCCGATCGCGACGATCGCGTTCACCGCGACCAGGCTGGCGAGGTAGATGAAATAGCGCGGCGCGATCCACGGCCAGGCCGCGAGCAGGACGAGCAATCCGCCGATCGCGACGCGCCGGCTCACACCTTCCTCCGCTGCACGCGGCCGAGCAGGCCGGCGGGCCGCACGAGCAGGATCGCGATCAACAACAGGAACGGCACGGAGTAGCGGATGCCCGACGGCAGATAGAGCGGCGCCAGGTTTTCGATCACGCCGAGCACCATCCCGCCGAGCACGGCGCCCGGCATCGAGCCGAAGCCGCCGATGACCGCGGCGGTGAAGCCGTTGATGACGATGATCCCCATCTTCGACGACAGGAAGACGACCGGCGCGACGAGGATGCCGGCGACCGCGCCCACGGCGGCGGCGAGCACCCAGGACGCCGAATACACGCGCTCGACGCTGATGCCCATCAGCCGCGCCGCGTTCTGGTTCTGCGCGACGGCGCGCATCGCGCGGCCGAGGCGCGTCTTCGTGAACAGCAGCCAGAGCGCCGTCATGATCGCGAGCGACGCGCCGATGATCCCGAGCGACACCGGCGCGAGCCGCACGCCGCCGAGCGCGATCGGCCGGTCGGCGAAGAAGGACGGAAACGGAAACTCGTCGTGCGTCCAGACGAGGCCGGCGGTCGCGCGGAACATGAGCGACAGTCCCAGCGTGATGATGAGGACGTCCCAGTGCGTCGCGGAGATCGCGCGGCGGATCACGAGCCGCTCCACCGCCAGCGCGAGCAGTCCCGACCCGACGACCGCCACCACCGCGGCCGCCCAGAGCGGCAGCCCGAGCGTCCGGTACGCGGTCCACCCGAAGAAGGCCGACACCATGAGCATGTCGCCCTGCGCGAAGTTCAGCGTGCGCGTCGCGTTGTAGATGATGACGAGCGCGAGCGCCATCAGCGCGTAGATCGAACCGGTCGCGAGCCCGCTCACGACGACGTGGACGAGCGTCGCCGCGGTCATTCTTGCTGGGGGCCCCGACATGGCCCCCAGACCCCCCACGCTCGTCGCGCCCCGGCGAAGCCGGGGCACTCCTCGACTTCGCGCTCGGACCTGTTGCTGATT
>JACPCW010000072.1 GCA_016184365.1 Candidatus Rokuibacteriota bacterium
GCGACACGACCGCGAGCGGTGGGCGGAGGGTCGCTCCGGGATTCCGCGAGCGACTGCCCGCTCGGCGATGCTCACGGATGGAATCACGATGGTTCGCGCGCAGGCGAGGGTAGGGCCCACGGAGTCCCGGAGCGACCCTCCGCCCACCACTCGCGGTCTCCCGTGACGCGATGCCGTCTTCGCTCGCGCGCCGTCATCGTGGCCGGCCATCGACACGGACATCACACCCGGCCGTCGCCGAGCCGAGTGCCGGGCTGGGGATCGTTCCGGCATTCCGTTGGCTTCGATCATCGAGACCACGCGCCACCACTGAGTGCGTTCCACGGTTCTCGGCGAGCGGGCGATCCACTCCCGGAATGCCGGAGCGATCCCCAGCCCGGCGCTCGGTTTCGGCGGCTCACGCGCGATCGCTCAGGAAAAGTGGCCTAGCGCGAATTCAGCGCGAGGTCGAAGAGGTCGAAGTTCCGCAGGCGACGCGCGGGATCGACCGTCGTGGGCCGGTTGATCACGAACGGCACGCGTTGCTCGCCGATGCCGCCGTGGGATCGCAGCGGCGCATCGAGCCCGGACAGGTCGTGCCGCGCGGCGCTCGTGCCGATCGTCACGTCGCGCGCCGACACGACCACCAGATCGCCGATGCGGTCGGGCGGCAGCTCGAAGCGCGCGGCAGCGTCCGGCCGGGCCAGCACGACGTCGATGCCCGCGAGCGCGCCGATGCGCGTGCCCGCCTCCGCCGCGCTCACGCCGTCCGGCAGATAGACGGTCGCGAACGAGCCGAGCGCGCCGTGGTGCACGACGTACGGGTCGGTGATCGGCAGGATCACGCGCGCGCGCGCGGCGCCGAGCCAGGCGTCGACGAAATCTTGCAGATACACGACGCGCGGCGCGCCGGCCGCGTCGGTCTTCGCGTTCATCCCGTGATCGGCGGTCAGCGCCACCGTCGCGCCGAGCGCGTCGAGCCGTGCGAGATATCCGTCCATCATGCGGTAGAACGCGTTCGCCTCCGGCGTGCCCGGCGCGTGCTTGTGCTGCACGTAGTCGGTCGTGGACAGGTACGTGATGTCGGGCGCGTCGCGCTCCATCAGCTTGACGGCGGCGGCGAAGACGAACTCCGAGAGGTCCGCGCTGTAGACGGACGGCAGGGGACGTCCGACGAACGCGAGCGTCTCGCCGTCGGCCTTCTCGGATGAGAAGCAGACGCCCGTCATGCCGTGGCCGAGCAGGCGCCGCAGCTTGTCCTTGGCGGTGACGACGGCGAGGCGCGCGCCGGCGCCGGAGAAGGCGGCGAGGATGGTCTCGCAGCGGAGGTACTTCGGGTCGTTCATCATCACTTCGGCGCCGGTGTCGGGATCCCAGAAGTAATTGCCGGCGATCCCGTGCACGGCCGGCGGCGCGCCGGTGACGATGGACAGGTTGTTCGGGTTCGTGAAGCTCGGGATCACGCAGTCGGCGACGCGATACGTGCCGGTGTCGCGCACGCGCGCCATCCACGGCATGGCGCCGGCCTCGATGCCCCGCTCGAGATACGCCGGTTCACACCCGTCGACACAGACGACGACGAGCGGACGCTCGGGCCAGCGATAGCTGCGTCCGTTGACGGCGACCGACGGGGTATTCACGGCCTGATGATACGCCGTCCTGGCGCGGTCATTGCACCCCTGAGTCTCCATGGCCGCCCGCCGGGTTCCCGGCTTCTTCATGCTCGCCGGTCTCGTGCTCGTGATCGCGATCTTGTCTGTCGCGCGGTCGGTGCTCATGCCGGTGGCGCTGGCGGTCCTGCTGGCGTTCCTGCTGAATCCGGGCACGCGGCTCCTCGAGCGCGTCCTGTCGCGCGCAGGCGCCGTCACGCTGATGGTCGTCCTCGCGTTCGGGGGCCTCGGCGCCGGCGGGTACCTGCTCTCGCAGCAGCTCTCGAGCCTGGCCGTCGAGCTGCCGAAGTACCGCACGAACATCCGGCAGCGCATCGCCGACATCCGCGGCGCCAGCCGCGGCGGCGCGATCGAGAGCCTCCAGTCGGCCGCGCGCGACGTCATGCAGGAGCTCGACCGGGACGACGACGGCAAGGCGAAGACGCCCGCGCCCGAGCGCGTGATCGTGCGCGAGACGCCGGGACCGACGTCGGTGTGGGCGCTGCCGGTCGCGGCCCGGCCGATCGTGGAAGCGCTCGTTCAGGCCGGGCTCGTCATCGCGCTCGTCGGGTTTCTGCTCGCGCGGCAGCAGGAGCTCCGCCACCGCTTCATCCGGCTCGTCGGCGAGCACCGGCTCACGATGGCGACGAAGGCGGTCGACGAAGCGACCGAGCGCATCAGCCGCTATCTGCTCGCGCTCTCCGCCGTGAACACGGCGTTCGGCATCACGGTCGGCGTCGGCCTGTTCCTCATCGGGCTGCCGTACGCGCTCCTCTGGGCCGTGATCGCCGCCACGCTGCGATTCATCCCGTACGTCGGCGGGTGGACGGCGGCGCTGCTGCCGATCACCCTCTCGCTCGCGGTCTTCGAAGGCTGGCGCGAGCCGTTGATGGTCATCGCGCTCTTCGTCGTCGTCGAGCCGCTCTTCTTTCTCGTCATCGAGCCGCTCGTGTACGGCCACCGCGTCGGCGTCTCGGAATTCGGCCTGCTCGTCGCCGTCGCGTTCTGGACGTGGCTCTGGGGCCCGATCGGGCTCTTCCTCGCGGTGCCGCTGACGGTGTGCCTCGTCGTCCTCGGCAAGTACGTTCCGGAGCTCTCGTTCCTGGACGTGCTCATCGGCGAGGAGCCGGAGATCGATCCGGCGCTCGCGTGCTACCAGCGCCTGCTCGCCGGCGATCACGGCGAGGCGAGCGACATCATGGAGCGCCACCTCGACCCGCACCGGCCGGCGGCGGTCTACGACGAGGTGCTGGCCCCGGCGCTCGCGTACGCCAAGCGCGAGCGGGCGTGGGACCGGATCTCCGACGACGACCGTGCGGTGGTCGCGCGCGGCGCGCGCGAGATTCTCGAGAGCGTCGCGCCGCCGCCCGCGCCGCCCGGCCCGCACGCCATCCGGGTCGTCGCGTGCCCGGTGCGCGACGAGCTCGACGAGCTCGGCTTCGTCATGCTCCACCACCTCCTCGATCCGGCGGAATGGGCGATCGAGCTCGCGTCCGCGGAGATGCTGTCGTCGGAAGTGGTCGCCTTCGTCGCCGACCGTGCGCCGGCCGTCGTGTGCCTCGGCGTCGTCGGCCACGGATCGGTCGCGCACGCGCGCTATGTCGTGAAGCGCCTGCGCGCGGCGTTCCCGGCCTCGGCGATCGTCATCGGGCGATGGGGTGTGGCGCCGTTCAGCGCCGAGGAGGTCGACGCCCTGCGGCGCGCCGGGGCGAGGAGCGTGACGTCGACGCTGACCGAGACGCGCGAGCAGCTGCGCGCGGCCGTCGCCATCGAGCGGAGCCGCCGGGCCGCGGCGTGAGGCCGCCGGCGTCAACCGTCGTCGTCGGCTCGCGCGGCGTCCCAGGCGGTCTGGCAGGAGCGATGGAATCGGAGCGTGACGGACTCGGCGCCGAATTGCAGCTCGTACTCGGTCTCCGAGCGCGCGATGGGTTGGCCGCAGACGGCGCACGGCTGGCCGAGGCCCGGACCGGCCCATGTGCGAACGGGAGGATGCCGGCGGGCCTCGTGTAGCATGAGTGCCGTCGCACCGACCCATGCATGACGCGGCCGTGCTGTCAGCGATTCTCGACGCCTCCGACGATGCGATCGTCCTCACGGCGCGCGACGGGACCGTCACGTCGTGGAACCGGGCCGCGGAGCGTGTCTTCGGCTACACGGCGGCCGAGATGATCGGCTCGTCCGTCCTGCGGCTCGTTCCCGCGGACCGCCTCGCGGACGTGCAGCGGCTGCTCGAGCGCGTCGAGGCGGGCGAGCGGTTCGAGCACCTCGAGACCGAGCGCCTCCGCAAGGACGGCCGGCTCATCCAGGTCGCGGTGACGGTGACGCCGGTGCGCGACGACGCCGGGCGCGTCACCGGCATCTGCCGGCTCGTCCGCGACATCACCGCGCGCAAGCGCACGGAGGCTCGCTTCCAGTCGCTGCTCGAGGCGGCGCCCGATGCGATCGTCATCGTCGACGCCGACGGCCGCATCGTGCTGGTGAACGTGCAGGCCGAGCGGCTCTTCGGGTACGAACGCGCCGAGCTGCTGGGCGAGCGCGTCGAGATGCTCGTGCCGCCGCGCTACCGCGGCGGGCACGCCGCCCATCGCCGCGGATTCTTCGGCGCGCCCGGGACACGCCCGATGGGCGCCGGCCTCGAGCTCTACGGGCTCAGGAAGGACGGCACGGAGTTCCCCGTCGAGATCAGCCTGTCACCGCTCGACACGGGCGCCGGCACGCTCGCCATGAGCGCGATTCGCGACATCAGCGAGCGGCGCCGCGCGGAAGCGCGGTTCCGCGGCCTCCTCGAGTCGGCGCCCGACGCGATGGTCATCGTCGATTCCACCGGCCGCATCGCGCTCGTCAACGCGCAGGCCGAGCGGCTCTTCGGGTACGCACGCGACGAGATGCTCGGCGAGTCGGTCGAGATGCTCGTGCCCGAGCGGTATCGCGGCTCGCACGTCGGGCACCGCGGCTCGTTCTTCGCGCGTCCCGGCGTGCGGCCGATGGGCGCGGGTCTCGAGCTCTTCGGTCGCCGCCGGGACGGCACGGAGTTTCCCGTCGAGATCAGCCTCTCGCCGCTCGAGACGGCCGAGGGACCGCTCGTCGCCAGCGCGATCCGCGACATCACCGACCGCAAGCGCGCCGAGGCCGAGCGGGCGCGGTTGATCCGCGAGCGGGCGGCGCGCGAAGAGGCCGAGGCGGCGAACCGGCTGAAGGACGAGTTTCTCGTCACGCTCTCGCACGAGCTCCGGACCCCGCTCAACGCGGTGCTGGGCTGGACCAGCCTCCTGCGGCACAGCCTGCAGGATCCCGAGGCGGAGCGCGCGCTCTCCACGATCGAGCGGAACGCGCGCACGCTCGTCCAGCTCATCGAGGACCTGCTCGACGTCTCGCGCGTCATCACCGGGAAGCTTCGCCTGGAGATGCGGTCCGTCGACCTCGGACGCGTCGTCGACGCGGCCGTCGACGTCGTCCGGCCCACGGCCGACGCCAAGGGCATCGCGCTGTCCACGACGACCCAGCCCAGCGTGTCGCCGGTCGCCGGCGATCCCGACCGCCTGCAGCAGGCGGTGTGGAACGTGCTGTCGAACGCCGTGAAGTTCACGCCGGCCGGCGGGCGGATCACCGTGCGCGTCGAACAGCATGGCCGCGAGGTGCACGCGGTCGTCGCGGACACCGGGCAGGGCATCGAGCGGGATTTCCTGCCGCACGTCTTCGACCGGTTCCGGCAGGCGGATTCGAGCATCACGCGGGCGCAGGGCGGTCTCGGCCTCGGCCTGGCGATCGTGCGTCACCTCGTCGAGATGCACGGCGGCCGCGTCACGGCGGACAGCCGGGGACCGGGCCAGGGCTCGACGTTCACGATCGCGCTGCCCGTGCCGCTGGCTGCGGGCGCGCCGGACGTGGCGCCTCGCGAACCGGTCGCGGCCGGCGACCGGCTCGATGGCGTCCGGGTCGTCGTGGTCGACGACCGCGCCGACGAGCGCGAGCTCTTCCGAACGATCCTCGCCAATCGCGGCGCCGACGTGCGCGTGGCCGCCGACGTGCCGGAGGCGCTCGCCGCGCTCGCCGAGTTCGACGCGCACGTGCTGGTGAGCGACATCGCGATGCCGGGCGAGGACGGGTACGTCCTGCTCGAGCGCGTGCGGCGTCTCGCCGGCCCGGTGGGGCAGGTGCCGGCCGTCGCGGTGACCGCGCACGCCCGCATGGAAGACCATGATCGCGCCGTGCGCGCGGGGTTCGATCAGTACGTCCCGAAGCCGATCGAGCCGCGCCGCCTCGTCGACGTCGTCGCCCGCCTCGCGCGCGAAGCGCCGCGGGCCTGAGCGGCGAGCCGCCGTGCCCGACCGCACGCTCGCGGCGTTCGACTATCACACCGAAGGCGAGCCGATGCGCATCGTGCACGCCGGCGGGCCCGCCGTCGGCGGTGACTCGATGCTCGAGCGGAGCCGGGACTTCGCGCGCCGGCACGACGAGGTGCGGCGCCTGGTGCTCGACGAGCCGCGCGGACACGCGGCGATGTGCGCGGCGTTCCTGACGCCGCCGTGCGAGCCCGCCGCGGACCGCGGCGTGATCTTCGTCGAGCCGCTCGGCGTCGTGCACATGTGCGGGCACGGCACGATCGCGATTGCGACGATGCTCGTCGAGACGGGCGCCGTGCCGCGCGTCGAGCCGGAGACCCGCGTGACGCTCGACACCGCCGCCGGGCTCGTCACCGCGCGCGTGCACGTCCGCGGCGATCGGGTGGCCGGCGTCACCATCACGAACGTGCCGTCGTATTCCGCGCGGCTCGATGCCAAGGTCGACGTGCCCGGCCTCGGCCCGGTGACGTTCGATCTCGCGTACGGCGGCCACTTCTACGCGCTCGTCGAAGCGCGACCGCTCGGCCTCACGCTCGAGCCCGGCGAGGCGGCGCGGCTCGTCGAGACGGGTGAGCGGCTTCGCGCTGCGATCGAAGCGGCGACCGACCTCAGGCACCCGGAGGGCGAGCAGTCACGCGGACTCCTCTACATCCAGTTCTACGGTCCGCCCGCGCGTCCCGACGCGCACCTGCGCAACGCCGTCGTCGTGGCGCCGGCGGCGCTCGACCGCTCGCCGTGCGGTACCGGGACGTCGGCGCGGCTCGCGAATCTCCACGCGCGCGGCCGGCTCCGTCCGGGTGAGCCGTTCGTGCACGAGTCGATCATCGGCACGGTGTTCGAGGGCCGCATCGCGGGCGTCACGCGCGTGGGGCCGTACGAGGCGGTCATCCCGGAGATTCGCGGCCGCGCGTGGCTGTCGGGCGTGAATCAGCTCATCGTGCGCGACGACGATCCGTTCCCCGGCGGGTTCCGGCTGTGAGCCGTCGGTTGGATGACGCCAGCCGCCGGATCGATCTGGCTCGGCGTGCTCCGCCGGCGCGCCGGTGGACGCGAGCGCGACCGACTACGCCGACTCGCGGCGGGGTTCGCGGCGCGTCGTCCACATCGCGAGGACCGTGTCGAGCAGCTGATCGGGCAGGCACGGCTTGATCAGATAGGCGTCGCAGCCGGCGTCGCGGGCCGTCTTCTCGGTGCCGCGGAAGGCGTGGCCGGTGAGCGCGATGACGATGACGTCGCGGGTCGCGGGCTCCGCCTTCAGCGCGCGCGTCGCCTGCCAGCCGTCGGTGCCCGGCATCGTCAGATCCATCACGACGACGTCCGGCCGCACCGCGCGCGCGACCGTCAGCGCGTCGTCGCCGTTCGACGCCGTGACCGTGCGCACGCCCTTGTGGCCGAAGTACGTGCTGTAGATGTCACGGCTGTCGGCGTTGTCGTCGACGATCATGACCAGGGGGGTATCGGGCGGATCGTGCTGCCGGAGCGAAGTCTGAGGTATCACGTGGTGGGTCGTTACGCAGCACATCGCATGCCGGAGTGCGTTCTCAGCGTTTACGCCCGTCTGAGACGCCCGGGACGGTACGAGGGAGCCCCAAGCCTGCGACTTTTATTCTCTCGCGCGCCGGGACGTCAGGCGGCGGTCACGTCCCGGTGCGGCGGCGCGTGGACGGCACGGTCGCAAGCGGCGTGCCCGTGACGTTCATGCAAACGGCGGCTACATGCGGTTACACGTCCCACTGCGCGATGACCGCCCAGCGGTCGGTCGCGTCGGCGACTTCGGCGACGATCCACGGATCCGCCTGCTGCTCGCGGTAGTAGGCCGGCGTGGCGACGAGGAACTTCCCGAAGACGCCGGTCCGCAGCGCGTCGTCGTACTTCAGGAGGGCCTCGTCGGGAATGGCCTCGCGATACGCCTCGATCGGCACGAGCGCCGCGCCGCGGACGAAGCCGACGCGCCGCGGGAGCGTGTCGCCGACGCGCTGGCGCACCTCGGCGAGGGTGTAGAGCGGACCGAAGAGCAGGGCCGCCGTCTCCAGGCGCTCGCGCAGCATCTGCCCGGGCAGCGTCGTGCGGATCGCGCGCAGGCGCACCGCGCGATCGGTCGCGTCAGGACCAGCGAACGGTGCGCCCTGGTGCTCCATGCCAGACACCTCCGGCCGGCGGTCGGTGCAACGAAGTTGCCGCCGAGGTCGGCGGGTGCCGCGTCTCGTGGCGCCCGATCGCGCACGTCACTGGTGCTGCACTTGCACGTCAGCCGTCGGGCACTGCAGCTCCATGCATGCAGGCGAGGAGGGACCCGACCATGCGGCGGACCACGCGCGCGTTGTGGCTGGTGGGCGCGGCGGCCTTCGCGGGCGCCGGGGCGACGGCGATCGCGGAGACGAAGATCTCGGGAACGGTGATCCACGCCGAAGAGGGCGGACGGACGTTCGTGATGGAGGAGCTCGGCGTGGCAGGCCGGCGGGTGCGGCACGTGATCGATGCGGCGGCCGGGGCGCGGGTCGTCGAGGTCACGCGCGACCGCGGCTCGGCGGGCGGCGGTGAGTGGCCCGGCGGCTATGCCGAGCAGCCGGCCACCGGCGTTCGCCCTGGCGATTTCGTGACCGTGACGCTCGGCGAGACGCCGGCGCGTGCGCGGACGGTCGAGATCGCGCGGGACGCGGCCGACGAGGCCGCGGCGAGCCCGGGTACGAGCGTCGACCTGCCGCCGCGCCGGTAGCGGCGCCGCCAGGTACAGTCCTGGCGTGCCGGCGATCGAGCTCACGTACCTGAACGGTCCGGACGTCGAGCGTCTCGCGCTCGTCGTGCCGTACGGCACCATGAGCGCGGCTGTCGGAGAAGAACCTGCACGCGGAGCTCGGCCAGATCGTGGCGGGCCGGCGGCCCGGGCGCCAGCGCGGGGACGAGACCGTCCTGTTCTGGCACCGCGGGCTCAGCCTGACGGACATCGCGCTCGGCGCGGCGATGCTGCATCTCGAGGAGTTTTACATCCTGTCGCGCGACGGTGCGCTGCCGCCGGCGGTCGAGCGCGGCCGCAAGGACGTCGTCCGCCTGCGGCCGTTCGAGACGATCCGCGTCTTCATCCGCTTCCGCGATTTCACCGGACCGTACCCGCTGCACTGCCACAACATCGTCCACGAGGACCACGGCATGATGCTCCGGTGGGACGTCGTGCGCGCCTGAGCGTCATGGCGCAGTCCGGGGCCGCCTACTTCCCGAACGTTCCGCTGATCACGCACGAAGGGCGCCGCGTGCGGTTCTACGACGACGTGCTGCGCGACCGGTTCGTCGTGGTGAGCTTCATGTACGCCTCGTGCGCCCAGCTCTGTCCGATGGTCACGGCGAATCTCGTGCGCGTGAAGCGGCTGCTCGGCGGGCGGGTCGGTCGCGACGTCTTCTTCTACTCGATCACCCTGCGCCCGGCCACCGACACGCCGGAGGTCCTCCGCCGATATGCGACCGCGCACGGCACCGGCGCAGGTTGGTGGTTCCTCACCGGCGCGGCGGCCGACATCGACCTCGTCCGCCGGCGGCTCGGCGCCGTCGATCGCGACCCGATCGCCGACGCGCAGGCCGCGCGGCACACCGGCATGGTGCGGTACGGCAACGAAGCGCTCGAGCGCTGGGGCGGGTGCCCCGGCGAGGCGAGCGCGACGTGGATCGCCCGCGCGATCACGTCGATCATGCCGGCGCCGCGCGTCGCGGGCTGAGGCGCGACACGCGCTTCAGCACTCCAGGAATTTCATCGTGCAGGCCTCCTGACGGCAAGGGTTGCAAGACGAATGCGCGCGAGTCGCGAAAGCGCGCGAAAACTCGGGCGGGCGTGCGCGGGACTCACCGGCACACGTCCTGCAGGAGCGGTGCACGGCGCCGGGAGGGGACCCTCCCGGGTTCGGGTCGCCCGGGCGGGTCTCAGGTTCGGGTCTCGCTCCCCCTCTCGGCGCCGCTTGCCGTTTCGGACTGGTCGAGCGCGGCGCGCGCCGTCTGCACGAGCGTGTCCGGCGTGAACGGCTTCGGCAGGAAGAGGCCGGCGCTCGACACGCCGTACCGGATCATCGCGTCGTCCGTGTAGCCCGACATGAACAGCACCCGCATGTCGCGTCGCCGCGGCCCGAGGTACTCGGCCAGCTCGCGGCCGCTCATGCCGGGCATCACGGCGTCGGTCAGGAGCAGGTGGATGGGCGCGGCGTGCTCGGCGGCGACGCGGATGGCTTCGTCGCCGTCGCGCGCGGTCAGGACGTGGAAGCCCTGGTGCTCGAGAATCTCGCGCGCGAGCTCGCGCACCTCGTCCTCGTCCTCCGCGATCAGGATCGTCTCCGATCCGCGCGGGCGCGCGACCGGCCGGTCGGCGGCGGTGTCGCCGTCCATCTCGCCCGCGACGCGCGGCAGGAAGATGCGGAACGTCGAGCCGCGGCCCGGCGCGCTGTCGACGTCGATGGCGCCGCCGCTCTGCTGCACGATGCCGTAGACCATCGACAGCCCGAGGCCGCTGCCCTGTCCGACCCCTTTGGTCGTGAAGAACGGCTCGAAGATGCGCCCGAGCGTCTGCGCATCCATGCCGGAGCCGGTGTCGTGCACCCCGAGCATGACGTAGCGCCCGGCCGGCACGCCCCGATCGCGCGTGTACGCGGCGTCCAGCTCCACGTCGCGCGTCTCGATCGTCAGACGGCCGCCGCGCGGCATCGCGTCGCGCGCGTTGACGGCGAGGTTCATGACCGCCTGCGAGACGCGGCCGGGATCGGCGTTGACGAGACCGATCGGCATCTGCGTGCGCAGCACGAGCTCGACGTCTTCGCCGAGGAGCCGCTGGAGCATGCCGGCCATGCCGTCGACCACGCCCGTGAGATCGAGGAGCCGCGGCTGGAGAATCTGACGCCGGCTGAACGCGAGGAGCTGCTGCGTGAGCTCGGCGGCCCGGTTGGCGGTCTTCTGGATGAGCTCGAGCGGCTTCCGGACGGGTTCCGCTTCGACGCGGTTCAGGAGGAGCTCCGTCCGGCCGAGCATGATCGTCAATAGATTATTGAAGTCGTGCGCGATCCCGCCGGCCAGACGGCCGACCGCCTCCATCTTCTGCGACTGTGCGAGCTGTTCCTGCGCGCGCGACAGGTCGTCGAACGCGCGGCGCAGCGCGCCGGCGGCGCGCTCGGCGTCCGCGTGCGCGGCGCGCTCGCCCGCGAACAGCCGCGCGTTGCGGATCGCGACGCCGGCGTGGTCGGCCAGACGCAGCAGGATGCCCTCGTCGCGATCGCTGAACGGCCGGTCGGCGGGATTCACGACGTAGAGAAGTCCCTCGGTCTCGCCGCCCACGGCGATCGGGACCGCCATCATCGCGACGGCGCCGGCGTCGCGAACGGAGGGCAGGTAGTCCTTGGTGAACTCCGCGTCGGCGGCGTAGTTCGCCGTGCGCACCGGCTGGCCCGTCGCGAGGACGCGTCCGCCGAGACCCTTGCCGGTCTCGATGATGCGCCCCGCGGCCTCCGTCGTGTCCGTCGTGCCGGGGAGGAGATTCATCGCGCCGGTCTCGGGGTCGCGCATGGCGATGCGCGCGCCGGTGCTGCCGCAGAGCTCGCGGGCGCCGTCCGCGACGCGATGGAGGACGGTGTCGATGTCGAGCGCGGCGCTGATCGAGGCCGCGAGCTCCGCGACGACCTCCGCCTCGCGGCGGCGCCGCTCCGCTTCCCCGTAGAGCCGCGCGTTCTCGAGCGCGACGGCGGCCTGGTCGGCGAACGCCCGCGCGACGCGGAGGTCGTCGTCGTCGAACACGCGGCCTTCACGGTCGCCGATGACGAGCCCGCCGATGACGCGCTCGCCGACGATGAGCGGCAGGGCACACACCGCACGGTACGAGGCGGCGCTGATGAGCGCGCGGCGGTCATCGGACATCACGATGCGGGGATCGTCCAGGACATTCGGGGTCGACACCGGCCGGCGCTCCGCGACGGCGAGGCCGACGACGCCGGTGTCTTTCGGGAAGACGAGGTCGTTGGCCGCCTCGCGGCCGGCGCCGGACATGGCCAGCGCGCCGAGCGTGCCCGTCGCCTCGTCGAGCCGGCGCACGGCGGCGAAGCGCGCGCCGAGCAGCTCACGGACGTTGTCGACGATGCGCTGCGCGACGACGGCGGGGTCGAGCGTCTCGGACAGCAGGCGCTCCACGTCCACGAGCGCGGCCATGCGTGCCGCCTCCCGCCGCGCGACGGCGTAGATGCGCGCGTTCTCGAGCGCCAGCGCCGCCTGGTTGGCGAACGCCTGGGCGAGGCGCACGTCCTCGTCGTTGAACACGCGCCCGGTGCGATCCCCGACGGCGAGCCCGCCGAACACGCGGCGCTGGACCGCGAGCGGGACGGCCAGGAGCGCGCGGTGGGTGGACTCGGCGATCCGCGCGCGCGACTCCGGCGCGTAGCGCAGGCGTTCATCGAGCAGCACGTCGGGCGCCGCCTCGGCGTGGCGATCGCGGACGGCCATGCCGACCACGCCCTGGCCCAGCTCGAGCCGCGGCGTCCAGTAGAACGTGCCGGCGGCGCCGGCCGAGATGCGCTCGGCCACGAGCGTACCGGTGCCGCGCTCGACGCGATAGAGCGCGGCGGAGCGCGCGCCGAGCAGCCGGCGGATGCTCTCGATGACGAGGTCGCTGACGGCGGCGGAATCGAGCGTCTGCGACAGCAGTCCGCCGACTTCGGCGAGCGCCTCGGCGCGGCGCCGCCGGGCTTCGCTCTCGGCGAAGAGACGCCCGTTCTCGATGGCGATCGCCGCCTGCTGGACGACCGGCGCGAGCACGCGGCGGTCACGAGCGCCGAAGCGTGTACGCGGCGCCGTCTTGGAGAGGGAGAGCACGCCGAGGAGCCGGTCGCGGTAGACGAGCGGCTCGACCAGCACGGCGTTCGGCCCCCAGCGCTCGACGAACACGGGCACCGCGAGCTTCGAGCGCGGGTAGTCGTTGACGATGAGGCCCTGCCGGCGTTCGGCGGCCTGGCCGACCGGGCCGTCGCCGAGCGCGACGCGCAGCGTGCCGATCCAGTCGCCGATGCCGACCCAGGCATGCGGGACGAGGACGCCCTGCGCTTCGTCCCACAGGTACACCGCGCCGGACTTGCCGCGGACGAGCTCCATCGCGCGGCGAATGGTGCCGTCCAGCAGCGTGGCCAGATCGGTCTCGCGGACCGACTGGTCGGTGATCGGCCTCGACCGCCGCTTCACCGGCGACGGCACGGCGGGTCAGGACCGACGGGCCCGGACCCGCGGTCTTCCGTCAATCCCACGAGCGCCGTTCACCGGCGGATATCGTGCGGCTCTGTCGACGCGCCTGCTGCCGCGGCTTCCGGGCGTCATCGCCGTCCCTCCGCTCCTGCATGGCTTCTGCATTATGGAGGAACGCGGCCGTCGTCGTCAGCCGGGGCTCTCGTCCGTGAGCACGCGCTGCACGTCGGCGAAGGAGAGGCGCCCGACCGGCCGGCCCGCCGCGTCGACCACGGTCACGGCGCCGTCCGGCGCCGCCAGGAGCGCGGGCAAGGCGCCGAGCGCGCTCGTGTGCAGGGAAACGGTCGGCGAACCCTTCGCCGCGCCGCCCGCGCCGGGCGCCATGACGTCCGGCACGGCGACGAGGCCGAGCCGTTTGAGCGCGCGGTCGGCGCCGACGAACTCCTCGACGAACGGATCGGCCGGGCGCACGAGGATCTCCACCGGCGTCCCGTGCTGCACGAGCCGCCCGTCGCGCAGGATGGCGATGCGATCACCCATCCGGATCGCCTCGTCCACGTCATGAGTCACGAAGACCACCGTCTTGCCGACGGCCGCCAGGATCTTCAGCAGCTCGTTCTGCAGCCGCGCGCGCGTGATCGGGTCGACGGCGCCGAACGGCTCGTCCATCAGCATGACGGGCGGATCGCCGGCGAGCGCGCGCGCGACGCCGACGCGCTGCCGCTGCCCGCCGGACAGCTCGCGCGGATAGCGCCGCCGGAACGACGCGGGATCGAGCCCGACCAGCGCCAGCATCTCGTCGACGCGCGCCTCGAGGCGCGCCGGCGTCCAGCCGAGCAGGCGCGGCACGGTGGCGACGTTGTCGGCGATCGTCATGTGCGGGAAGAGGCCGACCTGCTGGATGACGTAGCCGATGCGACGGCGAAGCTCGACCGGATCCGCCTTCGCGACGTCGCGGCCGTCGACTTCGATCGTGCCGCGCGTCGGCTCGATCAGGCGATTGATCATCCGCATCGTCGTCGTCTTGCCGCAGCCCGAGGGGCCGATGAGCACGCACGTTTCGCCGGCGGCGACGTCGAGCGTCAGATCGTCGACCGCGGCGCCCGCCTGGCCGGCGAAGACCTTCGTCAGACGGCGCAGGCGGATCACGACTCGCGCATCCCGCGCGGCGTGAGCGCGCGCTCGAGCAGGCTGAAGCCGAGCTCGGTGGCGATGGCGAGCGCGGTCACGGGAATCGCGCCGACGAGCAGCAGCTCGACCTGCATCATGCCGATGCCCGTCGTGATGAAGTCGCCGAGCCCGCCGCCGCCGATGAAGGCGGCGAGCGTCGCGCCGGCGACGATCTGCACCGCCGACGTGCGCACGCCCGCCAGGATGACGGGCACGGCGATCGGCAGCTCGACGCGGCGCAAGACCTGTGATCCCGTCATGCCCATGCCGCGCGCGGATTCGACCGCGTCGGGATCGACCTGGCGGATGCCGACCCAGGTGTTCGTGACGATCGGCGGCAAGCCGAGGATCGCGAGCGCCAGGAACGACGGCAGGAAGCCGATGCCGAGGAACGGCAGCATGAACGCGAGCACCGCGAGGCTCGGGATCGTGCGCGCGACGTTCACGCCGTTCAGGGCCACGAACGCCGCGCGGGGGCGGCGCGTGACGGCGGCGCCGAGCGGGATGCCGACCGCCGCCGCGACGAGCAGGGCGGAGCCGGAGAGCAGCAGGTGCGTGACGAGCGCCTCGCGGAAGAGCCGCGGATTCTGCGCGATGTAATCGACCGCCGCGCCGAGCAGCGTCACGCGCGGCTCGCGCGCAGGCGGCGCTCCACGCGCGTGAGCGCGACGTCGACGCCGATCGCCATCGCCGCCGTGCCGACGCCCCCGACGACGATCTTGGTCGCGAACTGCTGCTGGATGCCGCTGAAGATCAGCGCGCCGAGGCCGCCGGCGTTGATGTAGGCGGCGATCGTCGCGATGCCGATCACCGTGACCGTCGCGATGCGGAGGCCGGCGACGATGACCGGCATCGCGAGCGGCAGCTCGACGCGCGTCAGCAGCTGCCAGCGCCCGAGCCCCATGCCGCGCGCGGCTTCCAGGACGTCGGCGGGCACTTCGCGCAGCCCCGTCGCGATGTTCCGGATCAGGATCAGCAGCGAGTACGCGACGAGGCCGATGATCGCCGGCGGGCGTCCGAGCCCGACGACGGGGATCAGCAGCGCGAAGAGGGCCAGGCTCGGGATCGTGTAGAGGAGCGCCGTCCCGGCCATCACGACGGCGTAGGCGCGCGGACGGCGGCTGATCCAGACGCCGACGGTGAGCGAGATCGCGAAGGCGATCGCCACGGAGACGAGCACGAGGACGACGTGCTCCCAGGCGGCGAGCGCGATGTCGTCCGCGTGGCGGATGACCCAGGTCATACGCCGCGGGCGAGCTCGCCGGCGATGATCGCCGTGCGCACACGCTCGATGTCCGGGCCGGGCGGCCGGTCGTCGTCGAGCGGCGGCACGAGGCGCCGGACGGTGTCCCACGCGGCGCGCTCGACGATGGCGCGCGCCCGGGCGAGACGCTCACGGACGGGACGGCCGAGGACGACCGGGGCGCCGTCGCGCGCCACGCGCACGATCGCGGTGACGTCGAGCGGGGCGGCGCCGAGAACGACGTCCGCCGCTATCTGAGCACGCCCTTCTTGCGCAGGAAGTCGCGCGCGACGTCCTTCGGCTCTTCCTTGTCGCCGTCGACCCGCCAGTTCATCTCCGACATCGACACGTCGTCGAGCAGCGCGGAGACCTGGTCGAGGATGCTCGCCGCCTGCGGCGTGTCGCGCAGCGCCTGCGGGCGAACGACCGGCGCGACGAAATACGGCGGCCAGAGCCGCTGGTCGTCCGTGAGCTTCACGAGCTTCTGCGCGGCGATCTGTCCGTCGGTCGCGTAGCCGTCGATCACGTCGACCTGCTTGTTCGCGAGCGCCTGGTAGCGCAGCCCGATGGCGAACTGGCGGTCCTCTTTCCACTCGATGCCGTACTTCGCCTTCAGCCCGGGCACGCCGTCCTTGCGGTTGCGGAACTCGGGGCCGGCGCCGAGGACGAGCTGCTTCGACACCTTGGCGAGATCGGTGAGCGTCTTGAGCTGATGCTTCTGCGCGATCTCGGGCAGCACGACCAGGACGTAGGTGTTGTTGATCTTCGTCGGCTTGAGCCACGTGAGCTTGAGTTCCCGCTCGTAGTGCGCCTTCACCTTCTGGTAGACGGCGTCGGGATCGGTCATCGTCTCGGCCTTCAGCACGTTGGCGAGCGCCGTTCCCGTGTACTCGGGATACATGTCGATCTCGCCCGACACGAGCGCCTGGTGCGCGATCAGCGTGCCGCCCATGTTGAGCTTGCGCTCCACCCGGACGCCCTTCGCCTCGAGCGCCTGGGCGTAGAGCTCGCCGAGGACGACCTGCTCGGTGAAGTTCTTCGAGCCGATGCGAAGGCCGGCGGCGTCCGCGGTGACGACGGGCGCCGCGAGCAGGGCGAAGACGAGCGCGACGGTGAGGCCGCGGGGCCGAAGCAGGTGCATGGTGGTCGAGACCTCCTGTGCGGGTCGGCAGCGTCGGTGCGCGGATTATACTGCCCTGGCATGAGCGATCGCGTCGTCGCCGCCGTCATCGGAGCGCTGTCGATCCTGGTGCTCGGCATCGTCGGCGCGCTGACGCTCGGCCCCTCGGGCCGCGGCGGCGGCATGGACGTGTCCGCGCTGCCGACCGTGAACGCCGCGCTGAACGCGACGAGCGCGGTGCTGCTGGGGACGGGCTTCGTGCTGATCCGCCGGCGCCGCGTCCGCGCGCACCTGATGGCGATGACCGCCGCGTTCGCGACGTCGACGCTGTTCCTCGTGTCGTACGTGACCTACCACTATCACGCGGGCTCACGGCCGTTCACGGGGCAGGGCCTCGTGCGGCCGGTCTACTTCGTCCTGCTGCTGACGCACATCGTGCTGGCGGCGGTCATCGTGCCGCTGGCGTTGACGACGCTCTATCGCGCGTGGCGCGGCGACTTCACGAGGCACCGATGGATCGCGCGGTGGACGCTGCCGATCTGGCTGTACGTGTCGGTGACGGGAGTCGCGGTGTACTGGATGCTGTACCACCTGACCCCGGCGCAGTAGCGCGGGGCGGCGGAACCAACCGGGCGGCCGAGCGACCGAGCGATGGAAGCAACCGAGCGGCCGAGCGGGCGACCGAGCGGCGACGCGAGGCTCAGGCAGCGACGTCGTCGCGAGGCCGCGCGCCGACGATCTGGTCCCGCAGCTGCTCCCAGTCGAACGGCTTCCGAAGCACGACGTCGGCGCCGGCGGCGGTGGCGCGCGTGACCTGGCGCTCGTCCGATCCCGAGATGACGACGACGCGCGGCCGCGGCGTCGCGCTGGCCACGATCTCGCGGATGAGGATCTCGCCGGGAATGTCGGGCAGCCGCAGGTCGGTCAGGAGGACGTCGAACGTCTCCCGCGAGGCCGCGTCGATGGCCTCACGGCCGGTGGGCACGGCCACGACCTCGATACCTTCCACCCCGATGAACAGCGTGAGCAGCTTGCGGACGTCATCGGCGTCTTCGACGAGGAGGACGCGAAGTGCCATGGATAGCCCACGTGGCAATCGCCGTGCCATGATGCAGGCCTCATGACGGCCAGCCCTTCGATCGCCGACGGCACGTTCCCCAGCACCTGCTGGGAATGCGGCACGATCTGCGGCTCGCTCGTGACCGTGAAAGACGGCCAGGTGGCCAAGGTCGGTCCGAACCCCGACCATCCCGCGACGCGCGGCGCGTTCTGCGTGAAAGGCATTCTCGGCGCGCCCGGCTGGACGACGCATCCGTCGCGCCTGACCCAGCCGCTCCGGCGTGTCGGCACGCGCGGCGAGGGGCGGTGGGAGCCGCTCGGCTGGGACGACGCGCTCGACGTGATGGCGGACGGTCTCGCCTCGGTGCGCGAGCGCTTCGGGCCGCTCGCGATCGCCGGCGCGGTCAGCGGCGCGTTCTTCAGCCGCGGTCTCACCGTGGCGCTCCTCATGCGGTCGCTCGGCTCGCCGAACTGGCTGATCAACCAGGACCTGTGCGGCGGGTGCCGCGCGCTGAGCGACCGGCTGACGGGGCTCGCGATCGATCGCGGGGAAGACATCGACGCGACCCGCTGCGCGCTCGTCGTCGGGCGCAACCCGTCCGCGGCCGACCCCGCGCAGTGGCAGGCGCTCAGGCGCGCCCGAGCGAAGGGCGCGCGCATCATCGCGATCGATCCCAAGCGCATTCCGGTCGCGGACATCGCCGATCTGTGGCTGCGCGTGCGGCCGGGCACCGACGCGGCGCTCGCGCTGGCGATGATCCACGTCCTCGTGACCGAGGGCCGGCACGACCGCGAGTTCGTCGCGCGATGGACGCACGGCTTCGACGCGCTCGCGGCGCGCGCGGCGCAGTATCCGCCGGAGGTGGCCGCGCGCCTGACGGGTGTCGCGGCCGACGACATCGTCCGCGCGGCGCGGATGTACGCCGACGGGCCGTCGACGTTCGTGTCCGGCCACGGCATCGACGCGTTCAGCGCCGGTGTGCAGACGTTCCGCGCGTATCACGGCCTCGTCGCGATCAGCGGCAACCTCGACCGCGAAGGCGGCAACCGGCGTGTGAAGCGCCCGGCGGGCTATCGCACGTATCTCGACCTGCTCCATCACCCGGATTTCCGGCTGCCGCGCGAGGTGGAAGAGCGCACGATCGGCGCCGACCGGTTCCCGCTGTGGGCGGGGCCGCGCGGCTGGCAGATGGCCTGTCACAACCCGTCGGTGATCGACGCGATCCTGACCGGGGAGCCGTATCCGATCCGCGCGATGTACGTGAGCGGCGTGAACGTCGTCGTGACGTACCCGAACGCGCGCAAGACGGCGCGCGCGCTCGCGTCGCTCGATTTCCTCGCCGTCGCGTCGCAGACCATGACGCCGACGGCCGAGCTCGCCGATCTGGTGCTGCCGAAGACGACGACGCTCGAAGAGGAAGAGGTGTCGCTGAACCCGGCCGGTCCGTGCGTCACCTATACCCGGGCCGCGGTGCCGCCGCGCGGCCAGGCGCGCTGCGATCTCGACATCGCCGTCGGGCTGCTCGACCGGCTCGAGGCCCGCGGCGCGATCGCGAAGAACTTCTTCCGGTGGCGGACCCAGCGCGAGTTCTGCGACTTCCTCCTGGCGGACACGACGATCTCGCTCGACGACCTCCGCACCCGCGGCTTCGCGACGTATCCCTACCGGCTCGGCAATTTCGACGAGCAGGGCTTCAACACGCCGACCGGCAAGATCGAGCTCTTCTCGACGACGCTCGACGGTCTCGGCCTCGATCCGCTGCCCGATTTCGTGACGCCGGCGGCCGAGCGCGAGGGACACGATGCGGGCGCGTACCCCCTCGTCCTCCTGACCGGCGATCGCGAGAAGGCGTACCACCATTCGCGCTTCCGCGAGCAGGCATGGGCCCGACGCATGTCGCCGGATCCCGAGCTGCGCGTGCATCCGGAGACGGCCGCGGCCCACGGCATCGCGCGCGGCGACTGGGTGTGGGTCGAGACCTCCGGGGGCCCGGGTCGCTGCCGGCTTCGCGTCGAGCTCACCGAGGCGACGCCGCCGGGCGTCGTCTCGACGGGCATGGGCTGGTGGTTTCCCGACGCGCCCGTTCCGGACCACGGCGCCTTCGACGTCAACGTGAACGCCGCGATGTCGTACGACGGTCCGTGGGATCCCGTGTCGGGCTCGGCCGACACGCGCGGCCTGCGCTGCCGCCTCGTCCCGGTCCCCGCCGCGTAAGTTCGCGTCGCGACGACTCTTTCGCGCGGCGGGCGCATCGCTGGCACCGCCTTCGCACCTTCCGGGCGGGCGGAGGGGCCGGATGAAAGCGACGACGGTGCTCAGGCAGGACCACGCGCAGGTGCGGCGCCTCTTCGCACAGCTCGGCCGCACGAAGCCGACGAACATCGCCCGGCGCCAAGCGCTCGTCGACGAGCTCGTGACGGCGATCGAGATCCACGCCAAGACGGAAGAGGAGCTCTTCTATCCGGTCATCGCGCCGCTCGCGCCGCGCGCCGTGCAGGACGGGGAAGACGAACATGGCGAGATCGGGACCCTCATCGCCGACGTCGAGCGCTGCGCCGCCGACTCACCGGCGCTCGACCGGGCGCTCGCGCATCTCCGCACCCGGATCGAGCACCACGTCGCCGAGGAAGAACGCGCTCTCTTCGCCGCCGCGGCGCGGCTCGGCCACGAGCATCTGACGTGGCTCGGCGGCGAGATGACGGCGCGCAAGAGCCAGCTTCTGCAGAGTCCAATGCAGAAAGCGCTGCGCGGGATGAAGAAGCTCGCGCGGAAGGTCGCCTAAGCGGCGCGGCGTCGGGCTTGCGCGACGACGCCCCGCACGTCGTCGGGCGTCATCCACGTGTGCGACGTCCACTCGGCGGTCTCGCCGCAGAAGCAGGCGACGACGACGCGATAGGCCAGCGTGGCCGCGACGTGCGCCGTGTCACAGAAGAGCCCGCCGCAGCCGCGGTGGCCGTCGAGAAACGAGCGCACGCCGCGCAGCACGCCCTCGCGCGTCTGTCCGGATCGTCGTCGGTCGCCCGCCGGTCGTGGTGTCATGGGCATGCCGTCTTTGCAGGCGGCATTCCGGTGACTCGACACGCGTCGCGGGCCGGAACGGTCGATGGGGCGCGGGGTTATCGGTCGTCGGCCGCGGCTATCGCGCGAGCGGGACGCTGTGGGGCAGGAGCACGGTGCGGGTGACGGGCCGGATGCGACGGCAGCCCGAACACCTCCAGACGTCCTTCAGAAAGTCCGGCGACGCGGAGAGCTCGCCCGTCGTGCGCGTCACGTCAGCCGGCGCGGCGCGGAGCGCGCGCGCGAGGCAGTCGTCGCAGAGCGCCTCGCCGCGCGCGTCGAGCAGCAGGGCGACGAGGGCGGGCTTGAACCGCAGCATGTGGCGTTCGTCCTGTGCAGCGGGCGTGCCTGACCGGGTGCACGGGATATCAAGCCGTTGCGCTCGCGGCAGGGTACTCGTTGCCAGACATCGGCCAACCGTTTCGCGCCTCACCGGCATCTCGCGTGCTTCGACGAGACCTTCCCTCAGGCGCTCGCGTTGGGCGGCCGAGAGGAGTCGAAGCACCGTGCAACCCCCTGCATCCCGTCACGCCGCCCTCGCCACCGTGCTCTCCGTCACCGAAGCGGCCCGGGCGCTGGCCGACGCGCGCGAGGTCGCTCGTCGCGGCGCGCGCGCCGTCGCGCACCTCCTCGGCGCCGACACCGCCGTGTACTTCGCCCTCGATGAAACGCGGCAGCAGGCGACCGCCGTCGCCGGCTACCGCGTGCCCGCGGAGCTCCAGCAGCCCGCGTACCGCATTGCCACGGCCGACGTGCCGCCGGTCCTCCGGGACGCGGGCCGCCGCAGCGAGCCGGTGATCGCGGCCGCCGTTGCCGACGATCCGGGCTTCGAGTCCGGCGCGCTGCGTTCGCTGCCGCGCGCGCCGCGGTCGATGGTCTGCGCGCCGGCCGTCCACGGCGGCGTCGTGCGCGGCGCGCTCGTGCTGTTCTGGTGGGAGCGCGCGTACGAGCCCGGCGCGGACGACGTCCGCGTCGCGACGACGGTCGCGACGTGGATCGCGCTCGCGCTGGACGCCACGGCGGTCGCGGTCGTCGCGCCGAACCGGACGCTCTTCATCATTGCGCGGCACAACGAGCATCTCTACCGCTCGCTGCGGCGGACGTTCGAGGACGACCAGACCGTGACGGTCATCCTCGATCGACGGGCCGCGGAACGCCGGGCGGGCGCGAGCGCCACGGAGCTCGAGCGGCGCGGTCGCGAGCGCCGGCTGACGCCGGACGTCGAGACGCAGCTGCGCCGGCGGGGCTGGGCCGTCGTGACGGTCAAGCCGTTCCGGCGATAGCGTGGCGGGCGCGGTAGGATGGCGCCGGGAGGCCGCGCCATGCCCGTCCCGATCGACCCCGCGCGCGACGCGCTCGTCATCGTCGACGTTCAGAACGACTTTTGCCCCGGCGGCGCGCTCGCGGTCAACGCCGGCGACGAGGTCGTGCCGGTGATGAACCGCTATGCCGAGCGGTTCGCGCGCGCGGGCGCGCCGGTGTTCGCGTCGCGCGACTGGCATCCCCGGCAGACGAAGCATTTCAAGGAGTGGGGCGGCGTCTGGCCGCCGCACTGCGTGCAGGGGACGCGCGGCGCCGAGTTCCATCCCGCGCTCTCGCTGCCGCCGCGGACCGAGATCGTCTCGAAGGGCATGGATCCCGATGCGGACGCGTACTCGGCGTTCCAGGCGGAGACTTCGGATGGCACGCCCTTCGCCAACGCGCTCGCGTCGCGCGGGGTCCGGCGCCTGTTCATCGGCGGGCTCGCGACCGACTACTGCGTGAAGGCCACCGTGCTCGACGCGCGGAAGCACGGCTTCGAGGCGTTCGTGCTCGACGATGCCTCGCGCGCGGTCGAGGTGGCCGCGGGTGACGGCGCGCGCGCGGTCGACGAGATGACGACGGCTGGCGCGCGCCTGCTGCGGAGGACCGAGCTCGCGTGATCCACGCCGGCTCCGGTCTCGCCGTGTCGGCCACGCCGGACGACGCGGCGCTCGAAGCGTCGCTGGCCGCGATCCAGGCGTCGGGCACGGATCGCGCGGACCTCGCGCTCGTGTTCGCGAGCGGCGCGGAAGCCGGCGATCGCGCGCACGCCGTGCTCCATGCCGTACGCCGCGCCACCGGCGCGCGCGCCGTCGTGGGCTGCACCGGTGTCGGCGTGCTCACCGAGCGGCGCGAGGTCGAGGGCGACACGGCGGCCGCGGTCCTCACGGTCGCACGCGACGGCCTCGTCGTGACGCCGTTCCTGCTGCCCGATCTCGAAACCATCGGTGCCGACGCCGGGTCGCGCCTCGCCGTCGCGACCGCCGAGACGGTGCTCGAGAGCGGGTCGGTGATCCTGCTGCCGGACGCGCGCGGCCTCGATCCGTGGGCGCTGCTCACGCGCTTCGACGCGGCGATGGGGTACGTGCCGATCGTCGGCGCCGTCGCCGCCGGCCCGGCGCTCGTCGAGTTCTGCAACACGGACGTCACGCAGGGCGGGGTCGCCGGCCTCGCGCTCTCCGGCGAGGAGCCCGTGATCGGCGTCGCGCAGGGTTGCATGCCGATCGGCGAGCCGTACGTGATCACGGCCGCCGAGGGCACCGTGATCCACTCGATCGGCAGCCGCCGCGCGCTGGTCGTGCTGAAGGAGGCGATCGAGACCCTGCCGAATCCGAACGAGCGGATCCAGCGCGCGGGGCTCTTCGCCGGCCTCGCCATCGATCCGGCGAAGTCGCCGCTCGAGCGCGGCGACTTCCTCGTGCGCCATCTCGTGGCGATCGACCAGTCGAGCGGCGCGATCGCCGTGGGCGACCAGGTGCGCGTCGGTCAGACGATCCAGTTCCAGATCCGCGACGCCGAGGCCGCGCGCGACGATCTGGCCGCGATGCTGGCGGGTGTCGTGCGCCGGCTCGATGGACGCCGGCCCGCGTTCGGCTGCTACTTCAACTGCGCCGGCCGCGGCGAGGGGCTCTACGGCAAGCCGGACCACGACGTCACGATGATCCGCGAACGGCTCGGCCCGGTCCCGCTCGCCGGCTTCTTCGGCAACGGCGAGTTCGCGCCGATCGCGCGCCGGAACCTCTTCCACACGTACACGGGCGTACTCGTGATCTTTCCAGATGGGGGCCCCGACATGGCCCCCATGCCCCCCGACGCTCGGTAGCGCCCCGGGGAACCCGGGGCGCTCCTCGGTGAAGCTTCCGCACGTCGCGCTCGCCGTGCTCGTCGCCGGCATGTGGGGCCTCGCGTTCGTCGCGACGCGCATGGCGCTCGACGACTTCTCGCCGCCGCAGCTCGCCGCGGCGCGGTTTCTCGTCGCGTGCGCGCCCGCGCTGCTGCTGCCGCGGCCCCGCATTCCGTGGGCGCTGCTCATCGCCACCGGCCTGACGCTGTTCGCCGCGCAGTTCCTGCTGCAGTTCTTCGGGATCGCGCTCGGCATGCCGCCGGGCCTCGCGTCGGTCGTCATGCACACGCAGGCGTTCTACACGATCGCCTTCGCCGCGCTCGTGCTGCGCGAGTGGCCGACCGGTCGCCAGCTCGCGGGCGCCGTCGTGGCCGCCGGCGGCGTGGTCGCGATCGGACTGACGGTGGGTCAGGACCTCACGGTGATCGGTCTCGTGCTCACGAGCCTGTCGGCGATGAGCTGGGGGGTCGGCAACATTCTCCTGAAGCGGCTGCCGCCGGTGCCGATCCTCAATCTCGTCGTGTGGCTGAGCCTCGTTCCGCCGCTGCCGGCGCTGGCGGTGGCGCTCGCCCTGGACGGCCCGCTGGCGATCGGCGACGCGATCGCGGGGGCGAGCTGGCGCGGCGTCGCGTCCGTGCTCTATCTCGGCGTCATCGGCAACATCGTCGCGTACGCGATCTGGGGCGCGCTGCTGCGCCAGTATCCCGCCGCCACCGTCACGCCGTTCGCGCTGCTCGTGCCCTTCGTCGCGTCGTATGCGTCGTCGATCGCGTTCGACGAACGGTTCGGTGCGCTGCGGCTCGGCGGCATGGCGCTCGTGCTGCTCGGGCTCGCGATCATCGTCGTCCCGCTCGGACGGGTCGCGCGCGGCGTGCCGGCCGCATCGCGGAGCCCGTCATGAGAGGGTGCGAGCAGATTCCGTGGCTCTACGACGCGCTCTGCACCGTGTGCGAGGCGACCGGATTCAAGCGGTGGCGGCAATGGCTCGCCACGGGCGCACGCGGTCGCACCCTCGACCTCGGCTGCGGTACGGGGCGGAACCTGCCGCTCTTTCCCTCCGGCGTGCGCGCCGTCGGCGTCGATCCGGAGCGCGCGTCGCTCCGCCGCGCACGCCGGCGCTCGCGCGGCACGCCGCTCGTGCAGGCGCGCGCCGAAGCGCTGCCATTCCGCGACGGCGTCTTCGACACCGTCGTCACCGGTCTCGTGTTCTGTTCGGTCTCCGACCCGATGCGCGGGCTCGCGGAGGTCAAGCGCGTCCTCGCGCCGAACGGCACGCTCCGCATGCTCGAGCACGTGCGTTCGACGAAGCCGTGGAAGGCGCGGTTCCAGGACTGGATCCAGCCCGCGTGGACGCGAGCGAGCGGCGGCTGCCATCCGAATCGCGACACCGAGCGGACGGTCACCGCGGCGGGATTCGCGATCGACGAGCGAACGCGCCGCGCGAAGGCGGACATGCGGCGCTTCGAGGCGCGACCGGCGCGAGGCGGTGAGTACAATCGATCATGAGCACGAAGCCACGCCGCGAGCCGAGTCTTCCCGACCTGTCGAGGTACGGACGGCTCGCCGAGTACCGGGCGAAGCGCCGCTTCGACGTCACGCCGGAACCGCCGCCGCGTCTCGCGCGCGCCGTGAAAACGGCCGCCACGGCCAGCCCGAAGCTGGAGTTCGTCGTCCAGAAGCACCGCGCCGGACATCTGCACTACGACTTTCGTCTCGAGCACGAAGGCGTGATGCTCTCGTGGGCCGTACCCAAAGGTCCCGCGCCCGATCCCGCCGTCAAGCGGCTCGCGATGCAGACCGAGCCGCATCCCATGGACTACAACCAGTTCGAAGGCGTGATTCCCGAGGGCGAATACGGCGGCGGCACCGTCATGATCTGGGATCGCGGCACCTGGACGCCGGAATCGAGCGACGTCGGCCGCGCGCTCGCGAAGGGCGACCTCAAATTCCGGCTCGACGGGCGGAAGCTGAAGGGCTCGTGGGTGCTCGTGCGCACGCACGGCCGGCAGTGGCTGCTCATCAAGCACCGCGATGCGCACGCGTCGAGCGAGGATCTGACGGCGACGAAGCCGCGGTCCGTCGTCTCGCGCCGCACCCTGGCGGCGATCGCGCGCGCGGCCGGCGCGTCGCCGCGTCAGCTCGAGCAGGCCGCCGCCGCCGATGTGCCGCGGGATGCGGCCGCGCCTGCGGCGACGCAGCACCGCGCGCGTTAGTGTCCGCCGAAGCGCGTGGTCGAGGAGCGCCACGGCTTCGCCGGGGCGCTTCCGAGCGCGAGAGGATCCGGGGGGCCATGTCGGGGCCCCCCATCTCGATCCGTCCGATGCTCGCCACCCTCGTCGGCGAGCCGTTCCACCGTGAGGGCTGGGTCTACGAGGAGAAGTACGACGGCTTCCGCATCGTCGCGTACAAGGACGGCCGCCGCGTCACGCTGATGACCCGGAATCTCAAGGACCGGACCGGCGACTTTCCGGATCTCGCGGCCGCGGTCGCGAAGCTTGCCGCGCCCACGCTCGTGCTCGACGGCGAGGTCGTGATCTTCGATCCCGAAGGCATCTCACGGTTCCAGCTGATGCAGCGTCGTGCCGAGGGCGCCGCGGTCTACGTGGTCTTCGACTGTCTCTTCGCGCGCGGCCGCGACCTGCGCGCGCGGCCGCTCCGCGAGCGCCGCCAGGCGCTCGAGGCCGAGGTGCGCGAGAGCGAGACGCTGCGGCTCGCACGGCGGTTGTCGGACGACGGCCTCGCCGCGTTTCGCGAGGCGAAGAAGCGCGGCCTCGAGGGCCTGATCGCGAAGGACGGCGCGTCGCACTACGAAGACGGCGCGCGGTCGATGGCGTGGCGCAAGGTGAAGGTCCGCAACGAAGAGGAATTCGTCATCGGTGGATTCACGCGTCCGGAGGGATCACGCAGTCACTTCGGCGCGATCCTCGTCGGCGCGTGGCAGCGCGGCACGCTGCGGTACGCGGGCAAGGTCGGCACCGGCTACACGGCGAAGATGCTGGCGGACCTGATGGCGCGCTTCCATCCGCTCGTGCGTCCGACGTCGCCGTTCGCCGATGCGCCGCGCGAGCGGCGCGTGACGTGGCTCGAGCCGTCGCTGATCGCGCAGGTCGGGTTCACGGAGCTCACCGACGACGGCCGGCTTCGCCACCCGACGTTTCTGGGGCTGCGGGACGACAAGGCCGCGAGCGAGGTGCGCTGGCCACGCCGGGGCTGACGCGCGCTCAGCGAGCGAGCGGGTCACACCGCGTACCGGCGGCGGATCGCGGCGAGCGCCTCTCGCCGCGATGCCGCCGGCGGCAGCGCGAGGTTCGATTCCAGCCCCGCCATCTCGGTCGCCAGCTCCGGATCCTTGATCATCTCGCGCAGCCAGCGCGAGTAGTCGCCGTGCCGCAGGTGGAACGCCCAGGTGTCGGGATCGACGCCGTCGGCGAGCTCGCAGAACCGGACGAGATTCGCCGCGCGGAGGTTGAGCGCGCCCGCGGGCCCACGGAAATAGAAGCTGCGGTCCGGTGGCAGCTCGCCTTCCGTGTACTTCCGCACGTGGCGGCGGTGCTCGACGCGCCGGCGCGCCACGGTGAACCGCGTCGCGCCCGACTCGCTGTCGTCGAGCCACGCGATCGCCGCTTCGCCGCGGGCGAACGGCGGTCCGCCGATCGGCGCGGCGGGCGGACGGTCCGGACGTTCGGCACGCAGCGCGCGGAGCGTCGCGTCGAACGCGTCGAGGTCCGTCGACGCGAGCACGTTCGGCGTCGCATGCAGGTCACGCGCAAGGTCGTCGACCGACAGCGTGATCACGCAGAGCGGGTCGCGCACGGCTTTCAACGCTTCGGCGCCGGGCGAGCCGTCGGCCGGCAGCAGGTGATGCGCCTCGTCGACGAGCAGCCAGTGCGGGAGCCCGGTCGCGCTGCGCGCGGCCGCGATCTTCGCGAACACCAGCGCGCCGTACTCGACCTTGTCGGGGCGCGACATGGACGAGAGGTTCAGGACGAGGCTGGTGCGCGGCCGGCGCAGGAACTGCTCGAGCTCGTCGGCGGTCGGCAGTCCATGGTCCGACTTGCCGCCGAGGACGAGCATGCCTTCCAGGTCGCTCAGGCTCTGATAGTCGCCTTCGGGGTCGAGGAGACAGACGCTGCGTCCCGTCTCGACGAGCCGCTCGACGAGCAGGCCGGTCAGTGTCGACTTGCCGCTGGCCGACGGACCGACGACGAGCAGCCGCGTGCCGTGCACGGGAACGCGCACAGGGGTGCCGTCGGCGCGGTCGCCGAGGTTCACGCGGTGGCGCACGAGGCCCGGCGCGAGCGCGGCGATGTCGGTGAGCACGTGGTCTTCGATGAAGCGCCGCGCCCCGTGCGAGCCGTGTTCGGCGGTCACGTAGTCCGCGCGCTCGCGCAGCGCGGGAACCGCGTCGCCGACCGCGACCGACAGCTCCGCGATCGCGAGGAACGCGTGGTCGTTTTCGCCGTCGCCGATGCCGACGACGTTGTGCGGCGAATAGCCCATCGCCGTCAGCCACGCCTCGAGCCCGGTGGCCTTCGTCACGCCGCCGGGCAGCAGCATCAGGGCCCCCTTGTTGAAGACGAGCGTCCGCTCCACGCCGGCTTCGCGGATCGCCGCGATCGATTCTTCGGCGAACGGCGCGAGCGTCGCGATGAGCGAGCTGCCGAGGTCGTGGGGCACTTCCCGCCGGCGGAGCTGATCGACGAGCGCCGGCTCGGGCGCGTCGCCGAGCACCTTCACCTCGCGCCGCGCGGGGAAGTAGAGCACCGCGCCGTTTTCGGCGACGACGGCGTCGAACATCTCGTCCACGGTGGGACACACGTGGCGCAGGTCGGGCAGGACGCGGCCCGTGACGAGCACGAGCTTGCGGCCGGATTCACGGACCCGGGCCAGCGTCGCCGCCATGTCGCGCGAGACGTGGCCGTGGTCCGCAACGGTTCCGTCGTAATCACAGGCGAGGACGTGGACGATCATCGCGGGGCGGGACGTGCCTCTCGTTCCACTATAACAACGCGTTCGCGGACACCCGCGCCAGTAAGCGCTTCGCCAGCTCCGGCCCGCGCGCCTCCGCCTCGTGCTTGAAGTACACGTACGCGTCGCGCCACTCCGGTCGCTGCACGGACGCGGCCCAGCGATCGAGCTCGTCGTCGGTGTAGCCGGCGTCACGCAGCCGCAGATAGCCCCACGACGCCGTCGCGACGTCGGGCGTGGTGCCGGCGTCCGTGTCGGCGATGCAGAGCGCCGCGTCGCGGGCGCGCAGCACGTCGTACACGTCGTCGGCGAACCACGAGGCATGGCGGAACTCGAGTGCGACGCGAAGACCCGGCGGGAGCAGCGCCAGCAGCGCGGCGAGACGGGCCGTCTCTTTCTTGAAGGTCGGCGGCAGCTGGAAGAACAGCGGGCCGAGCTTCGGGCCGAGCGTCGCGGCCACGTCGGCGAAGCGGCGCGCGGGATCGTCGACGTCGATGAGCCGCTTCAGGTGCGTGATCCGCTGCGGCGCCTTGAGCGTGAAGACGAAGCGGGCCGGTGTCGCCGCCGCCCACGACGCGACCGTCGCTTCCGTCGGCATCCGGTAGAAGCTCGCGTTGATCTCGACGGTGCCGAAGCGCTCGGCGTAGTACGCGAGCATCGCCTTCTGCGGCAGGTCGGTCGGATAGAAGTGGCCGCGCCACTCCGGGTAGTTGTAGCCCGACGTGCCGACCCGGATCACGGCCGGCCGAGGAGCTCCCGGTAGACCGCCGTCGTGCGCGTCATCACCGCGTCGATCGACTGGTCGTCGCGGACCGCCGCGCCGCCCGCCCGCGCCATGTCTCGTGCGCGGTCCGGGTCGTTCAGCAGCGCGAGAATCGCGGCCGCGAGGGCAGGGCCGTCGGCCGGCGGCACCAGGCGGCCGGTGACGCCGTCGCGGATGACTTCCGGACTGCCGCCGACGGTCGTCGCGACGACAGGGGTGCCGACGGCGAGCGCCTGGAGAATGACCTGGGACGTCGCTTCCGACTTGATCGACGGCAGCGCGAGGATGTCGAGCGCGGCGAGGACTTCGGGAATGTCGCGCCGGAAGCCGACCATGAGGACCTCGCGCTCGAGCCCCGTCTCGCGCACACGACGCTGGATGTCGTCGAACCCGACGCCGGCGCCGACGATGAGGAACCGCGCGTCCGGCCGGACGGCCAGGATCTCGCGCGCCGCTTCGAGGAAGTACCGATGGCCTTTCGAGCCGCGCACGTTCGCGACGATGCCGACGAGCGGCCCGTGCAGGCCGAGCTCGTCGCGCACGCCCTTGCCGGACACGCCGGGGTGGAAGCGCTCGAGGTCGACGCCGGCGGTGATCGCGACGACACGACTCGCGGCGATGCCGGCATCGCGCACGAGCCCGGCCGCCCGGTCGCCGCTCGCGATGATGCGGTCGGCCAGGCGATAGACGAGCGCGCTCGTGATCGGGATGGTGACGTGCCGGCTGCGGACGACGGGCAGGCGGAGCGACTTCGCGGCGAGGCCGCCGAGCCAGCTGTCGACCGAGCTGTGCGTGTGGACGAGCGCCACGCCGCGCTCGCGCATCAGGCGTCTCAGGGTCCGGAAGGCAGACAGCTCCGTCGCTCCCCGCATGCGGAGCGGGACCATCGGCACATCGTACGAAGACGCTTCGCGCGCGAGCGCGGTCCCGGGCTGGCAGACGACGAGCGTGCGCCAGCCGTGGACGAGAAGCCAGCGCGCCTCGGCCAGGATGCGAATCTCCTGACCGCCGAAGCCGACCGAAGCCTCAGTGTGAAGGACGAGAGGCGGAGTGGGCGCGGTCGCTGTTACCAGCGGCCTCCGCCGCCGCCCCGGCCGCCGCCGCCGCCGCCGCCGTACCCGCCGCGACCGCCGAAGCCACCACGACCGCCCGGACCGCCGCGGCGCTCACCGCCACCGCCGGCCGGCGACTTGGCCTTTTCGACCTGGATGGTGCGACCGTCGAGCGTCGACCCGTTCAGGCGGGAGACGGCCTGATCGGCTTCTTCCGGCGTCGCCATTTCGACGAAGCCGAACCCCCGCGAGCGCCCGGTGTCCCGGTCGGTCACGACGGTCGCGGACTCGACGGAGCCGATGGCCGCGAAGGTCTCGCGCAGCCGATCGCTGGAGGTAGAGAACGACAGCCCACCGACGAAGAGTTTCACGGCCATGAGAGGGCTCCTTTTTCGAACCGAGCGGGAGGCGAGTTCACCGTGAACCGACGACCGCCCGAACGGTTCGAAGTATACAGCAGGACGTCAACGTGCAAATGGGCCGCGATCGATTGGGGAAAACTTTTCCCGTTGCGCGCTGCGCCGTATCTGCCCGAATCTTCCCGGGAGCCTCCGGCGACGGGCGCCGACATCCAACCGTGACCGAACGCACACCGCTGTCCCAGGCCCTGGGTTTCCTGCGCGAGCAGGCCGGCATCGCCTTCTGCTTCGACTGTCTCGCCAACGCGATCGGCGCGACGACGCGGGACCTCGCGGAGCCTCTGCGGCGGGTCGTCCCGCGCACGGGGTCGCCCATCGATCTCGGACGCGGGCGGTGCAGCGTGTGTCGGTCGGAGACCGAGGTCGCGCGCCACACGCTACACTAGGGCCGCTTTGACGATTGCCGAGCGCAGGCCCTGGCAGGCGGTCCTCCGTCTTCTCGAGCGCGACGAGCGAGTGTTCGCCGGTCTGCTCGCCATCGCGATGGTCGGCGGTCTCGCCACGATCGGACTCATCCCGCTCCGTCCCCGCTATCGCATCGACCTCGTGTCGCTGGTCTTCTGGTTCACGGCGTACAAGGTCGGCGTCTTCGCGCTCGTCACCGTCAAGCCGCGGGCGACCCGCGGCATCTTCCTCTGCGCGCTGGCCGTCGATCTCGTGCTCGTGTTCGTGCTCCTCTGTCTCACGGGCGGCGGCGACAGCTTCTACTACGCGCTCTTCTTTCCGCTCGTCGGCGTCAACGCGTACTACTTCGGGCCCCGGATCGCCGGCGTCGCCGCGCTCACGGCCGGCGCGCTCTTCGCGCTGGCGGGGTGGCTCGTGCCGCCGTGGGTCGGCTGGCCGTCCGTGCTGTTCCTGTCCGTCGGCTGGGGGCTGCCGGCCGTGTTCCTCGGGTACGTCGCCGAGCGCGAGCGGCACGCGCGCGAGGAAGTCGATCAGCTGAACCTCGAGCTCAAGGGCACGCTGACGCGGCTGCAGGCCACGCAGCACGAGCTGCTCGTCTCGGAGCGGATGGCCACGGTCGGTCGGCTGTCGTTGAAGGTCGCCCACGAGGTCCGCAACCCGATCAGCGCGATCGAGCTGAACGCCGAGATGCTCCAGGAGATCGTCGGCGGCCAGCCGGGCGCGGAGATGGAGGAGGCGAAGCACCTCGTCGCCGCGATCCGCGACCAGGTCTCGGCGCTCGATGCGCTGACCGAGGAATACCTGGCGTTCGCGCGGTTCCCGCGCCCTCAGTTCGAGGAGGAGTCGGTGAACCAGCTCGTCGAGGAGCTCGCCGAGTTCGTGCGGCCGGTTGCCCTGCGCCAGGGGCTCAGCGTGCGCGCCGAGACGGATCCGAACGTGCCGACGATGGAGATCGACCGCGGGCTCCTGCGCCAGGCGATCCTCAATCTCGTGAAGAACGCCTTCGAGGCGCTGTCGCGCGGCGGCGAGGTGACGATCGGAAGCCGTCTCGATGGCGAGGCGGTCGAGATCGCAGTGTCCGACACCGGGCCTGGCATCACCACCGAAGTCGCCGAGCGCTTGTTCGAGCCGTTCTTCACGACGAAGCCGCAGGGCACGGGATTGGGTCTCGGCATCGCGCGCCAGATCACGGAGGAGCACGGCGGCGAGCTCCGGTGGCGTAACGGTCCGGAGCGCGGAGTGACGTTCACGATCCGCCTCCCGGTGAAGCGTGTCGTCAGTGTCTGACGACGTCGCGGCGACGCTGCTCGTTGCCGACGACGATCCCGGGCTGCGCGAGAGCCTGCAGCGCACGCTGACGCGCGCCGGCCATCGCGTGCTGCTCGCGCCCGACGGTCGCGCGGCACTCGAGCAGCTGCAGGGCGGCGGCGTCGATCTGGTGCTGACCGATCTCAAGATGCCGGGGCTGACCGGCCTCGAGCTGCTTCGTGCCGCGAAGGAAGTCGCGCCGGACGTCGACGTCATTCTCCTGACCGCGTTCGGCACCGTCGAGGAAGCCGTCAGCGCGATGAAAGACGGCGCGTACGACTTCCTGACGAAGCCGTTCCGGGGCGAGCAGCTCCTCAAGCTGGTGACCAAGGCGCTCGAGCGCCGGCAGCTGATCCAGCAGAACCGTGCGCTGCAGAAGCAGCTCGAAGCGCTCCGCGGGAAAGGGCAGATCATCGGCGGGAGCCCCGCGTTCCGGCGCACGATGACGCTGGTCGAGCAGGTCGCCGACAGCTCGGCGAACGTGCTGATCCAGGGCGAGAGCGGCACCGGCAAGGAGCTCGTCGCGCGGCGCATCCACGAGCTGTCCGCGCGCCACGGCGGCCCGTTCGTCGCGGTGAACTGCGCCGCGCTGCCGGAGACGCTGCTGGAAAGCGAGCTGTTCGGCTACGAGAAGGGCGCGTTCACCGGCGCCGCCGGGCGCAAGGAAGGGCGCTTCGAGCTCGCCGACGGCGGCACCCTGTTCCTCGACGAGGTCGCCGATCTCTCGCTGGTCACGCAGCCGAAGATCCTGCGCGTGCTGCAGGAGGGCGAGTTCGAGCATCTCGGCGGCACCCGCACGCTGCGCGTCGACGTGCGGATCGTCGCCGCGACGAACGCCGATCTCGCGCAGCGCGTGCGCGAGAAGAAGTTCCGCGAGGACCTCTACTACCGCCTGAACGTCATCAACGTGCACGTGCCGCCGCTCCGCGAGCGGCGCGACGACGTTCGCCTCCTCGTGCAGCACTTCGTGCGGCTGTACGCGGCGAAGAACAACCGCCCGCTCGAAGGGCTCAGCGAAGACGCGATGCGCCGCCTCGAGACGTACGGCTGGCCCGGCAACGTGCGCGAGCTCGAAAACGTCATCGAGCGGGGCGTCGTGCTCACGCGCGGGGCCCTCATCGACGTCCAGGACCTGCCGCACGAGATCGCCGGCGGCGAAGCGCAGGGCGCGGTGTCGCAGGGCATCGCCGCGCTCATCGGCGTGCCGCTCGGGGAGATCGAGCGCCGCCTGCTCGAGGAGACGCTGCGCGTGACGGGCGGCAACAAGACGCGCGCGGCGCAGCTGCTCGGCATCGACGTGCGCACGGTCGCGCGCAAGCTCGAGCGCCAGGAAGACGACGCGGAAGACTCCGCTGGCGGGTAGCTCGCCGGACGCGATCCACCCCGCTCTGCCTTCGCCGGCGTCGCTGGTCAGCGACCGCGCACGGTGAGGACGGGGCACGGCGAGATCGCGACGATGCGCTCGGCCACGCTGCCCAGCAGGAGCTTACGCAGTCCGGTCCGTCCATGCGTGCCGACCACCACGAGGTCGGCCGCGCTGCGCTTCGCCGCGCGAGCGATCGCATCACGGGGATTTCCCTCCACGAGGCGAGTCGTCACGCGCACCCCGGCCGTCTTCGCCCTCCGGCCGAGCGTCTCGATGCGTTTCGCCGCCATCAGTCGTTCTCCTCGGGTGTTCGCCGCCTCGAAGGCCTTCGCGGTGCAACCCGGCCGCCAGGAGCTCACGGGCGCCTCGCCGCGGCAGTTCTTACAGTCCGCGAGTCCGCGGCGTCGGCATTGCAGCCAGAGCGCGGAGAGGTATGTCCATGTTGCAGGACGGGACGGGGCCGACATGTGACATCGAGGCTGCAAGCTTTGGGCCTCGTACCTTCGCAACGCCACTGGCCTTACGGTTGCAACGACGTGTCGTGGAGGTCTCGTGTCATGCGCCTCACGCGGGGATGGACGCAGCGCCGCATTCCGGAGCGTCCGACCCTTCAGGTCGCGATCATCGGCGGGCTGGCGGCGACGTCGCTGATGACGCCCGTCGCGTACGTTTCCGCCCTCCAGCCGCTGGACTTCGCGGCGATGCTCGGCTCACTCGTGACGGGCGAGACGACGGTGTCCGTGTCCGGCGCGTGGCTCGCCGGAATGCTGCTTCACTTCGTGAACGGCTCGCTCGTCTTCCCTGCGGTCTATGCGTTCGTTCTCTACCCCGTTCTTCCGGGTCGTCCATGGCTCAAAGGCGCCACGTACGGCGTTGCGCTCTGGGCGCTGGCGCAGGCGCTGGTGATGCCGCTCGCCGGGATGGGGTTCTTCTCGCAGGGCGCGCCGCGTCCCATGGCCGCGCTCGCCTGGAGCCTTGGCAGTCACCTGCTCTACGGTCTCGTCCTCGGAGCGCTGGTGGCGCCGTGGCTCGTGCGATTCATCGAAGAAGAGGAGCGCGAGGTGCAGCGCCGGGCGGCGTGACGGAGCGCGCCGCACCTCGTGCCTTCAGCTCGCTTTCCGCGAGCGCTGGTGATTCGTCCCGGTATCGCCGGTCGTCGAGGAAGCCCGCAGCGCGCGCCGCTTCAGCGCGCGCCTGACGGCCATGACCGCCAGGACGAAGGCGATGATGCCGAGCGCGAGGGACATCGTGACGGCATCGACGTGCGTCGGTGTAGCTCTTGCCGTCATGTGTCGCGGGGTGATACTTTCGCGGTCCGCGCATGCAGACCACCCCACTGGACCAGGTGTCCATCCTCGTCGTCGACGATCACGACGACACGCGAGCCTTGCTGCAATTCGTGCTGCTCGACGCCGGCGCGCTCGTCCAGACGGTCTCGAGCGCGGAGCGCGCCCACCAGGCGCTGCAGATCGCGGTGCCCGACGTCGTCATCGTCGATCTCGAGCTCACCGGCCGGGACGGTTACTGGGTCCTCGGCGCCATCCGTGCGTTGAATGCCAGCAAGCGTGTCCGGGTCATCGCCGGGACGGCGCACGTGTCAGCGAGCGAACGCGCGCGCGCGCTCGCTGCCGGATTCGACGGCTTCCTGACGAAGCCGTTCGCGCCGGACGAGCTCGTCACGCTGATCGCGGCGCTCGTTCGCGACCCGCGCTAGTCGACGCGACGGTCGCCCCCGTCGATCACGCCGCGCGGCGGCCCGCCGGCCTCGCAACCGGGGTCGGCGGCAGGGCCCTTGCTCGATCAGGCCGTATGCGCGCGCGCAGCGGAATCGCCGCGTGGCTCCTGGCGCTGGCCTGTGTCGTCGGCGCGTGCGACTCCGGTCACGCGCCGGCGGGCTGGGCCGAGCGTCGCGGTCTGGCCGGCGGCGGACCCGTGCCCGATCAGCCGCTGACCGATCCGCGCAACGACGCGCCGTCGACGGTGATGAAACCGGGGCAGGCCCGGTTCTGGCTCGGCCTCACCGTCGCGCTCGTCGCGCTCGGCGGGTTCAGCGTCGCCGTGCTCATTCCGATGCTCGAAGCGCGGCAGCGCACGCGCCGCCGCGGCGACGACGTGCAGCAGGCCGTCGTCCTCCGACTCGGCCGGGAGTCGCGCTTCGCGCAGGCGGCCGTTGCGCCGACGCCGGAGATCGGCTTCTGGCGCAACGAAGTCCGGCTGGTCGTGAGCGGTGAGGTGGCGTCGGAGGCCGACCGCCGGCGCGCGCTCGACGTCGTCAGGGAAGAGGCGGCGCGCGCGCCGGTCACGATCCGCGTCGTCGATCGACTCGCGGTTCAGTCCGACCGTCGCGCCGCCGGCTGACACCGGCCTGTTCGTGGGACCATGGGCCATGCCTGACGCCACGAACCTCACGATCGTGCTGAAGAGCCATCCCGTCGGTGCGCCGCGTCCCGCCGACTTCGCGCTCGTCCGCGACCCGATTCCCAAGCCCGGAGCGGGTGAAGTCCTGTGTCGCACGATCTACCTCTCGCTCGATCCGTACATGCGCGGACGCATCAGCGGCGTCCGCTCGTATGCCGCGCCCGTCGAGATCGGGCAGGTCATCGTCGGCGGCACGGTCAGCGAGGTCGTCGAGTCGAATCATCCGCGCTTCCAGCGCGGCGACGTCGTCGTCGGCTACGACGGCTGGCAGGCATACGCGGTGTCGAACGGCGCCGGAATGCGGACGCTCGACCGGGCGGCGGCGCCGATCTCGACCGCGCTCGGCGTGCTCGGCATGCCGGGGCTCACGGCGTACGTCGGTCTGCTCGACATCGGTCGCCCGCAGCGCGGCGAGACGGTCGTCGTGTCCGCGGCATCCGGCGCGGTCGGCTCGATCGTCGGCCAGCTCGCGAAGGCGGAAGGCTGCCGGGCCGTCGGCACCGCCGGGACCGACGAGAAGTGCCGCTACGTCGTCGACGAGCTCGGCTTCGACGCGTGCGTGAACTATCGGCAGGGGCTGCCGGCGTCGCTGGCCGCGGCGTGTCCGAACGGGATCGACGTGTACTTCGAGAACGTCGGCGGCCCGGTGCTGGACGCGGTGCTCGCGCTCGCGAACCAGGGCGCGCGCATTCCGCTGTGCGGTCTGATCTCGGAGTACAACGCGACGTCGCCCGTGCCGGGACCGAACTGGCGCCCGCTCCTCGCCAAGCGGATCCGCGTCCAGGGCTTCATCGTGTCGGACCACCTCGATCGGGCACCCGCCTTCCTCGAGGACCTGACGCCGCGCGTTCGCGACGGCCGGCTCAAGTACCGCGAGGACGTCGTCGACGGGCTCGAGAACGCGCCGGCCGCGTTCATCGGGCTCCTCCAGGGCAAGAATTTCGGCAAGCTGATCGTCCGCGTCGGTCCGGAGCCGGCCTGACGACGGGCGCCGCGGCTCCGCTTTTGACACCGGCTTGCCTGAAGTAGGCAGGCAGTTCGCCCGCGCCGCGTCGCCTGCCGGGTGCGATCGTCCAGCGTTTCGCGACCTTATCCGTCGGCGAGGAAATTGCTAGCGTGCGATCGCATGGAGACCGCGCACTCGCTCTGGACCCTGACGATGTTGCTGGTTTCGACCGTCGCGACGTCGGCGGGCATCTGGGTGTTCGAGGGGCGCCGGCGCGCGCGCCAGCAGGCGGCCGCGCTCGAACACAGCATCAACGGCCGTCTCAGCCGGGACGCGTCGCTGTCCGGCCTCCGGATCGTGCCGCGGCCACAGGTGCGCTCCTGGATCGGCGACATCGACCTGAGTCTCGACGGCGTCGTCTCGTCCGATGCGGAGCGGTCACGCGTGCTCGCGATCGCCGACGAGGAGCTCGGACTGCTGCCGGCGCGCGCCCGCGTGGTCGACCGTCTGCGCATCGGGCCGCCGCGCGCGGCCTGACCCTAAACGCCCGCAAGCCGCGCGAGCTCGGCGAACGACGTCACGATCGCGTCCGCGCGCGCGTCCGGCGGCGCGCCCTCAGGCGCGTACAGCACCGTGCGCATGCCCACGCGGCGACCGCCTTCGATGTCCGACGGCAGGCTGTCTCCCACCATGGCGGCTTCGTGCGCGGCGAGCCCCAGGCGCTTGAGCGCCATGTGGAACAGCGGGGCTTCGGGCTTGCCGACGACGATCGGCTGCACCCCCGCCGCCGCGGCGACCGCCGCGATGATCGCGCCGCACCCGGGAAGGAACTCGCCGCCCTCCACGGGAAGTCGCGGATCGACGTTCGGCGTGACGAGCGGCGCGCCGGCCGCGGCAGCGCGCGCGGCGACGGTCAGCCGCTCGTAGGACAGATCGAAGTCGTTGCCGACGGCGACGACCGTGGCGCGGCGGTAGTCCTTCACGTCGACGATCTCGTGCCCGGCGCGGCGCACCATGTCCGCGAGCTCGTCGGCGCCGATCACCAGCACGCGTGAGCGTCCGAACCGCTCCGCGATCGTCTCGCCGATGATGTCGAGCGGCGTGAGCGTGGCGTCGCCCGCCGTGACGCCGAGCCCTTCGAGCTTTCGACGGATGTCGGCGCCCGTCGCGCGGGAGTTGTTGGTGATGAAGCCGAGCTTGCGGCCGGCGGCGTGCAGCGCGCGCAGACAGTCGCCGGCGCCGGGGCTCAGAACATCGCCGGTCCAGACGCAGCCGTCGAGGTCGAACACGAACCCGCGCAGGTAGCGGAGCGCCCCGGGTCCCCCGGGGCGCTCCGAGGGCGGGGGGGGGGGGGGGGCCATGTCGGGGCCCCCCACGTCAATCACAATCCCGCTTGAACTCCTCGACGGCGTCGCGGTACGTGTGCTCGGTGCGCTCGGCGACGCTGGCCCAGCTGAACTTGTCCTCGACGCGCTTGCGGCCGGCCTGACCCATCGCGCGCGCGCGGTCCGGATCGTCGAGGAGCTTGCGGATCGCGCCCGCGAGGTCGTCCGGCCGCGCGGGCGGGACGAGCAGCCCGGTGACGCCGTCGTCGACGACTTCCAGGATGCCGCCGACCGCGGACGCGACGACCGCAGTGCCGCACGCCATCGCCTCGAGATTGATGAGACCGAACGGCTCGTAGACGGACGGGCAGGCGAAGACGGCGGCGTGGCTGTAGAGCTGGACGACTTCGTCGACCGGCACCATCGCCGGGATCCACGTGACGTTCTTGTGGTTCGGCAGCGCGGCCTTCAAGCGCTCTTCGATCTCCGGCGTGTCCGGCGCCGAGGCGCACAGCACGACCTGCACCCCCTGCGGCATCTTCGGCGCGGCTTCGAGGAGATGGAAGATGCCCTTCTGGTCGGTGATGCGGCCCACGAACAGCACGTACGGCGGCTTCACGCCCCACTTCGCGAGCGCATCGCGCTTGTCCGTGCGCTTGAAGCGATCCGGATCGATGCCGTTGTGGATCGTGATCACCTTCGCGGGATCGACCGAGAAGTGCGTCACGATGTCGTCGCGCATCTTCGCCGACACGGCGATGACGCGATCCGCGGACTCCACGGCCGTCTTTTCGATCCACGTCGAGACGAGATAGCCGGTGCCGAGCTGGTCGGCCTTCCATGGGCGCAGCGGCTCCATGCTGTGGAGCGTGACGATCAGCGGGATCCGATGAACCATGCGGATCCAGAGCCCCGCCATGTCGGCGTACCAGGTGTGGGCGTGCGCGACGTCGGCGTCGACGGGGTCGCGCGCCATCGCGAGCCCGATCGACATCGTTTCGAGCGCGGGCGCGTAGCGCGGCCCGTCCTTGTCCGCCTTCAGACGCTCCCACGGCGTGTAGCCGCGCAGCGCGATGTCGTCCGTGCGCGGGTCGCGCGGACCGAAGCACCGGACCTCGACCTGCATGCGGCGCGCGAGCGCGATGGAGAGCTGATCGACGACGACGCCGGCGCCGCCGTAGATGTGCGGCGGATATTCACGCGTGAGGAGCAGCGTCTTCATGGTTGGCCCAGCATACCATCGGGTCTTACGGCGTTCGGGTGCGCGGCGGCGCGCGGCTCAGGCGGCCAGCGGCGTGATCAGCGCCGGGACGTCGGCGTCGCGCGTGCTCGGGACGGGACGGCGGTGCTGCACGTGTCGGGTGAGGCCGAGCTCGCCGAGCAGGCAGCCGCACGACCGGTCGCGCAGCGTCGCCGTGTCGCCGGTCTCGGCGTTGAGCAGGACCTGTGCGGCGCTCGATCGAAGCGTCGTGACGAGCAGCGCGGCGGCCTGCGCGCCCGCACGCGAGCACCGCCCATGACGAGAACGCGCGGCCGCCGAGGCCCTGGACGGCGCGAAGCGTCGCGGGCGGAAGGGACTCGCCGGTCGCGCGTCACGGGGCGCCGGTCGGGCAAGCGATTGCCGTAGTTCGGAAGGTTCGGGGCAGTCGCGTCAGCCGCCGTCGGCGGTATCCCGCGCCTTGACGACGATGCGGGTCTTGCCGCACGCGGCACAGCGCCCGTAGGCGCGCCGGAAGGCGGGCACCGCCTCGAGCTTGAGCGTCGCCTCGTGCGCGCTCTTGTGCGACACGTCGAGCGCCCGGGAGATGCACCCGACGCAGAGATCGCGCCCGGGCTGCGACGAGAGGAATTCGACCACGCGGTCCTTGAGCTTCACGGTCTGCATGAGGCGGCCTTCGGGCCGCCGTCACTGTCGACGACACGGCCCGTGCCGGTCAAGCAGGCGAATACCTGACGGCCCGCCCGAGGACATTTCCCCAAGATGAGCCACCGCGGGTAGCGGTTCAGATCAAGCGTTCGCGCACGTGCCGGCGGACCCGCGCGATCAGGCCCGGCTTGAGCGCGCGCAGCGCCCGGAGGCGCGCGTACGTCTCGTGCGCGAGCGGGCGCCGGTCGGCCAGCGCCTCCCGGATGCCGGCGAGCCCATCGCGCACGCCACGGGCGAACGCGCCGAGCTCGCCGGCACGGAGGGCGGCGAAGCCCATCAGCGCGAGATCCTGGGCGATCACTCCCGCGGCCTGCCGCGGCCGATGGTTCCTGAGGGCCACCCAGATCGCGTTCCGGGTGAACGTGTAATAGATCCGGCTCGACGGCCGCACGCTCCCGTCGACGAGGTGCCGGACGCGGACCGTCGGCGTGTACACGAGATCCCAGCCCCGGTTGAGCAGTCGCAGCGCCAGGTCCCAGCCCTCGTGGCCGATGAAGAACGGCTGCCAGTAGCCGCCCGCCGCGAGGTAGGCGTCGCGGCGGCAGGCCGACGCGCCTTCGAGGACGTAGTCGGTGCTGAACTCGGTCTCGGCGAAGCGGTCGGGATCGCGCGGATGGCACCAGTCGCGGCGCGAGAGCTGCCCGTCGGGCCCGAGGATCGTGAAGTTCACGACCGCGGCGCGCGGATGACGCTCGAACGCGAGCACGGCGCGCTCGACGTCGTCCGGCGTGGTGAAGCGCACGTCGTTGTCGATGGTGACCACGAGATCGCCCTTGGCGGCGGCGACGCCCGCATTGCGGCCGGCGGCGGCGACGTTTTCCGGCAGCGGCACCAGGCGCACGTCGGGAAACTCCTCACGCACCATCTCCCGAGAGCCGTCGGTGGAGGCGTTGTCGACCGCGAGGATTTCGAGGACCGGATAGCGCTGGGCGCGTGCGCCGTGCAGCGCGTCGCGCAGCGCATCCCGGCGCTGGTAGTTCAGCACCGCGATCGAGACCGTGCGCATCAGTTCGGCACCTGCCGGCGGATCCACGGGCCGACCGCGTTCGCGATCGGCACCGGCACGCGCTTCCAGAGCTCGATCATGCGCTCGTACCGGCTCCGGTCGCGCTCGACCGAGGGCGCGGCGCCGGGCGCCAGGTCGACGAACATCCACGGCAGCACGTACGGCTCCGCGCCCCACTGGCGCTTGAACTCGAACGTGCCGGCGTTCTTGAACGACCGGCCGAGATCGAGCACGCGATAGCCGTTGCGGCATCCGAACCGGATGACTTCCCAGTAGAGGACGAAATTCGGACAGAGCGAGAACGCGTCGCGGAGCGACGACACCCACGGGACCATGATCGCGTCGCGGAAGAACAGGCAGATCGCCGCGCCGATCGCGCGGCCCGGCGTGTCGCGCACGATGAGAATGCGCGCCGTGCCCGGCAGCTCGTCGAGCATGGCGCGGAAGTACGCGCGGCTGTGGACCGGCGAGCCGAGGTCCCGCATGTTGACCGCGAAGACCTGGTAGAACTCCTCGAGCGCTTCCGTGCCGCACCAGTGCGCGGTGAGTCCGTTCTTCTCGCCCTTGCGGACGCGGTTGCGGCGCTCGGACGGCAGCGCCTTCCAGACGGCGTCCTCGGCGGTGAGGGTCAGCAGCATCGTGACGCGGTCTTCGGCGGTGGGGTAGGGCAGCGGCGTCGGCTCGAGCTGCCGAAGCCCGAGGCTGTGCGCGCCGAGGTCGCGCGCCACGCCGAGCGCGGTGTCCACGAGCCGCGTTTCGATGCCGCGGTTCGGCTCGGCGACGATGCCGCCGTAGTCGAGGAACGGCATCGACGCGAGGCGATGGCCGAAGATGCGGCTGCGGATCATGACGAGCGGCAGCGCGCCGACGATCTCGCCGGCGTCTTCCGCGGTCAGGTAGATGGGCTCGTGGCCGTACGCGCGCTGCACCACGCGGCCCCACCCGGACAGATGCGCCACGGTCGACGACGCGTGGCGTTCGACGAACCGGTCCCAGCTCTTGTCGACGTCGGACGTGCGGAGAATTCGGATCATGTCACCGCGGTAGTGCGCAAGGCGCCTGCCACACCGTGACGCCCGGAAATCGGCCACTTCGGCACGCGCGTGCGGAGCGCGCGTGCAACGACATCGACACATCGGGGCGGCCACTGCACACGCCCACCCGCCGCTGTTCGTCACACGACGGCTGACACTTTCTTGACACCGTCACCGTCACCACCGCCAGCCTCATCCCGCGACTGTGGAAACTTCAACGCTCGTACCACCGCGCGGTTACACGCCGCCGACGCTCTGGCGCGCCCCTTGCCGTGGCCTCGCCTTCGGCAAATGGTTGCCCGGTCTTGTAACGCGTACATGGGCCACCACGCACCTTGACGGTGAGGAACTGATGAACGTAGAGACGCTCGCGCTGCGATCCGCTGCGAAGACGGATGATGCGCCGACGACCGGACGACCGGTCGCGCGGCGTCCCGGGCTCGACGTGCGGCTGGCCGTCCGCCCGGTCGGCGGCGCGACCGCGGTGACGGTGAAGGTCGGCGGGGCGCGCGGACCGTTCCGCGTGTACGTCTACGTCGACGGCGACCTGACCGAGGCGTGGATCCCGGCGAAGGAGACGAACGAGCTCCTGTCCCGTGTGCTCAGGCACGGCCGTCACACGGTCACGGCGCGTGCGATCGACGCGCTCGGCCGCTGGGGCGGCGCCAGCACCATGACCGTAGGCTAGACGAGGTTCCCACCGCACGCGCGTTCCGCGAAGCGGGACGCGCGTGCACAAACACACTTCACACGTCACGTAAACGCCCGCCGTTCGGCATTTCTTCGGTCCGGTACGAGTCTTGCGCCTGTCCCGTCGCGGAGGACGCGCACGATGATCCAGGCAGTCATTCTCGCGGCGGGCCTGCGCTCGCCGGCGCCACTGATCGGTCTCGCCCTCGACTCGCTGCTCGAGGCCGGCGTGAAGGATGCCATCGTCGTGACCGAAGCCGACGGTGCGGCGGTCCACGCGTATCTCGCGCGGCGCTTCGATCTGAACGTCACCGCCGTCGAGCATCGCGACGCCCGGACCGGCACGCTCGCCTCGGTCGCCGCCGTCGCGCACCTGATCGAGGACGACTTCGTCCTGATCGACGGCGATCTCATGTTCGAGCCCGCGCTCGTGTCGCGCCTCCTCGGTCCCGGGACGCGCCTGGCCGTCGATCCGAGGCGCCCGGTCGATGACGAGGCCGTGAAAGTCGCCGCGGAAGGCGAGCGCATCCTGTCGGTCGGCACGTGCCTCGCGCCGTTCCAGCAGCCCGCCGGCGAATCGATCGGCATGGCGAAGATCGACCTCGCGACCGGCGAACGGCTCTTCGTCGTCGCTCGACGGCTGCTCGACGCCGGCCTGCGTCACCTCAGGTACGAGGCGGCGTTCGAGGCCCTGATCGACGAGGGGGAAGTGTTCGAGATGACGGACATCACCGGCCTCCGGTGGACAGCCATCGGCGACGGTGCGGAACGGGAATTCCACATCCGGCGTGCAACCGCCTGACCCCTTCGGCGATCCGATTCCCCTTGAATGCCCTCCCAGGGCCGTTCCGGGCTCGGTACGGGACTTGCCCCGGTGATCGAAGGAGCTTGACGCATGTACGGCCGTGAAAAAGCGTGGGGCGAGACGGATTGGCGCCGGCGGACGGGGTACCGGCTGCTCGGGGAGCTTCATCTCCCCGGCCGGCTGCGTGCCTGGCACGTCATCAGGGAGCTGAAGCGCCTCCTCTGCTGGGGACCCGAGCCGCGCACGCTGCTCGACGCGGGCGGCGGCGAGGGGGCCTTCTCGTACTGGGTCGCCCGGAAGTTCCCCGAGTGGAAGATCGTCGTGGCCGACAACGAGCAGGACACCCTCGAGCGGGGCCTGCGCATCAAGGACAGTCTCAGGCTCACGAACGTCGAGGTCCGGCTGAGCGACCTGCGCGACGCCGTCGAGGAGAAGTCCTACGACGTCGTGCTCTGCACCGACGTCCTCGAGCACATCGCCGAGGACGGTCTGGTGCTCAAGAACCTCGGCACGGCGCTCAAGCCCGGCGGCGTCGTGATCGTGACGTCGCCGAGCGTGCCGCAGCCGCGACACCTGCCGCTGGTGCGATGGCGCGAGCGCCGGATCGGATTCCATCCGTCGGACTACGGGCACGTGCGTGACGGATATTCGAACACCGAGCTCGCCCGGCTGCTGGAGCACGCGGGGCTCGAGGTCGAGTCCGTGCGTCACACGTTCGGCCCGTTCGGGACGCTGATGTTCGATCTCTTCTTCGCAACCGGCGACAACGAGCCGCATCCGCTCGTGTACGCCGCGCTCTTTCCGCTCTACATGGCGCTGGCGCGCCTGGATCTGGCCCTGCCCGCGCGGCACGGCGCGGCGGTGCTGGGCGTGGGACGCAAGCCGCTGTGACATCGCGCGCGCATCCGCGCGACGCCGGCTGAGGACGGAGGCCTGGTATGTGGCTCCTGCTCTTGATGATCTTCATCATGCCGTTCGAGACGAACCCCTATCTCAAGATCTCGGACAGCTTTCTCGGTGTCTTCCAGGACTTCACCGTCATCAAGCTGCTCGGCATGATCGGCTTCGGATGGGCGGTCGCGCGCGTCCTGCAGGGCGGCGACGACGAGGGCCTCTTCGGGTCGCGGCAGGCCAAGCTCTTCCTCGCGCTCTACGCCGGCATCCTGTTCGCCGGCCTGCTGTCCGGGTCGGGCTTCCTCGTCATCTCGCGCTATCTCGCGTTCATGCTGTTCATGCCGTTCGTGCTGGCGTCGATCCGCACGCACGACGATCTGCGCCGCGTGATCTACGCCCTGGCGCTCACGTTCGTCGTCGTGTTCCCGTACGCGCTGCGGCAGATGTACCGGTACGGCGCGCGCCTCGGCACGGGCGTCAGCGAGACGAACTACTTCGCCGCGAACCTCGTCCTCGTCATTCCCATCGCCTTCGCGATCGCGCTCACGCAGGTCGATCCGATGAAGCGGAAGCTGTGGTTCAGCGGCGGCCTCGTGCTGTGCCTGGCGCTGTTCCTCACGTCGTCGCGCGGCGGCTTCCTCGGGCTGCTCGTCGCGGGGGTCGCATACGCGTACCGTCGGCGCGGCCTGATGGGCGCGGTCACGGTGCTGACGATCCTGGTCCTGGCCGTCCTGCCCACGGGCATCGGCGAGCGGACGATCGCGTCGATCACCGGCACGGCGCACGAGACGCCGGGTCTCGAGCAGTCGAACCGCGCGCACACCGGCCTCCTGAAGGCCGGCTTCCGGATGGTCGCCGACGCGCCGATCACCGGCGTGGGCCCGCAGAACTTCAAGGCGCTCTCCCTCAAGTACGCGCCGGAGCTCGACCGCGCCTTCATCGCGCACAACACCTATCTCGAGCTGGCCGCCGAGACCGGCATTCCGGTGCTCGTGCTGTTCCTGCTGCTGCTCTGGCAGGTGTACCGCACGTTCAATCGCGCCACGCAGCTGCGCGGCTCGCCCGAGGCGCGCGAGCTCGCGACGCTGGCGGAGGGCCTGCGCTGCGGACTCCTCGGCTTCGTCGTGTCGGCGTCCTTCATCAGCGCCCAGTACGAGAAGCTGTTCTGGGTGACCGTCTTCGTGTCGATCGCCGTCGAGCGCGCCGTGAGCCGCTACGAGCGGCGGGTCGCGGAGCAGGCGACCGTGCCTGATCCACTCGCGTTCACGCCGGCCGGAGCTCCGGCCCGATGACGGTGATGACGCGGCTCTCCGTCGCGCTGCTCACCGGGCTGCTCGTGGTCGCGGGCGCGGCGTTCGCGCAGAACGGCGGCCTGACGGCGCTGCCGCCGCTCGGCGCCGCGCAGAACCTCGTGCAGGACGGCAGCTTCGAATCGAGCGGCGCGTGGCGCGTCCGTCCGGAGGCCGCGTTCGCCGTCGACGCCGGCGGCCGCTCCGGGAAGGCCCTCCGGATGGCGGGCGCGGACCGCGACGCCGGCGTCGCCACCGCCGATCAGACGGTCACGCTCGAGCCGGGCTTCCACACGATCCAGGGCTGGGTGAGGACGGAGAAGGTCGGGACGGCGTCGCCGCGGACCGGCGTGCGCCTCTGCCTCGACGGCCGGCCGCGCGTGAACTGGTGGAAGTGCACCGGGGTCGCGCGCGAGACGAAGGCGTGGACCGAGTTCTCGCGGGTGGCGGTCTCGGTGCCCGAGGCGGGACCGTATCGCGTGACGGTCGGCGCGTACGGCAAGCCCGACGGCGTCGCCTGGTTCGACGACGTCGCGGTCACGCGCGTGAAGGCGCCGCCGCTCGACGCGTTCCTGCTGTATCCGAACTATCGCGGCACGCTGTGGGACGACCGGCCGCAGACGATCCGCGTGTCGCTCGCGGTCGCGCCCGACGCGCCACGCGGCGCCGAGCGGATCCGCGTGTCCGTCGTCGAGGAATCCGGCGGCGCGGTCCGCGCGCATCGTGACTGGCCCGCGAGCAGCGCGCGCGGCAAGCGGCTGGTGGGCGAGCTCGACGCGGGCCCGCTCGGCCACGGCGAATACCTGCTGCGCGCCGCGCTGCTCGATGCGAGCGGCACCAGCGTCTTCGCCTATCCCGAGCATCGGATCGCGAAGATGCCGGCGAAGAGCCGCCGGAAGCTGAACGCGTGGGTCGACGAGACGAACGTCACGCACCTCGGCGGCAAGCCGGCGTTCGTGCTCGGCCTCTACAACACGTCGGGCTTCTCGACGAACCGCGCCGCCTATGCCGCGGGCAGGGACGGCTGGGGCAACGACCGCATCGGCGAGGCGCCCTTCAACATGCTGATCAACTACCACCTCGGCGCCACGCCGATCCCGGCGCTGAACGTCTACATGGACGATCTGCACGCGCGGGGGATCTATTACCTCCAGACCGTGAACTTCTATCACGAGGCGCACCCGCAGTACCGGAAGCTGCCGTACGACGCGATCCGCGACGGCGAGGACGCGCTGAACCGGTGGGTGGGGAAGACGCTCGCGAAGCATCCCGGTCTCGCCGGCTTTTACACCGCGGACGAGCGCACGGCCGACATGGTTCCGACCGTGTTCCGCCAGCATCGCGAGCTGCGCCGTGCGGCGCCCGGCACGCTCGACTACGCCGTGCTCGGCAACGGCTGGCAGGACCAGGCGCCGCTCTGGCGTGACGCCGCCGACGTGCTCGGTCTCGATCCGTATCCCATCGTGAAGCCCGGTGACAACCACCTGGCGATGGTCGGCGAGTGGACGCGCATCGGTCAGGATGCGGTGATGGGCGCGCGGCCGCTCTGGATGGTGATCCAGTACTTCCCGGTCACGCGGCAGGGCGGCTGGCCGTCGCGCGAGGACCTCCGCACGATGAGCTGGATGGCGATCGTCGAGGGCGCCAAGGGCCTCTTCTACTGGTCGTTCGGGGTGAAGGGCCTCGCGTGGGTGAAGGATCCCGACGAGAAGATGAAGCGCTGGCAGGATCTCGTCGCGGTGACGAAGGAGATCAAGGCGCTCGAGCCCGTGCTGCTCGCGCCGGACGCCGCCGTCGTGCGCGAGGCGCCCGCGCCGATTCGCGTGCTCGGAAAGAAGATGCCCGACGGCACGCGCTATCTCTTCGCGTACAACACCACCGGGAAGGACGCGCCCGTGCGCCTGACGCTCACCGAGGTCGCGCGCGAAGTCGCGGCGATCGGCGGCGGAGCCGCGGGCAAGCTCGACGGCTCGACGCTGACCGACACGTTCGGCCCCTACCAGGTGAAGCGGTACTCCATTCGATAGTACCCGGGGGCCCCGACATGGCCCCCAGACCCCCCGCGCTCGGAAGCGCGCCGGGGGAACCCGTCGCGCTCCGATGCGTTGCTCGCCGACGAGGCGGCGCGGCTCGGCATCCGGACCGCGGGCGACCTCTTCGGCGGCATCGTGCCGTTTCCGTTCGTCGGCACGAAAGCGATCACGCACGCGCTCGTCTCGCCGCAGGCGGAGCGGCCGACCGGGTGGTCGGAGGCGTTCTCGGCGCGCACGGCCTCGGTCGTCCTGCCCGGATCCCGCATCCGGTCGTCGCGAACTATCTCGCTGCGTTCCGCCGGTCGGCCGCGTCCGTGACGCACCATCTCATCCGGGGCGCCGATCAGTCACGACGCGAGTCTTGGCGCACGCAGCACATCGGCCGTAGCCGCGATGGAAGTCGCGGTGGGCTTCGAGCTTCCCGGCCCGCGAGCGCAGCAAGGCCACGATCCGTTCTCTCAACGTGGTCAGGTCGTGGTCCGCGTCGACGCGGCGGTGCTGGCCGACGACGGGCAACCCGGCCAGTCGGTCCTCGAGGACTGGCCGCGCGTTCCCGCGGGAACGTCGCAGGGCCGCGCGACGTCTGAAGTCAGCCTGATGCCGCCGACCGGATCAGCGTCAGGGGCGCGAGCGGATCCGAGCGGGCGCGCCGCTCGGCGTGGCGCGCCGGAGCAGCAGCACCGTCGCGACGAACGGCACCATCATCACGAGATAGACGACCTTGCCGTAGGCCAGGTGTGCGACGCCCGTCGCGGCCTCACGGCCGAGGTAGTGCGCCACGACGCCGGTCCCGGTCACGCGGATGATGTTGGCCGTGATCGCCGCGACGATGGCGACGGCGACGACGGCCGCGCGCCGGCCCGGCGTCCGCTGGGTGAGCCAGCCGAACGCCACGCCGACCACCAGCATCGCGAGCAGGAACCGGAGACCGTTGCAGCTCTCCTCGACGTGCAGCACGACCGCCGGCAGCGTGATGAACAGGCCGCTCTGGATGGAGGGGATGCCGATCGCGTTCAGCGCCACCGTCGCCGAGGTCGCCGCGAGCTGCTGCAGCGGGAGGGAGACCGCGGTGATCGCGCGGTCCGGCAGCGGCGCCATGAAGACGAGGAACGCCGCCGGAAACGCGAAGGCGCGAAAGCCGACCGGCCCGAGCGCGAACAGTCCGATGCCAGTGACCACGACGGGGATCGACAGCGCGCGCAGCATGAGGCTCTCGGCCCCGACGCCCGCGGCGAGCAGCGCGAGGCCCGCCGCGATGACGCCCAGACCCGGCCGCCAGCGCGTGCGCGCCGCGCGCGCCAGCTCCGCGCGCGACTCCCAGACGAGCCATGCGCTGAACGCGGGAATGAGGAATCCGTAGTTGAAGTAGCTCACGCGCCACCAGACGCCCACGAGCTCGTAGAGCACCGGCGTGTAGAGCAGGACCAGCGCGGCGAGAGCGACGTGGATCACGCGGCGATCCGTTCGCGCGCCGCCGCCGTGAACCACTCGGCGGTGCGGCGCAGGCCCTGCGCGAGATCCACGTCCGGCGCCCAGGCGAGCTCGCGCTTCGCGCGGCTCGGGTCGAGCACGCTGCGGCGCAGGTCGCCGGGCCGCGGCGCGGCGTTGACGGGCGACAGCCGCGTGCCGGTGATCGTCGCGAGCGACTGCCACAGATCGTTGACGCTCACTTCCCGGCCGCTCGCGACGTTGAACACGGTCGGTGTCGCCGGGTCGAGGTGCATGGTGAGGGCGATCAGGTTCGCGCGGACGACGTCGTCGACGAACACGAAGTCGCGCGTCTGCCCGCCGTCGCCGAAGATGGTCGGCGTCACGCCCGCCAGGATCTTCTGCATGAAGATCGCGACGACGCCCGCTTCACCGTGCGGGTCCTGCCGCGGCCCGTAGACGTTCGCGTAGCGCAGGACGACCGATCGCAGGCCATGGGTCGCGCGATAGCCGTCGAGGTAGTGCTCGACCGACAGCTTGGCGATCGCGTAGGGCGACAGCGGGCGGCACGGATGCCGCTCGTCGGCGGCGCCGGCGTCGATCTCGCCGTAGATGGCGCCGCCCGTCGAGGCGAACACGACGCGCGCGACGCCGTGCCGCCGCGCCGCTTCGAGGAGCTTCAGCGTGCCGACGACGTTGATCGAGGCGTCGAGGACGGGGTCTTCCACGGAGCGCCGCACGCTGACCTGCGCCGCCTGGTGGCTGATCACGTCCGGCCGCTCGGCCTGGACGACCGCGTCGATGTCGTTGGTGCGGAGGTCCACGCGGTACCAGCGCGCCCGGACGTTCAGGTTCGCGCGCGCGCCGGAGGAGAGATCGTCGACGATGACCACCTGGTGGCCCGCCTCGAGGCAGGCGTCGACGATGTGCGAGCCGATGAATCCCGCGCCGCCGGTTACCAGTACACGCATCACGCTGACCTCGTTTCGAGGGCCGGCTTCGCCGGCACCTCGGAGTCTTTGGGTCGGGCCGGCGGCCGACGCCACCGGGCCATCGATCGGTTGAAGGTCATGAGGGCGAAGCGCCATTCGCGCGCGCCGACGACACGGAGCCCGACGGCGGCGCCGACGTAGGTGGCCAGGCCGGCCATCCCCGCGAGGACGATGCGGAGCAGATCGGGCTCGTCGGTGGCGATGGCGACCGCCGCGCCGTACGACAGCACCCCGGCGCCGGCGATCCGCAGGAGCGTGAACACGGGGACACGGCAGCCCTGCGCCCGCGCGAGCACCACGAACGCCCACGACGTCGCGACGAGCTGCGCGAGGGTGTTCGCGCCGACCGCGCCCCAGGTGCCCCAGACGGGAATGAACAGGATGGCCGCCCCGATGTTGATCGCGGCGGCGACGCTCGTGGCCGTGACGGCGCAGCGGCGGTCACCGAGACCGCGGAGAGCGGTCCACGCGACCTTCCGCATGGAGGCGAAGACCGCGACGATCATCATCACCGACAGCAGGGCGGCGACCGGGCGGTACGCCTCGCCGTAGAGCAGCGTCACGAGCGCGGGCGCGACGGCGGTCGTGACCGCGGCGATCGGCGCGCCGACGAGCGTCACGTTCCGGAGCGCCCCGCGGTAGACGCCGCGGAACTCGTCCATCGCGCCGCGTCCGTGCAGGCCGGAGAACGTCGGCAGGAGCGCGCCGATCGTGATCTCGGGGAAGATCATCGCCTTCGTCGCGAGCCCGAACGCGAGGCTGTAGAAGGCGATGTCGTGCGAGTCGGTCCAGAATCTGAGGAAGAAGACCTCGGACCGGTCCCACACGAGCGCGTCGAGGACGACGACGACCGAGAGCGGGACCAGGTAGGCGCGCATGTCCTGCCCGAGCGCGGGCGGCACGGGCGCGGCGCTGGCCGGATAGATCGACCGCGCGCGGCGGCGCTGGAGCATGGCCGACACCGTCGTGCCGATCATGTTGCCCGCGACGATCCCGACGAGGTCGAATCCGAGCGCGAGCGCGACGACGGTCGCCACGAAGTGCAGCCCCATCTTGATGGTGCTGACCTGCGTCGTGAGGTCGTACCGGTTCGCGCCGTAGACGGCGTGCGAAAAGATGTGCTCGAGGGTGATCGGGAACAGGCCGAGACACACGAGCGCGAGCGGCCAGCGGATCGCGTCCGGGGCGACGGCGAGGACGATCGGCATCATCGCGGCGGCGACGATCGCGGTGGCGAGGATCTGGTGCCGCTTCATGCGCTCGACCACGCCCCAGGCGAGCGCCGGATCGCCCTGCGCGAGCGCGCTCGCCGTGTAGCGGGTCGTGCCGACGGCGAACCCGAGGGAGGCGAGCGCCGTCAACGTGCGCGTCACCCACAGGATGTAGGAGAAGTCGCCCATGCGCGCCGGCCCGAGCCAGCGCGCGAGGACGACCGACATCACCACGCCGCTGCCGAGCCCGATCACGGTGACGAGCCCGAACCAGAACGTGTTCCGGACGAGGGTGTCCCGCGTGCTCACGCGAATCTCGGCGCCAGCGTCGGGACGCGCGCGACGAGCGTCCACATCTGCGGAAACACTCGCGTCTCGAGCAGGCGGAAGGCGCGGTAGAGCCTCGGGCGGAGCACGAGGTCGTGGAACGGCACGAACGTGTCGAGGCGGCAGCCGAGCCCGGCCTTGAAGTGGTACACCCCCCACCCGGCGTCCGTCTCGCGCGGCGGCAGCTGCACGCCGCTCCCGCCGAAGTCGGCGAGCTCGCAGCCTTCGGCGCGCGCGCGGCGCGCGAACTCCCACGAGATCGCCGGCGCGACGTGGTGGCGGACGGCGTCGGCCGCGTTGCCGCGCACCGAGGTGTAGAGGAGATACGCGCGGCGGCCGAACCGGATGGAAAGCAGGCCGCCCACGACGGCGTCGCCGGTGCGCGCGATCAGGAGCGTGCAGGCGCCGGCCGCGCGGTAGTGACGGATGAGCGACCGGTAGTAACCGACGTCGCGCACCGGGAAGCCCTTGATGCGCCCGACGTTCACCATGAGCGCGTGGAAGGCGACCACGTCCTCGTCGCGGTCGGTCGCGTCGATGACGAGACCCTTGCGCGGCGCCGCGGCGATGTACTCGCGCATGCGCCGGCGCATCGCGCCGAGCAGCGTCTTTTCATCCGGCGTGAGATCCAGCACCTGGACGTAGCGGGGCGTGTTCCACGTCGTCCACGGCTCCGGCAGCGACACGAGGTCGTGCCGTGCGAGGCACGCCGCGTCCGCGGCGTCGTCCATCGGCACGCCCGGGCTCATGCGCACGAGGATGGCGCGGGACTCGCGGCCGGCGGTCCGCATCGCGCCGAGCAGCCGGTCGAGCGCCTCGGGCTCGCCGGGGCTGAAGAGCGGCCCGCGCGGCGCGTACGCGACGGCCCCGAGGCCGGGCACCGCCCGCGTGAGCATCGCGCACGCCGCCAGGCACTCGTCGCGGCGGTACACCGCGAGGCGCGTGGCCGGCCACCCGTGCTCGGTGCGGAGCGCGCCCCACTCGAAGCCCTGCTTGACGTCGCCCGCCGGGAAGCGCTCGACGACGCGGTTCCACTCCACGCGGTCCGTGATGCGCCGGCACACCAGCGCGTCCGTGGCCGCAGCCATCGAGGTCGTCGTCACGCCGCGCGTTCCGTGACGGCCGGCTGGCCGGTGGGCGCCCAGACGGACTCGGCGCCGGACGTGAGGAAGCGGAGGACGCCCCCGACGCCCGCCACGCTGACGACGCAGAAGTAGTAGGGCAGCGCCAGCCTGCCGATCGATCGCCCGCCGCGCTCGGCGAGATACCCGGCCAGGGCGAGCGCGTAGAAGCCGATCTGGCCGGCCATCGTCAGCGCATAGATCGTCGACTCGGCGGCCAGCGCCGCGTTCGTGACGAGCGCGGTCCCGAGGAAGACGGCGGTGTTCCACCGCAAGGCGCGGTGGGACACGAGCATGAACGCGGCGCGCCACTGGCCGGCGGCGATCAGGCGGGGCAGCCACTCGCGAACGATGTGGATGCCCTGCGCGATGATCCGGACGTGACGCCGGAACTCCTGAGTACCGCCCTTCGACGGCGGCTCCATCGTGTAGGCCGCGCCATCGAAGCGGCAGAGCCCGCCGGCGAGCGCGACCTGGATCGGGTGCAGGAGATCGTTGACCTGCGCGCTCGCGAGGTCGCGGTAGACGTCGCGGCGCAGGGCGTAGATCGCGCCGTCGGCGCCGGCGAGGAAGCCGAGCCCGGCTTCGCCGGACTTCACGAGCTCCTCGAACCGCACGTAGCCGTTCGAGACCGCCTGCGCGTCCGCCGCGGCGCTCGACGCGTAGAGGCCCTGGCCGCTCACGAGCGACACGCGCGGGTCTTCGAACGGCGCCGCGAGGCGTGCCAGCGCCTCCGGACCGAAGAGCGCGTTCGCGTCGGTGAACACGAGCACGTCGCCGCTGGACGCCGCCACGGCGCGGTTCAGCGCGAGCGACTTGCCGCTCCGCGTGTCCTGGCGGAGCAGGCGAACGCGCACGTCGGGATAGTGCGCGACGATCTCGTCGGTGGCGTCGGTCGAGCCGTCCGAGACGACGATGACCTCGAGCCGGTCCCACGGATACCGCTGGCGCAGCGTGCTGCGCAGCTTGGCCGCGATGCAGCGCGCTTCGTTGTAGGCGGCGACGATCACCGTGAGGCGTGGCAGCCGCCGGCGGGACGGCGCGGGCGGGCGGCGCCAGCGCCCGAGGGCGGTGACGAGCACGGGATACCCGACCCAGGTGTAGCCGACGGCGAGCGCGGCGAGCCAGAAGAGCGTGTCGACGATCATCGGCGGGGTTCTCCGAGGACGCTGCGATACACACGCGCCGTCGCTTCCACCTGCGTCGCGAGGTCGAATCGCCGGAGCACGCGCTCGCGTCCGGCGCGCCCGACGGCGCGCGCACGCTCCGGGTCGGCCAGCATCCGGACCAGCGCGCGGCCGAGCGCGGGCGGGTCCGCCGGCGGCACGAGCCAGCCGGTGACGTCCTCGTCGATGACCTCGGGCGTGCCGTCGACGGCGGTCGCGACGACCGGGCACGCCATCGCGGACGCCTCGATCACGGTGAGCGGCATGCCCTCGTAGAGCGACGGCAGCGCGAGCCCGTCGAGCGTGTCGAGCAGGCGGGGAATGTCGCTGCGGAAGCCGAGGAAGACGACCGAGTCCGCGAGGCCGAGCGACCGCACCTGGCCCTCGAGCTCCGCGCGCAGCGAGCCGTCGCCGATGACGAGCAGCCGCGCGTCCGGATACTCGCGCACGACGGCCGGCCACGCGGCGAACAGGTACCGGTGACCCTTCTGGGTCTCGAGACGTCCGACGACCCCGACGACCGGAGCGACGCGGTCGATGCCGAGCTCCTTGCGGACCGTGTCGCGGTGGCCTCCCGGCGCGAACGCCGAGAGATCACGGCCGTTCGGCACGACGACGACTTTCGCCGCCGGGTAGCCCTTGCCCTCGACGAGGAAGCGCGCGGCCGCCTCCGAGACGGCGATGACGCGATCGCAGAAGCGGGCGACGAGGCGATCGAGCACGAAGTTGCCGCTTCTCCGGCCCTGCCGCCAGCCCTCGCGCCCGTGATACGTCTCCACGACGCGCGGGACGCCGGCGAGGCGTGCGAGCGGGGCGGCGACCGCCGTCGAGCGGAAGAGGTGCGCATTGACGATGTCCGGACACCAGCGGCGGAAGAAGGCGTCGAGGCGGCCGAGCTCGCGCGGCTCGAGCCAGCTCTCCGCCCGGACGGCCGTGGTATCGACGCGGACGCCGGCGAGATCGGGCGCCAAGGCGTCGAGGAGCGGCGCCGGCGCCGCGAGCGCCGTCTGGAATTCCCTCGGGTCGAGCCGCTGGAGCAGCGCGAGGACGACTTCCTCGACGCCGCCGCGCACCGGTGACGTCAGCGCGAAGCAGACCCTCACGCCGCCGCCTCGTGGGGCGCGATCCCGAGATCCTCGAGCAGCACGCCGCGAACGCCGGTGATGTGATCGACGGCCTTGTCGACCGGCACGTTCGAGAGCAGCACCGCATCCGCCGTCGGCTCGCTCGGGTGATAGCCGTGCATGCCGGCGAACCGGATGCGCCCCATGTGGCTCGGCGAGAGGAGCACGCCGGGCTTCGCGAGGAACAGCATGTGGTAGTAGCGGCCGTCCTCGAACCAGATGCCGAGGCGCTCGAGCTCGGCGCGCGAGAGGAGCTGCCCGCACGGGTGCTCGACGAGGAGCTCGGTGAGCTTCGCGCGCGCGCGATCGTTCCAGACCCAGAACCGCGCCATCGTCGAATCGATCGCCGCGAGGTAATCGTCCGGGGCGTCGAGCCCGAGCGTCGCGATGTCGCGCGGCAGGTCGTACGTCCACCGGATGGGCGTCATGCCGTGGTCGGAGAACACGAACATGCGCACGTCGCGGCCGCTCTGGCGCGCGGCGTCCCACACGCCGCGGAGTCCCGCTTCGTACCACGCGAGCTGCTTCGCGACGCCGGCCTCGTCGTGGATGTTGAAGTGCAGGTAGTGATCGAGGCCGGAGAGGTACAGGAAGAGCACGCGCGCGTCGGTGGTGCGCGCGCGCTCCGGTGCGAGCGCCAGGATCTGCGCGTCGGTGTGGGCGTGGTAGTTGTAGCACTCCCACGTGATGCCGCGGCGCTCGAGGTCGTCGAAGAGCGACGGAGCATCGAGGCCGCCCGGCTGATAGATGTCGCGCTTCTCCGTCATGTCGTAGAGCGGCAGGTGCGCGATCGGGTACGAGTGGATCGAGAAGTACCCGGTGTAGCCGGACAGGCGCCGCGACACGTGCTTGATCGCGCGGCGGGTGAACTTGTTCTCGACGAGCCCTTCCGGCAGCTTCGCGAGCGGGCGCATCCAGCGGAACGGCGACTGCCCGGGCGCGTGATAGAAGAGGTTCCAGTGCCCGTGCTCGGCCGGCGTCTTGCCGGTGAGGAGCGTCGGGATCGCGCCGGAGCTGTACCCGAGGATCGTCACCAGCCAGCGGCGGTCCGTGAGCACCTCGTCGAGGAACGGAGCGCGCTTCACCAGGTCCCAGCCCAGCGCGTCGACGAGCACGTAGATCGACAGCGGAGTCGACATGGATCTCCTCAGGTGTTGCGCACGCACCAGCGCCACAGGGCCGTGATCACCCCGCGCTCGGCGTCGGGGCGATGGCGGAGCGCTGCGCTTTGCACCGGAAGCAACGCCGCGATGCGACGCGGCGGAATGGTTGGATGCACGAGGTTGAGATACGCGAGCGCCGCCGCGGCGTAGAGCAGGCCCCGCGGCGTGGACGTCAGGAACAGCCGCGCGGCGCGCAGCCGCGACAGCGGGACGGGCGAGCGGCGGGGGTTCACCGCGAGCTTCGTCCAGTCCCACACGCGGCGCCGGAAGCTCGGCGTGCGCAGCCAGCGGCGGAGCAGACCCGGGACGTCGCCGTCGGTGTCGAGCAGCGCGGCGAGCTCCCAGCGGAGGAGCGCGGTGACGGCGGGAGCCGCGGTCGCCATGCGCGACCGGATCCACGCGCGCTGCGCGTCGAGCGTCATGTCGCCGGCGAGCACGCCGCTGCCGTCGCCCGGGGCGATCTTGAGCCGCGCGGCACGCTCGAGCTCGGGCACGAACGCCGGCGGCATCGCCGCGGCCAGCGACGGTGTTTCGGCGAGGAGCCGCGCGAAGGCCGCGGGCCGCGCTTCGTACGACGGCTCGTGGCGGCCGCTGAACGCGAGCGCCGATCCGGCGAGGTCGAGCATGAGCTTCAGGCGCTGATACGCGAGGTCCCACAGCGCCCGGCCGTCGAGCGTCGGCACGCGGTCCCACGCCTCGAGCTGCTCGATCGTCCGATTGAACAGGAGGTAGAGCGCGTCCGTCGGCGGAATCTTCTCGGGACCGAACTCGCGCACCAGCTTGACGATGTCGTGCGGTCCCCACACCACCTTGCCGTGGCGGATCAGGTCGTACACGAAGATCGACGGAGACGCGTACCGGCGGAGGTACTCGATCCCGACCGGTCCGAATTCGACGTCGACTTCCACCTCGTCGCGGACGGCCTGGGTCGCGTCCTTCGCCCAGTCGGCCATGCGCGTGCGGTAGGCGTAGTAGTCGACCGCGCTCGCGAAGACGACGAGGAATTCGATGTCGCCGAGGACGCGCAGGCGCCCGCCGGCGGACATGACGCTGCCTTCGCCGCGCGCGAAGCTGCCGGTGAGGATGAGCGCGGCGAGCTTGCCTTCGGGCAGGCGGTCGCGCAGCAGGTCGCACGCGCGCACGAGCGCGCGGCGGATGACCGCTTCGTGCCGCGGGTCGCGGCAGAGCGGGAAGTCGACGTTCGGCGCGTCGTTACGCGAGGAGGCGAGCACCGGTCCGAACCTCCTCGCGCCCGGCACGGCGGGCGCGGATCAGGGCCGCGGCGACCTCCACGAGCGGCTCGAGCCGCCCGGTGTTTTTCAGCACGACGTCGGCGAGGGTCTTCGTCGGCTCGACGTAGCGCACGTGCGCCGGCATGACGGTCTCGGCGTACTGCCGCAGCACCGACGCCGACGCGCGGCCGCGCTCGATCGTGTCGCGGGCGAGCCGACGGCGGAGGCGTAGCAGGCTCGGCGCGTCGACGAAGATCGCGAGATCCAGCAGCGCGCGGACCGCGGGGTCGTGGAGGAGCAGGATGCCGTCGACGAGCACGAAGGTGCGCGGCTCGACGGCGTCGGCATCGCCATCCCGCCGGTGCGTCACGAAGCAGTACCGCGGCGGGCACACGCGCTCACCACGACGAAGCCGCGCGAGATCGTCGCGGAACCGCAGCCCGTCGAGCGCGTCCGGCACGTCGAAGTCGAGCGCGGCGCGCTCGGTCTCGTCGAGATCACTGCGATCCCGGTAGTACGCGTCGTGGCAGAGCACCGACGTGTGCTCGCGCCCGAGCTCGTCGGCGACGAGCCGTACGAGCGTCGACTTGCCGCTGCCGCTCCCGCCGGTCACTCCGACCACGAACGGGGGGGCCCCGACATGGCCCCCCCGACCCCCCGACGCTCGACCGTCCCCGGGGAACCCGGGGCCGGTCTCGAATTCCGTGCGCTCTCCGCTCATGCGGCCACCGAGACCGGGTGGCCGGCGGCGCCGGCCACCCGCTTCAGCACGGCCTCGTACTGCGCCGCGATCGCGGACCAGCCGTAGCAGCGCTCGACGAGGTCGCGCGCATTCCGCGCGACCGTGTTCGCGACGACCGCGTGGCCCAGCAGGAGCACGACGGTCTCCGCGAGGTCGGCGTCGCGCTCGGCGACGAGCACGTGATGACCGGCGATCACGTCGGGCAGGGCGGCGGTCGTGCCGGGCGAGGCGACCACGGGCGTGCCGAGCGCCATGGCGTGCGGGACCAGGCTGCGCCGTGCCGCGGCGGCGTCGAACGGGCTCACGGCCGCGGCGGCGCTCCAGAAGCTCGGCCGGATGTCGCCGACCGGCGCGACGATGCGCACGGCGTCGAGATGCGCGAGCCGCCGTGCGCCGCCGACGGGCGCGGTGGCGACGAGGATCATCTCGGCGCGCGGACGGACGCGGCGGATGCGCGGCAGCACCGACGTCGCGAAGCGATACGCGGCGTCGGCGTGCGGCCGGAACCCGAGATCGCCGGCGAAGACGATGCGATCGGTGTCACCGCTGCGGCGGAACGTGTAGCGGCCGAGGTCGAGGCCGGGCGGCACGACGTCGACGCGCGCCAGCGGCACGTGGCGGCCGAGCAGCGCGCGGTCTGCGTACGACGGCACGATGCACGACGCCGCCTTCGCGAACCAGCGGTGCGCCCACGCGTCGGCGCCCCGATCCGTGAACCAGCCCGCGAGCCGGTCGAGCGGCGAGCGGACGAGGCGCCCGGCGAGGTCGGACAGTCGCGCGGCGTGCGGCGTGAGGACGCACGCCGCCGGCGTCGCGGCGGCGAGCGGCGCGATCATCGCGCCGTGCAGGTACACGACGTCCGGCATGAAGCCGCGCACGCGGCGCTCGAACGCCGCCTGCAGGCCGGTCAGCCCGACGTCGGGATCGCCGGAGAGGGGACGGCGCCAGCGCGCCGCCGGGAGCACCTCGGCGAACGCGGCGCGGCGTCCAGGCCAGCGCCGCTGCAGATCCGTGTCGATGGGATCCGCGGTCGCGAGCACACCGACTTCGTGGCTCGCGGCGAAGGCGCACAGCAGCTGCGCGGCGTCGGCTCGCGCCGTGTCGGGACACGGAAGGTATGGCGCCCGCTCGGAAACGAAGAGGATCCGCACCCGCTTACCCGAGGCTCGCGGCCGCCGTCAGGCGGCGCGGCGTCGCGACCTCGGGCCACGCACGCGCGATCGACGTGAACGAGAAGCTCTGCAGCAGCATCGCGAGCTTCTCCGTCGCCGCGGCGAGGCCCACGTAGTGCCGGAACCGTGCGCGCGCGCTCATCGGCGGGCGCGGCTGGTCCGGATCGAATTCCCACGGATGCACGAAGAGCACGAGCGGAGCCGCGTCGCGGCGGTTGACCCGCGCGAGCGCGGCGCGGATCAGCGCACCCGGGAACAGCCGGAAGAACCCGCCACCGACCGGCAGGTTCACGCCGGCGAACCGCGCCGTGCCGACCGGAACCTCCATGAGGCCCTCGGGCAGCGGATGCGGAAAGCGCGGCGCGTCGGGAAAGCCGTAGCGGTCGTGCGCGATCGGATTCACGCTCGAGTCGTAGGCGTGGCCTTCGTCGGCAAGGATCTCGAACGCCCAGCGCGTGTCCGGACGGATCGAGTAGTTCGGGGCGCGGTAGCCGACCACGCCCTGGCCGGACGCCTGCTCGAGCGCGTGCCGCGCGCGGCGCACGTCGGTGCGGAAGCGATCCGGCCCCTGCTCGTACGCGAGGCTGTGGTCCCAGCCGTGCGAGGCGAGCTCGTGGCCGCGGGTCACGATCTCGCGGACGAGCCGCGGATGACGCTCGGCGACGACGCCGAGCGTGAAGAACGTCGCCCGTGCGCCGTGGGCGTCGAGGAGATCGAGCAGGTACCGGGTCTCGGGGACGACGCGGCTCGGCAGTCGCCGCACCGCGTCGCCGAGCGCCTCGGCGAACTCGACCGAATTCCAGTACTCCTCGACGTCCACGGTGAGGACGTTGGTGCGATCAGTCAACGAGTCCGCCTCCGAGCTTGAAGCTGACGTACTTCCGCCAGCCGTCCGGCTCTTCGGCCACGGCCGCGCCGTTGCGATCGTCGTCGTTGAAGACGAGACCGAGCACGCGGTGCCGGCCGATCGTGTCGAGCCCGTCGACGAGCCCCTCACGCGGCGTGCGGTTGGCGCGCACGATCATCACGAAGCCGTCGACGGCGTCGCGGAGGATGCCGACGTCGGGGAACAGCAGCACCGGCGGGGTATCGACGACGACGAAGTCGAAGCGGGTCCGCAGCGTCTGGAAGAGCTGGGTGAACCGCGGCGACTTCAGGAGCTCGTACGGCATCGACGACACCGGACCGGCGGGCACCACCGAGAAAGCGATGCTCGACGGCTTCTCGATGACGTCGTCGGGCGTCAGACCGGCGTCGAGCAGATAGCTCGAGATGCCCCGGGCGGACGCGAGGCCGAGGTAATCGGCCACGCGCGGGTGGCGCAGGTCGGCGTCGACGAGCACGACCTTCGCGTCGGGCGCCTGACCGAGCGCGCCGGCCAGGTTGATCGCGCTGATCGTCTTGCCTTCGCCGCGGCCCGCGCTGGAGACCGCGACGACGTGCAGGCCGCGCTCGCGACGGAAGTTCTCGATCGCCAGACGCACGGTGCGGTACTGCTCGGCCGCGAAGCCCGTCGGCGCGAGCAGGCTGACCAGGTGGTCATCGAGCTGACCCGCCTCGCGGATCTGCGACGACGTGTCGCCGACGAAGATGTCGGCGTGGCGGCTCTTCTTCTTCGACCGCGCCATCGGCGAGCCGAAGGTGCGCATCGGGTCGGCCGGCTTCTCCGGCGCGGTCACGGTCTCGGCGCGCGCCGCGGGGCGCGTGTCCATCACGGCCGGCGCGGTCGCCGCCTCGGCTCGCGGCGCCGGCGCGGCGCGCAGCGCGGAGTCGAGACGGGCGTGGGGTTCCCCCACGGCCGTCGAGCGTCGGGGGGGCGGGGGGGCCATCTCGGGGCCCTCCCGGTCAATGATCGCGTCCGCCGTCGGCGTGGTGGGCTCGGCCGGCCCGGTCGGTCCTCCGACCGTCTCGGCCTGCGCCCGCTCCCTCTCGGCGTTCTCCAGGGCTTGGAAGAACTTGCTCACGGCATCCTCCTATCGAATGGCGCCGCCGAGCCACCCCAAGGCGTTCGCGGCGAACACGAGCATCAGCATCAGCAGGAACACGAGGACGGCGACACCGCCGCGGGCCGCCCACACCATCCCGCGGCTCGGGACGAGCCGCATGGCGCGACGGCGTTTCCACTCGGGCTTCTCGCCCTCTTCCAGGTACTCGATCGCCTCCTGCACCATGCCGCCGTCGATGCGGCGCTTCGAATCCGCGTAGCCGGAGAGCAGGCAGTGGTCGCAGACGATGTTGATGACGCGCGGCGTGCCCTTGCTGTAATCCGAAATCTTCTGGATGGCGGCGTCGGTGAAGATCCCGGCGTCGGTGGCGCCGGCGACGCGCAGGCGATGACGGATGTAGAGCCGCGTCTCCTCGGGCGAGAGCGGCCCGATGTGACACCGGAGCCCGATGCGCTGCTTGAGCTGCCGGAGCTCCGGCACGTTGAGCTTTTCGCGAAGCTCCGGCTGGCCCACGAGCAGGATCTGCATCAGCTTCTGATTCGTGGTCTCGAAGTTCGACAGGAGGCGCACCGCTTCGAGCGTCTCGATCGAGAGGTTCTGCGCCTCGTCGATGACGATGACCGGAGACCGGCCCTGGCGGTGCTGCTCGATGAGGAACTCGTTCAGCTCGACGAGCCGCTGCGCCTGCCTCTGCGCCTGGGACTTCATGCCCCAGTCGTTCAGGATGTACTCGAGCAGGCCTTCGATCCCGAGCGCGGAGTTGTGCACGTACGCGACCGGGGTCATGCCGTCGAGCCGCTCCAGGAGCGTGCGCAGCAGCGTCGTCTTGCCCGTCCCGATCTCGCCCGAGAGGACGATGAACCCCTTCCGCTCGCGGACACCGTAGAGGAGCTGGGCCAGCGCCTCCCGGTGCCGCGCGGACTGGAAGAGGAACTTCGGGTCGGGCGTCGGTCCAAACGGCGCCTCGTGGAGTCCGTAGAACTTGAGATACATGCCCGTCACCTTCTCGCCGTCGGAGTCGCATCCGGCGTCAGCAGGCCGACGAGCTCGTGGTTGCCGTACGCGATCGCGAACGTGGTGCCGACCACGGCGAGGAGGCCGATGGCGACGGCGGCCGTCGCCAGGCGGCGCTGGCGGGACAGACGCCGCAGGTCGGTCTCGGTCGTGATGCGCGGGATCATCGCGAGGATCGGCACCGGCAGCTTCGACCGCACCTCGTCGACGCGGCGGAACGACGTGTCGACGTTCTCGGCGAGGACGACGGCGGCGCCGGAGGCGCCGAGCGCCAGAACCAGACCGATCAGCAGCAGGCGGATGCGGTTCGGGCCCGTCGGCCGCTCGGGGACGACGGCCGGATCCATGATGCGGAAGTTCTCGCCCTTCTGGCGCTGCTCGAGGTCGGCGGCGATGCCGGCCTCTTCACGCTTGCCGAGCAGCGAGCGGAACAATTCCTTCGTCGATTCGTAGTCGCGCGCGATGAGCGACAGCTCGTGCTCGCGGCGCGGCGTGTTCTCGATGCGCCTCTCGTAGGTCGCGATCTGGCGCTGGAGGGAGGCCATCTGCTCGGCGCCCGTCTTCACCTCGACGTTGGCCTGGTCGACCTGCGACATCAGGCTCGTCACGTACGGGTTCGTCGGCGCCATCCGCAGCGCGGACTTCTTGTCGTCCTTCTGCTTCGGCAGCGCCATCGCCGACTGTTCCTCGGCCAGGCGCGCCTCGAGCAGGCGGATCTGGTCCTTGGTGTAGACGATGTCCGGGTAGCGGTCGCTGTACTTCGTCTGCAGCGCCGCGAGCTCCTGCTTGAGGAGATTCAGGCGCGCGGCCATGGAGCCGGCCGCCGGCGGCGCGGCCGTGGTCGCGGCGGCGGGGCCGGAGCCCTGGTCGATCTCGGCGAGCGCCTGCGTGATCTGCTGGCGGCGCTCGGCGGCGCGGCGGTGCGTCTCCTGCGCGCCCGCGAGCTGCGACTGCAGCCGCTCGAGCGTGCGGAGGTTGGCGTCGCGCTGCTCGGGCAGCTCGCCCATGTAGCGCTCCTTGTACTCGGTGACGCGCTTCTCCTGCTCGGCGAGCTTCTTCCGCACTTCCGTGAGCTGCGAGCCGAGGAAGTCGGACGTGCCGACCGCCTGCTTCTCGCGCAGCTTCACGTTTTCCTGGATGTAGAGGCCGGCCAGGGTGTTCGCGACCTGCATCGACACCTGCGGGCTCGTCGTCGAGTACGACACGGCGAAGGCCACGGTGCGCGGGTCACGGTCGCGGCGCGCGCCGGGGCGATCGCGCTCCGTCGACGTGTCCGCGAACTCGATCCTGATGTCCTTCCGCATCTTGTCCACGACGTCGTCGGGCGAGGCCGTGGCGCGGAGCTTCGGATACAGGTTGTGCTTCTCGGCGATCTCGTAGAGCCGCGTCCGCGACAGGATCTCCTGGGAGAGCGTCAGCAGGCGGCCCTCGACGTCGCTCGTGACCGTCGACTTCACGAACGCTTCGGGGATCTGCTGGCGGTCCACCATGACCGTCGCGCGTGCCGTCCAGAGACTCGGCAGGAAGAACGCGAGGGACGCGGTCGCGGTGAGGACGAAGAGAAAGGGAACGAGCGCGAGGACCTTCCGGCGCCGGATCGTCTCCAGCAGACCGGAGAGGCCCTGGCCGCGCGTCGGTGCGTTGTCGGTAGTGGTCATGATCGACACCTCGTTACGGAACGACGACGACGTCGCCCGCCCGGAGCGCCAGGATGTCTTCCTGACCGCGGACCGCGCGGTTGTAGTTGAAGGACAGCTTGTGGGTGTTGCCGTAGGTGTCCTTGCGGAACACCACGATCTTCGAGGGCGACGCGAAGTCCCGGAACCCGCCCGCCATCGCGAGGACTTCGAGGATCGACGTGTCGGCCTTGAGCTGCAGCACGCCCGGCCGGTTGACCTCGCCGAGCACCGACACCTTGTAGCTGCGGACGTCGGTCACGATGACGGAGACTTCGGGGTTCGGCATGAACTCGGCGAGCGCCCCGGCGATCTTGTCGCGCAGCTGCATCGCCGTCAGGCCGGCCGCGTGGATGTCGTGCAGCAGCGGCAGCGAGATCTTGCCGTCGGGACGGACGGGGACGGCCCTCGACAGCGTGTCGTTCTTCCAGACCGTGATCTGCAGCATGTCCTCGGCGCCGATGACGTAGTCCGTCGGCACCGCCGGCGTCACTTTCGCGGCGGGCGCGGACGGAGCGGGGGAAGCCGCGGGGGACGGCGGCGCCGTCGCCTTCGCGGCGGGGACGGCCTTCGGCGCCGGCGTGACCGGCGCCTTCTGCTGCGCCAGGGCCGGTACGGCCATGGCGGCGACGAGCGCGAACGAAAGCACGAGGCGAGTCGACATCGTGATCCTCCTCGAAGAGCTGACCGCCCTAGCTGGCGGCCGCATCCTGCTTGAGGCCCATGTCCTTGATCTTGTAGAGCAGGGCCCGGTAGCTGATCTTCAGCATCTTGGCCGTCTTCACACGGTTCCACCGACACTGCTCGAGCGCGCGCATGATGACTTCACGCTCTGCTTCGAGCACCGCGCGCCGCGAGATCTCCTTGAGCGACAGGCCGCGCGACTGCGCGAACTGCTCGGCGGCCGGAGCGGGCGCGGCGGGAATCTGCGGAATGGCGAGTGAGCGGGGCAGCGTCAGGTCTTGCAGCACGATCATCCGCTTGATGAAGTTCTCCAGCTCGCGGATGTTGCCGGGCCACGGAAACGCGACGAAGGCCTGCATGGCCTCGCCCGACATCTCGCGCGCGGGCAGGTTGAACTGCCGCGCGTAGCGCTCGACGAAGTAGCGCACGAGCCCGGGAATCTCTTCGCGCCGCTCGCGCAGCGGGGGCACGACGATGTTGATGACGTTCAGGCGGTAGAAGAGATCCTCGCGGAAGCGGTTGCCGGCCACCTCGCGCGCGAGGTCGCGGTTGGTGGCGCAGATCACGCGCACGTTGACGTTCAGGTTCTGGCGGCCGCCCACGCGCGAGAACTCGCCGTCCTGCAGGACGTGGAGCAGCTTGGCCTGCAGCGCGGGATGCAGCTCGCCGATCTCGTCGAGGAAGATCGTGCCGCCGTCGGCGAGCTCGAAGCGACCGGGCTTGCGCTGGTGCGCGCCCGTGAAGGCGCCGCGCTCGTGGCCGAACAGCTCGGACTCGAGCAGCTCGCGCGGCATCGCCGCGCAGTTCACCTTCACGAACGGCGCGCGGCGCCGCGTGGAGGCGCCGTGGATCGCGCGCGCCACGAGGTCCTTGCCGACGCCGGTCTCGCCGCAGACGAGCACCGTGACGTCCGCGCGCGCGGCCTGCTCGACGATGCCCATGATGTCGCGCATCGCCGGGCTCAGGAGCAGCCCGAGCTCCCGCTGCAGCCGCTCGCCGTCGTCGCCGGCGGCCGGCCCGCTCACGGACGTCGCGCGGGCTTTCGTCGCGTGCGTCTTGATGGCGGTCTCGAGGTCCTCGGCGGTGTAGGGGCGCCGCAGGAAATCGTCGGCGCCGGCCTGGATGGCCTCGACGATCTGCGAGCTCATGCCGGTGTCGGCGATCATGATCACCGGGCCCGACTGCTTGAGCTCGCTCGCGCGGCGCAGCAGCTCGATGCCGGACATGCCCGGGAGCCGGATCGCGACGAGCGAGAGCGCGAAGCGCGTCTGGCCGATCAGCTCCAGCGCTTCCTCACCGGTCGCGGCGGCGACCGGCACGTAGCCCCAGCCCGTCAGCTGGGAAACGACACGTCGGCGCTGATCGGGCTCGCTCTCGACGACGAGCACGCAGCGTTCGTTCGGCGTGGTCACGAGCGTGGACGGGGCGGTGTCGAAGCTGGGGATTCTCATGCCGGTTGGAGCCTCTGACATGCGGCATCATTCGTCGTGGCAAACGGCGTGCCGGACCTTCCGAACGCACCGAACGCGCGGCGGGAGACGGCGCGCGCGCGCGTGTGCTCGCGCGGACGGCTTCCCGTGAGGAGGCAGGTGCCCCTTCTCGGTAAAGCTTTGGCGCGATGGCTCGGACTCATCCCGGTCGCTTGCCGCTGAGGACGAATTTCACCGTGTCGAAAATGATGCGAAGGTCGAACGCCACGGACATGTGCTTGACGTAGTAGAGGTCGTAGCAGAGCTTTCGCGTGACCTCTTCGGTCGACATCGAATAGCCCGCTCGCACCTGCGCCCAGCCCGTGAGACCGGGGCGCACCTCGTGCCGGAGGTTGTAGAACGGGATCACCGCGGAGAACGTCACCACGTTCGAGGCCATCTCGGGGCGCGGCCCGACGAGGCTCATCTCGCCGCGGAGGATGTTGACGAACTGCGGGATTTCGTCGAACCGGTACTTCCGGAGGAACGCGCCGCAGCGCGTGACGCGGCTCGCGTTGTCGCGCGCCCACACGCCGTCGCGCGCCGGCTCTTCCGGACGCATCGTGCGGAACTTGATCAGGCGGAACGGACGGCCGCCGCGCCCGATGCGCTCCTGGATGAAGAGGACCGGACCCGGCGATTCGAGCTTGATGAGGGCCGCGACGATCGCGACGAACGGGATCGCGCAGACGAGGCCGAGCGCCGCGACGGCGCCGCTCAGCAGGCGCTGGAGCAGGACCTGCGTGCGCGAGATCCGGAAGCCGCCGCCGAAGATGAGCGCGCTCGGCGTCAGCGACTCCACGGGGAGCCGGCGCGTCAGGCGCTCGAACGCCGTGCTGCCGTCTTCGATCGCCACGCCGCGGAAGCGGCACGTGAGGAGGTCCGCGACGGGGAGGTTCCCGCGCCGGTCCGGCATCGCCACGACGATGCGGTCGGGCCGGTGGCGGCGCACGACGTCGCCGATCTCCTCGTAGCCGCCGAGGTGCGGGCCGGTCTGCGGGGCGACGGCCGGATCGCCGACGAACCCGACGAGCGTCATGGCGAGGTCCGCGCGCGTCTGGATCTGCTCGGCGAGATCGACGGCGAGCGCGCTCCGTCCCATGATCACGACGCGCTCGGCGAACGGCTCGCGTTTCGCGAGCGTGTACACCGAGGCGCGTACCGCGATCACGGCGCCGAGCGCCAGGAGGAGCGCGTACGACGCGGCCTGTCCACCGACGCCGAGGCCCGGGAAGGCGACGTACGCCGCCGCGAGGGCCACGGCCGTCATGCCGAGCGCGCGCGCGAGCCGGGTGAAGACATGGCCCAGCGCGTGCGACGTCTCGAAGTCGTAGAGGTCGTTGTAGTAGAACGCGACGAGCGCCGCGATCACGATCACGCCGAGGCGCGCGGCGAGCGTCCACGGATTCGCGAGGGCGTCGGGTGTGGGCCACAGCGACAGCGCGCCGGCGAGCACCGCGGCCGTGGACAATCCATCGAGCCAGGCGATTCTTCTCACGAGTGACATGGTGTTCATGAGCGCGTCGCGCTCGACAGCAGAGAAGCGCAAGGGAAGTGCCAAACCCCTGCAACGCGTCGCGGAAGCGCGTGATCTTGCGCGGTCTTGCTGCATCGGTGGCGCGGGGTCGAGGGGAAGGGGTCACGCGAACGGGGCGCAATTCAGCAACACGATGCAGCGCGCGTAGGCACGCGCTTGCACCGATCCGCGCGTTTTCACATGGACTTCGCGCGCGTGAAAGAGCACTTCGTCACCCGATGTAGGGCGACGCGTTCAGTCGCTCACGCCGCGATCACGCGCGCGGTGCCGCGGTCACTCCGGAGGGCGAGGGGGGCGGGGGTTCGCCCGGAATTCCGCGCTCGCTCTCATGCGCTCGGCGTAGCGACCGCAGGGCATCACGCCACGCTGCGTCCGTACCGTGGTCGAAGCCAAACGGAATTCCGGACGAACCCCCGCCCCCCTCGCCCCGCCGAGTCCGCACCACGCGCGTCGAGCACCGCGAGCACATGGAATACGGCGAGACATCGAGTACCACGACCGCGAGATCGGCAACAGGTCCGAGCGGGAAAACGAAACGGCCCCGGGTTCATCCCGGGGCCGTTGAGCGTTGGGGGTATGGGGGCCATGTCGGGGCCCCCATCCAGCTAGGCCGTCCTAATCCCAGCGGATCGGGTACCCCACGAGGATGCCGACGAACACGCGGTTCTGATCGACGTCACGGCCGAGCGGCTCGCCCGTCGTCGGGCTGCGGAGCGTGCCGTCCGACACCTGGTGGAGCAGCGCGTAGCCGGCGGTGACGGCGAACCACGGCGTCATCTGGTACGTCGCGCGGATCGGCAGCGAGAACGTCTTCACGTCGATCGTGTTGTCGTGCGGCGACTCGGACGTGCGGTACTGCGGCAGCGCCTCGATCGTCAGCCCGCGCATGAGCGTGGCGACGATGACGCTTGCGCCGAACGTCTGGTTGTCGGCGATGCCGCCCAGCCCGCCCGCGGTGGTGACTTCGCGCGCGTACAGCACGCCGGTCTCGCCCCAGGCGTACCGCTTGCGCAGCGACGCGAAGAGGAAGGGCGCCACGCGCGTGTCGTCGTCGCGGAACTCGATCGTCGGGCCGCCGGTGATCGATCCCGTGAGGGTCGGCGTGAACTCGTACGTCAGGCCCACGCGGGGCGTGTGGGTGGTCGCGTCCTCTTCGTCTTCGATGTCGAAGTACGCCACCTGGTAGCCGAGCGAGCCGCGGAAGCGCGGCGTGAAGGTGCGCTCGACCTCGACGTCACCCCGGTAGGTGTCCGAGTCGCGCAGGTCGCGCGAGTCGAAGCGCTGCGCCGTCCACGCGCCGAACGTGCGGAACGCCGTCAGCCGGTCGAGCTGCCACGCGGCGCCCGGCCGGACCGTGTTGCTCCACGCCTGGTCGCGGCCGGTCACGACGCCTTCCGGCGAGAACGCGTTCACGCCGGTGTTGAAGGTGAACATGTCGTCGAGCGACAGCGTCAGCGTCGGATCCGGGCGGTAGAAGCTGTCCATCACGAACCGCTGACGGTCGAACCCTTCGTTGCGGTCCGGCTCGCGCATGTACAGCCGCGCGTCGAACTCGTAGCCGACGTTGAAGCGGTAGGTCGGACGCTCGGCGGTGAACGTGAGGCCCGGCGTGAGGACGGTGATGAGATCCCAGTCGCGCCGGCGATTGTCCATCAGGACGTTGTCGTTGAACTCCTCGGCGACGCCGAGCGTCGGGGTCAGCGTGATCGGCGCGCGCAGGGGCTGCTGGAGCGGTGGCTGGCCGCCAGTGCGCGCCGGCGGCTCGGTGCCGGGCAGCGGGCGCTGCAGAAGCGGAGCCGTCTGCGCCGTCGCGAGCGCAGGAGCGACCGCGACAGCGAAGAGCAGGGACACCACCGCAACAGCAGGCCGGGTCCGGCACCACAACGGGGCGGGGGTCACGGCTGATTCTGTATCACACCCCCGGGACCGGCTGAAAGGGCTTTCTCTCACCGAGTCGCTCGATGGCACGGTGATAGTGGGTGAGCGCCGCCGGTTTCGCGATGACGTCGACCGCGCCGAGGCGCCGCACTTCGTCGATTTCGTCCGGCGTGGCGTGTCCCGTGATGACGACGACGGCGAGCGTCGGTCGCCGGCGCTTCACTTCGGCGAGGACCTCGAGGCCGTTCATGCCGGGCATCGACACGTCGAGGAACATCGCATCGACGCCGGCGTCGTCCAGCCGCTTCAGCGCATCCGCGCCCGAGTTGACGGTCGTCGTGCGATGCCCTTGCCGCGTCAGCGACTTCGCGAGCACCTCGGCCACTTCCGGTTCGTCGTCCACGATCAGGATGTTCATTCGTTTTCTCCTGTGTTGTAGTTCTTACACATACCCCGGCATTTTCTACAAAATCGGCGCACCGTCCGTTTGCCCACTGGCCATAACTGGCAGTAATCGTTTCGAAAGTGCCGTGGGAAAAACTTGGCACATGCACTGCAGCCAAGTGCAGACGTGATGAATTCCGACCCGGAAAATGACCGAGAGTCCATGGGGGGCGAGACTTCCGAGCGCGCGCGCCGAGAGCGCGGAGAGGACACGGGAATGAGCGACGGCCTCAACCTCTGCACGAGCAGCAAGATGCAGCCGATCCGTGATCTGGTCGGGAAAGTCGCGTCGACCAACACGACGGTGTTGCTGCGCGGCGAGAGCGGCGTGGGCAAGGAGATCGTCGGGCGCGCGATTCACAAGGCATCGCCGCGCGCCAACAAGCAGTTCCTGAAGGTCAACTGCGCCGCGCTGCCGGGCGAGCTGCTCGAGTCGGAGCTCTTCGGACACGAGAAGGGCGCGTTCACCGGCGCGTACCGTCAGAAGCCCGGCAAGTTCGAGGCGGCCGACGGCGGCACGCTGCTGCTGGACGAGATCGGCGAGATGCCGCTGCGGCTGCAGGCCAAGCTGCTCCACGTCCTCCAGGACGGCGAGTTCTCGCGCGTCGGCGGTGAGCGGCTCATCGGGACGGACGTCCGGCTGATCGCCGCGACGAACCGCGATCTCGAGAACGCCATGCGCCAGCATCAGTTCCGCGAGGATCTCTATTACCGCCTGAACGTCATCGAGATCCGCATCCCGCCGCTCCGTGAGCGCCGCGAAGAGATCCCGGTGCTCGTCGAACACTTCCGCCGGAAGTTCAACGTCCAGTACGGACGCACCGTCGAGATCCCGGCGGAGACCGTGCGCGTCTTCATGGAGTATCACTGGCCTGGCAACATCCGCGAGCTCGAGAACGCGGTGAAGCGGGTCGTCGTGCTCGGCAGCGCGCGGCCGGTGCACCAGGAGATCATCACGAGCCTGCAGCGCGGCCCGCGCACGAGCGTGCCGGTCGCGGCGGCCGCGGCCACGATCAGCCCCGATCAGGTCATCAGCCTGAAGGAGATCGCCCGCCAGGCCGCGCGCGAAGCCGAGCGCGTCGCCATCAAGGAAGTGCTCGACCGCGTGCACTGGAACCGCGCGAAGGCCGCGCGGCTGCTGCAGATCAGCTACAAGGCGCTCCTCTACAAGATCGTGCAGTGCGGGCTCGTCACGCCCGACCCCGACAAGGCGGCGGCGAAGGAGTCGGTCGCCAGCTAGGCGGCGCGCCGACCGAACACGAGTTCGCTCGCGGCGAGCGCCGTGAGCAGGACGAAGTAGAGCAGGACACGTAGCGCCATCGTCGAAGCCTCCCGGTACGGGGGATGAGCAACACGCGTGCCCCGGCCGGGAGGCCACCCGCCTCGGCCGTTCCGTTCGCGATGCTACTCTAGGCCCATGTTCGATATCGGCCTGCAGGAGATGGTCCTGATCGGCGTCATCGCGCTGCTCGTGTTCGGACCATCGAAGCTGCCGGAGCTCGGCCGCATGTTCGGTCGCGCGATGCGCGAGTTCCGCCGCGCGAGCGACGAGTTCCGCTCCACGGTCGAGACCAATCTGCAGATCAACGATCCCGAGCCGACGTACTCCGCGACGACGTCGCCGCCCGTCCCGACCGAGCCGACCGCCACCGACACCTCGATCGCGACGCTGCCGTCCGAAATCGAAGCGGCGCAGAGCGGCGAGCCCGCCGTGGCCGTCGAGACGCCCAGCGAAGCCTATTGCGCCCAGCGCGGCTCGCGCCTGTTCCACCGCCGCGAATGCGCGTGGGTGACGCGGATGCCCGAGGCCGACCGTATCTATATGAAGACGGTCGCCGACGCCCGCGACCAGGGCTTCTCGACCTGTCCGGTCTGCGAGCCTTGGGAACCCGCTTGATCCCGGACCGGCGAAGTTCTCAGCCTGACTACGAATTTGCCCGTTCCTCCGTGCTGGGCCCGCAAGGCGGGCCTGGGCGCCGCGAGCTCTGTTGACGCTGGAACGCTCGGTGTGACGTCGAGATAGCCCGGCCGGTACCTGCCGGCAGGGCCAGAGAGCACTACAAAGCCCGTACCACCCGCCCCTGGACTCGTTTTTTGTTGACGCGTCAACACCCGTTGAGTATCGTGGGCCTCACCATCCAAGGAGGGCTGCGATGCGGGAATTGACGAGCCGTCAGCGTGACGTGCTGGGGTTCATCCGGAACTTCAGTGCGCAGCACGGCGTACCGCCGACCGTTCGCGAGATCGGCGAGAAGTTCCGCGTCACACCACGCGCCGCGTTCGACCATCTGCGCGCGCTCGAGCGCAAAGGGGCGTTGCAGCGTCGTGAGGCGGCCGGCCGCACCTCGCGGGCGCTGACGGCGGTCGATCAGTCGCCGGGCGGCTTTCGCCGCGTTCCGATTCTCGGCCGCATCGCCGCCGGTGTGCCGATCGACGCGGTGGAGAATCGCGAGGGCGAGCTGCCGCTGGCGGAATCGGCGTTTCGCGGGAACGCCGAAGACGTGTTCGCGCTGCGCGTCCGCGGCGACAGCATGATCAACGCGCACATCTGCGACGGCGATCTCGTCCTGGTCCGCCGGCAGGATGCGGCGCAGGTCCAGGACATCGTGGTCGCCATGGTCGACGGCGAAGCCACGGTCAAACGCTTCCTGCGCGACGGCTCGCGAGTCGTGCTGAAGCCCGAGCATCCGACGCTCGCGCCGATCGTCGTCGATCCGAGCGAGCGCGAGCTCCGCATCCTCGGCAAAGTCATCGGCCTCCTGCGCGGTTTCTGAGTCGGAAGGAGACAGCGATGTACGCCCATGCGCTCACGTATCCGTCACTCAAGACGCGCCGCGTGCGTCAGGTGCGCACGCGTCGGCGCGCCCTTTTTTTCCGCGGAAGTACTCGCCATATGCGTGCCCTTTCGCACCGCAAGTCGGCCGCGAGCGTGTAGTGGGGCCGAGAGCTCCTGCGCATGACGGCGGCGCTGGCGAACGTCGCCGGCTGGGCGGCGCTCGCTTACATCGTGCTGTAGCCGCCCGGTCGGCCGACTTCGAGCGCCGGCTTTGCCGGCGCCTCCGATGGGTCCGAGACCTCGCGGGTAACCGGTGGGGGGGTGCCGGGGGAGCGGCGTCGCTCCCCCCGCCTATGAATCAATAATACGGGTCGTCGAGGTCGCGGAAGCCGGGGCGCTCGCCGCTGCCGCCGGCGCGGGCGCGCGTGACCTCGTACACCTTGGCCGCGATGAACAGGTCGAGCAGCTCGCCGTCGAGCCGGCCGGCGCGCCGCTCGTGATCGAGGATGTCGATGGCGTTCTCCGGTGAGATCGCCGGCTTGTACGGGCGGTCGAACGCGGTGAGCGCGTCGTAGATGTCCGCGATCGTCATCATCCGCGTCTGCAGCGGGATCGCTTCGCCGCGAATGCCGCGCGGATAGCCGGAGCCGTCGAGCTTCTCGTGATGATCGCGGGCGATCTCCGGCAGCCGCCGGAACTCGTGCGTCCACGGAATCTGCGCGAGGAACTGGAACGTGTGCACGACGTGCGACCGCACCTCGACGTATTCGTCGGACGTGAGGCTGCCGCGGGCGATCGCCAGGATCTCGGCTTCGTCCGGCGTGATGACGGGCCGCGGCGCGCCGGTCCGGTCGGCGAACGTGCGGCGCGCGATGGCGTCGATGTCGGCGCGTGTCGCCGGCGCGAACACCGTCGGCTCGTTCACCCGCAGCACGCCGGTCAGGCACGCGTCGAGCTCGGCGAGCGCGGCCGCCATCTCCACGTCGAGCGCGGCCGCCTGCGCGGGGAAGTCGCGCGCACCGTGGTCGAGGACGTACTGCAGCTTGCGGTGCGCGTAGGTCAGCTCGACCTCGCGCTTCAGGACCTCGACGCGATGGCGGATGCGCTCGAGCATCTCCGGATGGAGCTTCTTGGCTTTGCCGAGCACGCGCTCGCGAACCGCGACTTTTCCGAAGTCGTGGAGCAGGGCGGCGTAGCGCAGCTCGCGCAGCCCGGCATCGTCCAGGCGCGCGTAGGCCAGCCGTCCGCGCCCGCCGCGGTTCGCCGCTTCGGCGAGCGCCACGGTGAGGTCGGCCACCCGGAACGAGTGACCCGCCGTCGTTGGATCGCGCGACTCGATGGCGATGACCGACGCCCGGACGAAGCCGTCGAAGAGCCGGCGGATGTCGTCGTACAGCCGGCTGTTCAGCAGCGCGACGGCGGCCTGCGACGCCAGCGACGACACGAGCTGCACGAAGCGCGACGGGAACGGCCGCGCCAGCCGCTCGACCTCGTCGGGTGACCGCAGCCGCGTCGTGAGCGACGGCTTGCAGTTGATCAGCTGGACGACGCCGATGATCTCGCCCTGGGGGGCGCGCATCGGCACGACGAGCATCGACTTCGTCCGGTAGCCGATCCGGGCGTCATAGGAGCGATTGATGTCGAACGCGGCGCCCTCCGGCAGCGTGTAGGCGTCTCCGAGATTCAGCGGCTCGCCCGACAGCGCGACGAAGCCGGCGACGCTCTGCCGATCGAGCGGCAGCGTCGACTCCTCCCACGGCACGGGCATGCTGTCGTTCTGCGCCAGCGCGAACCGCAGCTGTCGTGCGCCGTCGCGCGTTTCTTCGACCAGGTACAGGGAGCCGGCGTCGGACAGCGTGATCTCGCGCGCCGTGCGCAGGATCATCTCGAGCAGCCGGTCGGGATCGCGCTCGGCCGTGAGCTGGATGCCGATCGCATTCAGGTCGTGCAGCTCGCGTTCGAGCCGCGCGACGTCGGCGGAGGCGTGGAGGTCGGCGAAGGCGTTTCGCACCGCGCGCGCGACGACGTCGCGCGCCGACCCTTCGGGCACGACCGCGTACCACTGCTCCGGCCATGGTCCCGGCGCCAGCGGATCGACCACGGCGATGAGCCGCGTGCGGATGGACGGCTTGAGCGACGACTTCGGCCCGACGAGCACGACGGCCTCGGTGGCCGTTTCCGCGGCCCACGTCGCGACGTCGAACTCGTCGGCGACGGCCCGGGCGGCGGCAGCCGCGGCCGGCGCTTCGGGATCGAACATCACGGCGCGTTGCATGGGCCACAGTAGTCCAAACGGCGCATCGGGCACAATGACGGCGATGGAAGGCACGTCGGTGAACACCGCGTTCGCGGACTTCGTCGCGCTCTGTCGCGAGCTCGAACGCACACCGGGCCGTCTCGAGAAGCGGCGCCTGACCGCGGACTTCCTGCGCCGGCTCGATACGTCGGAGGTGGCGACGGCCGTCGCGTTTCTCTCCGGCCGCGCGTTCCCCGTGTCCGATCCGCGCGTCCTCGGCGTGCGCGGCCTGCCGAACCCACCGGCAGACCATCGAAGCGATCGAGCGCCGCAGGATCGCGGCCTCACGATCGCCGACGTCGCGGCGACGTTCGCCGCCGTCGCCGAAGCGACCGGCGCGGGGTCGCGGCGCGCGCGCGAAGAGCGGCTCCTCGCCCTCGCGGCGCGAGCCACCGTGGACGAGCGCGCGATCGTGCACCGCATCATCGGCGGCGAGATGCGCACGGGCGTGTCGGAAGGCGTCGTGCTCGAAGCCATCGCCGCGCTCGCCGGCGGCGACCTGCCGGCCACCCGGCGCGCCGCGCTCTTTCTCGGCGACCTGTCCGTGGTCGCGGAGCTCGCGGCGACGGGTGGAGCGGCCGGGCTCGCCGCCGTGACGCCGCGCCCGTTCGTTGCGCTGCTGCCGATGCTGGCGGAGATCGCGACCGATTTCGGCGACGTGCTCGCCGCGCACGGCGGGCGCACGGCGCTCGAGTACAAGTACGACGGTGCGCGGATCCAGCTCCACAAGGACGGCGACCGCGTCCGGATCTGGAGCCGCCGGATGTCCGATGTCACGCGCAGCCTGCCCGACGTCGTGGAGCTCGCGCGGCGCGACCTCCCGCGCGGCCCCGTGATTCTCGACGGTGAAGTGCTCGCGCTCGATCGCGCCGGACGTCCGCTGGCCTTCCAGGAGCTCATGCGCCGGTTCCGGCGCGTGCACGGCGTCGAGTCGCTCGTCGGCGAGATGCCGCTCGCGCTCTATTTCTTCGACTGCCTGATGAGCGAGGGGCGTGCGCTCATCGACGCGCCGTATGCCGAGCGGTGGGACGCGCTGACCACGGCGACCGGCGGTCGATATCTCGCGCGGCGCGTCCTGGTCGGCGACGTCGCGACGGCGCAGCAGGTCATGGCCGACGCGCTCGCCGAGGGACACGAAGGCGTGATGGCGAAGGATCTGAAATCGGCGTACGAGCCCGGCGGACGCGGCAAGCGCTGGTTCAAGGTGAAGTCGGCCGCGACCGTCGACTGCGTGATCGTCGCGGCGGACCGCGGATCCGGCCGACGCGCCGGGTGGCTGTCGAACTATCACCTCGCGGTGCGCGCGGGCGACGAGTTCGCGGCAGTCGGCAAGACGTTCAAGGGGCTCACGGACGCCGAGTTCGGCGCGATGACCGAGCGGCTGCAGGCGCTCGCGGTCGGCGACGACGGCTACACCGTGCGCGTCCGGCCGGAGGTCGTCGTCGAGGTCGAGTACAACGAGATCCAGAAGAGCCCGACCTATCCCTCGGGCCTGGCCCTCCGCTTCGCGCGCATCGCGCGGATCCGTGACGACAAGGCGCCGGGGCAGGCGACGACGCTCGACGAGCTGCGCGCGCTGTACGAGCGGCAGTTCGGGACGAAGGGGCGTGTCGTATAGAATCGCCGTCGATGACTCCACGCGCATCGACGGGACTTCCGAAGCTCGACGAGATGCTGGGCGGCGGCCTGCTGCCGGGCACGCTCACGGTGGTGTACGGCGCGACCGGCATCGGCAAGACGCATCTCGGGCTGACGTTCGCGAATCACGGCGTCACCGCCGACGACGCGCGCGGCGTGGTGCTCGACATGAACGGCCGCGGCGACAGCCAGCAGCACGACGAGTACGCCGCGCGGCTCTTCGCGTGGGATCTCAAGCCGTGGGCGCACACGGTGACCCCGATGTCGCATCCCTATCCGTCCGAGACCGACATGCAGGCGTTCTACTCGAACGCGCTCAGGTGGGTCGGGCGCGTGCGCGACTTCCAGGTGCCGACGTCCGACGGCGGCTTCGAGTTCGACTGGAACTGGAAGGCGTCCTACAACCGGGCGCTCTACACGGTGCGACCGTACCTCTACTTCCACTTCGCGGCCGGCACGCGGCGCGTCGTCGTCGACGGCGTCGAGCCGATGGACGCACCGGCCGACTCCATCCAGTTCCACATGTTCAACGACGTCTACCACACGATCATCCACCGGGACGCCGAGACGCTCGGCATGGAGATCTGCCTGCCGGTGTGGCGGCACCGCGCGTTCATCGACTCACATCGCTACGACCACACCGCGATCACGACGGTGCTGCTCGTGACGACGGAGGAGACGCGGCTCGAAGACCTGCTCGCGCGGAAGGTGGCGACGGGCGACATCGGCGCGACGGCGAACACGATCGTCGTCATGGGCAGCGAGCGCGCCGGCCACCGGGTCGCGCGCATGCTGTCGCTCGTGAAGCACCGCGGCAGCGCGATGACGGACGAGATCGTGGAGTTCCGGATCGGCGCGAAGGGGATCGAGCTCTAGCTCAGGCGCCGAGCTCGTCGGCGAGAGCGACGAAGTCCTGGGCGACGACGTCGAACTCCGGCCGCGCGTCCGCCCTGAACGCCACCGCGCGTTCCGGGCCATGCTCGAGGGGCCGCGGCACGTACGCCGTCCGGAAGCCGCAGCCGCGCGCCGCCATCAGGTCGTTTGGATGCGCCGCGACCATCAGACACTCCGCCGGGCGTAGCCCCAGGAAGTCCGCGGTCCGCAGATACGCGTCGGGCCGCGGCTTGTACGCGCGCGCCGGCTCCGCGCCGAGGATCGCGTCCCACGGCAGCCCCGCGCGTCTCGCCATGTTCACCATCAGCGCCACGTTGCCGTTCGAGAGCGTGGCGAGCACGAACTTCCGCTTGAGCCGCGTGAGGCCGGCGACGACGTCCGGCCACGGATCGAGGCGATGCCACGCGCGATTGAGATCGTCGATCGCCGCGGCGTCGAGGCCCGTGATGCCGAAGTCGTCGAGCAGGCGCACGAGGCTCTCGCGATGCAGGTCGTCGAGCTTCGTCCACGCGCGTCGCCCACTCCGGACCTCGTCCATCGACGGCTGGTAGAGCCCGCGCCAGGCGTCCGCGAAGCGCGCCCAGTCCGCCCCGACGCCGCGCGCGCGGCCGAAGGCTTCGCCTTCGCGGATGATGCTCGCGCGCCAGTCGACGACGGTCCCGAAGACGTCGAACGTGAGCGCCTTCACGGTCTCCATGGGGCGGCCTCCCGGCTAAGCTTGAGGTGGAGCGGACTCTAGCATGGCGAATCTGAGGCTCGAGCAGTTGCCGGCCGGCAGTCGCGACCTGTTGCGCGCGGTGCTCGACGTGGCGCGCGACCGCGCGCCCGTCGTCGTCGGCGGCGTGGTGCGCGATGCGCGTCTGCGCCGCCGGCGCGATGGCGCGAAGGCCGACGTGGACGTCACTGTCGCGCGCGACGCGCTCGACACCGCCCGTCGCGTCGCCGACCGCGTCGGCGGCGCCTACGTCGCGCTCGACGAGGAGCGTGGCGCCGCGCGCGTCGTCACCGCCGATGCGCGACTCGACGTCACCGACCTGCGCGCGCCGACGCTGGAAGCCGACCTCGCCGCGCGCGACTTCACCGTGAATGCGCTCGCGGTGCCGCTCGCCCCGCTCCTCGAGCGCGGCCGCGCGGCCATCGTCGATCCGACCGGCGGGCTCGCCGATCTCGCCGCGGGGCGTCTCCGGCCCGCGGGTCCGACGGTGCTCGCCGACGATCCGGTGCGGGCGCTGCGCGGCGTGCGTCTCGAAGCCGAGCTGCCGCTTCGCCTCACCGCCGCCGCCGCGCGGGCCATCCGCGCCGTCGCGCCGACGCTCACGCGCGTCTCGCCGGAACGCATCCGCGACGAGATCCTCGCGATCCTCCGGGTGCCGCAGACGGCGCCCGCGCTCCGCCGGCTCGACGCGCTCGGGCTCCTGACGGTCGTGTTCCCGGAAGTGGAGCCGATGCGGCGCTCCCGTCAGCCGCTGCCGCACCGCTTCACCGTGCTCGAGCATTCGCTGCGTGCCGTCGGCGGCGCGGACCGTCTCCTCGCGCGCCTCGACGACCTCGAGCCGTTCGGCGACGAGCTGGCCGCGCACGTCCGCACGACGCTGGGCGGCGGCATCGACCGCCGGCAGGTGCTGAAGCTCGCCGCGCTGCTGCACGACGTCTCGAAGCCGGAGACGCGTCGCGAAGTGAACGGCCGGATCCGGTTCTTCGAGCACGACACCATCGGGGCGGACCGGGTGCGTGCGATCGGGGAGCGCCTGAAGCTGCCGGAGCGCGCGACGACGCTGCTCGAGCGGCTGGTGCGCCATCACCTCCGGATGATGCACCTCGGTCAGGCGGGCGAGGTGACGTCGCGCGCCCGGTACCGGTTCTTTCGCGATCTGCGCGAGGACGCGCGGGACCTCCTGTTGCTCTCGCTCGTCGACGCGGCGGCCGTGACCGGGGAGTCGCCACGCTCGACGTGGCGACGCGCGACGCTGATTCACGACCTGCTGCGCGGCTGGTCGGAGGACCAGGACCTGGCGACGGCGCCGCCGCTCGTGCGCGGCGAGGACGTCATGCGGCACTTCGGGCTGCCGCCGGGGCCGGTGGTCGGCGCGCTGCTGCGCCGGGCCCGCGAAGCGCAGGATCTCGGGCTCGTCCGGACGCGCGACGACGTCCTCGCATTCCTTGACTCGTCGGAAAACGGTCAATAAAGTAGCGGCATCCCGAACCGGCCCAGTCCCTCTCCGAGGAGGAGTCCATGAGGCTTGCCCGCAGCCTGTTCCTGCTCTGTCTGGCGCTGCTTGCCCCGTTCGCGGCGGACGCGGCGCCCGCCGGCAAAGTGGTCGTCGCGCAGGGCGTCGATCCCTCGACGCTCGACGTGATGAACCAACAGGAGACGCCGGCGTCGAACGTCGCCGCGCAGATCTTCGACACCCTCGTGGAGCGCGACGCGAACTTCAAGCTCGTGCCGGCCCTCGCCACGGAGCTGCCGAAGCTCGTCGCGCCGACGGCGTGGGAGATCAAGCTCCGCAAGGGCGTGAAGTTCCACAACGGCGAGGACTTCAACGCCGAGTCGGTGAAGTTCAGCCTCGAGCGCGTCGCCAACCCGGCGAACAAGCTCCGCGGCAGTTCGCCGTTCGGCCCGATCGACCGCGTCGAGATCGTCGATCCCTACACCGTCCGGGTGCACACCAAGAAGCCCTGGCCGATCTTCGTGTCGGCGATGAACTTCCGCCAGGCGTCGATGTACCCGCCGAAGGAGTACGCCGGCAAGGACACCTCGTACATCACGAAGTCGCCGATCGGGACCGGCCCGTACAAGTTCGTGCG
>JACPCW010000073.1 GCA_016184365.1 Candidatus Rokuibacteriota bacterium
CACGTCGGCGACATGGTCGGCCTGCTCGACGCGCTCGGCGAAGACACCGCGGTGATCGTCGGCCACGACTGGGGCGCGCCGGTCGCCTGGAACGCGGCGCTCATGCGGCCGGATCGCTTTCGCGCGGTCGCGGCGCTGAGCGTGCCGTACACGCCGCGCGGCTCGGTACCGCCGACCGTCGCGCTGAAGGCGGCGTTCGGCGAGCGGTTCATGTACATGCTCTATTTCCAGACGCCGGGCGTCGCGGAAGCCGAGCTCGAGCGCGATCCCCGGGCGACGATCGTCCGCATGCTGTACGCGATCTCCGGCGACGCACCGGCCGGCACCGGCTTCCGCGACAAGAAGAAGGGCGCGAAGTTCCTGGACGGCATGCCGGAGCCCGCGGCGCTGCCCGCCTGGCTCGGCGCGGGCGACGTGGCGTTCTATGCGGACCAGTTCCGCCGCACCGGCTTCCGCGGCGGCCTGAACTGGTACCGCAATCTCGACCGCACGTGGGAGCTCATGGCGCCCTGGCACCGCGCGCCGGTCCGCGTGCCCGCGCTGTTCATCGCCGGCGAGCGCGATCCCGTCATCGGCATGATGATGCGCGCGTCGCTCGACCGCCTGCACGAGACCGTTCCGGGGCTCACGAAGCAGGTCATACTGCCCGCCTGCGGCCACTGGACGCAGCAGGAGCGACCGGACGAGGTGAACGCCGAGCTGCTCTTGTTTCTTCGCGGGCTCGACAGGAGGACGGCATGATCGGGGTCGACGAGCGCATCGGCTTCGGGAAGCGTCTGGGCGCGGCCTTGCTGGACAGCGCGATCATGATGGCCCTCACGATGGTGATCGGCATCGTCGCCGGCGGATTCCTCGGCGGACTCATGGGCGGCGCGGGGATGGGTCCGGCGGCCGGCGCGCTCGGCGCGATGGCGGGCTTCCTGGTCGCCATGACGCTCGTCGGTCTCCTCTATCCCGTGATCGAAGGCGTGACGGGCTGGTCACCCGGCAAACGGGTGCTCGGCCTGCAGATCGGAACGGCCGACGGCGAGCCGGCGCCGCTGAAGCTGCTGCTCGGCCGTTCCGCCATCAAGAACTCGACGGCGGTCGCCGGGTTCGTCGGCACGGTCACCGGGATCGGCCTCTTCACCGGCCTGTCCGGGCTCCTCGCGCTCGTCGTCTTCGTCGGCTGCTTCATGACCCTGATGGCGTCGCGCCAGGCGCTGCACGACCGGATCGCGGGCACGGCCGTCTTCAAGGCCGACGCCCTGCGTGAGGCCGCCGCCATGGAGGCGATCGAGGACGCCATGACCGAGGCACGGGAGCCCGTCGCGGCAACCGTCGAGGAGACGCCGGACGCGGACATCGACAGCGCGATCGCGGTGGTGTCGGAAGCACCGGCGGAGCGGGTGCCCGCACCTCGCCCCGCCGCGCCGGCGCCGCGTCCGCGGCCCGCCACGACGGGGGTGCCCGGTCAGACGCGACAGTGCCCGAAGTGCGGCCAGTCCGACACCGAGCTCGGCTCGATCATCGGCTGGTACTGCCGCATCTGCGGCTGGCGCGAATCGCGAGGGTAAGCGCGATCACCACGTGGGAGGCCCCGAAATGGCCCCCCACACCCCCCAACGCTCGGAGCGTCCCGGGAAACCCGTGACGCTCCTCGATCACGCTCCCTCGTACACCTCGCGGCGCGCCATGCTGCGCTGGAACGCGAAGAACTGCTCGCGCGTCATCGGCGGCTTCGCCAGCTTCAGCACGTCGCGCGCGCCCGCGGCGCCGTTGGCCAGCAGATCGATCACCATCATTGCGAGCGCCTTGGCCGGCGCCACGTACGCGAGCGGCTTGTCGACGATGTGATAGTCGGCGCCGTGACCGCTGCCCTTCGCGCCCCCGATGTAGGGATGCAGCACCGGCATCACCTGTGAGAGGTCGCCCATGTCGGTCGACCCCGTGCGGTGTCCGATCTGCCGGTAGTGCTCCTCACCGACCAGCCGCGCGGCGTTCGCCCGGAAGTACTCCGCCATCCGCGTGTCGCACGTCATCGGCATGTACCCCGGCAGCGTTTCGATCTCGACGGTGGCGCCGAGGGCGAGCGCGCCGGCCTTGAGCGCGCGGTCCACCTTGCGGTCGGCGTCGATGATCGCTTCCAGCGTGCGCCCGCGCACGAACGTCTCCAGACGCGCCTCGCCGGGGATCACGTTCACCTGCGACCCGCCGTGGGTCATGATCGGGTGCACGCGGATCGTGTCCTCGTCGCGGAACGTCTCGCGCACGGCGTTGATGGCCATCAATCCGATCTGCGCCGCGTAGAGCGCGTTGATGCCGTTCCACGGCGCGCCGCCCGCATGCGAGGCGCGACCGACGTAGCGGACCGTCTTCACCACGCATCCGTTGTTCGACGCCGGGACACCGGCCTTGCCGTCCTCGGGACGCGACGTCGTGTGAATCATCATCGACAGGTCGACGTCGTCGAAGTGACCGAGGCGCAGCAGCTCGGGCTTGCCGCCGAGGAACTCGAGCTTCCCCGCCCGCGCCTGCTTCACGCGCCACTCGATGTCGCCGTACTCCTCCGCCGGCACGGCGAAGAACGCGACGCGACCGGCGAGATGCTCCATCGCTCCGGCGTCGAGCAGCCCCATCGCGGCGCCGAGCAGGCCCGCGACCTGCGCGTTGTGGCCGCACGCATGCGCAGCGCCGGTCTGCGGATCGGCTTCCGGGTGCCCGGCGACGACGAGCCCGTCGAGCTCGCCGAGCACCGCGAACGTCGGTCCGTCGCCCGCGCGTCCGGGCGCGTCGGCGCGAACACCCGTCAACGCCAGCCCCGTCTTCGGCGACAGCCCGATGCGGCGGAACGTCTCGTCGACCAGCCGCGCCGTCTTCACTTCCTTGAAGCCCAGCTCGGGATGCTGCCGGATCTGCTCGCCGAGCCCGATGATCTCCTCGGCGCGGCGGTCGATGGCGTCGCACACACGCTGCTTCAGCTCGTCGTTGCTCATCGTGGCCCTCCGGGGCGTCATGGCAGCCCTCCGTCGCGCATCGTACGCGATGGGGAAACTTTTGCATATCGCACGCCGATCAACTGCTCGCCGCGCGCGAGTTCGCGCCCACCACCGCCGACGCGCTCCTCGAGCGCGCGCGCCACTACGACACGACCGCCGCCGACTGACGCGCGCGGTCACGTCACTGTCGCCGATCGTGGACATTGACCCGGCGGAGCGCCGGTGGCTAGTGTGAGCGTCGAGGGTTCCTGATGAGCGCCATCGCCACGCGCCGCTGGAAGCGGGTCGAATACGAACGCATGGTCGAGTGCGGCATCTTCCAGCCCGGAGAGCACCTCGAGCTACTCGACGGGCTGCTCGTCCTTCGCGAACCCCAGAGCGAACCGCATGTCATCGCGCTGCTGAAGAGTCAGACGGCCTTGCAGCGCGCGTTCGGCGCGGGATGGCACGTACGCCCGGCCGCCCCGGTCGCGCTCGACGACGACTCGGAGCCCGAGCCGGATCTCGCGGTCGTTCCCGGTGAGCCGGACGACTACCTCCCCGGCCATCCATCCCACCCGGCGCTCGTGGTCGAGGTCGCCCTGACCAGCCTCGCCATGGACCGTGAGTACAAGTCGAGTCTCTACGCGCGCGCCGGGATCGCCGACTCCTGGATCGTGAACCTCGTCGATCGCGTCGTGGAAGTGCGCCGCCGTCCGGTCGTCTCGGAGGGTGCGCCGTACCGCTTCGCCTACGCGGAATTGACCGTGTTCGGGCCCGGCGACGCGGTGGCCCCGCTGGCGATGCCCACCGCGTTCGTAGCGGTCGCCGATCTGCTGCCCCGCGCATGACCGGTCGATTGGTCGAGTCCGACCTGCCCACGCGGCGCTGGAAGCGGGCCGAGTACGAACGCCTGGTCGAGCTCGGCATGTTTCAGCCGGACGATCGCCTCGAGCTGGTTGACGGCCTGCTGGTGCTCCGGGAGCGCCAGACTCCGCCGTACGCGACGACCGTGGCCGTCGCCCGCGAGGCGATTCGCAAGGCGTTCGGTCCCGGCTGGCTCACGCGCGCCCACGGGCCGGTCGCGCTCGACGACGACTCCGAGCCCGAGCCGGACATCACGGTGGTGGCGGGCGCGCCGCGCGACTATCTCGACGCGCATCCGGCGCGGCCGGTCTTGATCGTCGAAGTGGCGCTGACGACGCTCGCGCTCGACCGCGAGTACAAGTCGAGCCTCTACGCGCGCGCCGGCATCCCCGATTACTGGATCGTGAACCTCGTCGATCACGTGCTGGAAGTGCGGCGCGGCGCCGTGACGTCCGAGGGCGCGCCGTACGCCTGGGCCTACGAGTCGCTGACGATGCTCGGTCCGGCTGATTCGATCACACCGCTCGCCGCGCCGTTCGCGTCGATCCCGATCGCCAACCTGCTGCCGTAGCGCGTCCGCGCATGACTACGGGCGCCGTCGTGTCCTGCAGGTCGTACCAGTCCGGGTGCTCCCACGGCGCGTCGGCCGTCATCGCGCTCCAGCTCGACGGCACGGGCACGCCCGCCACACGAACGGTCCTTCGATCATGCGCGTCATCCTCCCACGGCGACGCGACGCGGCCGCCGCGCTTCGCCGCCCACCGCGACCACGGTGCCGATCGTCATCACCATCAGCGTCGCGACCACGACGAACAGCGCGCGCGGCTGGCCGTGATCGAGCAGCCAGCCGAACACGACGGGCGTCAGCGCGGAGCCGATGTCCATGCCGGAATAGGCGAAGCCGAACACGCGGCCGGACGCGCCGGGCGGCGTCACCGCGCGGACCAGCAGGTCCCGCGACGGCTGCGCGACTCCGAGCGATGCGCCGGCGAGCGTCATGGCCGCGGCGACGACAGCGAGCGGGACCCCGCCGCTCGCCACGACGAGCACGAGCGTGGCGGCGGCGAGGATACCGCCGATGGCGACGACGTCGTGCCGGCGCGTGCGGTCCGCGAGGAACCCGCCGCCGAGCACGCCGACCGCCTTGCCGATGAGGTAACCGGACAGCGCCGTCGTCGCGAGACCGAGCGGCGAGGCGTACAGCGCCACGATGGCCGCCACCGAGAACGTCTGCGTTCCCGCGGTGGCGGTCGTGAGCAGGACGAAGTACGCGAAGGCCGCGACGATCGGCGTGGTGAAGAGCACGCCGGCCGCGGACGCGGGAGCGCCGTCGCGCGTGCGCTGCGCCGTCGGCTCGGCGCGGCGCAGCGCGGACAACCCGCGCGTCTGGTAGGCGAGGACCGCCAGCCACGCGAGTCCCGTCACCCCGACGCCGATCACGGCGCCGCGCCAGCCGAACCCGGCCGCGAGCGCCACGATCGTGGCCGGCGCCGCCGCGTACCCGAGCGCGCCGGCGAGCGCATGCGCGCTGTACGCGCGGCCGAGCCGCCCGGTGCCGATCGCCGTGTTGAAGAGCGCGTAGTCCGCGGGATGGAACACGCTGTTGCCGAGCCCGGCGACGAGCGCGACGGCGACGAGCGCGGACATCGACTCCGCGAAGCCGGCGAGTATGATCCCGCCCGCGAGCGCCGCCGTGCCGCCGAGCAGCACCGGCCGCGCGCCGATGCGGTCGACGAGAAAGCCCGAGATCGACTGGCCGACAGCCGACGCGCCGTAGAACACGCTCATCACCAGACCGAGCGCGGCGTAACCGACACCGAACTCCACGCGCAGGAGCGGGAACAGGGGCGGCAGCGTCAGCTGGAAGAAGTGGCTCGCGAAGTGCGCGACGCCGACGACGGCGATCAGACGGAAGTCGGTCACGAGACTCCCGAGGTTACACTAGGACCCCGTGACCGTTCGTCTCGACCACATCGCGCTCGCCGTTCCACGCCTGGCCGACGTCACACCCTTCCTCGTCGGCGTGCTCGGCGGCTCCCCCGCGTACGGGGCGACGTCGCGATTCTTCTCGTTCGGCCAGTGGCGCTTCGAAGGCGGCGGCCGGATCGAGGTCCTCGAGCCGCGCGGCGCCCCGGACGGATTCCTGCACCGGTTCCTCGCGCAGCACGGCAGCGGCATCCATCACGTGACGTTCCGTGTCCCGTCGCTCCGCGACACGTGCGCGCGCGCCGAGGCCCATGGCTACAAGATCGTCGGCGTCGACGATTCGGATCCGCACTGGAAGGAAGCGTTCCTGCATCCGAAGCAGGCGCTCGGCGTCGTCGTGCAGCTCGCCGAGATGTCGCGTCGCACGGACGGCGTCACGCCGACAGCGTGGGAGCCGCCGCCGGCGCCGGCGAATCCGCCCGCGCAGGTGTCCGTCCTCGGACTCCGTCTGCGCGCGCGCTCACCCGAGCGCGCCGCGCTCCAGTGGGGTCAGATTCTCGAGGGGACGGCGTCGCGCAGCGAGACGGGCGAGCTCGTCTACCAGTGGGAGCGGTCGCCGCTGCGTCTCGTCGTCGAGATCGATCCGGCCGCCGAGGAAGGTCCCGTCGCGATCGAGGTCGCCAGCAACCACGCCGTCGAGCTGCCGAGCGGCAGGCATCCGGTGCTCGGCGCCGTGTTCGTGCGCCGTTAGCTCAGCCTCGCGACTTCACCGCCAGGAACTCGCCGTTTCCCACCGGCACGAGACTCGTCACGAACTCCGCGTCGGCCTGCACGAGCGCGACGAACGGCGCCATCTCCGCGGCATGCGAGGTGGCGTTGTCGACGACGAGCAGGCCGCCCGGCCGCAGGACGCGCCCGGCGTCGTCGTGCACGAGCGTGATGGAGCCCTCGAGCCCGGACCGCGCGAAGTTCGCCCTGGCCAGCCCCACCCTTGTCGTCCGCTTTCTCGATCGTCGTGACAGCGCCGCCGACGGCGCGCGCCGCCGTCGCGAGCCACAGCGTCGAATACCCGTTCGACGTGCCGATCTCGAGCACGCGCTTCGCGTCCATCCCGCGGACGAGCACGGCGAGGAACTCGCCGGTGTCCCGCGTGATGTTGAGGAGCCGGCGCGGCCGCGCCGTCTCGGTCGCGTCGTTGGTTTTGCCGAGCGATTCGAGCTCGGCGAGCAGCGCTCCGAGCTCAGGGGTCATGCGCAGGCTCCATCCCGACCGCCTTGAAGAACGTGTAGCAGAACGTGCCGTCCGCGGCCGCCGTCCGGTACAGGTCAGCGACACCGCGATCGAACGTCGCCGCGTCGATCAGGCCGGCGTCGAGCGCGGCCTGGCGCACACCTTCGACCATCGCCGTGAACGTGTTCTTCGTGAAGCCCTCCACGAGCTTCGGGCGGCTCGCGTCGACGTACACCAGCCGCGGCGACACGCGGACCTGCGCGAGCCCGGCCTCGACGAGCAGCGGGTACAGCGACCGGCCGATCAGCGAATTCCCGCCGGCGCGGGCCTGAAGCTCGATGAGGCACTGGATCGCCCGGCGCGCATCGGCGCTTTCCGGATGAAAGTACGTCGAGCCGTGGTCGCCTTCGATGACCGTCAGCGTGCCGCCCGGCCGCAGCAGTCGCCGCAGACCGCGCACGGCGTCCACGGGTCGCGCGAGGTGCTCGAGCACGAAGCACACGAAGACGTGATCGAAGGTTCGCGGGGCGAAGGGCGGCGTATAGAGATCGGCCCGGCCGAACACCACGTTGCGCAGGCCGGCGTCGGCGACGCGACCGCGCGCGGTCGTCAGCAAGTCCGCGGACAGATCCATGGCGACGATCGTCGCCCCGGAGCTCTGCCGCGCGAGTGTCACCGTCTGGGCGCCGACGCCGCAGCCCGCCTCGAGCACGACGGCCCCCGCCGGATACGACGTGTCGCAGTGGAGGAGATCGACGAGCGCCGTCGCCTGGTCGACGAGACGCTCGCGTTCGCGCGCGGAGTACCCGTGAACGTACGCGGCCATCGACATGCGCCGATCTCAGGCGCGGCGCGTGGCGAGCACGACGCCGCTGGCCCAGTCGAGCTTCACGACGGCGAAGTCCGTGAGCCCGAGCATCTTCGCCTCGAACGCCTTCACCCGCGCGGCGCGGCCGTCGTCCTGCAACAGATGCTGGCGGAGATCGTCGCCGATGTAGACGCCGCCCGGTTTGACCAGCCGCAGCGCGAGCTCCGTATCGGTGATCTTGCCGGGGCCGCCGTCGGCGAAGACGAGGTCGAAGCTGTCCGCGGCCTGCGCCTGGAGAAACTCGCGCGCGTCGCCGGGCACGAACGTCACACGCCGATCGTCGCCGAGGTGCTTCCTCGCGACCGCCTGCACGTCGGCGTTGCGCTCGACGCTCGTCAGGCGCGCCGTCGCGTCCATCCCGTCGAGCAGCCATGCGGTCCCCACACCCGTGCCGGTACCGATCTCGAGCAGGTGTCCACCGGGCTTCGACGCGGCGAGCATCCGCAGCAGCGGCCCGAATTCCAGATCGGACGCGTAGAGGAATCGAAGCTGGCGGGTCGCGTCGGCGATGGCCGGCAGCGCCGCCGGCAGCCGGATGCTCTCGACCGTGTCCACGCGCGCCTACCCTTTGGGCAGACCGAGCACGCGCTCGCCGATGATGTTGCGCTGGATCTCGCTCGTCCCGCCCGCGATCGTGTACTGCCGCGCGCTCACGACGCGATTGAACCACCGCGGCGCGTCGGGGACTTCCGCCTGCGGCGTGTCGATCAGGCAGCGGACGCCGAGGAGCGCGCCGGCGGCGTCCGCGATGCGAATGCCGAGCTCCGAGCCGTAGAGCTTGAGGATCGAGCCCTCGGGACCCGGCGCTTCCCCGCGCAGCCGTCGCGTCAGGCCGCGCAGACGCGTGAGACGCAGCGCCTCGCACTCGATCGCGAGCTGCGAGAGCTGCTGCCGCACGTTTGCGTCGTCCCACGCCGTGCCGCGCTCGGTCTTGAGCGACTTGGCGATCGCGATGAGGCGGGAGACCTGCAGATCCTGCCCGCGTCCGCCGCCCATGCTGCGCTCGTACATGAGCGTGGTGATCGCGACCTTCCAGCCCTGATTCATCGGGCCGACCAGGTTCTCCTTCGGCACCTCGACGTTGTCGAAGAAGACTTCGTTGAAGTGCCGGTGCCCGTTCATCAGCACGAGCGGCCGCACCGTGATGCCCGGCGTGCGCATGTCGACGAGGATGTAGCTGATGCCGTTGTGCTTCGGCGCGTCGGGATTCGTGCGCGCGAGCATGAAGATCCAGTCCGCGAAGTGCGCGCCGGACGTCCACACCTTCTGGCCGTTGATGACGAACCGGTCGCCCTTGTCTTCCGCGCGCGTGCGGAGGCTCGCGAGGTCGGAGCCGGCGCCGGGCTCGGAGTAGCCCTGGCACCAGATGTCCTCGGCGGCGAGGATACGCGGGAGGTGACGCTTCTTCTGCGCCTCGGTGCCCCAGTGGACGATCGTGGGGCCGGCGAGCTGCACGCCCGAGTAGCCAGGCAGCACCGGGCCGCGCGCGTGGAAGTACTCTTCCTCGAAGATCACCTGCTGCATCAGCGTCGCGCCGCGGCCGCCGTATTCCTTCGGCCACGAGATGCCGACCCAGCCGGCGTCGTACATCTTCTTCTGCCACACGCGGCGGCGCTCGAAGGTCTCGCGGTCGCCGGCGACGCGCTCGTCGCTCGCGTCGTCCACGCGGAGATCGTCCGTCAGATGCTTCGCGAGCCAGTCACGCAGCTCGACTCGGAACGCTTCCTCGACGGGTGTCAGCGTGAAGTCCATCGCTCAGCGCCTCCGTGCGGCCGGCTTCGCCGCCCGCGCCTTGCCCGCGCCGGCGCCGGACGATGCGCGGCCACCGGTCGACGCATGCCAGCGCGCCACCTCGTCGCACGTCGTGAACCACACGCCGCGCTGCTTTCGCATGAACCGCACGAGGTCCTCGACGAGCGCGATGCGCGAGGCGCGGCCGCTGACGAACGGATGGCACGTGAGCACGAAGCAGCCGTTTTCCGCGTGCATCCCCGTGAACTCGCGGCTCCACAGGTCGAATACGCGGGCCGGATCGGCGATGGCGTTCGTCGCGCCGTACACGTGACGGAAGAGCGGCGCGTCGTCGAGCAGCCACTGCACCGGGATCTCGGTCAGCGGGCCATGGTCCGTCGGCACGTCATACGGGATGTCGTTGCCCATGAGCGAGCTGTCGTAGAGAAACTCGTGAGATTTCAAGATCTCCGGCGTCCAGACGTTCACGTCCCACGACGGCGATCGGTAGCCGACGGGCCGGACGCCCAGCAGATCGCGAAGGATCGCGAGCTGGTCGCGCATGATCTTCTCTTCCTGCGCGGCGTCGAGGAAATCCACGGCCTCGTGCACGTTGCCGTGCGCGCCGATCTCGTGACCGGCATCCCGGATGCGCTTCGACTCCGCAAGGTGGTTCTCGACCGTCCAGCCCGGAATGTAGAAGCTCGCGCGGAGCTTCAGCCGATCGAGCAGCCGGAGCATGCGATCGACACCGACGCGCGGCCCGAACCGGCGCTCCTCGAGGCCGGCGAGACTGCGCTTCGCCTTCTCCGGCTCGCGGAAGATGAAGCCCGATTCGGCGTCGAAGTCGAACGACAGCACGGCCGCGCTCTGATGTCCGTCGGGCCAGCGATATCGCATCGGGTCTCCCTTCAGCGCGCGCGGCGGCGCGGGGCGCGCGCGGCGGCGTCCAGCACGGAAAAGTCGGGACGGTGGATCGCGGCCATGAGGATGAGGGCGATCACACTCCCGCCGAACACGAAGCGGATCTCGCCCGTGACCAGTGTCGCCATCAGCCCTGCCAGCGACGCGATCTCACTCACGCCCCAGCACACGATGTGCGCCTGCTTGAACCGCATGACCAGGTCGCCGGCGGCTCCGCCGGCCGCGAGCGCCTCGACGGTGAGCGTCCGGCGTCGCCACCAGAACGAGGCCGCGGCCACGAGGAGGGCGACGGCGGCGGCGAGCGCACCGACGGTGGGGTGGTGCGCGGGCGGAACGATCGGAGCCAGCATCACGACCTTCACGACGATGAACCCGGCAACGACATTGATCACGACGGACACCATCAGTCCGAGCCGGATGACGAGCAGGTGGCGCCGGACGTCCGTGGCATCCGGCGCCGCCGTGTCGTTCACGGCCATCGAGGAGTCAGATGACCCCGTCGCGGCGGAGCGTGTCGAGATCGGCCGCACCGAAGCCGAGGAGCTTCCCCCAGACCTCGCCGTTGTGCTCGCCGAGCAGCGGCGCGCGCACGAGGTCCGTCGGCGAGTCGGACATGCGGACGGGGTTGCCCGGCATCGGGAACTTCCCGCGCGTCGGATGCTCGAGGTCGACGATGAAGCCGCGCTGGCGCAAATGTTCGTTCGCCAGCACTTCCCCTGAGTCGAGGACGGCGCCGCACGGCACGCCGGCGCCCGCGAGAATCTCCATGACTTCGAACTTCGTGCGCTTCTCCGTCCACGCCTCGATCATCGCGTCGATCTCGTCGATGATCGCCACGCGGTCGCGGCGGTCGCCGTAGCGCGGATCGGCGCCGAGATCCGGCCGGCCGCAGAAGTCGCAGAGGGTCTTCCACATCTCCGCCGTCGCGCAGTGGATGAACACGTAGTCGTTCGGGCCGAACGGCCGGCAGCGATAGAGGTTCGACGGCGCCGCCGCCGCCGACCGGTTGCCCTGCCGCGGCGCGGCCTTGCCCGTCGAATACGTGTCGCGCAGGTGAATGCGGAGCAGGTTCACCACAGCGTCCTGCTGCGCGACTTCGACGCGCTGCCCGACGCCCGTCGCCTGCCGCTGGATGATCGCCGCGAGAATCCCGATCGCCGTGTGCAGCCCGGCGCCCGTGTCCGCGAGGCCACCGATCGCCTTCGTGGGCGGGCCGTCGGGATGCCCCGTCATGCTCATGGCGCCGGCCATCGCCTGCGCGATCCATTCGAAGCTCTTGTAGTCCGCGTACGGGCCGCTGCTGCCGAACCCTTTCACGGACGCGAGGATCAGCCGCGGATTGAGCGTCGACAGCACGTCCCATCCGAGCCCGAGCCGCTCGAGCGCGCCGGGACCGAGGTTCTCGACGACGACGTCCGCCGTCTTCGCGAGCTCCCGGAACATGTCGCAGCCGCGATCGGACTTGAGGTTGAGCGTGACGCCCTTCTTGTTCGAGTTGAGGAGCAGGAAGAACCACGCGTCCTCACCACGCTTGTCGGACAGCGCGGTCCGACCGGGCTCGCCGGCCGGCGCTTCGATCTTGATGACCTCGGCGCCGAGCCAGGCGAGCATCTGCGTCGAGCTCGGCCCCGCTTCGTACTGCGTGAAGTCGAGAACCCGGATCCCTTCGAGCGCCTTGCCCATTCCGGCGTCTCCCGCTATCGAGGAGCGCCCCGGGTTCCCCGGGGCGTTTCCGAGCGTTTGGGGGTTTGGGGGCCATTTCGGGGCCCCCATCTGATCAAGTCTGATAGGCGGAGAAGCGCACGGTCTGCGCGCGCGCCTGGTCGTCCGTCATCACGTTGACCACCGCCGGCTTGCCCGACGCGAACGCCCGCTCGAGCGCCGGCCGGATCTCGTTTGGCTTCTCGACGAACTCGCCGTGTGCGCCGAGCTCGATGGCCACGCGGTCGTAACGCGTGCGGCCGAGGTTGCGGCCGGGCTTGGGCAGCGGCAGCGCCCACGGCGTATTGGCCGTCCAGCCGCCGTTGTTGGAGATGACGACGACGAGGGGGATGCGATGCCGCACCGCCGTGTCGATCTCCATCGCGTTGATGCCGTACGAGCCGTCGCCGTGGAGGACGAGCACCTGCGTGTCCGGCTTCGCCACCTTCGCGCCGACGCCGAACGGCACGCCGACGCCCATCGTGCCGAACGCGCCGGAGTTCAGGCGGTGGCCCGGCGTGAACGTCGGGATCGACTGCCGCCCGTAGTTGAGGATCTCCTGGCCGTCGACGACCAGGATCGCGTCGCGCTTCAGGAAGTCGCGGACTTCCTTGCAGAGCCGGAGCGGATGGATCGGCAGGTTGTCGTTCGACATCGCCTTCTCCTGCTCCGCGTTCTTCTCGGCGTCCACCACGCGCAGCTTGCCGACCCACGCGCTGTACTTCTTCGGATCGAGCCGGCCCTTCGCCCGCTCGGTGAGCTGCTCGAGCACCGCGCGGGCGTCGCCGACGATCGGCACGTCGACGTCGCGGTTCCAGCCGAGCTGCGCCGGGTTGATGTCGACGTGGATGACCTTCAGGTCCTTGTTGAAGCGCGGCGGACGGCCGAACTGGACGATCCAGTTGAAGCGCGTGCCGACGGTGAGCACGACGTCCGATTCGCCGAACGCCATGCTGCGCGCGTTGAGGAACGAGAGCGCGTGATCTTCCGGGACGAGGCCGCGCGAGATCGGCGTCGTGTAGAAGGGAATGCCGCTCGCGTCGACGAACGCCTGGAGCGCCGCCGCGCCGTCCGACCACCACACGCCGCTGCCCGCCAGGATCATGGGCCGCTGCGCGCGCGCGAGCAGATCGATCGCCTCCTGCACCGCGCCCTCGTCCCCGCGCGGCCTCGGCGGCATCCTGAACGCGGGCGGGAACACGACCTTCTCCTCGTCCACCTTCTCGCCGAGGGTGTCGCCGGGCAGGTCCAGGTACACGGGACCCGGGCGGCCGGTCATCGCCTCGCGCATCGCCCGCGCGACGATCTCCGGGATGCGGCGTGCGTCGTAGATCCGGTCCGCCCACTTCGTCACCGGCTTGAAGACGGCGAGCTGGTCGATCTCCTGGAACGCCTCCATGCCGAGATAGACGCGCGGGCTGGCGCCGCCGATGGCGATGAGCGGTGCGGCGTCGGTGAACGCGTTCGCAACGCCGGTCAGGAGATTCGTCGCGCCCGGTCCCGAGCACCCCATCGCGATCGCGGGGCGCCGCATCACGCGCGTCCACGCATGGGCTTCGAGGGAGGCGGCCTGTTCGTGACGGGCATCGATCGCATGGATGCCGAGCTTGATGCACGTCGCCTCGGTCTCGAGCATCGGACCGCCCATGACGTAGAACATCGTGTCGACGCCCTGGGACCTGAGGGATTGCGCGAGGAGCTCCGAACCCAGCACCGTACCCATGTCGGGTGTCCTCCCGGATCGAGCGTGTGTGGTCCCGGACTCTAGCACCGATTGCTCGATCAATCGTACTGGGGCCCCGACATGGCCCCCAGACCCCCCGACGCTCGGACGCGCCCCGGCGGAGCCGTGGCGCGCCTCGGGTCGACGCGAGACTTCTCATCGACGCCGCCGCCGGCCGCGATAATGGGCGCGTGGTGAGGATCGATGACGCCCGAGACCCGCGTCTGGACGACTACCGCGACCTTCGCGACAGCGCGCTGCGTCGGGAGCGCGGGCTGTTCGTGGCGGAAGGGCGCCTGCTGGTCGAGCGGCTGCTCCCGGCGCCGCGCTTCCGGACGCGATCGGTCCTCGCCACGCCTGATGCGTTTGGCGCGCTCGCGCCGCTGCTCGACCAGGCGGGCGCGGTCGCGTACGTGACGGCGCACGAGGTCATCCGCGACGTCGTCGGCTTCAAGTTCCACCGCGGCGTGCTGGCGCTCGGCGAGCGTGGCGAGGAGCGGGCACTCGATGCGCTCATGAGCCCGGCTGGGCGGCAGACGATGCTCGTGATCGAAGACGTCCGCGACCCCGAAAACGTCGGCGGCCTGTTTCGCAACGCGTCGGCGTTCGGCGTGGATGGCGTCCTGCTCGGTCCGGGCAGCGCCGACGCGCTCGGACGGAAAGCGCTGCGCGTTTCCGCCGGCGCGGCGCTCGCCGTGCCGTTCGCGCACGCGACGGCGTGGCACGAAGACCTGGCGCAGCTCCGCGCCCGCGGCTTCACGGTCGTCGCGCTGACGCCGGACCGCAGCGCGCGCGACATTGCAGAGGTCGCCGCTCGCCGAAGCGAGCGGCTCGCGCTACTCGTCGGCTCCGAGGGCGACGGCTTGAGCGCGGCGGCGCGCGGGCTGGCGAGCGTCGAGGCGCGCATTCCGATTGCCGCGGGCGTCGATTCGCTCAACGTCGCGGTCGCGGCCGGCATCGCGCTCGACAGGCTGCGGAGGCCGCGTCTCCAGGACTGACCGAGTCCCGTCGCTCAGCGCGCGACGCGTCTGAGAAAGGCCGCCGGTGACACGGCCGGCACCGGCGAGCGGCGGTAGTCGGCGACGTTGCGTGTGACAATGGCATCCGCCCGCCACGCCATTGCGGCCGACGCTTGAAACGCGTCCTCCAAATCGGCGATCGGCGACTCCAGCGCGCGCCGGGCGTCGGCCGTTCCGACGGTGACGACTTCCACGAGACGCAGCAGACGGTCCAGGAACGGCCGGCCTCCGCCCTTCAGCAGGTAGGCGCAGTTGGTCAACGAATGCCAGGCGACGACGGCGGCGCCGCCGGATTCGACCCATCGCAGCACATCCGCGCTCTCGGCAGCATGCGGCTCACGTGCCAGCGCCACGTCCAGCAGGACGTCCGTATCGAGCAGCGCCCTCACCGGCGGCGTGCGATATGGCGGGCATGCAGCGCGTCGTACAGCGGATCGCGGCCGCGTTTCACCCGCCGCAATTTCGCAGAGCCGATCATTTCATCGACCAGCGAGCCGGCCGCATCGGTCGAGGTCGAGCGCAGGTACGACTCGATCAACCCCGACACGGTGGTGCGCCGGGCGCGAGCCGCCTGCCGAGCGCGCGCGTGGACGGCGGGATCGAGCGTGATGGTGACGCGTGTCTTCATTCGTATGTATCGTAATGGCCTCGATGCATACGGTCAAGCCTCAGCGGCTGCTCGCGGACGCGAGGGAATTGGGTCAGGGCGTTGCGTGGACTTCAGTCACCACGTGCTCGACGAGGCTGGCGATGACCGGCACGCTGTCCGCAATGCGATAGGCCCAGCGGCCGTAACGACCGTCCGCATTCACGGCGGCGACCCAGCGCGTGGCCGCGGCGACCTTCACCTCGCGTAGCGGATCGAACCCTTTCGTTTCGAGGATCAGATGCACCGGCGGACCCGACGTCAGGCGAACGATGAAATCCGGAAGGTAATCGTGCGGCTGACCGTTGTGGAAATACGGGATCGCGAAGCCGAGACCGGCGTTCTTCACGAACGTGGCAACCGTCGAATGCGTGTCGAGCACGTATGCCGCCGACTGCTCCCATTGCTTCGTGTCCGCAACGACGTAGTTCACGTGACTCTGCAGCACTTCACGCACGTCGCGGCTCGTCCAGAAGTCCACCTCCGCGGTCGACCCAGCGCTCCGGTTGCGTTCGTACCGCGGCACCTCGGGCGCCTCTCCCTGGCTGGCATCGGGCCGAATCGCCTCGGTAAGGCGCTCGATCACCCAGCCGTAGTACGGCGACAGGAAGACATCGAGCACGTTGGCCGGCAGCAAGGGCTCAAGATATTGGTGCAGGTAGCGCTCCACGATACGCGCGATCTGAGGAAAGAGCACATGCGCGGGCGCCTCGCACGCCGGCTGCGAGGCATACTCACCCGTGAGGTCCGCGGCGAGGTCGAAGACGAGCTGCTGGAAGCGGTATCCTGCACGATACGGATTCAAGTCGACGCGTTCTAGCTTGCCCGGGCCCGTCAGGGTCGGCCGTCCGCGATTGCTCGGCAGGCTCGCCTTCATCTCAACTTCAGGCGGAATCTTCATTGGATCGAGCACCAGCGGCGACACCACCGCCCAATCGACCGTCACGTGGTTCCTGATCGCCTGCTGGTATCCCTCCACGCGCGGATACGTGATGGCGAGGTGCTCCTTGCCAGGCACTGCGTGCACATGATGCCGCTTCGGTGCAGGCGGCCGGGATCCGGCCTTGTTCTCCTTGAACGGAATCACCTCGAACGGCACGCCGAAGACTTTCGCCACTTCCTCGCTCAGCTTGCCGTCGTCGCCGATTGCGTAGTCGGACCGCCGGAGGCCGCGGCCTACCACCTGTTCGCACAGGAGCTGTGACATGAACGGCCGGAGACCGACGATGTGCGTGACCGTATTGCAGTCCCAGCCTTCCGTCAGCATGCCGACGCTGACGATGCAGCGTACGTCCCGACCTGGCGGATGGAGCGGCTGCTCGCGCTTGCGCGCGAGATCCTCGAATCCTTCCGGATAGATCGGCCGGCCCTGTCGGTCTCGCGGCCAGTCCGTCTTGCCTACGGTATCGAGCGTCAGCCGCATCCATGCGGCGTCGTCGGTCTTCGGCTGGCCGCTGTCGGTCTCATGCACGACCTTCGAGTCGACGCGGATCGTGTTGGCGCCGCCGTTCTCGTTGCGGAATGCCGGAATGTTGGCCGAGGGGATGCCGATGGGTGGCTGGTCCAAGGCGAGCCAGTCGTAGACCACGCGCGCGATCGCGGTGTTCTTGCAGACCAGGATGAACACGGGCGGACGGGGATCTTCGCGGCGCTTCTGCCATTCCTCCCGGAGGTCGTCCCACAATCCGGCCAGCATCGCGATCGGCGTCGCGGCCCACTTCACGATCGCTTCCGGCTTCGGGCTGCCCTTGGCCGCGCCGCGTTCGGCCGGAGTCAGCTTCGGCAGGATCCAGCGCCAGATGTTGAAGTATCCGGGGATCGCCGCGCCGGTCGAGTCCCGCACGGCAAGCTGCGGAATCTTCACCAGCCCCGACTCGATGGCGTCGGTCAGCCCGAAGTCACTCACGACCCACGGAAAGATGCGATTGGTGTCCGCGCCCATGCGGCCGAGAAAGTACGGAGTGGCGGACAGGTCAATACAGAAGTTGATCCCGCGCAACCGGTGGATGCGGTCGAGCCCGTCCACCCAGACGGTCGCTTCCTTGAAGAAGTCCTCGCGTTCATCCTCGTCGCCAAACAGGTCCGACTCTTCGGCATCCGGCTCGTCGCGCCTGATGCGATAGGCATGATGGGCTTCGTCGTTCAGCACGAGGATATTTTGCTTGCCGCCGACCTCGCGGCCGAGCACGCGGGCAACCAGCGCGCCGTCACTTTCCACGTACCGCGTCGATTCGACTTGGACCTTGCGAAGATTGCCCTGCTTGTCGCGCTCTTCTCCGAGCACGGCGACGAGTCCGGCGGCCACCTGGCGGTCAAACTCCTCGGGCGTGAGGTATCGTCGGCCGCGAGCGGTCGTGGTGCGCGGTCCGATCGTGATCGTCTCCCGTGTTCGGACCGGCACGCCCGCGCGAGACACTCTTGCGCTCACACCGCCCGGACTCACGGCCTGCGGCTCGAACACATGCCAGTTCGTGATCAGCACCCGGCCCTTCGTCAGATCGGTCATGAGGTGAGGCGGAACCAGGTCGCGCGTCCGGTACAGACTGGCCTCGCCCTGCCGCGGATCGAGTTCACCGAGGCGACTGCGGATCGTCACGTTCGGACAGACGACGAGCACGACGTCGGAGAAGCGTGCGTCGGCCCGGTTGGCGACCTTGTTCAGGATGCTCCACGCCGCGAGCATCCCCATGACGGTCGTCTTGCCGCTGCCTGTGGCCATCTTGCAGGCGAGCCGCTTGAACGCCGCGTAGCCGTCGCTCTTGCGGTCGTCACTCGGCTCGTCCGCAGGGACGTCGACGCCCTGGAGGAAATCGGCTCGCGCTTCGGTGAGGTAGACGATGGTCTCGGCCGCTTCCCGTTGCGCGAAGAACAGACGGTGCTCGCGCCCGTCGCGGCTCCAGTAGTCGAGCAGTTCGCTCGTCGTGCGCGTCACGCCCGGGCGTCCCGCCGCCTGCCATTCTTTCAAGCGCCGTCGTACGAGGTTGACGAGCTTCAGCTCGATCTCGATGCCCTTGGCACCTTCCGCTTCGGAGACGCTCACCGGTCCGGGCGGGCGGTAGAAGTAGGTCGCGGGGCGCCGATTCGGAACCTGCTGTGGCGCCTCGCCTTCGATGATCCGCCAGTGTTCGGTCGGCTCGTCGAACGGCCCGCAGAGAATCGGATCCTGGACTTCGAACCCGCTCACAGGCCGAAGGCCTTCATGAGGCCATCCAGCGCGCTCACGACGTCCGCGTGAATCTCGTCCGGGCGCATCACACCGGCGATCTCGTGGTAACGCGTGTACGGCAGTCCGGGAAGACCGGCGGCGGCAAGCGCCGGTGGCAGGATTTGGGTCCGGGCCTTCGTGACATTCAGATAGTCGTGGTCCGCCAGCGGCTCCCGCAGGACCGCGGGCGGTAGCTGATCCGCCAGGTACTTCTCGAGATCGGCGATGTGCGCCGGCGCCGCGGCAGCGCCGACCACGCGCTCGACGTACCGGGCGAGCGCCGCTGGATGGAGCAGGTAGCTCTCGATCTCGTATCGCCGCCACCGAAGCCGTTGGAAGCCTTGACCCTTCAGCTCGGTCGACCTGATGTCGGGATGAGCGTCGCCGTCGACCAGTTCGAGCGCCGGCAGCTTGTCGCTGACGAGTCGAAGCGCTTCATAGTGTTCGCGCGCCTTGATGCCAGGGCTGCCCGGCCTCGTTTCGGCCACGGTCGGCTTCCAGAAGAACGCACGTGATGTGAGCACGTCGTGTGCCGGGTGATTCAACACCCGCGCCCATGCGCGGAGGATCTCGAGATCGGTGTGGCCCTCGACGTACAGCACGCCAGGCGCGTTGAGGGCCTGCACGACATCGGTATGCGACAGCACGCGCAGCGACTCGATGAGCCGCGCGCGATCCTCCGTCGTCGCCAGCATCTGGGGTCCGTCGAACAGCACGCACAGCTCTCGCGGCTCGACGGCATCGATGATGACCTCGGAATGCGTGGCGATGACGAGCTGCGACCGCTGTTCCGCGGCAACCCGGCGCAGCTCGCCGTACACCGCATCCTGAAGGATCACGTGCAGATGGGCGTCCGGCTCGTCGAGGAGCAGGACCGATCCCGGGCGGGTATAGAGGAACGTCAGGAGCATGAGCACCTGCTGGAACCCGCTGCCCGCACTGCCGATGTCGAGCCGCGGACCGTTCTGGACCGACCGGTGCTCCGCGACGATATGCGCACCCGTCGCGTCCGGTGGGAGCAGATCGACCGCGAATAGACGGTGAATACATTCCTGCAGCGCCGGCCACGCCTTCTCCGAGTGGTTGGCCTCGACGAGCAGATTGCGCAGCACGTCGCCCGGTTTCGCCTGTCCGAGCAACTGGTCGATCTTGGGCCGCTGATAGACAGGCTCTTCGGTCCCCAGTCCGGACATCGCGGGCACGAACACCGTCGTGAGCGTGGCGTTTTTCAGGACATCCGGATCGGTCGCCCGCGGACGCACATAAATTTGCTCGGTGCTGTCCGCGAGGAACTCCATTGGAATGGTCCAGCCCGCCGTACTCTGGATCTCGATCTCGACGGTGCCCTCGTAGGCGCGATCCCGCCAGAGCAGGTCGAACGTCCTGAGGGGCACGGCGCTGAATGCCTGCCGCGCGATCGGCGCACGCGTATACCCGCCCCGATACCGGCGGAAGTCGTTCAATTCCTTCCAGCGCGTGAGCGCGAGGCTCCACGCCGAGACAGCCTGAAGGACGGAGGTCTTGCCCGTGTTGTTCGGGCCGGCGAGAACGACGTGACCGGGAAGGGTGAACGTGGCGTCGGCGAACCGTTTGAAGCGACGAAGGATGACCCGATGAATCACGCGCCCAGGTCTTTGAGGCTCTTGATGACGAGCAGCTCGTTACCGCGGTCATCGATGACCTTCACGGCGATCTGCCGGTGCTCGCCCGCTTCGAACGGCGCGCTCGTCGTGCCGGCGAGGTGGTCCCATACCGAATCGTCGTAGTCACGGCCGAGGGCCCGTCGGAGGTCGTTCCAGGCGCCCGTCCGCGGGAAGAACGCCTGGCTGACGTGGAAGCAGAGCCCGTTGTAGTCGGTGTCGAGGAACCAGGCCGGGACGTCATCCCCGGCGCGATGATCGGCCTTCATCGTCGTCGGGTCGAACACGTCGAGGCCGATCAGTTCCACCTCATACCGGGCCGGGTCGCCTTTGTGCTGTCCCTTGAGGGCCCGGACACGGACTTCCGGTAACCCGCATACGCTGAAGATCTGGCTCGAGCGCATGTTCTTGAGCAGGTCGCCCATCATCAGGTCGGGGGTGGCCTGCACGTAGGTGGCCGGCAACATCCCCATGTCGGCCGCGCGGTCGATGAGCACGCGCGCGTCGGGCTGAATGGCGAAGCCGACGACATAGAGGTGCGCGTAGCCCTTGAGGTGTGCCTCGCGGAGCGCCTCGTGAACGAGCATCTGACTGATCGCGCCGTTTTCCGGCCCGAAGAGGAACGCCACGGGTTTGTCACCGTTGCCGTTCGCCACCATCGCCTCGGCTGAGAGCGACAGCGTCTTAGCCGGCGGGCGGACGTTCTTCAGCGTGAGCGTCTTGCCGCCTCCCACGTGAAACACCGGGGACTTCCGCAAGACTTCGAGCATGCGATCGATGAACGAGCCGTGGTCATCGTCGAGTCCTCGGCTCTCCGCGCCGGCTTCGGATTCCCATTCGAGCGGCGTCGGAATCGTCGCCTCGAAGGTAAAGGGCCCGGTCACGCGGACAATTTCACGGTCGACATCCGGGCGGTCAAACAGCACGATCTCTTTCGCCCGCTCGTCCCCGGCGATGCTACCTTTCGTCACATACGGCACGATACCGCCCACGTCCTCACCGCGTCGATTCTGACGCCGCGAATAGCAGAACCCAGCCGCTGGGTCGCGCGAGTCGTCCTTCAATGCGTAGTACGGCAACGTTGCCGTCAGGAGACGTTGTCTGGTGAGCGCCAAAGGTACACGGCTCGTGTCGATCATGATCCAGCGGCGCCCCCAATGCTCAGCAACGTATGCAGTGGTACCACTGCCGCACGTCGGATCGACGACCAAGTCGCCGGGATCGGTCGCCATCAACATGCATCGCTGCACGACACGAGTGCTCGTTTGTACGACATACGTCTTGTCCGCCGGCGCAGATGTGTCAGCCCACAAGTTCGTCAAGATAGAGACGGGCGAGTCACTGAGCTTGAGCACGTATCGGAGCGTCTCACCGTCTTCGTAAGGCTCGATTCGATTCGCCTTCGCTAGCTGCTCCATGCCTTCCGGATTCGTGAACCAACTATTTCCTTCGGGCGGTCGATAGTCCTTTCCGCGAAATCTGAACGTTGCGAGTCCCGACTGGTTGACGCCTGCTGGATACAGCGAGACTAGCTGAACCGGCGTCGATCCCGGCGGAAGAAGTCGATGATTGTTGATCTCATCTGCCGTCATCTTCCGTCGACTTCCATCGGGCAACTCGACATAGTTCCAATGCGTATCGCCTTCAACGGACATGGGAACGTAATGGGGCCGGAATTTAAGCCGCTCAACGTCCCTCGCCATCCACAACAAGAAATCGGTGACGCTCTCCAAATGTCGTGAGCCGAGAGGCATCGTCTTCTTTCGGAATGGGATGATCGCAACAAGGTTGTTCGCGCCGAACACTTCGTCCAAGACTTCCCGAACATGGTGCAGGTTTTCGTCGCTGATCTGGACGAAGATGCTGCCGCTCGGCTTGAGTAGCTCGCGGCTAAGGAGGAGCCGGTCCCGCATGTACGTCAGGTACGAATGCAGCCCCAGCTCCCACGTGTCGCGATACGCCTTCACCATCTCGGGCTCGCGCGTCATGTCCTCGTCGTCGTTGTGCGACACGTCACGGCGCCGGACGAACGGCTGGAAGTTCGAGCCGAACCGAACGCCGTACGGTGGGTCCATGTAGATCATCTGGACCTGGCCGCCGAGCCCTTCGTAATGGAGGAGCGAGCTCATGACGACGAGCGAATCGCCGAGGATCAGGCGGTTCACCCACTTGTCCTGGTACTCGTAGGCTTTCAAAACCTGATCGGTGACCGAGTGCCGCGGGTCGCCGAACAGCTCGAACATGTCCTGCTGCTTGTCCTTCCGGTGCCCGACGAGCGTCTCGACGATCGCCTTTGTCGAGAGGCGCTCATGCACGAACAGCGGGAGCGTCGGCACGTCGAAGGACATCCGCTCGGCCTTGCCCGCCCAGTCGAGGAACGGGCGGCCGAGCCGCTTCAACTGCTCGATGGCCTCTTGGAGGTTGCGGACCGTCGCCGCGACGCGGCCGTCTCCACTGGTGAACTCTCGGGGCTCCGGGAAGACGTAAGGTGGCGGGAGAGCTGCTGCCTCCTGGATCTTCGCCAGCAGCCACTCGCCCACTTCGCGGGCAGAGTTCTGACCGTCCCATGCAAGCGCCGGCGCGAGTGAGGAGTCGTATCGGTATGTCTGCGGCGGCCTCTTCTTCCGGAACTGCGGCTGGGTTCCGACATCCGGCCGCATCGGGCTCGTCGCATCGTAGTGCGCGTAGCTCTCGGCGACCCGCGGCGTGGCCTCGCGTGGCGGACCGGTCGTGCGTCGCTTCTTCATCGTCCTCCTCGCCGCTTGGCGCTCACGCGCGCGAGTGTAACAGGGCGGCTGTGCAGCTTACGAGCGTCAGCCGGAGGACCAGCGTGCACTCCAGGCCTTTTTTCGGCTTTCGATCCGGTGATGTGGATAGGCGCCGCTGTTTTATGCGGCTCCCATCCACATCAGGGTAGTTCCGCCTCCGAGGCGCCGATCGGGCTTCTCCGTGGCAGCGGATTGGCCCGCGGATGCAGGACGTCGATCGCCCAGCCCACGTCGAGGCGCTCTCCGTGCCAGTCGGGACATGCGGTTCGCGGATGGATGCGCAGACCGGCGTGCCTGGATCGGAGGACGTGCACCGGATCGGCGGGCACCGCGACCGGAGGCGGGACGTCGGCCAGAACGCGCCCGTCCGGTCGGCGGAACTGGAGCGCGCCGTCCGGCTGTCGAGTGACCTGGTAACCCTCCTCGTGCACCGTCCGGTGGTGGCGGCGGCAGAGCATCGCCAGATTCGACAGCGTCGTCGGGCCGCCCTCTGCCCAGTGACGGACGTGATGCCCCTCGCCGAACCGGAGTCCGCAGCCCGGGAAGCGGCAGCCGCGGTCTCGATGGTGAAGCGCCCGCCGCAGCGCCGGTGGAATCGTTCGCGTGCGGGCGCCGACTTCCACCACTCGGCCATCGGCGTCGTGTCGCATGACGACGCGGCTGGCATCGCAGGCCAGGCGCCGGAACGTTTCCGCGGAAACGCGCACACCGTCCTCGAGCACCGACTGTCCGGGCTGGTCCGGGTCCGCCAGCGCCGCGGCATCGACATGCACCACGACCTGATACCGCTCTCCGGGCGCTCCGGGGTCGAGCCCTTGATGGAGCGCCGACGCTGCGAGCAACGCCATCGCGTCGGCGTGCTGCTGAGCCATGGTCGGAATGTCTTGTGCCGGGTCCGTCGGGCGGGCTTCGGCGCGGGTCTGCTGGTAGAGCGTCTCACGCGCCGCTTCGAGCGCCCGCTGGAGCAGAGCGCCGACCTCGGGCGCGACTCGTCCGCGGATGACGAACATGCCGTCGTCGTCCTGGTACACGTGGAGCCCGCGGCTCTTGTGCTGCCGGGCGCTCTCCTGGGCCTCGGCCTGCCGGTCTACCCGCCGCCATCCGCGGACGACCCGCTCGACATGCGCCGCCGTCCCGGCGCGAGCCACCCCCAGCAGCCGCTCTTCCGTCTCCGGCGTCGCCACCCGGGTCACGGCTCGCACCTTGGCGTACGAGATCTCCCCGCACGCGAACGCGCTCGCGATGCGCGGCAGCGTGGCCAGCGCACGCGCCACCCGGACGCGTTCCCGGGCCGCGCCCTTGTCCAGCCCCGTCCGCCAGCTCAGCCAGTCAGCGCAGGATCGGAAACCGCCGCCCCAGCCCTCCTGGGCATCGAAGTCCCGGATCAGGTCGAGGAGCCGTGCGGTTGCGGCATCGAGGTGGGCGGAGACCTCGGCGATCTCATCGCCGAGCCGTTCGAGCTTCACGAGGTGTTCCGGGGTGGGAATGATCTCCGGCGAGCGCATTTCCATGACGAGTCCCCCTTGTGCTGCGGCGACTCTACACCTCGATTTCCGACCCGCCGGCGAGCCCCCTGGAGGAGCGATCTCCGCGCGGCCCCGGATTTTTTCGCGTCTCGACGTCAGACCGCCATTGGTGTCCGCCTGCGGCCTTTGGGGATGGCATTTCGAGAGCACTCGCGTTCGCGGGCCGGTAGCTCTGAAAAAACGTGTCAATAGGAAAGTGCGGGTGACGGCGATGCATCACCAGCTCGATCCCGGCGCGGCACGACGAGTCCGGAACGCGTCGTCGGCGCCGCGCTCGGCGGTCAGGAGCGCGCGGTGTGCTCGACCGAGCCGACCGCGACGCTCGCCGCCGCGTGCGCCGGCTGGCGGCGGCGCCAGAAGAACACGCGCGAGATCGAGTGCCGCGACAGCGCCTTCTGCGCACCGTCCATGTACAGGTAGAGGACGGGCGTGATGTAGAGCGTCAGCATCTGCGACACGAGCAGACCGCCGACGACCGCGAGACCGAGTGACCGGCGCGCGTCCGCGCCGGCGCCGATGCCGAGCGCGATGGGCAGCGTGCCCAGCAGCGCCGCCATCGTCGTCATCATGATCGGACGGAAGCGCAGCAGGCAGCCCTTGTAGATCGCCTCGGCCGGCGTCATCCCGCTGCGCTCGGCCTCGAGCGCGAAGTCGATCATCATGATCGCGTTCTTCTTCACGATGCCGACCAGCATGATGAGTCCGACGAACCCGTAGACGTTCAGCTCGAGCCGGAAGAGCAGCAGCGTCGCGAGCGCGCCGACGCCCGCGGACGGCAGGCCCGAGAGGATCGTCAGCGGGTGGATGAAGCTCTCGTAGAGCACGCCGAGGATCAGGTAGATCACGAGGACCGTCACGAGGAGCATCATGCCCTGCCCCTTGAGCGACTCCTGGAACGCCTGCGCGGCGCCCTGGAACGTGCCCGAGATCGTCGGGGGCACGCGCAGGTCGCGCTGCACGGCGTCGACCTGCGAGACGGCATCGGACAGCGAGACGCCCGGCTTCGTGTTGAACGAGATCGTCACCGACGGCAGCTGCCCGAGGTGCGTGACCGTCAGCGGTCCGAGGCCCGGCGTGATCGTCGCCAGCGATCCGAGCGGAACCAGACGCCCCCGGCCCGACCGCACGTAGAGCCGTTCGAGCGCCGTCAGGTCGCGCTGATACTCCGGGTCGACCTCGAGGATGACCCAGTACTGGTTCGACGGCGTGAAGATCGTCGACACCTGCAGCGACCCGTACGCGGCGCCGAGCGCGCTCTCGATCTGGTCCACCGTGACGTCGAGGCTGGCCGCCTTGTCCCGGTCGATCTCGACCGTCACCTGCGGACTCGTGATCTGGAGGTCGGTGTTGACGTCCTGAAGTCCCGGCAGGCCGCGGAGCCGGTCGAAGAGGATCGGCGCCCAGTGGTAGAGCTCCTGCGTGTCCGGCGCCTGCAGCGTGTACTGGTACGTCGCCTTCGTGAGCTGGCCGCCGATGCGGATGAGCGGGAGCAGCTGCGGATACACCCGGATGCCCGGCACCGCCGCGAGCTGCCCGCGCAGCTCCTGGATGATCTTCTCGGCGTGCGGGCGCTCCGCGCGCGGCTTCAGCAGCGCGAAGAACCGGCCGTTGTTCAGGACGGTGCTCGACCCGGACGCGCCGATGAACGACATGAGCTGCTGGACGTGCGCGTTCTGGCGGACGACCGCCGCCACCGCCTGCTGCCGCTCGGCCATCGCGTCGAACGAGATGTCCTGCGCCGCCTCCGTGAAGGCGAACACCGAGCCGGTGTCCTCGGTCGGGATGAAGCCCTTCGGGATGATCGTGAAGAAATACGCCGTGAGGACGAACGTGAGCGCGAGCACCGCCATCGTGAACCGCCGGTGCCGCAGCGTCCACCGGAGCGTCCGGTCGTAGAGACGCAGCATGCCCTCGAAGAAGCGCTCGGACGCCTGGTACAGCGGGCTGTGATGCCGGTGCGGCGGCCGGAGGAAGCGGCTGCACAGCATCGGCGTCAGCGTCAGCGACACGACGCCGGAGACGAGCACCGCCGTCATGATCGTGACCGCGAACTCGTGCAGCACCCGGCCCACGACGCCGCCCATGAACAGCACCGGGATGAAGACCGCGGCGAGCGAGATCGTCATCGACACGATCGTGAAGCCGATCTCGCGCGCGCCCTTCAGCGCCGCTTCCATCCGGCTCTCGCCCGCCTCCATGTGGCGCACGATGTTCTCGAGCATGACGACCGCGTCGTCGACCACGAAGCCGACGCAGAGCGTGAGCGCCATGAGCGAGATGATGTCGATCGTGTAGCCGAACAGGTACATCACCCCGAACGTGCCGACGATCGACAGCGGCACGGCGAGGCTCGGGATGATGGTGGCGGACAGGTTCCGCAGGAAGAGGAAGATGACCATCACGACGAGCGCGATGGTCAGCATCAGCGTGAACTGCACGTCGTGCACCGACTCGCGGATGGCCACGGACCGGTCGTAGACGACGTTGAGGTTCACGGACGCGGGAAGCTGCCGGCGGAACGTCGGCAGCAGCTTCCGGATCGCGTCGACCACCTCGACCGTGTTCGTTCCGGGCTGGCGCTGGACGGCGAGCACGATCGCGCGCTCGTCGTTGAACCACCCGGCGACCTTGTCGGTCTGCACGCCGTCGACGACCTTGCCGAGTTCCGCGAGGCGCACCGGCGAGCCGTTGCGGTACGCGACGACCACCGAACGATACGCGGCGGCGTCGGTGAGCTGGCCGGTGGCCTGCACGTTGACCGCCTGATGGTGGCCGGACAGCGTGCCCGTCGGCTTGTTGACGTTCGCGCGCGCGATCGCCTGCTCGACCTCGTCGATGCCGATGCCGCGCGCCGCGAGCGCCCGCGGGTCGACCTGCACGCGCACCGCGTACTTCTGCGAGCCGAAGATGAAGACCTGCGCCACGCCGCTGATCGTCGAGATGCGCTGCGCGAGGAACGTCTGCGCGTACTCGTCGACCGTGTAGAGCGGCAGGGTCGGCGAGGAGAGCGCCATGTAGAGGATGGGCTGGTCGGCCGGATTGACCTTCTGATAGATCGGCGGGGTCGGCATGCTCGCCGGCAGCAGCGGCGCCGTCTTGGCGATCGCCGCGGCCACGTCCTGGCCGGCCGCGTCGATGTTGCGCTTGAGCGTGAACTGGATCGTGATGTTCGTGACGCCGAGCCCGCTCACCGACGTCATCGAGTCGATGCCGGCGATCGTGCTGAACTGCCGCTCGAGCGGCGTCGCCACCGCCGAGGCCATCGTTTCCGGGCTCGCGCCGGGCAAGTTCGCGATGACCTGGATCGTCGGGAAGTCGACGTTCGGCAGGTCGTTGACGGGCAGGTTCTGGTACGCCATCGCGCCGAACAGGAGGATGGCGACCATGAGCAGCGTGGTCAGCACCGGGCGGCGGATGAAAAGCTCGGGACTCATGACTTCTGCGGCCTGATGTCCACGCGCGACCCCGGAACCAGGCGCAGCTGCCCGTCGGTCACGACACGCTCGCCCGGTTTCAGACCCTGCTCGATGACGACCTCGCGGGCAAGCCGGCGCCCGACCTTCACGGGTCGCGACTCGACGGTGCTGTCCGCCTTCACGACGAACACGAACGTCCCTTTCTGGCCGGGCTGCACCGCCTGCGCGGGCACGACGATCGCCTGCTCGGTCGCCAGCGTGAGGACCACGTCGACGAACTGTCCGGGCCACAGCGTCTGGTCGGCGTTCGGGAACGTCGCCTTGAGCTGAATCGTGCCCGTGCTCGCGTCGACGGTGTTGTTCATGAACGTCATCGCGCCGACGACGTTCTTCCTGCCGCCGTCGAGCTGCGCCTCGACCTTGAGCCGGCCGTCACCGCGGTTCTTCCTGACGTCCGCGAGATGCTGCTCGGGCACGGCGAAGGACACGTAGATCGGCCGCACCTGCGCGATCACGACGAGCGGGTTGTCGTCGTTGCCCTTGACGACGTTGCCGGGCTGCACGAGCAGATTCCCGGTGCGGCCGTCCATCGGCGCCTTGATCGTCGTGTACGCGAGCTGGAGGCGCGCCGTGTCGACCATCGCCTCGTTCACGCGGATCGCGGCGCGCGCGTTCTCCACCATCGCCTCGGCCGCCTGGGCCGACGCCTTCGCGTTCTCGACGGCGGCGCGATCGGCCGCGACGGTGGCCTGGAGCGCCACGAAGTTCGTGCGGATCTGGTCGTACTGATCGCGCGCGATCAGGCCCTGCTCGGCGAGTCGGCGGTAGCGCTCTTCCTGCGTCCGCGCGTTGTCCATCTGCGCCACGTCACGCGCGAGGTTCGCTTCCGTCTGCGTGACTTCCGCGCGCCGCTGCGCCAGCGCGGCCTCGGCCGACCGGAGCGACGCGCGGTCCTTCGCGACGTTGGCCTCCCACTGCCGCACCGAGGCTTCCATCGGACGCGGGTCGATCGTGAACAGCAGCTGGTCGCGCTTCACCTCGTCGCCCTCGGTGAAGTGCACCCTGACGATCTGGCCGGCGATCTGGGATTTCACGGCGACCGTCGTGAACGCCTGGACGTTGCCGACGGCCGTCACCTGCACGGGGACCATCTTCTGTTCCGCCGTCGCGACGCCGACGGGCACGGGCGGCGGCGGCGGCGGCTTGGGCTGCGCGGTGGTGCGCTCGCAGGCGGCGAGCGCCACCGCTGCCACCACGAGGATCGCCGCCGCGAACGGACGCGTCACGACTTCACCGCCTCCGCCGCGGCGTCGACGAGCGCTTCCAGGCCCTTGATGACGCGCTGGCGGTCGCCGGCGGCCATGCGCTTCAGCACGTCTTCGACGCCGCGCATCTGCATCGTGTGGATCTCCTGGACGAGGGCCTTGCCCTGACGGGTGGGCTCGAGGAGATAGACGCGCCGGTCGGCCGGGTGATCGCCGCGCAGGACGAACTGCTTTTCCTCGAGGCGATCGATGATGTGCGTCACCGCGGGCAGCGTGACGCCGAAGGCCTTCGCGACGTCGCCCATGTGACAGCCGGGGTGATCGGTGACGTAGAAGAGCACCTGGGACTGCGCGAAGGTCAGGTCGAGCTCGGAGGCACGCTGCCAGAGGAGCTGCCGGAACGTGGTGGTGCCGAGCGCATTCAGGAGATCGAGCAGGCGCTGCGCTTCGGCCGACCGGGTGCGAGCGGAGCGGGGTGTTGCCACGACCGCTAAACAGTATACGGAGTTAACTGTTCGGTCAATTAAGGGCCGGCGTCACGTCCCTTCCGCGATCTTCCGGATCGTGCGGAACGTGAGCACCCGGCGGCGGTTGCCTTCCGGCATCTTCGCGATGTCCTCGTCGGTCAGCGCGATGGTGTTGCCGTACGCCTCGTAGGTCGTGCTGCCGTCCTCTGGCGCGGACGCCAGGACCTGCTTCCGCTCGAACGCCGCGTCGATCGCCGGGCCGAGCCGCTCCATCTTCTCCGCCTGGCGAGAAGCGTCCTTCTCGCGGAACTCGGGCATGACGTCGGCGGCGAAGAGCTCGAGCGACTCGCAGATGTGCTCGTGGCGGTTCCGCCCGCCCTGCTGGATGAAGATCGTCTGATCGACGCCGGCGCTGTCGAAGATCGCGAGCGTCTCGCGCAGCCGCTCGGGCGTGCCGATGCAGCCGACCCCGCCGCCCAGCACTTCCGTGCCGATCTGTTCGCGCACCTTCTCGAACGCGGTCCAGATGTTCGTGCGCCCCGGCGTGTGCTTGCCGAAGACGTAGTGGTGCGCGAGCGCGAACTGGAAGAAGCGGAAGCCGTCGGCGCCGCGTCGCTGGGCCTCGTCGGCATCGCGATGACAGGAGAAGCCGGTGACCATGGCGATGTTCGGGTTCACGGCGTGGCCGATCGGCACGCACTCCCGCTCGAACGTCGTGTAGTAGTCCTCGACCCAGTGCCGCGCCTCCGATGGATCGACGAACGCGAAGGTCAGCGCGCCGATGCCGAGCTGCGCCGCGAGGTGAATCGTCTCGCGGTTCGAGCACGCGACCCAGAGCGGCGGATGCGGCTTCTGCACGGGCTTCGGCACCACGTTCCGGCACGGCATCGAGAAGTACTTCCCCTGGAAGCCCGGATACGGGTCCATGACCATCATGTTGGCCGTCTGCTCGACGGCCTCGCGCCACATCGCGCGGCGCTCGCCGGGCGTCACGCCGAAGCCTTCGAGCTCGGCGCGCGACGCCGACTCGCCCGTGCCCCAGTCGACGCGGCCGTTCGACACGAGGTCGAGCGTGGCGAGCCGCTCGGCGGCGCGCGCCGGGTGGTTGTAGCCCGGCGGCATGAGCACGATGCCGTGGCCGAGACGGATGTGCTGCGTGCGCTGGGAGGCCGCGGCGAGGAACACTTCGGGCGCCGAGGAATGCGAATACTCCTCGAGGAAGTGGTGCTCGACCTCCCACGCGTAGTCGAGGCCGAGCCGGTCGGCCAGTTCGACCTGGTCGAGCGCATCCTGGAAGAGCCTCCGCTCGCTGTCCTCCGCCCACGGGCGCGGCAGCTGGTGCTCGTAGAAGATCCCGAACCTCATCCGTTCCTCCCGGCTCGCGAGACTTCGACGCGATTGTCGTGATACACGGCGCCGCCACCCATGTCGGCGTCGCGCTCGGCGACGGTCGCGTTGGCGTTCGCACCGTCGGGCAGCCGCTTGGGCCAGTAGCCCTTGCGACCTTCGACCACGCCGCGGCGCACGCGGTCGCTGATCTGCACCGTCGCGCGGTACTCGCCGCGATCGTTGTGAATGCGCGCGAGATCGCCGTCCTTCAGCCCGCGCGCCTCGGCGTCGTCCGGATGCAGGACGATCGCCGGCGGCCCCTGCCGCGCCGCGAGCGCGGGCACGTTCGCGAACGTCGCGTTCAGGAAGTAGTGCGCGGCGGGGGCGATGAGCGCCAGCGGAAAGCGGCGCGCCAGCTCGGTGTCACGCTGTGCCGCCTCGTACGGCGGCGTGTACGCCGCCACCGGATCGAGCCCGGCCGCGGCCATCCGGGGCGACACGAACTCGAGCTTGCGCGACACCGTGCGGAATCCCTCGGCGAACGGCACGAACGGCGTCGGCACGTTCAGGCGCGCCCAGCCATCACGCGCGAGCCGCTCGAACGTGATCCCCTGCAGCTCCGGCGCATCGGAGGCCAGCACCTGGCGCGCCATGTCCTCGTCGCTGTCGTAGAGGCATGGCTCCGTGAGGCCGAGCTTCCCGGCGAGACGGCGGAAGATCTCCGTGTTCGGCAGGCATTCGCCCGCCGGCGCGACGGCGGGCGCATTCCATGACACGTAGAGGTGGCCGTACGCGTAGTGCACAGATGATGGTTCGTGGTGAGCGTGTTCGTGCCCCACAGGAGCACGAGCTTCGAGAACGCGAACGTCTCCGGGTCCATCCCGACCTGGCTGTGGCCGAGGGTGTAGCTCGTCCCGACGCCGCCGGCGATCGTGCAGATGGTCATCGCGTGCCGCGTCGTGCCGAGCACGTTCCAGAGTCGGCGGCCGCAGCCGGCCACGCCTTGCAGGATGCCCATGCTGCCGGTGCCCTGGTACGGCCAGATCGCCTGCGGGCCATGCTGGGCGATGATCGCCTTCCAGCGCGTCGCGATCTCGTCGAGCGCCTCGTCCCACGAGATGCGGACGAAGCGACCTTCGCCCTTGGCGCCGACACGCCGCTGCGGATGGAGCAGCCGGTCGGGCGCGCGGGTGTACGCGAGGAAGTCGTTGACCTTCGCGCAGAGCGCGCCGCGCGTGTAGGGATGGGAGCGATCGCCGCGAAGCCCCGTCGCCGCGCCGTGCTCGACGGTCACCACCCAGCTGCAGGTATCCGGACAATCGAGCGGGCAGGCGCCGCGCACCTCCATCAGCGCAGCGTCCGACGATCGAGATCGACCACGCGCTCGGCGACGGTCGCGAACATGCGCCAGGCGACGTCGTGCCGCCGCGTCGCCTCCACGTCGTCGGTATACGTGTCGAGCAGCACGTACTGCGCGCCGAGCGCCTCGAGCGCGGCAAAATCGCGGCGGACCTGATCGACGGTGCCCTCGCCGCAGAGCCGCTCGTCGTCCGGCATCGCCGTGTCGGTGATGCGCAGACGGATGCGCGGACAGAACGCCGGCGCCGGCTTCCCTTCCTTGTCCGCGAGCTCGCGCAGCTTCGGCAGGCCGTGCTCGCGGATGGGAGCCAGGCGAATCCGGATCGGATGCCAGGCGTCACCGAGTCGCGCCGCGCGGCGGAGCGCGGCGTCGCTGCCGCCGCCGATCCAGAGCGGCGGGTGCGGCGTCTGCACCGGACGCGGCGCGGTGTGGATGTCGCGGAACGACACGAACGGGCCCTCGTAGGACGCGACGTCCTGCGTCCAGCACGCCTTCATCGCGCGGAGGTAATCGTCGGTGATCGAGCCGCGGCGCTCGAACGACACGCCGAGCGCGTCGAACTCCTGCTTCGCCCACCCGACGCCGGCGCCGAAGAGGAAGCGGCCGTCCGAGACCGCGTCCACGTTCGCGACGAGCCGCGCCGTCTCGAGCGGATGGCGGTAGGGCACGATGATGACGGTCGTCCCGATCTCGATCCGGCGCGTCTGCCCCGCGATCCACCCGAGCGTGACCCACGGATCGTAGAACGGAGCCGGGTACCGCCCGACGACGTCGGCGGTCATCGCGACGTGGTCCGACGTCATCACGAAGTGGTAGCCGATCGCTTCAGCGAGCCGCGTCCAGCGGATGAGACTGTCGGGCGTCGCGGCCGGTCCGAAATTGATGAGGTTGATCCCGATCTTCATGGGAGTTCGATACTACAATGGCGGCCCATTCCATCACCCGGAGGACTCAATGGCCGACAGCAAAATGCTCGAGACGGGTCGTGACATGCGCCGCCGCCTGCTCGGCGACGCCTACGTCGACCGGGTCGCCGCGACGACCTACAACGACCCGCTCATGCGGAAGTTCATCGACCTCGCGAGCGAGACGGTGTTCGGCGCGCTGTGGACGCGGCCCGGCCTCGATCTCAAGACGCGCACGCTCGTCACCGTGATCTCCGACGCCTCGACGGGGCGCGAGCCGGAGCTGGCGATTCATCTCCGCATGGCGCGCCGTCAGGGCTGGACGGAGGACGAGCTGACCGAAGCGCTGCTGCACCTGCTCGGCTACGTCGGTGCGCCGCTCGTGCGGGACGCGATGCTCGTGGCGACGAAGGTGTTCGCCGAGATGCGAAACGAGAAATCCTGAGGAGACGGTGCCGAGCGAGCTCGACCGCACCTATCACTTCATCATCACGTCGTGGGCGGAGCGCGGCGACCCGCCGCACTTCACCGACATCGCGCGGGCGTTCGGCGTCTCGCCGGACGCGGGGCGGCGCCGGCTCCACGACCTGATGGCGGTCGGGCTCCCGAACTGGCTCTTCCCCGGGACGGACCTCATCGCCTCGTTCGCGCCGTTCCATGCGCTTCCCAGCAGCTACCGCATCACGGTGGATGGCCGCACGGGGTGGTACGCGCAGTGCGGCTTCGAGTCGATCTCGGCGAGCTTCGCGTTTCCCGGCCGCACGATCGCCATCGAGACCACGTGTCTCGACTGCGGCGAGCCGCTGCGCATCGCGGTGCGCGAGGGGCAGATCGAGAGCGAAGATCCGCGCGGCATCGTCGGCTACGTCGACGTCCCCACGCGCGAGTGGCGCGCCAACCTGCCCTACACGTGAACGCGCATGAACCTCTTCCGGTCGGGAGACCACGCGCGCCGATGGAGCGGCTACACGCCGGCCACCGACGCCGGCATCGTCACGCTGGCGCAGCTCGCGTCGATCATGGGCACGCCGCGCCATCGCGACCGCTACACGGGGCAGTACGTGTCGTCGTTTCCGGGCTACGGCGCCCCGTTCTTCGACAACCTGAAACGCGTCACGGCGAACGATCCGTTCTGGGATCCCACGCCGCGTTGAGAGGAGCCTCCCCGTGACGAAGCACAAGGTCGCAGCGATCCCCGGCGACGGCATCGGCAAGGAAGTCGTCCCCGCCGGCATCCAGGTGCTCGAGACCGTCGGGCGGAAGTTCGGCATCGAGTGGGAGTGGCAGACGTTCGACTGGAGCTGCGAGACGTACACGAAGACCGGCCGGATGATGCCGGAGAACGGCCTCGAGATCCTGCGCGAGTTCGAGGCGATCTTCCTCGGCGCCGTCGGCTTTCCGGGCGTGCCGGACCACGTCTCGCTCTGGGGCCTGCTGATCCCCATCCGCCGCGGCTTCCATCAATACGTGAACCTCCGCCCGGTGCGACTGCTCAAAGGCGTGCGGTCGCCGCTCGCCGGCCGCGGCCCGGCCGACATCGACATGCTGATCGTGCGCGAGAACAACGAGGGCGAATACTCCGAGATCGGTGGACGTCTATACAAGGGATCGGAGGACGAGCTCGCGATGCAGCAGGCGATCTTCACGCGCAAGGGATGCGACCGCATCATGCGGTTCGCGTTCGAGCAGGCGCGGAAGCGGCCGCGCAAGCACGTGACCTCCGCCACGAAGTCGAACGGCATCATCCACTCGATGCCGTACTGGGACGAGCGCTTCGCGGCCGTCGCGAAGGAATACCCCGACGTGAAAACCGCGCAGTACCACATCGACATCCTCACCGCGCACTTCGTCCAGCACCCGGACTGGTTCGACGTGGTCGTCGGCTCGAACCTCTTCGGTGACATCCTCTCGGACCTCGGACCGGCCATCGCCGGCTCGATCGGCATCGCGCCGGGCGGCAACATCAATCCCGAGAAGACGTATCCGTCGATGTTCGAGCCCGTGCACGGCTCGGCGCCGGACATCGCGGGCAAGGGCGTGGCGAACCCGATCGCGCAGATCTGGACGGGCGCGATGCTCGTCGAGCACCTCGGGCATCCCGACGCGGCGGCCGCGATCGTGCGCGCCATCGAGCGGGTGGTCGAAGACGGCAAGACGCTGACGCGCGACCTTGGCGGCAAAGCGGCGACGAAGGAGATGACGGCCGCCATCGAGGCCGCGCTGACGTGATCCCCTGACGCGGCGGCGCGCGCTCCGCCTCGTCGTCGCCGCGGCCGCGGTCTGCCTCGTGCTCGCGGCGGCGACGGTGATCGCGCTGCCCGAAATCATCCGGCGCGCGGCCATCGCGGGTCTCGGCGCGGCGACGGGGCGCACCGTCGCGCTGGCGAGCGTCGACGTCAGCCTGCGTCAGCGCCGGATCGCGCTGCGCGGGCTGTCGATCACGGATCGCGACGGGCAACCGCTGGCCTCGCTCGATCGCGTCGAAGCGCGCCTGCGCTCGCGCGATCTCCTCCGCGGCCACCTTCATCTCGTCGACGTCGCCGTCGACAAGCCGACCGTGCGAATCGTCCGGACCGGCCCCGCCGAGTTCAACATCTCCGACCTGTTCGGTGGCGAAAAGAAACGCGGTGGCGGCATGCTGGCCGTCACCGTCGATCGCTTCGCGCTCGACGGCGGGACGGTCGTCGTCGAAGACCGCACGCTGAACCCGGCGCGGACGTGGCGCATCGACGCCATGCGCGCGGAGGCGCGCGACGTGTCCAGCGTCGCCGGGGCGCGGCCCGGCGTGGCGACACTCAACGCCGTCGCCGCGGGGTCACCGATCGCGCTGTGGGTAACCGACCTGCGCCTGGATCCGCTCCGGCTGCACGCCACCGTCAGCGCGCGCGACATCGACGCGACGCTCGTCGGCATCTATCTGCCGCCCGCGAGTCCGCTGACCCCGACGGCCGGCGTCGTCAACATCGCGGGCACGGTGCGGCACGACGCGGCCAGCGGCTCGCGCATCGGCTTCGACGTCGGCTTCGCGAACGTCGAGCTTCATCGACCCGGCCAGTCTCATCCGTTCGTGCTGGCGCCCGCGGTGCGGCTGACGGTCGAAACCCTCGACGTGCGCGCCGGCGTCATCGATCTCGGCCGCCTGACGCTCGGCGCGGAGCGTGTGACGCTGCAGGACGCCGGGAAGCGCCGCTGGACGGCCGACGGCATCGCGATCGACGTGCTGAACGCCTCCAGCAACCGCCAGGCGACACCGGGAACGGCGACGGCGCGCGCGACGTTCGCGGGCGCCAGCGCATCCGTCTGGGTGACGAACTTCCGGCTCGCGCCCGTCGAGCTTCACGCGACCACGATCGTCCGGAACGTCGACGCCGGATTGCTGAAGGTCTATCTGCCGCCCGACCGTCCGGTGCAGCCGGAGCGCGGCGTCGTCAACGCGTCGATGCAGCTCGACCACGATGCGAAGAGCGGCACGCGGATGACGATCGATGCCGGGTTCCGCAACGTCGATCTCCGTCTCCCTGCGCAATCGGTCACCGCGGAGTCACTCCGGCTTCTCGTCGAAGACGTTCGCCTGGCGACGGGCGTCGTGACCGTCGGCCGCGTCGGCCTCACCGGTGAGCTCGTCACCATCGAGGACCGCACCGTGAAACCCGCCCACAAATGGCCGGTGCGGAACCTCGCCGTCGAAGCGACCCGGCTGTCGAGTCGCCGCGAGGACACGCAGGGCGTCGCGACGCTCCGCGCCACCGTCGCCGGCGCGCCCGTCTCCGTCTGGGCGACCCGCGTGCGCATCGAACCGCTCGCGCTCCATGCCACGGTGATGCTCCGCCAGATCGACGTCGCCGTCGTGCGCCCGTACCTGCCGGCGCACGTGCCGGTCGAGCTCGAGCGCGGCGTCGTCGACGCGTCGCTGCGTGTGGACCTCGCCAGAGACGAGGGCGTACGCGTCGACCTCGACGCGCGGCTCACCGGCATGGCCGCGCGCAGCCGCGAAGCCGATGGACCGCGCCTGCAGATGTCGGAGATGCGCGTCACGGTCGCGGAAGCGCGTCGCAAGGGCGAGCAGTCCAGCGTGGGACGCTTCGAGCTCCAGGGACGTGGGTCCATCACCGGCCTGCGTCCCGGGCCGCCGAAGCTCGAGCTCGAACGCTGGCACGTGGCGGCGGAGGACCTGACGTGGCCGGTGCGCGCGCCGGCGCGCCTCGAAGTGAGTGCCAAGGCCGTCGATCGCAGCGAGGTGAGCGCGCGCGGCACGGTGCAGCTGACGAAGCCGCTGCCCGAGATCGCGTGGTCCGCCGACGTCGAGGCGGAGCTCACGTCGATCAACCTCGAGCAGTTCGCCGGGCTCGCGCCCGCGACGCAGGGCCTGAGCGGGCGCGTGCGCGGAACATTCGCCGGCACGGTGGCGTGGGCGGGCACGCTCACCGCGCGGATGCGCGGCGATGCGAGCGCCTCGCGCCTCGCGCTCGTCGAGGACGGCCGCACGCTCGTGTCGGCGCGCCGCGTCCAGGCGGCCGCCGTCGACGTGCAGTGGCCCGAGCGCGTCGCCGTGCAGCAGATCCGCCTCACGCAACCCGGGATCCGGCTCGAGCGAAACCGTCAGGGCGCGCTGTCGCTCGCCACCCGTTTCGCGGGAACGACGACGACGACGACGCCGTCACCGCCGGCGACGGGCGATGCGCCACGGCGTTCGGGGCCGGAGATCGCCGTCGCGGAAGTCGTCGTCGAGGCCGGGAACGTCTCGTTCGCCGATCGACTCGCGTTCGAGCCCGTGCTCATCGACCTGCCGCGCGTCGACGCCACGCTGCGAGATCTCACCTGGCCCGCGCGCGGCCCCGCCCGCATCAAGCTCGACGCCGCGATGATGCTGGGCGGCACCGTGGCCGTCGAAGGCACCGTCGTCGCCGAGCCCGCGAGCGTCGATCTCAACATCGACGTCAAAGGCATCGAGGCGGCGAGCATCCAGGCGTACGCGCCGTTTCGCGCGCGCGTTCGCGGGCGGCTCGACGCCCGCCTCACCGTCAGCGGACCGCTGACGCCGGCGTTGCGCCTCACCGCCAAGGGCGAAGCGGCGATGCGCAACGTGACGATCGGCGACGCGCAGCGCACGCTGCTCACCGTCGCAGGGATCGAAGTCACGGGCATCGACGCGGTGTGGCCCGAGCGCGTGAACGTCGACGCGGTGCGCGTCCGCCGATCCTGGGCGCTCATCGAGCGCACACCGGACGGAGAGTTCGCGCTCCGCCGGCTGTTCGAAGCGAAGCCGGCCATGGCGTCGACGCCTGCCGCGAAGGCGCCGGTCGCCGCCGCTCCGGCTGCGCCCCCGGAGTTCCACATACGCGAAGCCGTGTTCGAAGACGGCGCGGTCACCGTGTCGGATGCCATCGTGACGCCTCCGGCCCGGTTCGACGTGAGCGGCAGCCGCCTGGTCGTTCAGGATTTCGTGTGGCCGTCGACGCGTCCCATGAAGCTCCATCTCACCTCGCCGGCGCCGGGTGGCGGCAAGCTCGACATCGCCGGAACCTTCGCGCTCGATCCCGTCCGGCTCGACATGCGTGCGGTGCTCGACGGCGTTGCGTTGGCGCCGGCGCAGCCGTACCTGCCGATCGAGGGCCTCGTCACCGGCCGCGTCACGGGCGATCTCGCCTTCAAGATGGCAGCCGAGCCGCTCGCCGTCTCCGTCACCGGGCAGGCGCGCGTGCAGAGATTCCGGCTCAGCGACGGCGACCGTCCCGTCATCACCGTCGGGCGTGTCGAGACGACCGGCATCGATGTCGATTGGCCGAAGCGCATTGCCGTGCAGAGCGTGCGGTTCGCGCGGCCACGACTGCTCATCGAGCGCGATGCCGAGGGCGACTTCGCGATCCAGCGACTCGTGACGCCGCGTCGCGAGCCCGCGGCGGCGGCGGTCCCGTCGACCCCAGGCGAGTCAGCCGCGCCATCCGCCGTGCCGGCGGAGCTCACGATCGACGTCGGCCAGCTCAAGTTCGAGCGGGCGTCGGCGCGCTTCGTCGATCACGGCACGCGGCCCGCCTACGCCGAGGAGCTGAACGACGTCGAGATCGCGATCACCGGGCTCACGACCGCGCCGAACCGCCCGGTGCGGTTCGCGACGACCGGTGTCATGCCCGGGGGCGCGTCGCTCAAGGTCACCGGAGAAGGCACCGCCGGCGATCGCCCGGTGCTCGATCTCGACGTCACGCTGCGCGACATCGTCGTGCCGCGCGCGAATCCGTACCTCGACAAGTACACGTCGTGGACGGCGACGCGCGGCAGGCTCAGCGTGTCGGCGAAGTACCACCTCGAAGGCACGCGGCTCGACGCGCGCCACGACATCGTCGTCGCGCAGCTCGACGTGGAGAAGAGCGAGGCGGACGACGAGGTCGAGCGGAGGCTCGGCATGCCCCTCGGTTTCCTCGTCGCCGTCATGAAGAACGCGCGCGGCGAGATCCGCCTGTCGCTGCCCGTCTCGGGCGACGTCGGCACCGGGACGTACGAGTTTCGTGAGGCGGTGTGGGGCGCCGTGCGCGCGGCCATGCTGCGGCTCGTCGCGCTGCCGTTCAGCCGCATCGGCTCGATCTTCGTGAGCGAGGACTCGAAGCTGACGGGGCTGACGATCGCGCCGGTGACGTTCGAGGCGGGCACGACGCGGCGGACACCGGGGACGGACGGGCACCTCGAACGCGTCGCCGCGTTCCTGCGCGATACGCCGTCGGCGAACGTGGCGCTGACGCCGATCCTCACCGCGGCCGACGTCGAGGCGCTGAAATCGAGCGCCGCGCCGGCGAGCACGGAGCCGACGCCCGCCGACGCGGTACGCGCGCTCGCGGCCGGTCGCCTCGACGCCGTGCGCGACGCGATCCTCAAGGCGGCGAGCATCGATCCGACCCGGATCACCGCGCCCCGCCGGCGCACGCCACTCGTCGAGACGGTCGGCGTCGGGCGCGTCGAATTCGACCTCCGGCCATGACGAACGCTCGCACGCGCGACGAGAGACCGCTGAAGCCGACGCTCGACGTGCGACCGCTGACGCCGGCGCGCTGGCCCGATCTCGAGAAGCTCTTCGAGCCACGCGGCGCCTGCGCCGGCTGCTGGTGCATGTTTCCGCGCCTGACCCATAGTCCACGCCCGGGTTATCCTCACCGGCGCCCGTACCGTTGGCTACACCGAAGGCACGAACCAGGAGATTCCCATATGCCGAGCTGGACACCACCGACGCAGGATCGGGTCGAGGACTACTTCAAGGAGCTGAACAACTGGGGCCGCTGGGGCGACGCCGACCAGCGCGGCACCGTGAATCTCATCACGCCGGCCAAGCAGGACGCGGCGCGCGCGCTCGTGCGCCTCGGCCGCACCGTGTCGCTCGCGCGCGACATCGGCGCCGGCGGCGTGCTCGGCTACCACATCACCTACCCGTCGCCGCGCGAGCGCTCCGACGTCGTGCTCGACCGCTTCGACCTCGTCTATCACGGCTACTGGGTCACGCACGTCGACGCGCTCTGCCACGTCGCCTGGGACGGCGAGCTCTACAATGGCCGGCCGTTCAAGACGAACTTCACGCAGGCCGGCGCGACGTGGTGCCCGATCGATCCGCTGTTCGACGGCATCACGTCACGCGGCGTGCTGCTCGACGTCGCCTCGGCGCGGAAGGACGGCTACGTCACCGTCGGCAACCCGGTGACGCCGAAGGACCTCGACGACGCGGCCGCCCGCGCCGGCGTGACGGTCGAGCCCGGCGACGTTCTCGTCCTGCACAGCGGCGACGCGGCGTTTCGCACGGCGCATCCCGACTGGGTGCCGCGCGTGTCGCCGCATCCCGGACTGCACGTCGCCTGTCTCGAATGGTTCCGCGCGCACGACATCGCGGCGATCGCGTGGGACATGATGGACGAGCGACCCGTGAGCTACCCCGGCTTCTTCATGGGCACGCACCTCGCCATTCCGTTCCTCGGGCTGGCGCTGATCGACAACACGATGACGGACCGCGTGGCCGCGGCGTGCCGCGAGCTCGGACGCCACGAGTTCCTGTTCACCGTCGCGCCGCTCCGGATTCCGGGCTCGACCGGGGCGCCCGCGCATCCGCTCGCGATCTTCTGATCGCGGGCGCTGCGGCGATCAGCGAGGCGCGCGAAACCCAGTACGCGGGCTAGTACACGCCGCCGAGCTTGCGGTGATCCCAGGTGACGACGCGGGTGGGGTGAAACCGCATCCCCACGCGCTTCGGCGCCTGCTTCGCGACCACCGCTGCCACGGCGTCGGGCGTGGCGCCCGGCGAGTAGCGCGTCATCACGGCGATCCCGATGGGCGTGACCGCCGGCACGTCGTGCACCAGCTCGACGTCGCACTCGAGCATCGCGCCGCGCAGCTCGTGATAGAGCTCGCCGGCTTCGACCTGCAGGGTCGCTTGCGGCCGCCGCTCGAGGTTGCGCGCCTTCTGGGATTTCGCGAAGGTCCACGCCGTGATGCGCCCGTCGTCGACGACATACCAGAGCGGCATCAGGTGCGGGCGGCCGTTCGGGCCGATCGTCGCGCACGTGATGATGCGCTGCTCCTCGAGAAAGCGGGTCAGCTCCTCCTGCGACATCGTGATCTCGACACGACGGGACATGGCACACTCCTTTGACGTGATGGATCCCCAGCGTACCCGGAGACAGGCATCATGAACGTTCTCGTGACCGGCGCCACCGGTTTCGTCATGGCGAACCTCGTGCGCCACCTCGCGGCCGAAGGCCATGACGTCGTCGCCGCGGATCGCGTCGCACCCGACGACGCGCTCGAGCGGTTCACCGCCGGGCTGCCCGGCCGCGTCGACTTCCGCACGTTGGACGTGAAGGACCGCAACGCGATCCGCGGTCTCGTCGCCGGCGCGCGCCCAGCGCGCGTCGTGCACGGCGCCGCGATCACGTCGGTGCCGCCCGAGGCCGAGCGCGCACGCTTTCTGGACACCGTCGAAGTGAACGTGCTCGGCACCTTGAACATGCTGGACGCGCTTCGCGAGGCCGGCGCCGGGCGCGTCGTCGTCGTGTCGAGCGGCAGCGTGTACGGCAATCGACCGCACGTGATGCCGGTCGCGGAGAGCGACGTCACCCAGCCGGTCGGCGTGTATCCGTGGAGCAAGTGGGCCGGCGAATCGTTCGCGCGCCGGTTCGCGGAGGTGCATCGGCTCGACGTCGCCGTCGTGCGGCTTGCATCGCCGTTCGGACCGTTCGAACGCGACACGGGCTCGCGGCCGCTGCTCTCGCCCATCGCGTACTGGACGCTCGCCGCGCTCCGCGGACAGCCGCTTCATGCCTCCGGCGCCAGGACATTCATGCGCGACGCCATCTACGCGCCGGACGTCGCGAGTGGCATCGCCGCCGTGCTCCTCGCCGACCGGCTCGGCCACGACGTCTACAACGTCGGCTGGGGACGCGGCGCGACGACGGACGAAACGATCGCCGCGCTGCAACGACTGGTGCCCGGGCTCGAGATCGAGTTCCATCCCGACCAGACATCGCCGTGGGGCTCCACGATGCGCGGGCCGCTCGCCGTCGACCGCCTGTGCGGCGACCTCGGATGGCGGCCGCGCTACGACCTCGATTCCGGGCTCGCCGCCTATCTGGACTGGCTGCGCAAGGAGCGGCAGGCATGATGGACGCGAGCGACATCGACCGCCTCGTCGGCGAGACGCTCGAGCGTCTCGGCGTGCCGTACGAGATCATGCAGATCGATCCGGACTTCGCGGACACCGCCCAGTTCTGCGAGCGCTACGGCATTCCGCTCGACCAGTCGGCGAACACGATCATCGTCGCCTCCAAGAAAGAGCCGAAGCAGTACGCGGCGTGCCTCGTGCTGGCCACGACGCGGCTCGACGTGAACCACGCCGTCCGGAAGCTGATGAACGTCTCGCGCCTGTCGTTCGCCACCGCGGAGGAAACACGCGATCTCACCGGCATGATGATCGGCGGCGTCACGGTGTTCGCGCTGCCGCCGGACCTGCCGATCTACGTCGACGCGGCGGTCATGGCGCCCGAGTGGATCATCGTCGGCGGCGGCAGCCGATCGACGAAGATCAGGACGTCGCCGGAGTCGCTGCGCCGGCTCCCGAACGCGCAGGTCGTCTCCGGCCTCGCCACCCCAATCGCATGACCGGCGAGAACCGGCAGGCCGAGGAGCGCCACGGCTCCGCCGGGGCGCTTCCGAGCATCGGGGGGTGTGGGGGCCATGTCGGGGCCCCCACCTCGATGGAAGGCACGTTCTCGATCATCGGCCGGTGCGCGAAGACGGGCATGTTCGGCATCGCGATCTCCACGAGCGAGATGGCCGTCGGCTCGCGCTGCGTGCACGTCGCGCCCGGTGTCGGCGCCATGATCTCGCAGGCGTCGAGCAATCCACGGCTCGGCCATCTCGGTCTCAACCTCCTGCGCCAGGGTTATCCGGCAGCGCGCGTCGTCGACGAGCTCGCGGCCAGCGACCCCTTCGTCGAGCGCCGTCAGCTCGGGTGCATCGACCTCGCCGGCCGCTCGGCCGGGCGCACGGGATCCGGCAACAAGCCGTGGGCGGGACATCGCGCGGCGGACGACGTCGTCGCGGCGGCGAACAACGTCGTCGGCGCCGCGGTGATGGAGTCGATGTTCGAGACGTTCGGGAAAACGGCGGAGCTGCCGCTGTGGGAGCGCCTGCTGCAGGCGCTCGAAGCCGGCAAGCGCGCGGGCGGCGAGCCGCACGGCGAGAAATCCGGCGCCCTCTATGTCATGGACGCGCAACCGTTCGCGCTCGTGGACCTGCGCGTCGATCTGCATCCGGAGCCGGTCGCCGAGCTCCGCCGGCTCGCCGACCAGTACTTCCCGCTGGTCGCGTACTACCGTCTGCGGCCGCTCGATCCGAATCTGCCAGGCGCGGCGGACTGGCTGGCGAGCCGCGAGCGCGGCTGACCAACCGTAGCTGACCGCTGGCGGCGCGCACGCCGTGCGCGTTCGGTTCGCGAGACGAACGTTTCGTCGAGGTACGCATCGAACGCTCGCTCCCATCCCTGGGGAGACCGTCGATCATGCCGCTGGAGGCGAGGAGCAGATCGCTTTGCGGGCGCGCCGGACGGCGAGTGCGTTTCTTCATCATGGTTGCCGCGGACGAGCTACGCGAGCGCCACGTCGACGCACGCGTCGAACGACGCCTGACCGCCCGAGAACCCGAACACGTCGACCGCCTCGTCGGGCAGCACCGCGTCACCCGCGGTCAGCGTGTTCAGTCCCTCCCAGCCGTCGCGCATCCACACCGTGCCGGCCGGAATGCGCGCCGTCACGCACGCGCGCGCCCGCATCTCGCCGCGCGCGTTCCAGATCCGGATCGCCGCGCCGTCGCTGACCCCGCGCGCCGCCGCGTCGCTCTGCGCGATCCACAGCTCCGGCTCGGGGTCGGCTTCGGCGAGCGACGGCAACGCGCGCCCGTGATCGTAGAACGCGTGGAAGTGCGTGAGCGTGCGGCCCTGCCGGAAGCGGAGCGGAAACGACTCGGCCGGCAGCGGCTCGTACGTCGGCAACGCCGGCAGCCCCAGCGCGGCGGCCCGCTCGGAATGGAACTCGACCTTTCCGGATGGCGTCGCAAACGTCAGGTCGGGATGACCGACGTGCGAGACGTCGAGCGCACGGATCCCGCCTTCCGCCGCGAGGGCCGCGACGGTGGCGTGCCGCGTCCGCGGATGATCGAGGATCGCGTCGAGCGGTCCCGTCTCGTCGTCCCACGGAAAGAAGTCCTTCACCTCGAGCCGGCGCGCCAGCTCGCGCACGAGCCACATCGGCGACCGGCACTCGCCCGCCGGCTCGACGATCTTCGGCATCAGGTAGAGATGCGTGTTGGTCGCCTTCGCGCCGAGCTCCTCGACCCACGCGGTGGCCGGCAACACGATGTCGGCGAAGCGCCGCGACGTGTCGTTCATGAACAGATCGAAGCTCACGACGAGGTCGAGCCGGGCGAGGCCCTGCGCCACGCGTCCCGAATCGGCGAACGACGACAGCATGTCCGTCCCCGCGAGCACGAGCACACGCACGGTGCCGTCGACCAGCGCGTCCGCGATGCGCGACATCTGGTTCGGCACGTAGCGCCCGGGCGGCCGGCGGTCGTCGGCGGTGATGTTCGCGAGGTGCGTGCCGGCGCCGTGTCGCGGACCGAAGCCTCCGCCCGGAATACCGAGGTTGCCGGTGAGCGCGGGCAGGCACGCGATCGCGCGACTCGCCTGCCACCCGGCCGTGCCCTTGTACATGGAGCTCCCGCCGATGACGATCATCGCCGGCTTCGTCGTCGCGTACCGCCGGGCGAGCGCGACGATGCGCTCGGCGGAGACGCCCGTGATCGGCGCCGCCCATGCCGGCGAGTACGCGCGCACGTGTTCCGCGAGCCGCTCGAACCCGACCGAATGCCGCGCGACGAAGTCGCGGTCGTAGCGCTGCTGCGCCACGATGACGTGCATCATCGCGAGCGCCAGCGCGGCGTCGGTGCCCGGCTTGATGACGACGACCTCGTCCGACTGGCGCGCGGCCTCGGTCTCGCGGACATCGATCGTGACGACGTGCGCGCCGCGCCGGCGCGCGGCGACCAGGTGCCGGCCGGTGTTCGGCTGGCTCGCGAGGTTCGCGCCCCACAGCACCACCATCTGCGCGTGCTCGCCGAGGTCTTCCTTCGTGTTGACGTCGAGCACGCCGGTGATGCCGAGGCCAAAGGCGCCGAGGCCCCAGCAGATCATCGTCGCGTTCCACGACTGCGAGCCGTAGAGGTTCGCGAACCGCCGGAGCAGGTGTGAATGGAGCCGGGTGCCGTAGTTGTTGGCTGCCAGCCCGTGGCCCGTCCAGACCGCCACCGCTTCGGGACCGGCGGCGCGCATGCGCCCCGCGATCGTGTCGAGCGCCTCGTCCCAGCTCGCCTGGCGCCAGGCGCCCGAGCGCGCCGTCCGCACCATCGGATGCAACACTCGGTGCGGGTTGTCGAGGATCTCGCGCGACGCCTGGCCGCGGATGCACAGGAACCCGCGACTGTCGGGGTTGTCGGGATCGCCGTGCACGCCGACGACGCGGCCGTCCTCGACGTCGACGAGCATCCCGCACAGCGTGGGATGGCAGTTCATCGGGCACATCGTGCGGTGGGTGGTCACGCTCATGGTCACGGGAGGAGATCGCCGACGCGAATGCGCGCAGTCGGGGCAGCGAGCGGCGTCACGATCGCTCCGGCGTCGAGCGCCACCACCGTCGCGTACGTCCAGCGCGGACGTACGCCGCTCTGCGCGTGCGGTTCACGATGGACCTCGAGCACGCGGTCGACGACGTTCAGGATCCAGTAGTCGGCGAGGCCGGCGCGCGCATAGGCGACGCGCTTTCGGCCTCGGGCGATGCGAAGCCCCGACAGCGCGACCTCGACGATGAGCGCCGGACGGGTCGGATGCGTGGCGCGGTAATCGCGCGGCGACCCAGGCACGACAGAGACATCCGGCTCGGGCTCGGAGCGGTCGTCGAGGGCGATCGGAAGCTGTTCACGCACCCACCAATCGGGTCCGAATGCAGCCCGGAGCGCCGTGGCGACGAGGCCGATCCCGGCCGCGTGCGGCGTGTATTGCGGCTCCTTGACGAGCAGGAGTCCATCCAGCAGTTCGATCGGCTCGTCCTCATCGAGCATCCCGCACTCGATGAGTCGCTCGTATTCGACGCGCGTCCAACGACGCGTCCGCGCGCGGTCCGGGCTGATCACGTAGCCGAGCGTACGCGCCCGTCAGCACGGCCGTCAATGTCGCCAAGGCGATACACGACCGTTATAGTGGGCGCGCATGTATCTCGATCGCCAGCTGTGGACGTTCACCGCCGGGCTGCGCCTCCGCATCGCCGCCGCCGCCGCGCTCGGGCTCGTCGGCGTCGTGCTCGGCATCGCGCGACTCGCGCTGCTCGGCTGGCTGCTGGCGGCGATCCTCCGTGGCGCGAGCCTCTCCGCGCTGCTCGTCCCGGTCGCGGGAACGGCCGCGGTCATCGCGGCGCGCGCACTCGTCGAGTACGCACGCACGATGCTCGCGCATCACACGGCGTTCCAGGTGCAGGCCGGGCTGCGCCAGCGCCTCTACGATCATCTCGTGCGGCTCGGTCCGGCGTACCTCACGCACGAGCGCACCGGTCCGGTCGCGACGTCGCTGGTCGAGGGCGTGCAGCAGCTCGAGGTGTACTTCGGGCAGTACCTGCCGCAGCTCGTCGTCGCCGCCGCCACGCCGATCCTGATCTTCGCGTTCGTCGCGTTCGTCGACCTGCCGGTGGCCGCGGTGCTGGTCGCGGCCGCGCTCGTCACGCTGATCGCGCCGGCGGCGTGGCACCGCCGCGACCACGCCGCGAGCTACGCGCGCAACCGCGCGTACGCCGCGTTCGGCGCCGAGCTGCTCGATGCGCTGCAGGGTCTCGCGACGCTGAAGGCGTTCGGCCAGAGCGGCGAGCGCGCGCGGCTGCTCGACACGAAGAGCCACGAGCTCTTTCGCAGCACGATGTGGCTCCTCGGCGCCAACACGATGGGGCGCGGCATCACGGACGCCGGCATGGCGATCGGCGCCGCGGCGGCGCTCGCGCTCGGCGCCTGGCGGGTCAGCAGCGGGGCGATGGATCTCGCGTCGCTCCTCGTCATCCTCATGCTCGGCGTCGAAGTCTTCCGCCCGCTCCGCGAGCTGCGGATGCTGCTCCACGCCGGCATGCTCGGCACCGCGGCGGCGCGCGGCATCCTGGATCTGTTCGCCGCGAAGCCCGTCGTCACGGACGACGCGCGCCCCCTCGGTGACGCCGCGCTCGCGCCGACCGTCGCCTTCGACGACGTGAAGTTCGCGTATCCCGGCGCGCGCCGCATCGCGCACGACGGCGTCGCGTTCGACGTCCGCGCCGGCGAGCGCGTGGCCTTCGTCGGTCCGAGCGGCAGCGGCAAGTCCACCGTCGTCCGCCTGCTCCTCCGCTTCTACGATCCCGATGCCGGCCGCGTGCTCGTGGGCGGTCGCGACATCCGCGCGCTGCCGCTCGCGGAGCTCCGGCGCCGCATCGCCGTGGTGAGCCAGGACACGTACCTGTTCCACGGCACGGTCGAGGAGAATTTGCGGATGGGCAAGCCGGACGCGACGCCCGCCGAGCTCGAAGCGGCGGCGCGCGCGGCGAACGCGCACGAGTTCATCGCGCGGTTGCCCGAGGGTTATCGCACCGTCGTCGGCGAGCGCGGCGTGCGTCTCTCCGGTGGCCAGCGCCAGCGCATCGCCATCGCGCGCGCGCTGCTCCGCGACGCGCCGATCCTGGTGCTCGACGAAGCGCTGTCGTCCGTGGACGCCGAGAGCGAAGCCGTCATCCAGACCGCGCTCGACCGGCTGATGGAAGGCCGGACGACGCTGATCTTCGCGCATCGGCTGTCGAGCGTGATCGGCGCGGATCGCACGGTCGTGCTGGACCGCGGCCGGGTCGCGGAGAGCGGCACGCATGCCGAGCTCATGGCGCGGCAGGGACCGTACCGGCGCCTGATGGCGCCGCAGACCGAGTCCGCCGCGCGTCCGGACGAGACGATCACGCTCGACGGTCGCCCCGTCGAGCCTGCGACGAACGGCGCCGGCGCCGAGACCGACGGCGCGGCGGATGGCGGCGTCGCCGACGCGAGCGTCGTCCGCGCGACCCAGCTGCGCTGGCGGCAGGCCCTGCCCGTCCTGGCGCGCTTGATCCGTGGCTATCGCGCGCGCCTCGCCGCCACCTTTGCGCTCGGCATCGCGCGCGTCGCCGCGCTCATCGCCGTCGGCGTGCTCGGCGCGCTCGTCGTCCGCGCCGTGAAGCACGGCGCGCCGTATGGCGGCCTGCTGATCGCGCTGGCCGTGACCGCCCCGCTCGCCGGGTTGCTCCACTGGCTCGAATCGTGGCTGGCGCACGACATGGCGTATCGCCTGCTGAGCGACATGCGGCTGGCGCTGTTCCGCGCGCTCGACGCCCTGGCGCCCGCGTATCTGACGCGCCGGCGCAGCGGCGATCTCGTCGCGGTCGCCACGCACGACGTCGAGCTGATCGAGTATTTCTTCGCGCACACCGTCACGCCGGTGCTCGTGGCGATCATCGTGCCGCTGACGGTCGTGGCGACGCTTGGCGGGTTCGGCTGGCCGCTGGCGGCCGCGCTGGCGCCCTTCCTTGTATATGCGGCGCTGAGCCCGGTCCTGCGCCGCGCGCACATCGACCGGCTGGGGTCCCGCGCGCGCGAAGTCTCGGGCGATCTCTCCGCGCACACCGTCGATTCCATTCAAGGCATCGCGGAGATCGTCGCGTTTCAGCGCGAGCGCGCGCGCGGCGAGGAGCTGACGGCGCGCGCCCGCGCGTACCTCGCCGCACGCATGCCGTTCCTGGCCGATCTCGCGCGCGAGCATGCGATGCACGATGCGGTCACGAGTCTCGGCGGTCTCGCCGTCATCGCGGCGGGCGCGTGGCTCGTCGGCGCCGGGCGCATCGACGGGCCGATGCTGCCGGTGCTCACGCTGCTCGCGCTGTCGGCGTTCATCCCGCTCTGGGAGGTGTCGCAAGTCGGCCGGCAGCTGGCGGACACGCTCGGCGCCACCCGCCGCGTGCACGCGATCCACTCCGAGCCGGTGCCGGTGACGGACGGCCCGGGCGTGCCCGTCTCCGCAACGGATGCGCGCATCCGTTCCGCGGGGCCCGCCACGCGTGCCGTCGCCCCGCCGGCCATCGAGCTGCGTGACGTCACGTTCGCCTACCCCGGACGCTCGCGTCCGGCGCTCTCGAATGTGTCGCTGACCATCCCGGTCGGCAGCACCGTGGCGCTCGTCGGCTCGTCCGGCGCCGGCAAGACGACGATCGCGCACCTCTGCCTGCGCTTCTGGGACCCGGACGAGGGCGAAGTGCGGCTGGGGGGCTACGGCCTGCGCGCGTGGCGACTCGACGATCTCCGTCGCGAGATCGCGCTCGTCGCGCAGGACACCTATCTCTTCAACGACACGCTGCGCGCCAACGTGCTGCTCGCCCGGCCCTCCGCGACCGAGACCGAGCTGCGCGCGGCGCTGGATCGCGCATCGCTCGGTGATCTGATCGAGACGCTGCCGGAAGGCCTCGACACGACGGTCGGCGAGCGCGGCATGCAGCTCTCGGGCGGCCAGCGCCAGCGCGTCGCGATCGCGCGCGCGTTTCTGAAGGACGCGCCTGTCCTCATCCTCGACGAGGCCACGTCGCACCTCGATGCGGTGAACGAAGGCGTGGTGCGCCAGGCGCTCGACGCGCTGTCGCGCGGCCGGACGACGCTCGTGATCGCCCACCGGCTGTCGACCGTGCGCGACGCGCACCTGATCGCCGTCCTGCACGAAGGACGGATCGTCGAAACGGGCCGGCATGACGATCTGCTCTCGTCGGGCGGCTTCTACGCCCGCCTGGTCTCGCGGCAAGTCGCCGCCGTCGCGGCTGATTTCTCGTAACATAACGATCGATGATGGCCACCCGCCGGGACACGCCGTTTCGTGAGGCGATGCGCTCGCTCCTCGTGTTCGACGGAGCGATGGGATCGCTGCTCTACGAGCGCGGCGTCTTCGTCACGCAGAACTTCGAGCAGCTGAACGTCACGCGTCCGGACATCGTGACGAAGATTCACGAAGACTACGTCGCCGCCGGCGCGCACGTGATCCAGACGAACACGTTCGGCGCGAACGCGTTCCGCCTCGATCGCCATGGCCTCGGCGACCAGGTCCGCCGATACAACCTCGCCGGCGCGAAGCTCGCCCGCGCGGCGGCCGGGGAAGACGTCTGGGTCGGCGGCTCCATCGGCCCGACGGGCCTCGTGCCCGGGGTCGCGACGAAGGCGGAGCTCGACCTCGCCGCCGCCACGTTCGCCGAGCAGGCCGCGGCGCTCGTCGACGGCGGCGCGGACGTGCTCGTGCTCGAAACGTTCCGGCATCTCGAGGAAATCCGCATCGCGCTCGACGCGGCCCGGCAGGTGGCGCCCGACACGCCGATCATCGCGACCATGGCGTTCGATCCGTCCGAGACCGTCGCCGATGGATCGACGCCGGAGCACGTCGCCACGTCGCTGCGCGACTGGGGCGCCGACGCCATCGGCGTGAACTGCGGCGACGGCCCGCAGATCGCGCTCACGATGGCCGAGCGCATGCGCGTCGTCGGACTGCCGCTCTGCGTGCAGCCGAACGCCGGACTGCCGCGCACCATCGACGGGCGCCTCCTCTACATGGCGACGCCCGAGTACTTCGACGTCTTCGCGCGGCGCACGATCCAGATCGGCGCCACGATGATCGGCGGCTGCTGCGGCACGACGCCCGAGCACGTGCGATGGATGGCCAAGTCCAGCCGCATGCTCGGCGACCGCCGCGCCGCCGTCATGCGGCCGAGCGCCGTCCGGGCGACGGAGACCGTGCCGCTCGTCGAGCCCACGCCGCTCGCCGAGCGCAGCGCGTTCGCCGCGAAGATCGCGGCCGGCAGGTTCGTCGTGTCGGTCGAGGTCAATCCCGCGCCTGGTCTCGATCCATCGCGCGCGCTCGAAGGCGCGAAGATGCTGCTCGAGCACGGCGTGGACATCGTCAACGTCGCCGACGCGCCCCGGGCGATGGCGCGGATGTCGAACCTCGCGTTCTGTTCACTGCTGCTCGAGCGGTACGGCATCCAGCCGATCCTGCACGTGTGCGGCCGCGACCGGAACCTGCTCGGCCAGATGGCGCACCTCCTCGGCGCGCACGCGATCGGCATCCGGAACCTCGTCATCATCACGGGCGATCCGCCGAAGGTCGGCGATTACCCGGAAGCCACCGCGGTGTACGACCTCGACGCGATCGGGCTCTTGCAGATGGCGTCGAACATGAACCGCGGCGTCGATCCGGCCGGCAAGCCGCTGCCCGGCGGCAAGACGTCGTTCCTGCTCGCGACGGGCCTCGAGCCGGGCGCGGCGGATCTCGACCGGGAGATCCGACGGCTCGAAAAGAAGAAGGCCGCCGGCGCCGAGATCGTGATGACGCAGCCGATCTTCCAGACGGATCTGCTCGAAAACGTGCTCGGGCGGATCGCGCATCTCGGGATGCCCGTGCTCGTCGGCGTGCTGCCGCTCGTGAGCTACAAGAACGCCGAGTTCCTGCACAACGAAGTGCCGGGCATGCAGATCCCGGAAGAAATCCGCGAGCGGATGCGGAACACGCCCGGCGGCGAAGCCGCGCGCAACGAAGGCGTGAAGATCGCGCGCGAGATGCTCTTCGCCGTCCGCGACCGCGTGCAGGGCGCCTATCTGATGCCCCCGCTCGGCCGGTACGAGCTCGCCCTCGAGGTGCTGGACGGTCTCAAGCGGTAACGGTCCCCGGCGCGCGTGACCGTCTTCCAGGACGCGGGGTACCGGCGGCTCTGGGCCTCCGGCCTGTGCGTCAACGTCGCGCGGTGGATGGACCTGGTCACCCTCGGGTGGCTCGCGCTCCAGCTCACCGGCTCGCCCTTCATGGTCGCCGTCGCGGCGTTCGCGCGCGCCGCGCCGATGATGGTGCTCGGCCCGTTCACCGGCATCATCGCCGACCGCGTGTCGCGCGGCCATCTGCTGCTCGTCACGCAGGCCGGGAATGCGACGGTCGCGGTCGCCCTCGCGACGCTCTTCGGCGCCGGCGCCGGCGCCTACGCGCCGCTCGTCGCGCTCGAGCTCGCGTTCGGCATGCTGTGGAGTCTCGACTTCCCCGCCCGCCGCACCGCGCTCTTCAGCATGCTCGGCGCTTCGCGCGTCGCGCAGGCCGTGTCGCTCGAGACCGTCTCGATGCAGATCGCGAAGATGGGCGGACCGCTCATCGCGGGGGCGTGTCTCGCGCGCCTCGGGCCGGCCGCGTGCTATGGCGTGATGGCGACCGTCGCGCTCGCCGGCTTCGTGGTGTCGCTCGGGCTCCAGCATCGGATCGAAGCGCCACGCGCGGCACGCGCGTCGTCGTCGCTCGCCGCGACGCTGGCCAGCGGCCTGCACGCCGCGTGGGAGAGCGGCATCGTGCGCGCCGTTCTGCTCATCACGATCGCGATGAACGTGCTGTTCTTCCCGTATCAGCACATGCTGCCGGTGTTCGCGCGGGACGTGCTCGCCGGCGGTCCCACGACGCTGGGCGCGCTCGTGGCCGCCGATGGTCTCGGCTCGCTGGCCGGCGCGCTCGCGATCGCGGCATACCACGGCCGGCTCGCGCACGGCCGCCTCTTCGCGACCGCGGTGCTCGTCGCGCCGTTCATCCTCGTCGCGTTCTCGGCGTCGCGGTCCCTGGCGTCGTGCCTCGCGTTCATGGTGGTGATCGGCGTCGCGGAATCCGGCTTCGCCGCGATGCAGAGCACGCTCGTGCTGCTGGCCGCGCCGGCGCACGCGCGCGGCGGTGCCATGGGCATTCTCTCCGCGTGCATCGGGACGCAGCCGCTCGGCACGCTGGCCATCGGCGCGCTCGCCGGCACGCTCGGCGCGCCGCGCGCGTTCGCGTTGAACGCGATCGTGGCGCTCGCGGCGATCGTGCCGCTCGCGGTTCCGCTCGTGCGCCGGCGCTGACGAGCCGTCGGCGCGCCGCACGCCCGCCCCCCTTCGACGTGCTGGTTGCGCGCTTGCAGCTTTGGCCGCGGTGCAGCCGCGGCGCGCCGCTCGGCGCGCCTCGGGCGCTCGCCATCCCGAACGTCGACGAGGCCGACTAGGTCGCTGCGGGGAACGACGGACGGCGGCGCCGGATGTGCGGCGTCGCCACCTCGTACGCGTGGGCGATTCGCAGGACGTGCGCTTCGCCCCACGCGGGCCCCACGATCTGCATCGACAGCGGCAGGCCGGTCTCGCCGAAGCCGATCGGCACGGCGACCGACGGCAGGCCGACGACGTTGACGATCTGCCGCATCGCCAGCCCGGACGAGAACGTGACGTCATGACCGTTCACGCGTGACACGCCCGTCGCGATCAGTGGCGCCTCGCACGGCGCGACGGGCAGGATGATCGCGTCGGCGACCCGCAGCATCTCGTCGAACTCGCGACGCAGCGCCTCGCGCATGCGGCACGCGCGAACGTAGGCGTCGACGGTGATGCGGTCACCTTCGGCGAGGCGCGCGCGGACGTCGGCGCCGTAGCCCTCCGGGTGCGCGGCGAAGCGCTCGCGATGCAGCGCGAGGAATTCGCCGCGCGACAGCGCTTCGCGTGTCGGCTGCACGTCCGCGGCGAGCGCGAACGGCATCGTCTCGACCTTCGCGCCCAGCCCGCCGAACACCGCTGCGGCGTCGTCGAGCCCACGCGCGACCGCGACATCCAGCTCGAGGAAGTGCAGATCCGGACACCGCGCGAGCCGGAGACCGCTGACGCCGGCGTCGATGTCGGCCGTGAAATCCGGAACCGGCACGTCGGCCGAGGTCGGATCGTGCCGGTCATAGCCGGCCATCCCGGCGAGCAAGAGCCCCGCATCGCGCGCGGTCCGCGTCAGCGGTCCGGCGTGGTCGAGACTGAGCGCGTTCGGATAAATGCCGCGCAGACTGACCCGCCCGTACGTCGGCTTGAGACCGACGATGCCGCAGCACGCCGCCGGTCCGCGGATCGAGCCGCCGGTATCGGTGCCCGTCGCGCCCGGACAGAGGAACGCGGCGACGGCGGCGCCGGACCCGCCGCTCGAGCCGCCCGGTGAGCGGTCGAGGGCCCACGGGTTGCGCGTTGCGCCGTACCACGGGTTGTTCGTCGTCGAGCCGGCGGCGAACTCGTGCGTGTTGCACTTGCCGATCAGCACGGCGCCGGCGTCCTTCAGCCGGCGGATCGACTCGGCGTCCTGCGCCGGGATGTTGTCGCGATAGAACGCCGACCCCTGCGTCGTCCGGACGCCCGCGGTATCGAAGATGTCCTTCACGCCGATCGGCACGCCATGGAGCGGACCACGCCACTGCCCCGCCGCCAGCTCCGCCTCCGCACGGCGCGCGGCCTCGCGAGCGTCCGCGGCCATGACCGTCACGAACGCGTTCAGCGTCGGGTCGAGTCGCTCGATGCGCGCGAGATGCGCGTCCGTCACCTCGACGGGTGAGATCGTGCGCGCGCGCATCAGGCTGCCGAGCTCGGCGATCGACAGGAAGCAGAGGTCGTCGTTGGTCGTCATGCCGATACTATGCACTCGTCAACAGCCCGAATCGCATCGCGGTCGCCCTACCGCGTCCGGTTGTACTCGTAGTCCTCGCGCTCGCCGCCGCCGGCGCGCAGCTCGGGACGGAACGGCGGTTGCGCCGCGTTCCGCGTCGCGTGCGCATCGAGCGCCGCCTGATCGCTCCAGCGCTCGAGCAGCGCCAGCCGGTCGGGATTCACGGCGCTCTGGAAGATCTCGAACTGCTCGCAGCCCGGCTCCTTCATCGCTTCCGCGCACCGCGCGGTGAAGGCCTGCGCGAGCTCCGTGCCCTTCCCGGGTACCGCGGTGATCGTCACGAGCAGTCGGATCGACATGGCGTCTCCTCTCAGGATGTCGCGCCGAGGCGCGCGAGCGCCGCGGCCTTGCGCGCTTCGGTCGCCGCGACGGCCTGCGCGCGCGCCAGGATCACCAGCGCGCGCTTGTACACCGGCACGTCGACCATCTTGCCGGCGAGATTCACCGACGCGGTGCCCTTGCGGACGCCGTCCTCGAACGCCTCGACCACGCGGCGCGCGTACTCGGCCTTCGCGGGATCCGGCGTGAAGACACGGTTCAGGATGACCACCTGGTCGGGATGAATGCAGCCGGCGCCCTCGCACCCGAGCTGCCGCGCCCGCACGGCCGCGCCCTCGAACGTGGCGAGATCGCGGAAGCCGGCGATGCTGCCGACGAGACCCGTCGCCTCGAGGCCGGCGGCTTTGCAGACCGTCACGACGTGCGCGACCGGGTACATCAGCTCGATGCCGTCCGCGGACGGCTCGACGCCGAGCGCCAGGCAATAGTCTTCGACGCCGACGCCCATGCTGCGGATCCGCTCGCTCGCCGTCGCGAGCTCGCGCGCGGCGAGCACGCCGACGGGCGTCTCGAGCGCGAGGCTGAAGCGGATGTGGCCGGGCGGCAGTCCACGCGCGCGCTCCAGGCGGTCGACGCGCGCCGCGAGCTCCCGAATCTGCCCGGCCGACTCCGCTTTCGGCAGATGCAGGTTGTCGAGGCCGGGATGCACCGCGGCGTCCACGTCGTCGTCGAGCAGACCCGGCTCGTTGTTGACGCGCACGGCGACTTCGGCGCCGCCGCGCGCCGCGATCGGCATCGAGTCTCGCACGAGCTTCCGCGCGGCGGTCTTCTCCGCCGCCGGCACGGAGTCCTCGAGATCGAGCACGACCGCGTCGGCGCCGCGCGTCCAGGCGCGCTCGACGAACCGCGGAATGTTGACGGGCAGGATGAGCGACGAGCGGCGCGCAAAGGTCGTCATGGTGCCGGGAGAATACGGGATTCCTGTAGGATGAGCGAGCGATGCCGCTCCCCCGGCACTCCTTCGATCCGAACGCGACGGGACCGCTCCACGGTGTCCGGGTGCTCGACTTCTCGCGGCTCGTCGCCGGCAACATGCTGAGCCTCCAGCTCGCCGACCTCGGCGCCGAGGTCGTGAAGGTCGAAGCGCCGGGACGCGGCGACACGCTGCGCGACTGGCGCGAGGCCGGCGTGAGCGTGCACTGGAAGGTGTACGCGCGGAACAAGAAGAGCATCACGCTCGATCTCAAGTCGCCGGAGGCGCCCGGCATCATCCTCGATCTCGTCGCGCACTTCGACGTCCTGATCGAGAGCTTCCGCTTCCGCTACCTCGAAAAGTTGGGCGTGGCGCCCGATCGCCTGCTCGAGAAGAACCCCAAGCTCGTCGTCGTCCGCGTGTCCGGCTTCGGCCAGACCGGCCCGTACGCCAGGCGGCCCGGATTCGGCACGCTCGTCGAGGCGATGTCGGGCTTCGCGTCGCGCAACGGCTTCGAGGACCGCGAGCCCGTGCTGCCCCCGCTCGCGATGGCCGACATGATCGCCGGGCTCTACGGCGCGATGGCCACCGTCGTCGCCGTGCGGGACATCGAGGTCAACGGCGGCGGCGGCCAGGTCATCGATCTGAGCCTGCTCGATTCGATCTTCTCGATCCTCGGCCCGGAGGCGGCCATCCATCGCCTGACGGGCAAGATCCGCAAGCGCGTCGGCAGCGCGTCGGAGTCGACGTCGCCGCGCAACGTGTATGCGACGAAGGACGGCGGCTGGGTCGCGATCTCGGCGTCGACGCAGTCGATGACCGAGCGGCTCTTCGCGGCCATCGGACGCGCGGATCTGAACGCCGATCCGCGCTTCCGGACGAACGCCGAGCGCATCAAGCGGCGCGACGACGTCGACGCGATCGTCGGCGAATGGATCGGCGCGCGAACGCTCGCCGAGAACGTCGCGTTCTTCGAAGAGGCCGGCGTGACGGCGGGCCCGGTGTACGACATCGCCCAGTTCCTGGACGACCCGCACGTGCAGGCGCGCGGCATCGTCGTCGACGCGCCGGACGACGACATGGGGGACACGCCGATGCATGCGCCCGTGCCGCGCCTGAGCCGGACGCCGGGCGTCCTGCGCACGCCGGCGCCGTCGATCGGCCAGCACAACGACGAGATCTATGCGCGCATCGGATATTCCGACGAGCGTCGCACGAGGCTGAAGGAGCGCGGCGTCATTTGACGCGTGACACGCTCCGCGACCGCATCGGCTTCGACGCCGGCTCGGGTCGCCTCGAGGACGCGCTGGCGTGGGCCATCGAGCACCGGTTCCACCACGGCGGCGGAGCGCGTGGATGAGCCGACGCACCGTTCAGGCGATTCGCAGCGCCCTCTGGATCACGTGCTGCTGGATCGCGGCCGCCGTCGTCGTGCACTGGATCGTCCGGCGCGTGCCCACGCATGTCGCCCGCGAGCTCACCGCGGTGGCGACCGGCGCCGTCATGGGCCTCGGCAGCGCCTGGTTCGAGCTACGGCTCGTTCCGAGGCTCGTGCGTTCCCTGACAATGGGCGGCCTGCTGCTCCTCCGCACGTTCTTCTACGTCACGCTCTGCGCCGTCGCCATCCACGTCGTCACGATGAGCCTGCTCGGCCTCGCCGAACAGGGAGGCCTCTTCAACTACTACCGATCCACGCAGTACCGCGACTTCGTGTTCGGCGGCCGGTTCCTGGTGGCGCTGGCGATCCTCACGCTGGTGAGCTTCCTCATCAACTTCGTGCGGCAGCTCAATCGGATGCTCGGCCCCGGCACGCTGATGAACCTGCTGCTCGGCCGATATCACCGGCCGGTCGCGGAGGATCGCATCTTCATGTTCCTCGACCTGAACGACTCGACGGCGATCGCCGCGCAGCTGGGGCCGTTGCGCTTCAACGACTTCAAGAACGACTTCTTCTACGACATCGCCGAGCCCGTGCTCGAGACGCACGGCCAGATCTACCAGTACGTCGGCGACGAAGCGGTGGTGACGTGGACGACCGACAAGGGGCTCCGCCAGGGCAACTGCCTGCGGTGCGTCTTTCTCGTGAACGAGCGCATCCACGAGGCCAGGGACCGGTACGTGGCGCGGTACGGCATCGTGCCCGAATTCAAGGCCGGTCTCCACGGCGGCCCCGTCGTCACCGCCGAGATCGGCGACATCAAGAAGGACATCGTCCATAGCGGGGACACGGTCAACACCGCCGCGCGCGTCGAGGCGCAGTGCCGCCCGCTGGAGCGCCGCGTGCTCGTCTCGGAAGCCCTGTTGAATCGCTGTCAGGTGCCGCGGGAGCTCGAGGTCGAGGACATGGGCAAGCGGGAGCTCCGCGGCAAGTCCGAGGCCGTGCGCCTCTTCAGCGTCCGCGCACGGGCCTGATGGGCTATCCTCTGGCGCACAGCTCGCCGACCTCACGACGGAGGCCCAACGATGCAAAGGCTGATCGCGCTCGCGCTGCTCGCGGTGGTCCTGGCGGTTCCCGCCGTCGCCGACGCTCAGAAGAAAGGCGGGGTCGTCAAGATCGGCAATCTCGGTGAACCCCCCACGCTCGACGCCCACTGGACGACGGCCACGATCACCGAGGTGCTGACCAATCACATCTACGAACAGCTCTACTCCCTCGACGCCAAGTCGCAGCCGATCCCGATGCTCGCGGAGAGCATGCCCACCATCTCGAAGGACGGGCTCACCTACACGTTCAAGCTCCGCCAGGGGATCAAGTTCCACAACGGCAAGGAGATGACGTCCGCCGACGTCGTCGCGTCGCTGAACCGCTGGGGCGCGCAGTCGACGTACGGCAAGGGCCTCTACGCGCGCGTCGCCGAGGTACGGGCCCTCGACAAGTACACGGTCGAGATGAAGCTGAAGGAGAAGACGGCCACGGTCCTCATCTCGCTGGCCATCCCGAACAACTCCGCCGCGATCTATCCGAAGGAGGTCGTCGACAAGTTCAAGCCGGCGGAGAAGGCGACGGAATGGATCGGCACCGGGCCCTTCAAGGTCGTCGAGTGGAAGCCCGACCGTCACATCAAGATGGCGCGCTTCGACGACTACAAGCCGCGCAGCGAGCCGGCCAGCGGCTACGGCGGCAAGAAGGTCGTGTACGTCGACGAGCTCCTGTGGATTCCGGTGCCCGACGCGGCGACGCGGGTCGCGCAGATCGAGACCGGCGAGCTGGATTTCGCCGACGACCTCGATCTCAACGCGTACGACCGGCTGAAGAAGACGGCCGGCGTGCAGGCGCTCGTCGCGAAGCCGTACTACTGGCTCGTCGCGGTCTTCAACAAGAAGGAAGGCCTGATGACGAACCCGAAGCTCCGCCAGGCGTGGCAAGCCGCGCTGGACATGGAGCCGATCATGAAGACCGTCGCCGGCGGCCACGGCGAGCTGTACCGGCTCGACTCGAGCCTCGCGTTCGCCGAGAACGCCCCGTGGCACACGAAGATCAAGGGCCTGCCGTGGAACGAGCGGAATCGTGACAAGGCCAAGCGGCTGCTCCGCGAGGCCGGCTACAAGGGCGAGCCGATCCGGTTCGTGACCACGCAGGAGTACAAGTGGATGTACGATTTCGCGCTGCTGTCCAAGCAGCAGCTCGAGGACGCGGGGTTCACGATCGATCTCCAGGTCGTCGACTGGGCCACGCTCGTCAAACGGCGTAACAACCCGAAGGAGTACGACGCCTTCACGACGGGCATGGGGAACTTCTACGATCCGACCCATCACATCTACCTGACGCCGAACTGGCCGGGCTGGACCGACGACCCCGACCTCAACCGGGTCCTGGCCGAGCTTCAGGGTGAGAGCGACTACAAGAAGCGGTTCGCCCTGTGGGAGCAGGCCACCCGGATCTTCTATGACAAGGTACCGGTCGCGAGATACGGCGACCTGTTCGGGCTCCGCGCGATGCGCAAGCACGTCAAGGGCTTCGATACGACGCTCATGCGGCCGCGGTTCCACAACGTCTGGCTCGAGAAGTAGGTAGATCGAGGGGCACCACGGCTATGCCGGGGGGCCCCGAGCGTCGGGGGGTGTGGGGGCCATTTCGGGGCCCCCACCTCAATTGACTACGTATCTCCTCCGGCGCCTGCTGGCGCTCATCCCGGTCATGTTCGTCGTCGTGACGATCGTCTTCCTGCTCATCCACCTGATCCCGGGTGATCCCGTCGCCGTCATCCTCGGCCCCGAGGCGAACGCCCAGCAGATCGAGGACGCGCGGCGCGAGCTGGGCCTCGACCGCCCGCTGCCCGAACAGCTCCTGAGCTTCTACGCGCGGTTGCTCCGCGGCGATCTCGGGCGCTCGTACTTCCTCGATCGGCCCGTGACGCAGGCACTCCTCGAGCGTGCCGAGCCGACGCTCGTGCTCATGACGTGCGCGCTGCTGGTGGCGGTGCTGATCGGTGTCCCCTCCGGCATCGTCGCCGGCGCGTACCACGGATCATGGTGGGACCGGATCCTCATGTCGGCCGCGCTGCTCGGCGTGTGCATCCCGGGTTTCTGGCTGAGCCTGAACTTCATCTATCTGTTCTCGGTGCGGCTCGGATGGCTTCCCGTGGCCGGCTACGCTTCGGTCTTTCAGGATCCCGTCCTGGCGGCCCGGTACATGGTGCTGCCCGCGATCTCGCTCGGCTTCAACCAGTCCGCGTTGATCGCGCGCATCGCGCGCTCGTGCATGCTGGAGATCCTGCGGCAGGACTACATCCGGACGGCGCGCGCCAAGGGGCTCGCCGAGCGGTCCGTCGTCTATCTGCACGCGTTCCGCAACGCGCTGGTGCCCGTCGTCACCGTGATCGGCATCACGATGGCCATCCTGATCGGCGGCGCCGTCGTGACCGAGATCGTGTTCAACATCCCCGGGCTCGGACGGCTCATCATCTCGGCCATATTGAGACGCGACTATCCGGTCGTGCAGGGCGTCGTGCTCGTCACGGCGGCCGCCTACCTGCTCATCAACCTGATCGTGGACATGGTGTACGCGTTCATCGATCCGCGGATCCGCTATGCCTGAGTCGACGCCGCGCACGAGCGGCGACACGCCGTCCCGCTCGCACTGGGCCCGCCGGCTGCTGCGAAATCCGAACGTCGCGATCGGTGCCAGCGTGTTCCTGGTGCTGCTGACGCTGGCCGTGCTCGCCGGCGTCCTGTCGCCGTACGACCCGAAGCGGCTCTACCCGGCGCAGCGCCTGAAGCCGCCGAGCACGCAGAACATCCTCGGCACTGACGAGTTCGGACGCGACATCGCGAGCCTCGTCCTGCACGGCGGGCGCGTCTCGCTGCTCGTCGGGAGCGTGACGATGGTGCTGACGTCGGTCGGCGGCGTCGTGATCGGACTGCTCGCGGGATACAACCGCCGCCTCGATCTCGTCGTCATGCGTGTCATGGATGGGCTGATGGCCTTCCCGGCCATCCTGCTCGCCATCGCGCTCATGGCGGTCCGCGGACCGGGTGTGTGGAACGTGATCATCTCGCTCTCGGTGGTGTACCTGCCGCGGACGGCCATGCTGATCCGCAGCACGGTGCTCAGCGTACGGGAGCTGGACTACGTCCTGGCCGCGCAGGCGCTGGGCCGCGGCGGGTTCGGCATCTCGTTCCGCCACATCCTGCCGAACTGCATGGCGCCGCTGCTCGTGCAGGGCACGTTCATCTTCGCTTACGCCGTGCTCGCGGAAGCGATCCTCGGCTTCCTCGGCGTCGGCGTGCCGCCGTACGTGGCGTCGTGGGGCAACGTGATCGCGAGCGGCAAGAACGTGATCCGCGAGGCGTTGTGGGTGAGCCTGTTTCCCGGGATCGCGCTGACGCTGGCGGGGCTCAGCCTGAACCTGCTCGGCGACGGGCTGCGGGACGCGCTCGATCCCCGGTTGCGCGTGCAGTAGCGCGCCTCACAGCCGCAGCGCGCCCGGATCCCGATTGCAGACGTCGAGCGCGGTCAGCGCGAGGACCTGCGTCACCCGCACCATCTCGCTGACGATCACGCAGCTGTCGTCGCCGTCCGGCCCGCCGCGCTCGACGCCCGGCCCGTAGAGCAGGCACGGGATGCCGGCCTTCCACAGATGGCAGGTGTCGTCCGCGCTGTACGAAAACGGCAACACGGTGCCGATCGCCTTCGGCTCCCGGCCCGTGACCGCGCGGTAACTCTGCGCCACCGCCTGCACGATCGGCGCGTCGACCGGCACGTCGAGCGGATCCATGACGAGGCGGCGCCGTCCCTTGAAGCGGTCCGGCGGCGGAATCTCGATCTCGTACCGCAGCTCGGGATCGCGTGCGGCCAGCGGATCGAGCGCGCGTCGAACGTCCGCGAGAATCGACTCGACGGTCATCCCGGGCACGAAATGGACGTCGACGAGGATCGTGCACAGGTCGGGGATGTACGGCGGCTCGACGAGCACGTAGTCGCGGCCGCGCCCGCCGATGATGCTGCCGACGTTGAGCCGCGGGAACGCCGGCAGATCGGGCCGCGGCACGTGGCGGAACGCGACGTTGCGAAGCGCGTCGACGACCGCCGTCATCTTCCGGATCGCGTTCACGGTGCCGTCGAGACGACCGATGTGACCGGTGACGCCGTACGTATGGATGGCGAAGTGCACGATGCCCGAATGCACCGTCACCAGATGATCGGCGCCGAACGGCTCCGCGACGACGGCGGCATCGGTGCGGACGCCCTGCTCCATCAGGTAGTGCGTGCCCTCGCCGCCCTGCGTCTCACCGGCGACGCACGCCACGACCAGGTCGCCGCGCAGCGACACGCCCGACCGGCGAATCGCCTCGGCGGCCATGATGATGCTCGCGAGGCCGCCCTTCATGTTCTGCACGCCGTGGCCGTAGAGCCGGTCGCCGTCGAGCACCGGCGTCCACGGGTCGCGCTTCCACCGCATCGTGAGCGCGTTGATGTCGGTGTGACCGTTCAGCATGAGACTCGCGCCGCCACCCGATCCCCGGAGCGTGGCGATCGTCTGGAAGCGCCCGGGCTCGATCTCCTGCAGGTCGACGTGATAACCGCGGGCGCGGAAGAAGTCGGCGAGGAAGCGCGCGACCGGTGTCTCCTCCGTCTTGAAGCTCGGAATGCGGATGAGCGCGCTGGCGAGGTCGATCAGCGCCGTGCGATCGACTTCGGCGAGGACCCGTTGCGCGAGATCTGTCACGGGGTGCCCCTCACCTCCGGTTCTCCGGCGGCGCCTGGAGCTCGAACCGGACGTAACGGCGCAGGAGTCGAAAATCGCCGACGTTTTCCGTGACGAGTCTCGCGCCGATCTGGCGGGCCGATAGCGCAATCAGCGCATCGTTCCACAGGTCACGAATCTTCGTACGGTGTCGCGGCTCACTCCGGGCGATCTTCGCGAGGATGTCCCCGGCGTCGTTCCACGATTCCGCGGTCGGCGTCACGATGCGCCCGACGCGGTCGAAGCGCCTCACGAGTTCGAGAACCGCCGTGCGACCCGCCTCGTCGAACGCGCCGGCGCGAAGCTCGGCAGCGACGACGGCAGCGAGAACGGTGTGCGGCATCGCTGTCTCGAGGCGGCGAAAGGACGGCCCATCGACTCCCTCGCGCAGCGCGGCGACGTACATGTTCGTGTCGAATACCGTCCAGCTACCGCCATGTGTCGATGTCATCGATGTGACCGGCGCCCTTCACGACGAATCGGCGAAGCGCCTCGACGAGCGAGGCCTCATCGGCCACGAGGTCGAGCGCGCGGTGAATCGTCTCGGTCTCGGTCGTGGTCCCAAGGATCCGCCGCGTCCGTTCGAGCTTCGCGGTATCGATCCGGTAATTCTTCCGCTGCACGCGCGCACGCTTTCGTTGCGGTGTCGTCGGCATCCCGCTCGACCTCCCCGGCTAAGTACAGACATACACTAGCATGTGTCTGTACGCCGGCGGCGCCGTGGTCGGCAGCGACCGTCGCGGCCCACGAAGGGCACGATCCGCATCGATCGGAGTTCCATGCGCGTCAGCCAGAGTTCGTGGCGGATCAGCCGCAGATCGGCGCGCAGTACGTGCAGCTCGGGCAGGATGATCTCTTCGATGCCGCGTCAATGCCGCGGATTCGATACACTACCGCGCGCTGCCCAGCACCGGTCGCAGAGGAAAGGGGCCCGAGTGACCCAGCACGAGACCTACAGCCACGGTCATGCGCCGGCCGTCGTGCGCCATCACGCGCAGCGGACCGCGGAGGAAGCGGCCGCGTTTCTGATTCCCGACCTCCAGCCCGGCATGCGGCTCCTCGACGTCGGCTGCGGCCCGGGGAGCATCACCCGCGGCCTCGCCGAACGGCTGGCGCCCGGCCAGGTGATCGGCATCGACATGTCGCGCGACACGCTCGACGAAGCGCGACGCGACGCCGCCGCGCGCGGCCTGACGAATCTGGACTATCGGGAAGAGAGCGTGTACGCGATGTCGTTTCCCGACGGCGCGTTCGACGTCGTGTACGCGCACCAGATCCTGCAGCACCTGCGTGAACGCGCCACGGCGCTCGGCGAGATGCTGCGCGTCCTGCGGCCGGGCGGGATCCTCGCGGTCCGCGACGTCGACTGGGAGACGGTCGCCTACTGGCCGCCGGATCCGTGGCTCGATCGGTACGTGGACGTCCATCTGCGCACGTGGCGCCGGAACGGCGGCGAGCCGGCGATGGGCCGGCGACTGCGCGCGCTGTTCAACGAGGCGGGCGTCGCGGACGTGAGGATCACGGCCCGTGTGTGGTGTTACGCCACGCCCGAGGAGACGACCGCGTGGGGCGAGTCGTACGCGAACCGGCTGCTGACCGCGTCGATGGGATCGCTGCCGGTCGAGTACGGCTTCGCGTCGCGCGCCGACATCGAAGCGATGGCGGCGGCCTTCCGCGCCTGGGCGGCCCACCCCGACGCCCTCTGGTCGTTCACGCACGTCGAGGCGCTCGGCCGGAAGGCCTGAGCGCGCTCAGCGGGCGTAGCGCTTCACGAACGCGTCGTCGATCGTGACGCCAAGGCCCGGACGATCCGGGATCTCGAGCATCCCGTCGACGACCGGGAACTTCTCGGCGACGAGGTCGTGCAGCACGGGGTTCGCGCCGAGCGAGTACTCGATCAGGAATCCCGACGATGCGGCCGCGGCGACGTGCAGCCCGGCCGCGAACATGAGCGCGCCGCCCCACATGTGCGGCGCGAACCGGAGCTGCCAGGCGCTGGCGAGCGCTTCGATGCGCAGCGCTTCCGAAATGCCGCCCGCCACCGCGAGATCCGGCTGCAGCACGTCGACCGCGCGCAGCTCGATGAGATCGCGGAAGTCGAAGCGCGTGAACTCGCTCTCCCCCGTCGCGATCGGAATGTCGGTGGCCGCGCGCACTTCCGCCATGCCGCGCTTGTCGTCGCCGGTCACCGGCTCCTCGAGCCAGCCGATGTTGCACTCGGCCACTTCGCGGCAGAAGCGCTTGGCCTCGACGACGGTCCAGGTGCCGTGCGCGTCGCACAGGATGTCGACGTCGTCGCCAAGACCCTTCCGCGCCGCGCGCACGCGGCGCACCGACGTGAGCACGTCGCCGTCGCCCGCGCCGACGCGCATCTTCACGGACCCGAAGCCGCCGCGCTCGATGTAGGACCCGAGCTCGTCGGCGATGCGATCCGCCGGCGCCCAGCCTCCCGACGCGTACGCCGGCATACGGAGATGGCGCCGGCCGCCAAGGAGCTGCCACACCGGAACGTCGAGCGACTTGCCGAGCAGGTCCCACAGCGCGATGTCGATGCCGGCGATCGCCTGCACCATGACACCGCGGCGGCCGAGGATCGGCATGACGTGGCCGCGGGGAATGGCGAGCCGCGCGCGCCCGCCGCTGTACATGACGTCCCAGAGCCGCGAGATGTCGCGGGCGTCCTCCCCGACGAGCAGAGGCGCCATCTCCTCGTTGATGGCCGTGACCAGCGCGGCCTGCGCGCCGGCGGATGGAAGCACGGCCTTGGCTTCGCCGAAGCCGACGCGGCCGCTGTCGGTCTCGACGCGGACGAGCGTGGTGTCGAACGACGTCGCTCTGCCGTAATCGCTCGTGTGCTGTTTGTCGGACGCGATGGGAACGTGCAGCCAGGTCGCGGTGACGGATCGGATCTTCATGGGCCGCGATCTTACCCGGCCTGGACGACCTCGTCGACGAAGACGTCGATGCGGCGGGGCGCGACGACGAGTCGCTGACGCGCGCCGTCCTCGCGGAGCATCGCCGCGAGCGAGCGCGTGGCCGCTAGACCGGCGCTCGTCCTCGACAGCTTCGCGCTCCTCGCCTATCTCGGCGGTGAACCGGGAATGCCGAAGGTTCAGGCGGCGCTGGAGGCGGCCGAGGTGGGCCGGGGCGCTGTTTACATGTCGTTGATCGCGCTCCTGCCGATCACGAGAGAAACGGTTCTCGCCGCAGCGCACGTGAAGGCGCGCTTCGCACTGTCGTATGCGGACGCCTTCGCCGTCGTCGCGGCTCGTGACCATGACGCGACCGTGTTGACCGGCGATCCGGAATTCGCGCCAGTTGCCGACGCGGGCGTCGTCAGCGTCGAGTGGCTGCCGCGGCGCTGAGCCGACCGGGTCGCCGCGCGCTCAGTATTCCGCGCCGGTCATCACGCGATCCAGACCGACTTGATGTTCACGAACTCACGGATGCCGTACTCGGACAGCTCGCGTCCGTAGCCCGACTGCTTGATGCCGCCGAACGGCATCCGCGGGTCGGACTTCACGAGGCCGTTGACGAAGACGGCGCCGGCCTCGAGCTGCGCGGCGAGCCGCTCGGCGCGGGCGCGATCGCGCGTCCACAGCGACGCGCCCAGACCGAACACGGAGTCGTTCGCGAGCCGCACGGCGTCCGCTTCGTCCTTCGCACGGATGACCGCCGCGACCGGCCCGAACGTTTCTTCGTCGAACGCCGGCATGCCCTTGTCGACGGCCGCGAGCAATGTCGGCGGGTAGAACGCGCCCTGGCCGGACGGAACTTCGCCGCCGAGCAGCCGGCGCGCGCCGCGCTTGACCGATTCCTCCACCTGCGCGTGCAGCGCGTCGCGGAGATCGACGCGCGCCTGCGGTCCCACCTGGGTCGCGCGGTCCAGCGGATCGCCCACCTTGCGCGCCTTCAGCTCGTCGGCGAAGCGCGCGACGAACGCGTCGGCGACCGGCTCCACGACGATGAAGCGCTTCGCGGCGATGCAGCTCTGACCGCTGTTGACGAGCCGCGCCTCGGCCGCCGTGCGCGCGGCGACGGTGAGATCGGCGTCGGCCAGGACGATGAAGGGATCGCTGCCGCCGAGCTCGAGCACCGTCTTCTTCAGCGCGCGGCCGGCCTGCTCGGCCACCGTGCGACCCGCGTGGTCGCTGCCGGTCAGCGTGACGGCCGCAATCCGCGGGTCCGCGATGATCCCGGCGACGGCGGACGACCCGACCAGCACCGTCGCGAACAGGCCGGGCGGGAAGCCGGCCTCGCGAAAGACCTCCTCGATCAGGAGCGCGCACCGGGGCACGTTCGACGCGTGCTTGAGCACGGCGGCGTTGCCGGCCATGAGCGCGGGGGCGGCGAAGCGGAAGACCTGCCAGAACGGAAAGTTCCAGGGCATGACCGCGAGCACGACCCCGAGCGGATCGAAGCGGACGTAGCTGCGCGAGGCGTCGGTGTCGCGCGGCTGCTCGGCCAGATACGCCTCCGCGTGCTCGGCGTAGTGATCGCAGGCCCACGCGCACTTGTCGATCTCCGCTTCGCCCTGCGTGATCGGCTTGCCCATCTCGAGCGTCATGGCGCGCGCGAAGTCCGCCTTGCGCGCGCGGAGCACCGCGGCCGCGCGCCGCATGGGTTCACCGCGGGTGCCGAACGGCACCGTGCGCCAGTCGAGGAACGCGGCGTGCGCGCTCGCCACGGCGCGCTCGACCTGCTGCGGCGACATCTCCGTGAACGTGTCCAGCACCTGGCCCGTGGCGGGATTGAGCGACTGGATACTCATGGTGAAACCCCCTGCTGTTTCAGCGTACTCTGCAAATCTGCCCCATGACCGATGTTGCAGCTGACCGGGATCATCGGGCGCCAGGCCGCCCATCTGACGCGGCTGGTCGACGACCTGCTCGACGTCGCGCGCGTGACGTCCGGAAAGATCGCGATCCAGCCGCGCGTCGTCGACCTCCACGACCTGGCCGCACGGTCGATCGACGCGCTCGCGCAGGCCGGGCGAACGGCGACGCACGACGTCGCCGTCGAGGGCGCGTCGGTTCACGTGCACGCCGACCCCGCGCGGCTCGAACAGGTCCTCGGAAACCTCGTCGACAACGCGCTCAAGTACACGCCGCCCGGCGGACGCGTGCGCGTCGTGACCCGGCGCGAGGGCAACGACGCCGTCCTGATCGTGCGCGACACGGGCGAAGGCATTCCCGCCGACATCCTCGGCCGCGTGTTCGATCTCTTCGTCCAGGAGCCGCAGGCGCTCGATCGCTCGCGCGGAGGTCTCGGGCTCGGCCTCACCGTCGTGAAGCGGCTGGTGGAGCTGCATGGCGGGTCGGTCGCGGCGTTCAGCGCGGGCCGCGGCCTCGGCAGCGAGTTCACGGTGCGTCTGCCGGCGACGTCGGCCGCGGAGCGCGGCACCGCCGCGGAGACGGTCGGCGGACCGCCGGCGGCGTGTCGGCCCCGGCACGTGCTCGTCGTCGAGGACAACGCCGACGCGCGCGAAAGCCTGCGGGTCTTGCTCTCGCTCAGCGGCCACGAGGTCGAGACGGCCGCGGACGCGGCGCAGGCGATCGAGAAATTCGGCGCGTTCCGTCCGGAGGTCGCGCTCGTCGACATCGGGCTGCCGGGGACGGACGGCTACGCGCTCGCGCGGACGCTGCGCCAGACCGGGCGCGCGGAAGGCGTCCGGCTCGTCGCGCTCACCGGCTACGGCCAGCGTGAAGATCGGCAGCAGGCGCTCGACGCCGGCTTCGATCTGCACCTGACGAAGCCCGTCGATCCGGATCAGCTCGCTCGCGCGCTCGCCTGAGCTCCACCGCGCAGGGCGGAAAAACGCTTCACTTTCACGGCAGGAATCGTGTATTCCTCGTGGAGCGTCGTGATCGCCCGCTCGTGATGTGATCCGTGTGTTCGCGGTGTCCCGCGGCAGGAGAGAGTCGATGATCGCATTCCTGGTCCTCGCCCTGGCCGTCGCTCTGCCGTTCGGTGCCGCCCGCGCGGACGACGACGCGCTGGCCGGACTCCGATCCGAGCTCGAGGCGCTCAGGTCCGAGGTCGAATCGCTGCGCGAGCTGCTCGCGGACGTGTCGAGTCAGGCGTCGACGCCGCGGCCGGCGCTCTCGAGCATCCGGCTGCCCGAGCGGATCGCGTTCGCCGGCGCCGCGGTGCCGCTCGATCGATGGGACGTCGTCGAGCGGCTCGAGCGCGAGTTCTACCTCGCGCTCGCGCAACCGGCGCAGGTCATCCTGTGGCTCAAGCGCAGCGCGCGCTACTTCCCCTACATCGAGGAGCGCCTCCGCGCCTCCGCCCTCCCGGACGACCTCAAGTACGTCGCGGTCGTCGAGAGCTCGCTCCTGCCGGGCGCGTACTCGTGGGCGCACGCCTCCGGCATCTGGCAGTTCATCCCGGACACCGCCCGGCAGTACGGGCTCCGCGTGACAGCGTCCTGGGACGAGCGGCGGGACCCGGAGCGCTCGACGTCGGCGGCCATCGCGTACCTGCGCGACCTCCACGCCCGGTTCCGCGACTGGCCGCTCGCGCTGGCGGCGTACAACGCGGGCGAAGGCCGCGTGGGGACCGCGCTGAAGACGCAGGCGGTGTCGGAGTACTACCGGCTCGCGCTGCCGGCCGAGACCGAGCGCTACGTCTTCCGCGTCCTCGCGGCGAAGCTGATCCTCGACGAGCCCTCGCACTATGGCTTCCGGGTTCCACCGGAGGAGCGCTACGCGCCGCACGAGACGGACGTCGTGGCCGTCCCGGTCACCGGCACGCTGCCCGTCCAGGACCTCGCCGCTGCGGCGGGCTCCTTTTACCGGGAGATCCGGGCGCTCAATCCCGCGATCATGACCGATCGTCTGCCCGAGGGCCGCTACGACATCCGGATCCCCAGCGGCGGGAACGCCCGGTTCGCCGCGCGGCTGCCGGACCTCAACCGCAAGATGGCGGTGCGGTCCGTCCGCCGCGTGGAGTACCGCGTCAAGAGCGGCGACACGCTCCAGGGCATCGCGCGGCAGTTCGGCGTGTCGGTCGGCGCGCTCAAGGAGTCGAACGCCGCGGCCCGGCGGCCGCACCTCTACCCGGGCGATCGGCTGATCATCCACGGCGTCCGGCCCAAGACGCGCTGACGCCGCTTCGAACCGACCCGCCGGATGCCTCAGGGCGCTGAGGCATCCGGCGGATGCCGCCGTGCGATCTCCTCACGGGACAATCGAGGGCGGCGCATGGACTTCACGCTCTCACCCGCCGAGGCAGCGTTTCGCGACGAGCTGCGCGCGTGGCTCGCGACGAACGGCGCGAGCGACTGGACGAAGACGCGCCGCACGCTCGAGAACCGCGATGCGCTCGCGGCGTTCCTGATCGACTGGCAGCGGCGCCTGCATGCCGCGGGTTACGTCGGACTCCACTGGCCGGTGGCGTACGGCGGACGCGGCGCGACGATCATGGAGCAGGCGATCTTCTACGAGGAGCTGGCGCGCGCGCACGCCCCCGAGCTGCCGAACGCCATCGGTCTCGACATGGCCGGGCCCGCGATCATGCGGCACGGCAGCGACGCCCAGAAGCGCTTGCACCTGCCGCGAATCCTGTCCGCCGACCACATCTTCTGTCAGGGATTCTCCGAGGCGAACGCCGGCAGCGACCTGGCGGCGGTGGAGACGCGCGCCGAACGTATGGCCGGCGGCTGGCGTCTCAGCGGCACGAAGATCTGGACGTCGTTCGCGCATTTCTCGAACTGGTGCACCGTGCTCGCGCGCACCGATCCCGGCGCGCGTCGACACCACGGCCTCACCTATTTCATCGTCGACATGCGCGCACCGGGGTTCACCGTGCGCCCGCTGCGGCAGATGAGCGGGGACGCGGAGTTCAACGAGCTCGTGCTCGACGGCGTCGACGTGCCGGACGACAGCGTCCTCGGCGACGTGCACGGCGGCTGGCCGGTCGCGATCACCACGCTCATGTTCGAGCGGGGCCCGCGGACCGTCACGCGCCAGCTCGTGCTGCGCGAAGGCCTCGACGATCTCCTCCACGCCGCGCGGACGGCGAAGCGTGGCGGCCGGCGCATCGGGGACGATCCGGTCGCCCGCCAGCGCCTCGCGCAGCTGTACGTCGACGCCGAAGCGCTGCGGCTCACGACGCTGCGCATGCTGACGCGGATGGTCCGCGGTGAGCCGGTCGGGCCCGAAGGCTCGATCGCGAAGCTCTGCTTCAGCGAGACGTGGCAGAAGGTGGCGGAGCTCGGGCTCGAGCTCGACCAGACCGACGAGCTCTGGCAGTACCGCGCGCTGCGGTCGCGCGGCAACACGATCCAGGGCGGCACGTCGGAGATCATGCGCAACATCCTCGCGGAGCGCGTGCTCGGCCTGCCGAAGCAGTAACGCCATGTGACCGTTCGGCGCCATACTCGTGGCGGTGGACCCCATCGGGCTCGTGGTCCTCGCCGTGCTCGTGCTGCTCGGCGCCCCGATCGCCGCGGTCATTATCGCGGTCAGCGCCCGGCGGTACGCTCGCCAGCTCGAAACGCGGCTGCAATCACTGGAGCGGGTCGTCGCATCGGTGCGACAGGGCCCGACCGTGCCCACCCCGCAACCGGCTCCCGCGGCCCCACCGGCGCCAGGCGCATCGGCGCCGCCGCCACCGAAGCCCGCCGCCCCGGTCGCGCCGCCGCCCGCGCCTCGTCCGGCATCATCGCCGGTTCCCGCCGCGACGCCGGCGCGCGCGGCCGAAGGCTGGCGGCAGTTCGAGGCGAATCTCGGCGGCACGTGGCTCAGTCGGATCGGCGCACTCGTCCTCGTCGCCGGCATCGCGTTCTTCCTGAAGTACGCGTTCGACAACCAGTGGATCCGGCCGGCCGGTCGCGTGACGCTCGGGGTGCTCGCCGGCGCGCTCATGCTGCTCGGCGGCGAGCGACTGCATCGCGCCGCCTACCGCGTTCCGGCGCAGGCCGTGATCGCCGCCGGCATCGGGACGCTCTACCTGAGCGTGTATGCCGCGTACGCGTACTACGCGCTCATCCCGCAGCCCGGCGCGTTCGCGTTCATGGTGCTCGTCTCCGCGACCGCGCTGGCGCTCGCGCTCCACCACGACGCGCGGGCCGTGGCCATCCTGGCGAACATCGGCGCGTTCATCACCCCGATCCTGCTGCGCGCCGACCGCGACGCGGGGATCGCCCTCTTCACGTACGTCGCCGTGCTCGATGCCGCGATGCTCGCCTCCGCGTACTGGCGGCGGTGGCACGAGCTGCAGGCGCTGTGCTTCGTCTTCACGCAGCTCCTCTACTGGGGCTGGTTCGAGCGCTGGTATCGAGCCGGGCCGGCCGAACCGCAGCGCACCGTCGCGCTGGTGGCCGCGACGGTCTTCCTGCTGCTGTTCGCGCTCGTCGCGCCGATCGGGGCGGCCGGCCGGCGGTTCACGCTGCGGCTCGACCAGGGCGCGCATCCGACCACGCTGCTCGCGCTCGCCGCCCCCGTGGCGTACTTCGTCGCGGCGCGGGCGGTCCTCTATCCCGGCCACCGCGAATGGCTCGCGTTCCTGTGTCTGGTGCTCACGGCGTTCTACGCGGCGATCGCGCGATGGGGCACCGTGGAGCGAACGGGTGGCGCGCACCTCGCGCTGTTTCACTGGGCCATCGCCGCGTCGTTCCTGACGCTGACATTCCCCGTGCAGTTCACCGAGCACGGCACGACGATCGCCTGGAGCATCGAGGGCACGGCGATCGTGTGGGGCGGCTGGCGGATCGCGGACCGCCGCGTGCGGCTGACGGGACTCGTGGTCTTCGCGCTCGCGGCCGGGGGATGGCTCAAATCGATGGCCGAGCGGGCGTCGCATCCCGGGACGTTCGTGCTGGATCACCCGGCCGTCATCCCGACCGCGTTCTTCGTGCTCGCGACGGCGGTGACCGCGTCGATCTACGGACGCCGCGCCACCGACCCGGCGCTCGGCGACGAGCGGTACGCCGCACCCGGCTTCACCCTCGCCTCGGTGTTCGCCGCCGCCGTCTTCCTCCAGCGGGAGCTCGTCGAGCATCCGCTCGGCTTCGATCGCGGCGTGGAGAGCGTGCTCACGACCATGATCTGGCTCGTCGCGGGCGTCCTCATCCTCGCGCGCGCGCCGTCCGATCCGACGCGCGTGCTCGCCGGAGCCGCCGTGGTGGTGCTGGTACTCGTCGGACTGCACGCCATGGTGGTCGATACGGAGCGCTGGCGCGCCACCGCCGCGATGATGACGCCGGTGGTGAATCTCCGATTCGCCTCGGGTGTCGCGGTCGTGCTCGTCTACGCCCTGCTGGCACGAGCGATCGGGCGGCTGCCGCGGAGCGAGACCCAGCGCCTGCGCGTTCGCGCCGGCACGCTCGGAGCGTTGGCCTTCTTCCTCCTGTGGCATCTCAGCGCCGAGATCGTGCTGATGCCGCTCGACGTCGTGGCGACCGAGCTGCCGATGGCGCGGCAGATGGGATTGTCCGTGCTCTGGACGGTCTATGCGTTCGCCGCGATGGCGGCGGGCCTGCGCTGGCGCCAGCCGGCGATGCGGTTCGGCGCGCTCGGCCTGTTCGCGGTGACGATCATCAAGGTCGTCTTCGTCGATCTCTCGCAGCTCGACGCGGGCTATCGCATCCTATCGTTCGTCTACACGCGGCACGGGAAGCGCATCCTGGGAGACCCGTCGTGACGCCGGCGCGCGCGCTCGCGATCGCGGTCGCGCTGCTCGGCCTGTGCGTCGACGCCGGCGCCACGTCACCACCGGAGTTGCCGGCGGCGTGGACCTTCCGCAAGCCGATCATGGTGCCGCCGGACGTCGGACGCGGCTTCGTGGAGACGACGCTCGACGGAGACGTCTACGCGCGTGCGCTGCCGACGCTGGCGGACCTCCGCGTCCGCGACGACGCCGGACGCGAAGTCGGATACGCGATCCGACGCCACGAGCAACCCACGCGCACCACCGAGCGCGACCGTCCGCTGCTCGATCTCACCACCACCGGCGCGCACGACACACGATTCTCGATCGACCTCGGCGCCGACCCGGGCCGGCACAATCGCGTCCGCGTCACGATCGCCGGCGCCCCGAAGACGTTCGTCGTCCCGGTGAGAATCGAGACGAGCGCCGACGGTCGCCGCTGGGCGACCGCGCGCGCTGCCGGCTCGATCTACGCGGTCGAGGCGGACCGTCCGGCGACCGATACGTCGGTGAGCTACCCGATGTCGACGGCGCGGTGGGTGCGCGTGACGCTCGGTGCGGCGGCCGGCCGCGCTCTGTCCGTCACGGCGGCATCCGTCGTGACGGAGACTCCGGCCGAGCGCGACGACGACGTCATGGCGGCGCGGCTCATCGAACGCGTCGAGGCCCCCTCGAAACGGACGGTCCTGATGCTCGACGTGGACGCGCCGCGTCCCATCGATCAGGTCGAGATCGACGTCGAGGACCGGAACTTTCACCGCGTCGTCGGCGTGGAAGGCAGCCTCGACCGTCGCCAATGGCGCTGGGCGGGCAGCGCCGCGATCAGCGCGTTCGAAACGCCGGCGCTTCGCGAGCGCACGTCGCGCGTGCACGTGGCCGAGGTCCGTGCGCGCTGGCTGAAAGTCACGATCCACAACCTCGACAGCCAGCCGCTGCGCGTCGCCGGCGTGCGCGTGCGTGGCGTGCGCCGCAGCCTGGTCTTCGAAGCCGCCCCGGATCGGCGCTACGTGCTCGAGTATGGCCATCCGACCGCGCCGGCGCCGCGCTACGACGTCCCGCGGCTGTCGGCGCGGCTCGCGTCCGAGCGGCTCCCGCGCGCCACGCTCGGCGCCGCGGTCGCGATCCCGCCAGCGCCGCCCACACCACCCTCGCGGTGGCTCGATGCGCAGCCGATCTTGTTGTGGGGCTCGATGGCCGTCGCCGTGCTGATCCTCGGGCTCGTGCTCGCGCGTCTCGCGCGCCAGATCCGCACGAACCCGTCCGCCGGCGGCGAATCGACCTCGCCGCCGCCTTGATTCGGCTCTCGCCGCCGCCCCTAGCTCGCCGGCTGCGCTACGATTCAGTCGGTGAAGTCGCTTCACGCCGCGCTCCTTGCCGTTGCCTGTGCGGTCGCGACCGCCGCGCCGACATCCGCTGACGAGGCGCGCTTTCCGCTGACCGTCAGCTACGACCTGCTCCGGACCGCGCTGCGCACGCACCTGAAAGCCACCGGTGGCGCCGGCCTCGAGCTGTGGCGAAGCGCCGATGGCTGCGGCGCGTTCGTCATCAAGGACCCGACGCTGACGGCCGCCGACGGACGCGTGAAGATCCGGGGCCCGGCGTCGGGAGAGGCCGGGCTGCGCTTCTTCGGCCTCTGCTGGGCCAACGTCTCGTGGCACGGCGACGCCGAGATCTCCGCGCGGCCGGAGATCGGAGGCGACTGGCAGCTCCGCCTCCGCGACATCGACGTCCAGCTCTACGACGCGAAGCGGATCCCGAGCGTCATCGCGCCCCGGCTCTCGACAGTAGTGAAGCAATGGAGCGAAGCCGAGCTGGCGCGCTTCACGTTCGACCTCGGTCCCCCGGTCCGGGAGGTCTCCACGCTGCTCGGCGCGTTCGGCGGTTCCGACGTGACCACGCCGCTCGCGGCCGCGCTGCGGACGCTGCGACCGGTCGGTCTCGCCGTCGCGCCGGAGGCGGTCAGAGTCTTCGTCGCGCTCGACGTGCCGGCCGCCGCGGCGCCGCGGCCGTCCGAGCCAGCGCTCACGCCCGTCGAGCTCACGCGATTCGAGGCGCGGCTCGACGAGTGGGATGGATTCCTCGCGTTCGTCGTGGGTGAGCTCGGCGGTGAGCCCATCGACGCTGCCGTCCGTGACGAGCTCCTCGCGCTGCTGCTCGACACGCGCCGCGAAGTGGTCGACATTCTCGCGCGCGGGCCACAGCCGGGCACCGACGCCGTCCGGCGGATCTTCCTCGGCAAGTGGGATCGGCTGCGCACGCTCGTGCCGCAGACGCGCGGCCAGGCTGGCGACGATCTGACGAAGGCGTTCCGCTATGTCGTGTTCCTCGCCGCGGGCGACGCGCTCGCCGCCATCGATGCGGTCGCGCCGGCGGCCGGCCTCGACTTCTCCGCCGATGGTCTGCGGCGGCTGGCGCGGACGCTCGACCCCGGGTTCTCCGGTGATCCTCTCGAGCAGACCGACGAGCCCGATCCGCGGCTTCAAGAGCGATTTCGGATCCGCGATCCGGATGCTCCACCGAGACTCCCACCAGCGCGACCACCGGGCACGTGGCACTGGTTCGCGCCACGACCCGCACACGCCGACGCCGGCGACGAGTGGCGAGCACTGGGGGCGCGCCTCGACCGCTGGGTGCCGTCGCCCGCCGAGCGCGGGGTCTACCGGGCGAAGATGGATCGCCTCCTCACGCTCGCCGCCCAGCGCTCTCTCGATCCCGACCGGCTCGACGAGCGCTTCCACCGCCTCTTCCATCACGTCGTGAAGGCGACGGCGTGGCAGGAGAGCTGCTGGCGGCAGTTCATCCGGCGCGGCGAAGAGATCACGTACATCGCGTCCGACACCGGTGACGTGGGGTTGATGCAGGTGAACGTACGCGTCTGGCGCGGCTTCTTCAGCGTCACGAAGCTCCGGTGGAACGCCGCCTACAACGCCGGCGCCGGCGCCGAGATCCTCCAGCAGCTCCTGAGTCGCTATGGCGTTCGGGAAGCGGGCAGCGCCATCGAAAACGCTGCGCGCGCCAGTTACTCCGCCTACCAGGCGGGCCCGAGCAGGTACCGGCGCTATCGGACGGCGGCGGCGACGGCGCCGGGGGCCGCGATCGATCGTGCGTTCTGGACGAAGTTCCAGGCGGTGGCGGCCGGCACCGCCGACGACGTGCTGTGCCTCCGGCCCTAGAAGCAGGCTAGAATCTCGCAGCCGTACCTGGTGCGCGAACCGTGAGACCGCTCATCGCGCCGCATCGTGATGTGACCGCCGTACGCACTCGAGAGGAGAATCGGGGCATGAGGAACGCGAAGTGGGCCGTGGTCGTGGTCGGCGTCATCGCGCTGGCGTTCGGCGTCAGCGCGGTTCAGGGTCAGCCGAAGCTTCAGGGTGAGTACAAGATCGGCATCCTCGAGCCGCTCACCGGCAATCTCGCCGTCCAGGGCAAGCTGCATCTCGAGGGCTACGAGATCATGCGCGACCTCATCAACAGCCGCTTCGGCGGCGTGATGGGCAAGAAGCTCGTGTTCGCGGTGGGGGACGGCCCCGATCCGACCGCCGCCGCGTCCGAAGCCACGCGCCTCGCCACGCGCGAAGGCGTGAAGATCATCACCGGCACGTTCTCCTCCACCCTCTGCGGCGCGGCGAGCGAGGCGGCATCGCGGCAGAACGTCATCTACTGGGAGACGTCGTGCGTCGATCCGCGCTTCACGCGGCGCAATCTGAAGAACGTGTTCCGGACCGAGATCGACGGCACCGGGTTCGGCTGGTACAACGTCGAGTTCATCGCCAAGCACCTCGCGCATCGGCTCGGCAAGAAGACGAACGAGCTCAAGATCGCGTACCTCTCAGAGGATTCCTCGTACGGCCAGAGCGTGACCGAGTCCGCGCGCGAGCGCGCGAAGAAGGAATTCGGCATGCAGGAGGTCGCGGTCGAGTACTACACGTTCACGACCAACGACCTCACGCCGGTCATCCTCAAGCTGAAGAACGCCAATCCCGACGTGCTGCACCACATCGCGCGCGACCAGGACGCCATCCTTTTTTGGCGGCAGGCGCGCGAGCAGAACTTGCAGGTCAAGGCGGTCGTGCACGCGGGCGCGACGGGCTACGGCAACCCCGGCTTCGGCAAGGCGTTCGGCAACGACGCCAACGGTCCGTTTGCGCTCCTCGAGCCGGGGCCCGGCCTCGTCGTCGAGAAGTTCCGTCCCGAAGGCCAGCGGATCGAGCGCGCCTTCCGCGAGGCCGTGAAGGCGAAGACCGGCTCGGACGTGCTCGCGGGCGGACATCAGCTCGCGGGCGGCGGTCTCTGGGTCCTGAAGCTGGCGCTCGACGCCGCGAAGACCGACGAGCTCGACAAGTTCCGCGCGGCGGTCATGGCGATGGACCTGCCCACCGGCTCGGCCGTCAATGGCTGGGGCGTGAAGTTCGACGAGAGCGGCCAGAACTCGAACGCGCGCGTGCAGCACTACATGCTGCAGTGGCAGAACGGTTCTCTCGTCACCGTGTGGCC
>JACPCW010000011.1 GCA_016184365.1 Candidatus Rokuibacteriota bacterium
CCCGGCTGCACGACCTGCCCGACCTCGACCGTCCGCCGCGTCACGCGGCCGGCCACCGGCGCGGTGATCGTCGCGTACTCGAGATTCAGCTCGGCCTCGCGCAGGGCGGCGCGCGCCTCGGCCATCTGCGCTTCGGCGCCGGCCGCTTCCGCGCTGCGGATCGGCACCTCGCCCCGGCGGCTTCGGGCGTGGCGAAGCCCGGCGTCGGCCTCCTCGCGCTGCCGGCCGGCCTGCGCCAGGACCACCTCCTGGCTGGCGACTTCGGCCTCGGCCTGGGCCACCTCGGCGCGCGTGAAGTCGAGGCGCTGGCGCGCCGCTTCGAGCGCCGCCGCGGTCGACTTGAACGCGCTGTCGGCGTGGTCGAACTCCTGACGCGCGAGCAGCCCGCGCTCGAGCAACGCCTGCATCCGGCCGCGATCGAGGCCGGCGCGCTCGTGATCCGCCTCGCGCGCCACGACGTCGGCCTGCGCGCCCTGCACGGCCGCTCGACGCGCCCGCAGCCGGCTGCGACGCTCGTCGACGACGCGCCCGGCGCTGTCGATGCCGAGCGCCGCCTTGGCCGCCGACGCGTCGGCGATGGCGACCTGACTGCGCGTGGATTCGTCCGTCATGGGCACGGCCGCGACCGCCATCTGCAGCCGACTGCGCGCCGACGCGAGCGCCGCGCGGGCCTGCTCGACCTTCACCTCGAGGTCACGCGGGTCCAGGCGCACGAGCGGTGCCCCCGCCTGCACCTCCGCGTTGTCGCCGACGAGCACCTCGACCACGGTGCCGCGAACGCGCGCGCTCACCGGCGACACGTGCGCCTCGACGAAGGCGTCGTCCGTCGACACGTGGCGATCCCAGTACCGCCAGGCGCGGACGCCGTACGCGCCGGCGACGAGCACGACGACGCCGAGCAGGGCGAGGGCCAGCCGGCGCCGGCGCCGGCGGGCGGCCCCGGCGCGCGGGACGGCGGCTCCGGTCTCGAGGTCGCTCATGCCCGGGACCGATGCGCCGCGCGCGCGTTGGCGAAGAGCTGCACCGTGTAGCGGTACCGTTCGGGGTGGTAGCGGACGACCACGGCGACGACGGGACGATCGGTGTCGGTGTAGTAGGTGCGGTTGACCTCGAGCACCGGCGCGCGCGGCCGCAGCCCGAGGTGCCGCGCGACGCGACGGTCCGCGATCGCGGCCTCGACCGTCTGGTCGGCGCGTTCGATCGTCCGTCCGAGCTTCCGCTCGACCACCGCCACCAGCGACGCCTGGCCGGCAATATCGGCGTCGCCGATGAGATCGCCGATTCCCGGCGGGCAGAAGAACTCGGCGTGCGCGAACGGGTCGCCGCGCAGCGAGAACACGGTCTCCAGGCGCGTGACGGATGCCCGGGCCGGCAGGTCGAGCGCCTCCGCGACCAGCCGCGTGGCGGCCACCGTCTCCCTGGCGAGAACCTTGTACGCGAGCTGCGCGCTGTACGCGGTGATGTCGTCCAGGGATCCGATGAGCTTCAGCGACTTCACCGTCTCCCCCGGCTCGTTGACGAACGTGCCGACGCCCTGGCGCCGCGCGATCAGGCCGCTCGCCAGCAGGCTGTCGAGCGCGCGGCGGACGGTGATCCGGCTGACGCCGTACGCTTCGCAGAGCCGCTGCTCGGTGGGGAGCGGCGCGCTGCCGCGGAACTCACCGGCACCGATGCGTTCGCGGAGGTCCTGCTCGAGCTGGTAGTAGAGTGGGATCGGCCCGCCGGCTGTGAGTTTCACGTCGCAAACGTACTGTTGTCATAACGATCTGTCAACAGTACGCTATTTAACGAGATGGTCGCAGGTTCGAATCCTGCCGCCGCAGCCGTTCGTACCGCGCAGGTGTTACAGCAGCATCGCAGGCTCTACCCTTAGAGTTCGGCCCGCGGGGGCTTGCCCTGCTAGCATCGGGCCTCGCCGATGGCCTCCTGGATCACGCTCGACGTCACCGACGGCGTCGCCGTCGTTACCTTGGCGCGCCCGCCCGTCAACGCCATGAGCCGCGCTTTCATGGCCGAACTCGCCGCGGCGCTCGATCGCGTGGAGCAGGACGGCGCCGTGCGCGCCGCCGTCATCGCCAGCGGCCTGCCCGGGATGTTCAGCGGCGGCGCCGACATCCGCGAGCTCGAGGGTCTCGACGCGCGCGGCTGCGCCGACTTCATCGCGCTCGGTCATGGCGTCTTTGGCCGGCTCGGCCACGTGCCCAAGCCGATCGTCGCCGCCGTGAACGGCACCTGCGTCGGCGGCGGCCTCGAGCTCGCGCTGGCGTGCGACCTGAGGCTCGCCGCGCGCTCGGCGCGCTTCGGCCAGCCCGAGGCGCGCCTGGGCGTCGTGTCCGGCTGGGGCGGCACCCAGCGGCTGCCGCGCCTGGTCGGCAAGTCGCGCGGCCTCGAGATGCTGATGCTGGGCGAGCCGATCGGCGCCGGCGAGGCGCTCGCGGCCGGCCTGGTGAGCCGCGTCGTCGACGACGAGCGGCTCCTCGACGAGGCGCGCGCGCTGGGCCGCCGGCTTGCGAGCCAGGCGCCGATCGCGCTGGCGAAGATCAAGGAGTGCGTCGAGCGCGGACTCGGCCGGCCGCTCGACGAGGGCCTCGCCGAGGAGGCGCGCTGCTACGTCGAGGCGTATCTCACCGACGACGCCCGCGAGGGCATCCGGGCGTTCCTCGAGAAGCGCCCGGCCCGCTTCCAGGGACGCTGAGCATGCACGTCGGCCACTTCCTCACGCGCGCCGCGCAGCGCTGGCCCGAGCGCCCGGCCTGGCTCGACGGCGAGACGATCGCGACCTTCCGCGACGCCGAGGCGCGCGTGAACCGCTTCGCCCACGCCCTCGTCGCGCTCGGCGCCCGGCGGGGCGATCGCATCGGCATGCTGGTCCCGAACTGCTACCAGGGCCTCGAGACCATCCTGGCTCCCATGAAGGCCGGCCTCGGGGTGGTCCCGATGAACATCCGCCTGCATCCGGCCGAGCACGCCTACCTGCTGAACGATTCCGGGGCGCGGATCCTCGTCTACCACGAGCAGTTCCGCGACCACGTGGCCTCGATCCGCGCCGAGCTCGCGAGCGTCGAGCGCTACGTGTGCATCGGTCGCGGCGAGCCCGGCGACCTCGACTTCGAGGCGGCGCAGGACGGCCAGCCGGCCGCGCCGCCCGACGTCGCGATCGACTCCGAGGACCTGGCGTGGCTCTTCTACACCTCGGGGACGACCGGACGCCCGAAGGGCGCGATGCTCACCCACCGGTCGCTGATCGCGATGGTCCAGCTCTTCCTGCTGGACCTGAACCCCGTGCGGGAGTCTGACGTGATCCTGCACGCGGCGGCCATCACCCACGGCTCCGGCATCTCGATGTTCCACCACATCGCGCGGGGTGCCGCCAACGCCTTCCCGGCCACGCGCTCGTTCGAGCCGCGAAAGATCTTCGAGGCGATCCAGCGCTACCGGGTCACGACGATGTTCCTGGCGCCGACCATGGTCCACATGCTCACGACCAGCGGCGTTCACGGCGACTACGATCTCTCGAGCCTGCACACGATCTTCTACGGCGGCGGCCCCATGTACGTCGAGCAGCAGCAGGCGGCCGTCCGCACGTTCGGCCCGATCTTCTGCCAGCTCTTCGGCCAGGGCGAGGCGCCGATGCTGCTGACCACGCTGCCCAAGGCCGAGCACCTGGCCGGCGACGATCCGGTCAGGCAGCGGCGCCTGGCCTCGGCCGGCCGGGAGACGACCGGCATGCGGATGCGCGTCGTCGACGAGCACGACCGCGACGTCCCCTCCGGCGCAACGGGGGAGATCGTCGCGCGCGGCGACATCGTCATGCAGGGGTACTGGAACCGCCCCGACGCCACCGCAGAGACGCTGCGCGGCGGCTGGCACCACACCGGCGACGTCGGTTATCTCGACGCCGACGGGTACCTCTTCATCACCGACCGCAAGAAGGACATGATCATCTCCGGCGGCGCCAACATCTACCCGCGCGAGCTGGAGGAGGTCATCTGCACCCACCCGGCCGTGCACGAGGTGGCCGTCATCGGCGTGCCGGACGAGACGTGGGGCGAGTCGGTCAAGGCCGTGGTCGTGCTGCGGCCCGGCGCGCGCGCCAGTGGGCCCGAGATCGTCGAGCACTGCCGGCGCCATCTCGGCTCCTACAAGAAGCCGGCGACCGTCGACTTCGTCGTCGAGCTGCCGAAGAACGCCTACGGCAAGATCCTCAAGCGCGAGCTGCGCGAGCCGTACTGGGCCGGCCGCGACCGCCGGGTCTGACCGCGCGATCGCCACGATCTTCACGAGGTTCCTCTTTCTCGGAAGCCGCTGACGGGCGCCTGAGCGCCGGTCGCGCATCGACCGCAGCTACGGCGGCGTCGTCAAGAACTCCCGGACGACGCGCGCGACCTCCTTCGGCTGCTCGGCGTGCGGCGCATGACCGGCGCCGCCGACCGTGTGGGCGCGCGCGTGCGCGAGCCGCTTCGTGAACTCCTCGGCGTACACCGCCGGCACGAGTCGGTCGTCCTGGCCCCAGATCACGAGCGCCGGCGCCGTCACCCGGTGGATGCGCTTCTTCAGGCCCTTGTCGGGGAGCGGCCAGATGAACTTCCCCGTGGCGCCCATGGCCCACATCAGCCGCACGCGCGCGGCGTTCGCCACGTCCGGCGGTCCGGCCGGACCGAACAGCCGCTGCGCGGGTTCGCCGCCGGGGTCGGTGAAGACGTAGCCGGACAGCTCGGCCGGATCCAGCATCACCCAGTTGACGACGGGCTCGGTGTCGCGCCAGAACCCGAGCGGCGCGATCAGCGCGAGACGGCGCGTCCGCCGCGGGTACGCCGCAGCCAGCTCGCACGCCACCATGCCTCCGAACGAGTGGCCGACGACGACGGCCTCGTCGACGCCGAGCGCGGTGAGCAGCTCGTCGTAGCACAGGACGAGATCCCACAGCCCGTCGAGGTGATAGATGTCGTCGTGCGCGTCCGGCGTCGTTCCCGGATGCTCGGGCGCGTAGACGGTGAAGCTCTGCGCGAGCTCGTCGAGAAACGGGTCCCACGCGAGCCCCCACGCGCCGTGGAGGAAGACGAGCGCCGGACCGCGGCCGGCCGACAGGACGCGCATCCGGACGCGGTTCTGCCAGACGGAGATCGTCTGCTCGCGTGTCATGCCTGGCTCGCGCCGACGCCGGCGGGCACCGGCCGGGGCGCCGCGTCGCGCAGCCCTTCCGGCCACCAGTGATTGATCCATCCGTCGCCGTCCCAGGATGGGCGGAGCTCCGGCAGGACCGTGCGGGCGAACAGATCGATGTTCTCGAGCGTGAGCTCGTGCGGCATCGAGCCGATCTGCAGGAGCACCATGAGGTTCCCGACGCGCAGGCCGTCGACGACGTCCGCCTTGAGGCGATCGCGGACGGTGGCCGGGCTGCCCGCGATGACGTATCCCTTCTCGACGAAATCGCGATACCGCAGCGCCTTGAGATCGTCGGCGCGCCGGATCGGGTTCGACACGTTCGCCACGAGGCTGCGGTAGTCCTGGTTGCCGGCCGGCGACAGCAGCTGCGGCGGCCAGTGCAGGCACTTGTGATAGAAGTACTCGACGTGCCGGGCGTACTTCGCCTCGGCCTGCGCGTCGGTCTCGGCCACGGCGACGAGCTGCAGGAACCCGGCGCGGTACGGATTCGCTTCGCGCCCCTTGTCGGTCACGACCTGCCAGTACCGCTGCATCATCGACTTCGCCGCTTTGGCGCCGGAGTAGCTCAGGAAGCAGTAGCAGACGTCGTGGTCGACGGCGAAGTCGAAGGTGCTGATGCTGCCCGATCCGGGCACCCACACCGGCGGGTGCGGCTGCTGGATCGGCCGCGGCCACAGGTTCACGTTCGCCAGCTGGTAGTAGCGGCCGTTCCACGCGAAGACCTCGCGCGCCTGCCACGCCTTGAGCGTGAGCGCGAACGCTTCGCGGTATCGCTCGCGATGCTCCATGGGCGTGATGCCGTAGCAGAAATTCACGTCCATCGGGCTGCCGAGCGGCAGCCCGGCGACGAGCCGGCCGCCGCTGATGCAGTCGAGCATCGCGTATTCCTCGGCGACGCGGATCGGCGGGTTCGAGGTCGGCAGCGTCGCCCCCATCTGCACGATGGCGACGTTCGAGCCGTTCGTCGCCTTCGCGAGCACGGCGCCCATGATGTTCGGGCTGGGCATGAAGCCGTACGCGTTCTGGTGGTGCTCGTTCGTGCAGACGCCGTCGAATCCGGAGTTCGCCGCATAGAGCAGCTCGTCGAGCGTCCAGTTGTAGTACTGGCCCACGCGGCGCGCGTCGGCGAGCTCCCACCACGGCGGCGTCACCCACACCGAGGCGTAACGCTTCTCGAAGTCGGGCGGCAGCTCGCGGTGCGGCATGAGATGGAACATGCTGATCTTCATCGACGCTCTCCTCCGTTCGGGCGGCGACACGATACCGCTCGTCCCACGATACCGGCAAGGACCGTCGAGCGCGCGCGCCGCCTGGTCACGGCCGTTCGGGCGCTCACACGACCGGCCAGATCGATGCGGCGACCTGCTCCAGACCCGCGCGGCGAACGAGCGAGCGCGCGCGGTCCCGTGCCTCGCCGTAGAGATCCGCTTCGTTCAGCGTCAGCACCCGCCCGTTCCGCATGAGGACGTTCCCATCGACGATGACCGTATCGGCGCATCCGCCGTGCGCGGAGTACACGAGGTTGGCGATCGGATTGTGCACGGGCTGCCATTCCGGCCGCCGGATGTCGAGCACCGTCACGTCGGCCCGCTTGCCGACTTCGAGCGAGCCGATCTCGGCATCCCACAGCGTGGCGCGAGCGCCGTTGATGGTGATCATCTCGACGGCGACCTCCGGACGGATGACCTTCGGATCCAGGCGCGCCTCGTGGTACCCGCCGACGAGGAGAAACGTTTGGCGGATCGTGTCGAGGAAGTTCCCGGACATCGCGGAATCCGAGCCGAGCGCCACGGTGATGCCGAGCTCCAGCATCTCCGGCGCCTTGCCGTGACTGATGTTGCCCATGGCCTGGTGAAAGGTCGCCCCCGGCGCGAGCGAGACCTTCACGTCGCGTTGCTGGAGCATGAAGAGCTCCCTGGCGTCGACCCATCCCATGTGCAGCAGCAAGAGGTTCGACCGGAGCAGGCCGAGCTTCTCGAGCCGGGCGACGTCTCCCATGCCGTACTTGAGGTGCGAGGCGACGATCTCGTCGCGGTTCTCGCACGCGTGGCCGATGACGCCGACGCCGCGCTTCTCGGCGAGCGCTGCGATCCGCCGCAGGAGATCGTCCGAGCACGCGACGGGCACCCGCATCGAGAACCACGCCTTCAGCCGGCCGTTCAGGCTGCCGTTGTGCTGCGCGACCATCTCGAGCTGGCACAGGCGCGCCGCGCACAGCGCGTCGCCGGCGTCCATGTGCGACTCGACGACCCACAGCCGGCGGAAGAGCCGCTCCGGGCCGGAATAGGCCTCGTCGCCGAGCCCGCGGCCGAGCTGCTGCGCGTTGTGGATGTGCGTGTCCACGAGGCCGGGCATCACGAGCTTGCCCCGGCCGTCGAGCGTCTCGGCGTCGGGAAACTGCGGCGCGACGTCGGCCGTCTTCCCGACGGCGGCGATGCGGTCGTTCACGATCGCGACGGCGCCGTCGGTGATGATCCGGCGGTCGCGGTCCACGGTGACGACGTAGTCGGCGTTCCTGATCAGCAAGCCGGGCATCGGTGGCCTCCTGGGACGGTCGAATGTCGAGCGGGGCGCGCGGGATGGCTCACGGAGTCTACCGCCGATGTAACCTGCTCTTGATGGCCATCGAGATGACGGTGAACGGTCGCCGTCAGCGCGTGACGGCGGCCCCCGAGACCCCGCTTCTACTGGTGCTGCGCAACGACCTCCAGCTCAACGGCCCGAAGTTCGGCTGCGGGCTCGCCCAGTGCGGCGCGTGTATCGTGCACCTCGACGGTGATGCGGTCCCGGCCTGCGTCACGCCGCTCTCCGAGGCAGCCGGCCGATCCGTCGTGACGATCGAGGGGCTCGGCGGAGAGCGACTGCATCCGCTCCAGCAGGCGTTCCTCGACGAGCAGGCGGCGCAGTGCGGCTACTGCACGGCAGGCATCATCATGAAGGCCGCCGCGGTGCTCCGCGCGAAACCGGACGCCACCGAGGCCGAGATGCGCGAGGCGCTCGCCGGGAACCTCTGCCGCTGCGGCTCGCACATGCGCGTGCTGCGCGCGATCCGGCGCGTGACCGGGTGATGCGGTTCTCGCGGCGCGAGTTCGTCCAGGGCAGCGGCGCGGTCGTCGTCGCGTTCGGTCTGCCCGGCGTCGCGCGCGGCGACCTCGCGCCGCGGCGACTGCCTGCGGCATCGTCGGTCGACGCGTGGCTCCAGGTCGCCGCCGACGGTGGCGTGACCGTCTTCACCGGCAAGGTCGAGCTCGGCACCGGCGTCGCGACGGCGCTCGCACAGGTAGTGGCGGAGGAGCTCGACGTCGCCGTCTCGCGTATCACGATGGTCCAGGGCGACACCGGACGGACGCAGGACCAGGGGCAGACGACCGGCAGCCTCACGATCCAGCAGGGCGCGCCGGCGCTCCGCGAGGCCGCCGCCGCGGCGCGACAGGCCCTGCTCGAGCTCGCCTCGACCCGGCTCCGCGTGCCCGCCGACCGGCTCGTCGTGAACGACGGCGCCGTCACCACCGCACAAGGCCGCCGCGTGACGTACGGCGAGCTCGCGCATCGATCTCCCCGCCAAGGTCACCGGGCGGTACGTCAACGTGCACGACGTCCGCGTCGCCGGCATGCTGCACGGCCGCGTCGTCCGGCCGCCCCGACCCGGCGCACGCGTCGCGTCGCTCGACGAAATCTCGGTCCGTGCCGTGCCAGGCCTCGTGCGTGTCGTCCGCCGTCACGATTTCGTCGGTGTGATCGCCGAGCGCGAGGAGCACGCGGCGGAGGCGGCGCGACGCCTGGCCGTCACCTGGACGCCCGCGCCGGAATTTCCGGAGATGGCCGCGCTCCACGCGTGGCTGCGCGAACGCCGGACCACCGACCATGCACTTCGCACGCAGGGCGACGTCGGCGCCGCGCTCCGCGCCGCCGCGCGCACCCTCCACGCGGTCTACCACTGGCCGTTCCAGATGCACGCCTCCATCGGGCCCTCGTGCGCGGTCGCCGACGTGAAACCGGACGCCGCCACCGTCTGGTCGGCGACGCAGGGATCATGGGGCCTCCGCAGCGCGATCGCGTCGCTGCTCGGCATGGCCGACGAGCGCGTCCGCGTCGTCTTCGTCGAGGGCTCCGGCTGCTACGGTCACAACGGCGCAGACGACGTCGCCGCCGATGCCGCCTTGCTCTCGCGTGCGGTCGGTCGGCCCGTCCGCGTGCAGTGGACGCGGGCCGATGAGCATGCCTGGGAGCCGAAGGGCCCGGCGATGGTCATGGAAGTCCGCGGGGGGCTGGATGCGTCCGGCCGCATCGTCGCGTGGGACTACGCCGCCTGGACGCCGACCCACGCGACGCGGCCGAACGGGCAGCCCGGGAACCTGCTCGCCGGCCAGCTGACGGGCTCGACGCCGCGGTACGGGCAGGTCGGCGGCGGCCGCAACGCCGAGCATCCATACACCGTGGGCGCGGAGCGCATCGTGCTCCACGCGCTCGCCGAGAGTCCGCTCAGGACCTCGGCGCTCCGCGGGCTCGGAGCACCGCAGAACACCTTCGCCAACGAGTCGTTCGTCGACGAGCTGGCGACGGCGGCCGGGGCGGATCCCGTGGACTTCCGTCTTCGCCATCTCCGCGACCCACGCGCGATCGCGGTGATCCGGGAGGTCGCGCGGCTCGCGCGGTGGCACGGCAGACCGTCAGGCCGCGCCCCGCGAGGCGCCGGGCGCGGTTTCGCCTACGTTCGCTACAAGAACAGCAGCGCGTACGTCGCGATGGTGGCCGACGTCGCGGTGGAGCTCGCCAGCGGCGCCGTTCGCGTGCGGCGCGTCTTCGTCGCCCATGACTGCGGGCTCGTCGTCAATCCGGACGGTCTCCGCAACCAGATCGAGGGCGGCGTGATCCAGTCGATCAGCCGGACGCTCGAGGAGGAGGTGCGGTTCGACCGCTCGGGCGTCCGGAGCCTCGACTGGACGACCTATCCGATCCTGACGTTCGCGGAGGTGCCGGACGCGATCGAGATCACGCTGATCGACCGTCGCGACGAACCGTCCGTCGGCGCCGGCGAGCCCGCGGCATGTCCGGTCGCCGCGGCGATCGCGAACGCGATCTTCGATGCGACGGGCGTGCGGCTCCGAACGGTGCCGTTCACACGCGAGCGCGTGCAGGCGGCGCTGGCCGGCGGGACGAGCTGACCGGCCGGAATCTCTCGGGAGCTGCGCGTTGGTGGCCCCAACCCGTCTGCTCTTGTCGATGATGAACTGGACCCGGGTCTCTGCGCGCTCCATCGCGATCCTGTCCAAAACCCGCCGAGCGATGTAGTTGTAGACCCGATCCTTGACGCGTGTGAGCTCATCGTAGACGCGTCGCTTGTTCAGCGTCAGGGCGTAGACCGAGAATGGGACCGCCTCCACCTGCGTGCGCCGATCAGCCTCGCGGACGAGTCGGGCGAGATCATGACCGTGATGCAGTCGCTTGCCGCGAGTTTCGAGCAGAACGGCGACGGCTACGTGCATCGCGTGATCGACGAGAACGAGGCCATGGTGATCCGGCGCATCTTCACGCTCTACGCCGAAGGCGCGGGGCTCGTGCGGATCGCCAAGGCACTCAATGCCGAGCACGTCGCCTCCCCGCGTGCGGGCACCGGCTCCTGGGCACCGACTGCCGTCCCCGAAATGTTGTCACCAGGACAATGCCCGCGTGCCGTGTATTCGTCGCGACGGCGTCGCGAGCGAGCCGGAGGAAGTCGACGACGTTCCTGGCGACGATGGCCCGATCTTCACGCGTGGCGTACTCGAGTTGGCTGCGGTCCTCCAGCTGGCTGCTTCCAACCTCGCGGGCGCTCGTCGCGTCTACACCCCGCTGCCGAAGGAGGAGGGCATCGAGGTAGGCCTTCACCGAGCGAAGCGCACGAGCTCGGGATACTGCATCTCGATCGCCTCAGGCGTGAGCGCAGCATTCGCATCGATCTGGGCCTGAACCTCGTCACGGTAGCGGGCGTAGTACATCAGCGCCGCCGTGATCTGGGCCTGCGAGAGCTGCGGGAAGGCCTTTCGAATCCCCTCGGTGTCCTGGCCCTTGCTGAAGTCGCGGGCGACTTCCCAGACGCCGAGACCCGTGCCGGCATCTGCGACTGATCGGCGAGCACGCGTTGCCGTCGCGTCGAGCTCTCTTCGCAGCGATTGCCGGAGCCGCATCGTGGTCAAGACTCGAGGCTCCGGACGGGTCGATCTGGCCTTCTTGGCTGCGGCATCAGCCTACGTCACCGGCCGCCAAGCCGCCTGTCGTAAGCTGTGCCGCGCATGGAGATGCCCCGGAGCCGCACCCTGCCCGACCTGCTCGACGAGATGGCCGCGCGCCATCCGGATCGCGAGGCCGTGGTGGGCGGCCACGCGCGAGTCACGTACGCGGGGTACCGGACGCGCGTCCGGCAGCTCGCGAAGGGGCTCCATGGGCTGGGCGTGCGACGCGGCGACAAGGTCGCCCTCCTCATGGACAACCGGACGGAGTGGCTCCTGACCGACTTCGCCGTCCAGCTCCTCGGCGCGACGCTCGTGGCCGTCTCCACGTGGTCGCGCCGGCGCGAGCTCGAGTACGTGCTGCGCCACTCGGACGCCTCGACGCTGGTCACGATGGACCGCTTCCGGGGCCAGGACTACCTCGCGATGCTCGACGAGATCGGCCGCGACCGGCTCCCCGGCCTCCGGCGCGTCGTCGCCCTGGGCGCGCCCGCGAAGGATGTCACGCCGTTCGACGAGCTGTGGCAGCTCGGCGCGCGCGTGCCGGACGCCGTCCTCGACGCGTGCCAGCGCGCCGTCACGCCGGACGACGTGGCGTACGTCCTCTACACCTCGGGCACGACGTCGACACCGAAGGGCGTCCAGCTCCAGCACCGCGGGCTCGTCGAGAACATGTTCGCGATCGGCGAGCGCCAGCACCTCACGCCGGACGACCGCCTGTGGATGGGCATCTCGCTCTTCTGGGGCTTCGGCTGCGAGAACGCGCTGCTCGCCGTGATGACCCACGGCGGCGCCGTCGTGCTGCAGGCGGAGTTCGACGCCGGCGAGGCGCTCGCGCTCATCGAGCGCGAGCGGTGCACCGTCTACTACGGCACCCCGAACATCGCGCTCGCGCTCTGGGAGCATCCCGACCGCGCGCGGCGCGATCTCTCGTCGCTCCGTACGGGCGCCGCCATCGGCTCGCCGCAGGCGATGCAGATGGTGATGGACCTCGGCGCGCGCGAGATCTGCAACGTGTACGGCCTCACCGAGTGCTACGGCAACGCCACGGTGACCGACGCGCACGATCCGCTCGACGTGCGGCTGCACACGGTCGGGCGTCCGCTGCCGGGAATGGAGCTCCGGATCGTCGACCCCGCGACGCGCCGCCCCCTGCCGCCGGGCGAGGTGGGCGAGATCCTGATCCGCGGCTACCTGACACCCGGCTACTACAAGGACGCCGAGCGGAACGCCGCCGCGTTCGACGCCGACGGCTGGTTCGCGACCGGCGACCTCGGCCTGATCGACGAGGACGGCCGCCTTCGCTTCCGCGGCCGGATCAAGGAGATGGTCAAGACGGGCGGCATCAACGTGGCGCCGGTCGAGGTCGAGGAGATCCTGCTGACGCACCCCGCCGTCGAGCAGGTCTACGTCGTCGGCGTGCCCGATCCCCGGAAAGAGGAAGTCCTCGCCGCCATCGTCGTCCTGCGCGAGGGCCACGAGGCGTCGCCCGACGAGCTCCGCGCGTTCTGTCGCGGATCGCTCGCCGCGTTCAAGGTCCCGCAGCACGTCCGAGTCGCGAAGCGGGCGGAGCTCCCCGTCACGGCGACCGGCAAGGTGCAGAAGGTCAAGCTGCAGGCAACGCTCGCGGCGGAGCTGGGCCCGCGACCGTGACCCTCCGCGATCGCACGGCCGTCGCCGGCGTCGGCACGAGCCGCTTCGTCATGAAGACGCCGGAGAGCCCGATGCGGCTCGCGACGCAGGCCTTCAAGGCGGCGCTGGCCGACGCCGGGCTCGAGCGCGACGACGTGGACGGGCTCGTCATCAACATCGGCTGGCCGCTCGGCGTCGACTACGACCGC
>JACPCW010000127.1 GCA_016184365.1 Candidatus Rokuibacteriota bacterium
CGCGCGGTGCGTGTGGACGTTTCCGGTGAAGGAGTTCCCCGGGCGTTCGCGCGCGGCGCTCGTCGTGCGCGACGGCGACGGCAGGGAGACCGGCCGCTTCACGATCGACCTCGGAGCCATGCGGTGAGGCGCGGGCGCGAGCTCGAGGAGCGCCACGGGTGCCCCGGGGCGCTCCGAGCGTCGGGGGGCTTGGGGGGCCATGTCGGGGCCCCCCAAACGTGGCAGATCCATCGTGAGATGGCGCTGCTGCTCGGATGGCCGCGCGCCATCCTGCTGCAGTTCGCGCATCCCGGCGTGGCGCAGGGCGTGGCGGACCACAGTCGCTTCACCGCCGAGCGGTTCGGGCGCTGGGTGCGGCTCCATCGCACGCTCGGCGCAATGCTCACGCTCACGTTCGGATCCGACGCCGAGCGGGCGGACGTCGTGGCGCGGATCAACGGCATCCACGATCGCGTGTCCGGGCCGGCGTATACGGCGCGGGATCCCGAGCTGCTCCTGTGGGTGCACGCGACGTGCGTCGAGTCGTTCATGCTGGCGTACGAGACGTTCGTCGCACCGCTGACACCGGCCGCGCGCGATCGCTACTGCGAGGAATCGGCGGAAGGCGCCACGATGCTGCGGATTCCGGAGCGGATGCTGCCGCGCACGAAGGCGGCGCTCGATGCGTACATGCGTGACATGCTCGCGCACGGCCCGATCGCGGTCGGTGACACGGCGCGGCGGCTCGCGCGCGACGTCACGTCCCCGCCGTCCGGCATCGTCCTCGAGCCGGCGTTCTGGGCGCTCCGCCAGGCGACGGTCGGGACGCTGCCGCCGACGATTCGGGCCGCGTACGGGTATGCGTGGTCCCCGCGGCGCGAGCGGGCGCTCGGCGTGGCTGCGCGCGTCACGCGCGCCGTGCTGCCGCGGCTGCCGGCGTGGGTCCGGTGCTGGCCGCGGGCGCGCCGCGCGTTCGCGCGCGAGGGCTTGCGCTGACTCAGCCGCGCGGAGTCGTCGCTGCCGGTGCCCCGATCGCCCGCGTCTTGATCTTCTGGATGAGATCCTCGTAGGACGACGTCTGGATGATCTTGTTGAACTGCGTCCGGTAGTTGCCGACGAGGCTCACGCCCTCGATCACGACGTCGTAGACGAGCCACTGGTCCTTGCCCTTGTGCATCCGGTATTCGATCGGGATCTCGGCGCCCTTCGGCGTCTGGATCTTGGTCTTGACCGTCGCCTGATCGCTCTCCATCGTGTCGCCGGTGTACAGGATCTTCTCGCCGCCATACTGGTCGATCTTGGAGACGTACGAGTGCTCGAGCAGATCGGTGAACAGCTTCACGAATTCCTGCCGCTCCGTCGGCGTCCGCGACTGCCAGTGACGGCCGAGCGACCGCCGCGCCGTCTCCTCGAAGTCGAAGATGCGCAGCGCGATCTTCCGGATCTCCGCCCGCCGCGCCTCGGCACGGCCTTCCTTCTTGAGCTCGGGCGACGACAGCGTCTGCAGCACGGCGTCGACGTGACGGCGCAGCTGTTCCGTCGGCGCGCCGGCGACGGCGGGGGACGGCGCGACGAGCGCGATGGCGAGCGCAGCGACCGAGAGGACGCGGGACGGGAGCTTCATGCGGTGAAACCTCCGGGGCCTGGGTTTGACGGACGCGCGGGTGCGCGACTTCCGACTGGGGAGCGGCAAACGACGTGCCAGTGACTAGTCTACGCGTCCGATCAAGCGTTCCTCCTCGCTGCTATAATCCGACGCGTTTTCCCGATCGTCCATTCACCCCCACGGAGGTCCCCGATGAAAGCCGTTCGCGTACATTCGCCCGGAGGTCCCGAAGCGCTGCGTTACGAGGACGTCGCCGAACCGACGCCGGGCGCCGGTCAGGCCGTCGTCAAGGTCGACGCCGCCGGACTCAACTACATCGACGTCTATTTCCGCAGCGGTCTCTACAAGGCGCAGCTGCCGCTCACGCTCGGCATGGAAGCCTCGGGCACCGTCAGCGCCGTCGGCGCCGACGTGCGCGAGGTGAAGGTCGGCGACAAGGTCGCGTACACGGGGGTTCCCGGCGCGTACGCCGAGTACGCCGCCGTGCCGGCCGACCGACTCTTCGTCCTGCCCTCGGGGCTCACGACGCGGCAGGGCGCCGCGATGATGCTGCAGGGCATGACCGCGCACTACCTCGCGACCTCGACGTATCCGCTGAAGGTCGGCGATACGTGTCTCGTCCACGCGGCGGCGGGCGGCGTCGGACTGCTCCTCTGCCAGATCGCGAAGATGCGCGGCGCGAAAGTCGTCGGCACCGTCTCGACGGAGGAGAAGGCCAAGCTCGCGCGCGAGGCCGGCGCCGACGAGACCATCCTCTACACGAAGCAGGACTTCGAAGCCGAGGTGAAGCGGATCACTGCTGGCAAGGGGCTACAGGTCGTGTACGACTCGGTCGGCAAGGACACGTTCGAGAAGAGCCTCAACTGTCTCGCGCCACGCGGGCTCGTCGCGCTGTACGGCCAGTCGAGCGGCCCGATCGGTCCGTTCGACCCGCAGGCGCTGAACGCGAAGGGCTCGCTCTTCCTCACGCGGCCGAGCCTCTTCCACTACATCGCGACGCGCGAGGAGCTCGTGAGCCGCGCGACGGAGCTCGCCGGCTGGATCCGTGACGGCAAGCTCCGCATGCGGGTCGAGTTCGAGTTCCCGTTGAAGGACGCCGCGGAGGCGCACCGCGCGCTGGAGGGCCGCAAGACCACCGGCAAGGTGCTGCTGGTTCCGTGAACGTCGCGGAGCTGCTCGAGCGGTCGGCGCGGTATCACGCCGACCGCCCGGCTCTCCTCGCGGGGGAGCGCCGCTGGACCTACCGCGAGCTCGAAGCCGACGCCGCGCGGCTCGCCGGTGGGTTCACGGCGCTCGGCCTCCGGCCGGGCGATCGCCTCGGGTTGCACCTGCCGAACAGCGCCGAGTTCGTCCTGACGTATTACGCCGCCCAGAAGGCCGGCCTCGTTCCGCTGTCACTGAACGTCACGTACGCGAAGGACGAGATCGCGTACATCGCCAGCGACGCGCAGCCGCGCGCGATCGTCACGGCGGACGCCGTCGCCGGCAATCTGCCGGCGCCCGCGGACATTCCCTCGGTGCGGCACGTGCTGAACGCGCGCGATCTCGCACGGCTCGACGGTCCGCCGATGCGTGCGCTCGACCTCGATCGCGAGGAGACGGCAGCCATCCTCTATACGTCGGCGACGACCGGGCGTCCGAAGGGCGTGATGCTGACGCACGCCAACGTCGTGTCGAACACGCACGCCACCGTGCATCACCTGCGCATGACGCCCGACGACCGCGGGCTCTGCGCGCTGCCGATGTTCCACTGCTTCGGTCAGAACTTCATCATGAACGCGCTCGTCGCCGCGGGCGGGCGGCTCGTCGTGCAGGAGCGCTTCGTTCCCGACCCGTTCGTCGACGCCGTCGCGCGCGAGCGGATCACGCTGCTCTACGCCGTGCCGACGATGTACATCCTCTTCCTGTCGCGGCCGGCGAAGCTCGACGTCTCCTCCGTCCGGCTCTGCTTCTCGGCGGCGGCCACGCTGCCGACCGACATCGAGCGCCGGTGGTACGAGACGTACGGCCACTGGGTCCACCAGGGATACGGGCTGACGGAATGCTCGCCGTTCGGCTCGTACAACCACGACGTCGCGTTCCGCCCTGGCTCGATCGGAACGCCGATCGAAAACGTCGAGATGAAGATCGTCGACGAGCACGGCCGCGAGCTGCCGGACGGGGAGCTCGGCGAGATCGTCATCAAGGGCCCGAACGTCATGAAGGGCTACTTCGGCAACCCGCAGGCGACGGCCGAGGCGATCCGCAACGGCTGGCTGCACTCGGGCGACATCGGCTACCGCGATGCCGACGGGTACTTCTTCATCGTCGACCGCGTGAAGGACATGATCAACGTGGCCGGCTTCAAGGTGTTCCCCCGCGAGGTCGAAGAGGTGCTGTTCCGCCATCCGGCGGTGAAGGAGGCGGCCGTGATCGGCATGCCGGACGCCGTGCGCGGCGAAGCGGTGAAGGCGTACGTGGTGCTGCGCGACGGTATGACGGCGACGCCGGCGGATCTGCAGGCCGTCTGCCGCGGTGCGATCGCCGCCTACAAGGTGCCCGAGGCCGTCGAATTCATCGACGCGCTGCCGAAGAATCCCACCGGGAAAATCTTGAAAAAGGAGCTCCGCCGGCGCGACGAGAACGCCAGATAGGCACGAAGACGTCGGATAGAATGATGCGTAGGGGTCGTTGGTGAACGTTCGTGCCGGAGGAGGGGCGATGAAGCGACGTATCGTCGCATCGATAGCAGCCGTTGCCGTCTCGGTCGTCGTGCTCGGCCAGGTGGGTGAGGTCTGGGCGCGCGCGGGGAGCGGTGGCAGCCGCGGATCGCGCTCGTATTCGTCGCCCTCGCGGCCGTCGTCGCCGGCGAGTCCGACGTCACCGTCACGGTCGATGAACCAGCCAACGCAGCCGTCGTCGGCGGCGCGTCCGAGCTTCATGCAGCGGTTCGGTCCGATGCTCGGCGGCTTCGTGCTCGGCGGTCTGCTCGGCAGCCTGCTGTTCGGCGGCGGCATGGGCGGCCTCGGCGGTGGGATCGGCCTGATGGATATTCTGCTGATCGGGGGTGGCATCTTCGCGCTGATGTCCTTCCTGCGCCGCCGGCGTGAAGCGCCGGCCTACGCGAACGGCGGCGTCTCGGCGTACTCGGCGTCGAACACCGGCGCCGGCGGGACAGCGGTCATGGAACTGCCCGCGGGCGGCGCGCAGGCGACCGAGGTCGAGGGCCTCGCGCACATCCGGCAGATGGATCCGGGCTTCGATCCCGCGGCGTTCGCCGAATCGGTGCGCGGACATTTCGCCGCGGTGCAGTCCGCGGTCGGCGCGCGCGACGTGTCGGCCATCCGCGACCGGCTGACGCCGGAGATGTTCGGCGTGCTGCTCACGCAATGCGAGGATCTGAAGTCGGCGCGGCGCACGAACCGGATCGACGGCATCCGGCTCCCGCGCCTCGAGGTCACGGAAGCCTGGCAGGAGAAGGGCCGCGACTTCGTGACGGTGTTCATCGAGGGCTCGATGGTCGACTACACGGTCGACGACGCAACCGGTCAGGTCGTCGACGGCTCGAAGACGACGCCGATCACGGTGGAAGAGTTCTGGACGTTCACGCGGCCCGTCGGTCCGAGCGCCTGGAAACTGACGGCCATCCAGACGGCCTGAGGGCCGGCCGGGCGCCGACGCTCGAGTGAAGCGTCTCGTCATCTGGGGTGGTGCGGCCGTCGCCGCGATCGTGGTGCTCACGATCGTCGCGGCGGTCGCGCTGCCTCGTCTGGTCGACACCCCGCGCGTGCAGTCGCTCATCGCGACCCAGGCGTCCCAGGCGCTCGGCCGCCCGGTGTCGTTTTCGTCGGTCTCCGCGAGCCTCTTTCCGCTGCCCTCGGTGATCCTCAAGGATCTCAAGGTCGCCGAGGATCCGCGGTTCGGCACGTCGCCGTTCCTGGCGCTCGATCGCGGCGAGCTGCGTCTCAAGCTCGGCGCGCTGGCCAGCGGCCGCATCGAGTTCGGCGGCCTCGTGCTGAAGAAACCGGTGATCGCGATCGTGCAGGACGGGCAGGGACGCTGGAACTTCAGCACGCTCGGCGCCTCGACGGAGCCGCGCGCGCCGTCGTCGAAGCCGCGCGGTGGTGGTGTCGCCACGGCGGCGGCGCCGCTCACGGGCGACGTGAAGCTCGAAAACGGCGTCGTGACGTTCCAGACGCGCGGCTCGGCGCGTGCCGCGCAGAGCTACCGCATCGAGAATCTCGATCTCGCCGTCGACGCGAGCGGCGGTCGCCTGGCCTTCAAGGGCGCCGCGCGCGTGAAGCCGGGCGATCTCCAGCTCAAGATCACGGACGGCACCGTCACGCTGAACGGCGGCCGGAGCCTGATGGACGCGCCGATCGCAGCGAAGATCGCCATCGACGGTCGTCAGGTCAAGGATCTGGTCGGCGCCACGCTCGGCCCGGAGCCGGCGATCGCCGGCGGGCTCAACGGTGCGCTCACGCTGAGCGGCACGGCCGCCAGCCCGCGCGCCGCCGGCGACGTCACGCTGTCCGACGTCGCCATCACGCGGACCAGCGCGCACTGCCCCGACCCGAAGCAGCGCACGCTGAAGCTCGACACGGTGAAGCTGAAGGTCGGCTGGGAAGACGGACATCTCGTCGCGCGCCCGGTGACGACGGCGATCGCGAAGGGACCCATCGCGACGAATCTCGTCGCGACGCTCGAGTCCGGCACGCACGTCCAGCTGCGCGATCTCCGCATCCGGACGCTGCCGATCGAGAAGGTGCTGGTCGACTACCTGTGCCAGGGCTACGCCGTCACCGGGCCGCTCGACCTGAACGGCGTGCTCTCGTTCGACGCGCGCGATCTGTGGGGCACGCTGGCCGGCTCCGGCGAGCTGAAGATCGGCGGCGGAAGAGTCGTCGGGTCGCAGGCGCTCGCGCTGCTCGGCGGCGTCACGCGCGTCGGCGGCGCCGTGTCGTCGCTGCTCGCGCCGGATGCGCCGGCGATCGCGCCCGGCTCGCCGCTCGAGTTCGATGCCATCACCGCGACGTACACGATCGCCAAAGGCGTCGTCACGACCCGCGATCTGCTCTACGCGAGCCGGGCGCTTCGCATGACGGTCGCCGGCGACTACACGCTCACGTCGGGGCGCATGAACCTCGACGTCGTCGCGACGCAGGGACGCAACGAGATCCACGCGAAGGTCGCCGGCACCGCCGCCGCGCCGCAGATTCGCGTGAATCCCGCCGCGACGCTGCGCAGCGTCGATCCGGAGCGCGCGCGGAGCGGACTGGAAGACCTGCTGCGCCGCTTCCGCTGACGCTCACGTCGAGCGCGCTTCGAGATCCGCGTCGGCGAAGTCGGCGAGCCCGTCGCCCGCAAACCAGGAGAGCTTCTCAGACAATCGCACGACCTCGCCGACGACGATGACGGCAGGGGACTCGACGGCGGCGGCTTCGGCCGCCTCGACGATCGTGCCGAGCGTTCCCACGACCGTGCGCTGCGCGGCCGTCGTGGCGCGCACGACGATGGCGACGGGCGTCGCGGCCGGACGACCGGCGCGCTCCAGCGTCGCGACGATCGACGACAGCCGCGCAACCCCCATGAGCACGACGAGCGTGTCGACGGACGTCGCGAGCCGTTCCCATCGCACACGCGCGTCACTGCGCTCGGGCTCTTCGGTGGCGGTGACGACGGCGAACGACGACGCGTACCGCCGGTCGGTCACCGGAATCCCGGCGTAAGCCGGCGCGGCGATCGCGGAGCTCACCCCGGGCACGACCTCGAACGGCACGCCGGCCGCGACGAGCGCTTCGGCTTCTTCACCGCCGCGGCCGAAGACGAACGGATCGCCGCCCTTCAGACGCACGACCTCGCGGCCCTGGCGCGCGTGGATGACGAGCAGTTCGTTGATCTGCGGCTGGGACAACCGGTGCGCGCCGGGCCGTTTCGCCGCCGAAATTCGCAGGGCGTCCGGCCGCGCCTCGTCGAGCAGCTCCGGATTCACGAGGCGATCGTAGACGATGACGTCGGCGGCGCGGATCAGCTCGAGTCCACGCACCGTCAGGAGTCCCGGATCACCGGGCCCGGCACCGACGAGCGCGACGCGGCCTACGCGCATACGTCGTTCTCGAGACGCGCCAGGAGGCGCTCGCGCGCTTCGGTGCGCCGGCCCTCGCGGACGAGCCGCCGCACGCCGTCGTCGAGGCTGCGCGTCCACGCGTCGCCGCTCGATCGCCGGCCGCGCTCCGCGAGCTCGCGGCGCACATCCGCCGCCACTTCGACGAGCGCGCCGTATTCCTCGCCGAGCCACGTCTCGATGTCTTCGCGCACCAGTCGCGCGAGCGCGGGACTGGTACCGCCGGTGCCGACCGCGACGGTCAGCGGACCGCGCCGCGCGACCGACGGCAGGATGAAGTCGGACCGTGCCGCGTCATCCGCGGCGTTCACCCAGACGTTCCACTCGCGCGCTTCGTCGCGGACCGCGTCCGTGACCTCGCGCGAATCGGTGGCGACGAACACGAGGCGCTGCCCGAGCAGGTCGCCGGGACGATACGTCCGCGCGACGTGGACGATGTCGCCGGCGCGAATCCACGCCGCGATCGCGGCGGTGACCTCGGGCGCGATCACCGCGACGCGCGCACCGGCGGCGAGCAGGGCGCCGACCTTCCGCTCCGCGACCGCCCCGCCGCCGACGACGAGGCACGGCTGCCCGGCGAGATCCAGGAACACGGGATACCACGCGCTCACTGGAGCGACTCCGCGATCGCGTGGACCAGCGCGCCCATCGTGCCTTTCGGCGCCACGATCTTCGGCGTGATGCCGAGCGACGCGAGGTACGCCGCGCACACCGGCCCGACGACGGCCGTCGCGACGTGCTCATCGAGCGCCCGCGCGAGCTCGCGCGCGCGCCCGAGCCGCTCGGCGACGGCGAAGACGTGCTTGACCTGCGGCGAGCTCGTGAACGCGACGACGTCGATGCGACCGCTGCACGCATCTGCGACGAACCGCTCGAGCGGTACCTCGTCCTCCGGTAACGCCCACTCGTAGAGCGGAATGTCGAGCACGCGCGCGCCGCGCGCGGCGAGTCCGTCGGTGAAGGCCAGCGGATCCTCGCCGTAATGCTGGACCGCGACGGTCTGGCCCGCGAGGTCATGGCTCGCGAGCGCGGCCAGCACGGCGTCCGAGGTCGGCTCCGCGGGCGCGACGTCGATGCGCACCCCTGCGCCGCGCAGCACGGCGGCCGGTTTCGGGCCGCGGGCGGCGACGAGCATGCGACCGAGCGTGTCGAGCAATGCCGGCTTGTCGCCCCGCTGGTCCGCGAGCGTGAAGAACGCCTGCGTGCCGACGCCGGTGAGGAAGACGATGATCGGCACCTCGCCGCGGAGGATCGCGGCGAGCACCGCGGTGGCGGGACCGAGATCGCGCCGCGGAATCTCGCGGACCGCCGGCGCGGGGTAGGGAACGCCGCCGAGCTTTTCGACGAGCCGCGCGAGCTCGGTGGCGCGCCGGCCCTCGGTGAGCGCGACCGTTTTGCCCTGAAGTGTGCGTGTACTCATCCCGTTCCCGAGGAGCGTCCCGGGTCGAGACGGGACCGGGGTTTCCCCGGGACCGTCGAGCGTTCGGGGGTCGAGGGGGCCCTTCGAGGCCCCCTCGATGATCGGACGGGCCATTTCGGGGCCCCCCATCTGATCAAGCCGCGCATTCTCCGGCGCCGGTTTCCGGCACGAAGCGCGCGCTCGCTTCCCAATCGACGTAATGCCCGGGCGCCTCGGCGGACGGCGCGAGCTCCGTGAACGGCGCGACGATCTGCGCCAGCCGCTCCATGCCCACGCGGTCGGTGAAGGCGTCGAACGACTCGCCCGTCCCGCGCTCGTCGCGATACGCCTCGAGCAGCGCCTTCACGGCCGACGGCGCCAGCCGCGCCGGAATGCGCGCGAGCGGACGTCCGTACCGGGTTTCGCTGCCGGTCCGCCCGCCGACGAGCAGCTGGTACGTCGGCGCCGCCTCGCCGTGGAACTTCCGCGATCCGCCGTACAGCCCGAGGCTCGCGAGGTGATGTTGCCCGCACGAGTTGGGGCAGCCGGAGATCTTCACGCGGAGGCCGCTCTCGTCGGCGAGCCCGCCGAGCTCGCGTTCGATCGCGTCGCTGATGGCGAGCGCGAGGCCGCGCGACGACGTGATGCCGAGCTGGCAGGTGTCGGCGCCCGGGCAGGTCGTCACGTCGACGAGTCGCTCGGCGCCGGGCGCGACGAGGTCCACGGCGCGCAGCGTGTGATACACGGCCGCGACAGCGGACACCGGAATCCACCGGACGACGAGGTTCTGCTGGTTCGTCGCGCGGACCGTCGCCTCCGCGAAGTCGCGCGCGATCTCCGCGACGGCGCGAAGCTGCGGCGCGGTGACGTCGCCGCGCACGAGCCGCACGTGGACGGTGACGTAACCGGTCTGCTTCTGCGCCGCGACGTTCGTCGCACGCCAGCGCGTGAAGGCTGGATCGCGCGATGGAGCTGACGCGCCGTTCGACGGGCGGACGGGCGGCGCGGTCTCTTCCCACGGGGTGATCGCCGGCAGCGTACCGGCGAGGACCAGCCGCAGCGCCTCGCGCTCCTTCACGACGAGCGTGCGGACGGCCTCGATGCCGAGCTTCTTCACGACGAATTTCAGCCGCGCGAGGTTGCGGTTCTCGCGGTTGCCCTGGCGGTCGAACACGCGGACGATCGCCGCGACGGTGGCGATCAGATCGCCGGCCGGCGTGAAGTCTTCCAGCGGCTGCGCGAGCTGCGGCGCCGGCCCGAGACCGCCGCCGAGCAGAATCGTGAAGCCGCGGACGGCGAGACCGTCGACCGTCCGCACGACGGCGCGCGCGCCGATGTCATGGATGGCCGTGAGGCCCGTATCGTCCGCGCAGCCGGAGAAGGCGATCTTGAACTTGCGGGGCAGGTTCTGGTTCATCGGATTGCGCAGCAGGAACCGCGCGAGCGCGTCGGCATAGGGCGTGGGATCGAACGCTTCGTGCGCGCAGACGCCCGCGCAATGACCGACGGTGACGTTGCGCACGGTGTTGCCGCACGCCTCGCGCGTCGTCAGCCCGACGTCGCCGAGCGTGCGCATCGTGTCGGGGACGTCGTCGAGCGGCACGAAGTGGAACTGGAAGTTCTGGCGCGTCGTCACGTGCCCGACGCCGCGGGGCGTGCGCGCCGCGAGGTCCGCGAGCCGATCGATCTGATCGGCGGTGAGGCCGCCCCAGGGGATCTTCACGCGCACCATCTGCGTGTCGGGCTGCCGTTGCCCGTAGATGCCGTGCTGCAGCCGGAAGCGCTTGAAATCGTCGGCGCCGAGGCGCCCGGCGTGAAAATCGGCGACGAACCGATCGAAGCTGTCGATCTCGTGCGCGTCGGCCCACGGCCGGCCGTAGCCCGTCGCGGCCGAAATTTCCTGCGTGTTCGCCATCGGTGCCCTCCGGTCCGCCGCTGGTCCGTTCTGGCCAGCGTCGTCGTATTCGCGGAAGCTACCAATCTCGATCGGAGAAGTCAAGATTGGTCATAAAGCAACGTATTCAATCGGTATGACGCCGAGTTACGAGACGGCGGTGAAGCGCCCTCCGCCGAGCTTGCCCTGCTCGATGAGTCCGAGGAAGAAGGCGTGGAGCGCCCGCTGGGCGACCTCGTCGCGACGCGCGGCGAGTCGCTGGATACGGTCCCGCACGACGCGCCGCCATTCGTCGGACAGATCTTCGGCTTCGATCGCGCCGAAGCCCGCGCGGCCGAGCAGCGTGCGGTAACCGTCGAGCGTCTGGACCGTCGTCGCCGCCATCCAGTCGCGCAGGCGCGCGCGTTCGCGGTCGGCGAGCCGCGGATGCGCGATCCAGTCGGTGAACGCGAGCCGGCCCCCGGGCACCAGCACGCGGCGCACGTCGGCGAGGACCGCCGCCTTGTCTTCGATATGTAGCAGCGCTTCCTCACTGATGCACGCGTCGAAGCGCGCGCGCCGGAACGGCAGCCGCCGCGCGTCGCCGCGCACGATGCGGACCAGACGCTCGAGCCCGACGGCGCGCGTGAGCCGCGCGGCGCCCGCGGCGCGGCCCGCATGCAGCTCGAGCGCGACCACGCGACAGCCGCGCCGGCTCGCGATGAACCGCGCGGGGCCCGCGAGGCCGGCGCAGAGATCCAGCACGCGCATGCCCGGACCGAGCGCCGCGCGCGTGGCGAGCGCGTCGACGGCGGAGAGGCCGCCGTAATGGTCCTGGTCGAAATCGAAGAGGTCCTCGGCGCGCAGGCGCGCGTCGAAGCCGCCGGTGCGCGCGCGCACGGCGGCCCACACGTGCGCCTCGCTGATCGGGTGATCGTCGTAGTAGGAGATCGCGTCCGTCACCTTGAAGCCCCGTGCTAGCTATGATAAAAGCTATGCGTTTTCCACACCTTGGAGGAAACTTCCAAAATGAGCAGCCTCGGGAAAGCCGGTCTCGAAGACGTCGTCGTCTCGACCTCGGACATCTGTTTCATCGATGGTCGTGAAGGCCGGCTCGTGTATCGCGGCTTCGACGTCGACGATCTCGCCGCGCATTCGAGCTTCGAGGAAGTCGTCTACCTCCTGTGGCACGGCGGGCTCCCGAACAAGAAGGAGCTCGCCGCGCACGTGAAGGCGATGCGGTCGACGGCGAACCGGAAGATCCCGCCCAAGATGATCCAGATGCTCCGCGCGCTGCCGAAGAAGACGACGCCGATGGAGGTGCTCCGCACCGGGATTTCGGCGCTGTCCGCGTTCGATCCCGACGCCGCGGACAACTCGCGCGAAGCGTCGGTCCGCAAGGCGCTCCGGCTCACCACGCAGATGCCGACGCTCGTCGCGGCGTGGGAGCGCATCCGCCACGGCAAGGCGCCCGTCGCGCCGAATCCCCGGCTGAGCCACTCCGCGAACTTCCTGTACATGATGTTCGGCAAGAAGCCGACGCCGCTCGCGGAGAAGACGTTCGACGTCGCGCTCATCCTGCACGCCGACCACGAGTTCAACGCGTCGACGTTCGCGGCGCGCGTGACGGCGGCCACGCTGTCCGACATGCACTCGGCGATCGTGTCCGGCATCGGCGCGCTCAAGGGCCCGCTCCACGGCGGCGCCAACGAGCAGGTCATGCTGATGGTCGAGAAGATCAAGTCGCCGGCGACCGCCGGGGCGTGGATCCGCAAGGCGCTCGCGGACAAGGCGCGGATCATGGGCTTTGGCCACCGCGTGTACCGCGTGGAAGACCCGCGGGCGAAGCACCTGCGTCGCCTCGCGACCGAGCTCGGCGAGCAGGCGGGGAACACCGACTCCGTGCGGATCCTCGACACCGTGGCCCGCGAGGTCACGGCCGACAAGAAGATCTACCCGAACGTCGACCTCTTCTCCGGCGCGGCGTACAAGACGATGGGCATCCCGACCGATCAGTTCACACCGATCTTCGCCATGAGCCGCGTCGCCGGCTGGGCCGCGCACGTGCTCGAGCAGCACGGCAACAACCGCCTGATCCGCCCGCGCGCGGAGTACACCGGAGCGACGCGCGCGACGTACGTTCCCGTCGACCAGCGATAGACGGCGTTCCGGGCACGGCCGTCGTCGTGCGGCGGCCGTGAGCGCCCGCGCATGACCGAGCGGGTGACCGTCGTGATGTCCGTGTACAACGAGCTCGCGCTCACGCGCGCGTGCATGGACAGCCTCGCGCGGACGACGGAGCCGTTCCGGCTCGTCGTCATCGACAACGGGTCCACCGACGACACGCCCGCCTGGTTCGAGCGGTTTCCGTATCCGTACCCGCTGCGGTTCGAGCGCAATGCCGCGAATCAGTCGGTCATCGCGACCCTGAACCGCGCGTGGCGCCTCGCCGAGACGGACGCGCTCTGCTTCCTGCACAACGACACGGAGATGCTCGATCCCGCCTGGCTGACGCGCCTGCTCGAGGCGGTCGCCACGCCGAACATCGGGCTCGCCGGGCTCTACGGCATCAAGCGCTTGCGCGGCAACGGCCGGTACGTCGGGCGCACGATCGTCCACAGTCTCGCCGGAGGGCCGACGGTGCGGGCGCCGTGGGAAGAGGTCGCGGTCGTGGACTCCGTCGTCATGTGCCTGCCGCGCGCGCTCATGACGTCGATCGGCGGCTTCGACGAAGGCTACGGCTTCTATCATGGGCTCGACCGCGATCTGTCGTTCGCGGTCCGGGAGCGCGGTCAGCGGTGCGTCGTCGTCCGCGCGCCGTTCATCCACCGCGGCGGCGCGACGCGCACGCGCGAGTTCGGCGAGGTTCCCGCGCGCGCGCGCGCGGATCTCGCGCTGCGGCGCGCGGTGCTCGAGCGGTTCGTCGGCAAGTACGGCCATCGGCTGCCGTGCGACGTGCGGCCGGTCGGCGCGCGGGCGCGTGACTGGGTGCGCGACACATTCGGCGGATGGTAGATGGAGGAACGCACGATGATTCCGTTCGCGAAGGGGCACGGGCTCGGCAACGACTACATCGTGATCCAGGACAAGGACCTCGCGGCCCCGCTGTCCGCGGCGGCGATCACGAAGATCTGCGATCGGAACCGGGGCGTCGGCTCCGACGGCATCCTGCTGCTCGTTCCGTCGTCGAAGGGCGACTTCGGGCTGCGCATCTTCAATCCCGACGGCAGCGAGGCCGAGAAGTCGGGCAACGGGCTGCGCATCTTCGCGAAGTACCTGTGGGACCACGGGCTCGCGAAGAAGCCGGTGTTCACGGTCGACACGAAGGGCGGGATGGTGGAATGCCACTGCCACGTCGCCGACGGCCGCATGCAGCTCGTGACGGTCGAGATGGGGCGCGCGACGTTCGAGGCGACCGACGTCCCGGTCACCGGCGCGTCCGGCGACGTCGTCGGCTTCGGAGTCACGCTCGGGGACGGGACGAAGCTCGCGGGGACCGCGGTGTCGGTCGGTAACCCGCACTTCGTCGTCTTCGTCGACCGGCTCGACGAAGCGGACTGCCGGCGGCTCGGGCCGCAGATCGAGCGGCACGCGGCGTTTCCGGCGCGGACGAACGTGCAGTTCGTGCGGGCGACCACGCGCGGCGAGATCGACATCCTCATCTGGGAGCGCGGCGCCGGCTACACGCTGGCGTCCGGCTCGTCGTCGTGCGCCGCGGCGTCCGCGGCGGTGCGGAACGGATTCTGCGATCACGGCCACGTGACCGTGCGCATGCCCGGCGGCGAGCTCGGCATCGACGTCCGGCCGGACTGGAGCCTGCGCCTGCAGGGCCCGGTCGAAGAGGTCTACACGGGCACGCTGACCCGCGAGTTCGCCGAGAGCGTCGTCGGCACACGATGATGCTGATTACCGCTCGCCTCCGCAGCCATGGCGGCATGTTCATGCACGCGGCTGCATGATTCCGGGTCCGCAGGCCGTGTCAGGTCGGGCACCACCGTTGCACTTCGACTCAGGCATGACGCAACGACGCGCCCGCCTCTCGATCGTGATCGGCCTGACCCTGGCGCTGACCGGCGTCGCCCTTGCGGCGCCCTTCGCGCCGAACATGCAGCCGTTCGGGAACCCGTCCGGCGTGCACCGCACCTACTCGACCCTCGGTGACGTCGACCTCGGCGGCGACTTCTTCCTGAGCCTCGGGACGAACGGGCGGCGCTGTTCGACGTGTCACGTGCCCGGGCATGGCTACGGCCTCGGCGCGGCGCAGGCGCGGGTGCTGTTCGACAACACCGACGGGACGCATCCGCTGTTCCGGCCGCACGACGGCGCGAACTCGCCGCTGATGGACGTCTCGACGGTGTTCGCGCGGCGCCAGGCGTACAGCATGCTGCTCGCGAAGGGCGTCTTCCGCGTCGGCATCGGTATTCCGGCCAGCGCGGAGTTCTCGCTGGACGCCGTCGACGACCCCTACGGGTTCGCGAGCGCGCAGGAGCTGAGCCTCTTCCGCCGGTCGCTGCCCGCGACGAACCTCAAGTTCCTCACGCACGTGATGTGGGACGGACGGCAGACGTTCCCCGGACAGACGATGACGTTCAACCTCGGCTCGCAGGCGAACGGCGCGCACCTCGGACACGCGCAGGCGCGCCAGCCGCTGACCGATGAGCAGCGCAACGAGATCGTGACGTTCGAGACGAGCCTCTTCACGGCGCAGGCGTCCGATCGCGCGGCGGGCAACCTGACCGACGGCGGCGCGAACGGCGGCCCGATGTTCCTCGTCGATCAGCCGTTCCGCTTCCGGATCAACAGCCCGCTGTCGTCGACGTTCACGCCGCGGGTCTTCACGATCTTCGACGCGTGGCAGAACGCGACCGGCACGTTCGGCGCGGCGCGGCAGTCGGTGTGGCGCGGTCAGGAGCTGTTCAACTTCCGGCAGTTCGCGTTCGGCACGCAGCAGGTGACGTGCTCGCGGTGTCACAACGCGTTCAACGCGGGCAGCGACTCGAACGCGCAGTTCTTCAACACCGGGACCGCCGCCGCGAATCGCCGGACGCCGGACATGCCGCTCTACACGCTGCGGAACACCGCGACCGGCGCGCGGCAGCAGACGACCGATCCGGGCCGCGCGCTCATCACGGGCCGCTGGATCGACGTCGGGCGCTTCAAGATCCCGACGCTCCGCGGCCTCGCGCCGCGCGCGCCGTACTTCCACAACGGGATGGCCGCGACGCTCGAGGACGTCGTGAGCTTCTATGACGTCCGCTTCAACATGGGACTGACCGCGCAGGACCGCGCCGACCTCGCCGCCTTCCTCCGCGCGCTGTAGCCACCCGAAGTTCGGGATGTTCGCGGGCCTACGGCCAGATCGACATGCCGCGGTGGCGCCAGCCCAGATACGCCGCCATCGCACACGCCGCGAGCAGGTTCGCGGTCATGATCGGAATCCAGCCGACGATCGCGATGACGTTCGGCGCGAGCACCGCGGCCGCGACCGTGAATCCCGCCTGGAACACCACGAAGAGCAGGAGCAGCCCGAAGCCGAGGCTCGGGCGTCGCTCGACGCCGGCGAGCAGGTACGAGGCGGCGCCGCCGAGCGCGATGAACACGAGCGCGTGGATCCACGTGAACATCCCGACCATCTCGAGCGACGCCGGCAGCGCCGCCGGTGCCTCGAGCGTCGTGCCGCGCTTCAGCAGCGCCGTTCCGAGCACGGTCGGCGTGTAGAACGGGCGCCCGGCGAGCGTGTCCAGCACGAGGAACCAGACCGCGACGGTCGACGCGCCGATCAGGCCGGCGACGATGCCGTCGGTGGCGATGCTGGCGGGACGATCGATGGTGACCGCTGGTGAGGAAACGGGAACCATGTGAGACTCCTTTCCGGTCCGAACGACCCTCCGGTTGCCGGGATTCTAGGCTCGGGTTTCCCGCCTCCGCAACGCGGCTACGCGGGCGTCGTCACCGCGTCGAGGACGTCGTAGGCCATGACGCCGCGGGTCTTCCCGCGCACGCGCAGCGGGCCAAGCTCGCGGACCCGCACGATGTCCTTCACGCGCGCGTACGGCGCTCGCTGGCCTCGTAGAGCCTCGCGTTCTGAATGGCGACCGCCGCGTGACGTGCGGCGGTTTCGAAGAGGGCGACGTCGTCGGCGGTCCAGTTGCGGCGGGCGCGGCTCCAGCACGACACCACGCCGACCCCTTCGTCGCCGATGTACATCGGGACCGCCAGCACCGACACGACGCCCTCGGCGCGCAGCCGGTCCTGATCCGTGTACGCCGGGTCGTCCTGCGCGTCGCGGAACGCGAACGTGCGCCGCTCCTTCAGGATGGCGACGGCGAAGCCGTCGCGGCGGCCCGCGTCCTCGGACTCGCGGCACCGAACGTCGCCGATGGACGCGACCAGCCGGAGCGAGCCGTCGCGCTCGACGAGCCGGATGCGGATCGCGTCGACGTCGAGCAGCGCCCGCATCATCGCGCCGAGCCGGTCGAGGACGTCGCCGAGATCGAGCGACGCGGTCAGCAGCGCAGAGGCGAGCGCGTCGTGCGCCTGCTGCATGAGCGCGCGCGCCGCCGCGTTTCCTCTTCGCCGCGCCGCGCCCGGAGCAGCGAGTGGACGGCCGCGACCAGCTCGCGCTGCGTGATGGGCTTGGTGAGGTACCCATCGGCGCCGCTTTCCAGTCCGCCCGACTGATCGTCGCGGCTCGTGTAGACGCCGGACAGCATGAGCACGGGCGTGGACCGGGACCGCGACTTCAACTTCCGGCAGACGTCGATCCCGCTCATGTCGGGAAGATCGACGTCGAGAACGACGAGGTCGGGCCCGTCGGCGGCTTTGGCGAGCGCGTCCGTGCCGCTCGAGGCCTCGATGACGTGGTAGCCGGCGTCGCGGAGGAAGTCGGACGTCACGTCGCGAACGTCCGCGACGTCGTCCACGTTGAGGATGGTCGCGACGAGCCGGCTCACGCGGCACCTCGTGCGGACGCCAGGCGCATGACCGAGTTTACCTGACCGCGGGCGTCGGTCAGCGCCCGGGCCGGGCCCAGCGCAGGACGTCGGCGAGCGGGCGCGTGTTCACCACCTGGGTCGGCCCGATCCACGCGCGGCGCGCCATCGCGATGCCGAGGTCGAGGTTGGCGAGCTCCGAGAGATGGTGCGTGTCCGTCGACACCGCGATCGGGATGCCGAGCTCGGCCGCGCGGCGCGCGTGCACGTCGTTCAGATCGAGCCGCTCCGGCGAGCAGTTGATCTCGACGGCCTTGCCGTGCGCCTTCGCGGCGGCGAAGACGGCGTCCATGTCGACGTCGTACGGATCGCGCGACCCGAGGCGCCGGCCGGTCGGGTGAACGAGAATGTTCACCCACGGGTTGCCGAGGCCGCGCACGATGCGGCGGGTCATCGACTCGCGGTCCTGCTTGTAGCGCATGTGAACGGCGCCGAGGCAGACGTCGAGCTCGCCGAGCACGTCATCCGGAAAGTCGAGCGTGCCGTCCGCGAGGATGTCGCACTCGCTGCCGGCGAGGATCCGGATGCGGAAGCGCGGCTGCAGCGCGCGGATCTTCGCGATCTGCGCGCGGAGCGCGTCGGCGGTGAGCCCGTTGGCGATCGTGGTCGACTTCGAGTGGTCGGACACGATGATGTAGTCGTAGCCGCGCGCCTGCGCCGCTTCCACCAGCCGCTCGAGCGGGAGCTGGCCGTCGGACCAGTCGGTGTGCGCGTGCAGGTCGCCGCGGATGTCGCCCTCGGTGAGGAGCGCGGGCAGGCGCCCGTCGCGCGCGGCCTCGATCTCGCCGCCGTTTTCGCGCAGCTCCGGTGGGATCCACGCGAGGCCGATCGCCGCGTAGACGTCTTCCTCGGTGGCGCCCGCCACGCGGCGGCCGGTCTTCACCTCGAAGACCCCGTACTCGCTGATCGTGAGCCCCATGCGTTGCGCCATCTCGCGCGTGCGGACGTTGTGGTCCTTCGACCCCGTGAAGTACTGCAGCGCCGCGCCGAAGGACTCCGGCGGCACCACGCGGAGGTCGATGGCGAGGCCGTCCTGGTGGCGGATCGACGCCTTCGTGTCGCCCTTGGCGATCACGTCGACCACGCTCGGCATGGTCGTGAACGTCCGGATCACGCGCGCCGGCTCGCGCGAGGTGACGAGGATGTCGATGTCCTTGACCGTCTCGCGCATCCGCCGCAGCGAGCCGGCGACTTCGATGCGATCGACGCCGCCGTGCGCGCGGAGCACCTCGACGACTTGCCGCGCGATGCCGCGCGCCGTGGACAGCACCGTGCGCGCCTGGCCGACCTTCCAGCGCTCGATCGCTTTGAGAATGTTCTCGCACGTCTTCTCGCGCACCCCGGCGTGTCCGATGATCGCCTTCGTCCGGCAGAGCTCCTCGAGCTTCGGCACGGAGTCGACACCGACCGTGTCGTAGAGGGCCTTGGCCGTCTTCGGCCCGAGGCCGCGGATCTCGAGCAGGGTGAGGAAGCTCGGCGGGTAGCCGCCGCGCAGCGTGTCGAGCCGCGCGATGGCGCCGGTGCGAAGGTATTCGTCGATCGCGGACGCGAGGTCCTTGCCGATGCCGGCGAGCCTCGTCAGCTCGCCGCGCGCGGCGACGGTGGCGACGTCCTCGGCGAGCGTCTCGAGCGCCTGCGCGCCGCGCTGATACGCGCGGACGCGGAACGTGTTCTCGTTCTGCACTTCGAGCAGGCTGGCCATCTCGTAGAACAGACGCGCGATCTCGAAGTTCTTCACGGCCTCCATTGTAGACAGACCCGCGGCACCGACCGCTCATCCCCGGCCTGGCGGCCATTCTCTAGCCGCCGCGATCCGAAACGAGCCGCCCGCGACGGACCGATCCACGGCGGGTCGGAGGGCCAAACACGCGCCGCAGTGGCGGAATCGCGATGACTACGGGCGCCGTTCACGTCTGGCACCCCGTTTGCGCTTCGGTCCGGCGCCGACAGGAGGTCGACGTGATGAAACGCATGATGCTGACACTCGCGCTCGTGGTCACCGCTGCGACATCGGACGTTGCCGACGCCGACGGCCAGCGTGCCGGGGTGGTGACCGTCACGACCGGCTCGGTGACGGTGGCGCACCCGCCGGCCGCGGCGTCACCGCTGAAGTTCCGCGACGACGTGTTCATTCACGACCGCATCACGACCGGTGAACGGTCGCTGGCGCGCATCCTCCTCGGCGGCAAGGCGACCGTCACCATCTCGGAGCGCTCGATCCTCACCGTGACGGAAACGCCGGGCCGGTCCACGATCGACGTCGTGAACGGCCGCATCTCGCTCGCCGTGGCGCGCGAGCGCATGGCGCCCGGCGACACGGTGGAGATCCGGACGCCGACCGCGATTGCGGGCGTGCGCGGGACGGTGGTGATCGCGGAGGTCACGCCGGGCGCCGGCGTGTCGTCGTCCAGAGCGCGCTTCACCGTGCTGAAGGGCTTGGTGGAAGTGGTCGCGATCGATGCCGCGAGCGGCCAGACGCGTCCCGGATCGACGATGCTCGGCGTCCGGCAGGCGCTCGTCGCCGGCCCGCAGGGGCTGTCGGCGGCCGTCACCATCTCGGCGGAGGCGGCCGAGCGGCTTGGCAATGCGTTCAAGACGGCGCCGCGTCCCGGCCCGAGCGCCCACGGCGTGACGAGCGCGCAGTTCCGCGTGGCCGAGGAGCACGCGAGCGAGCTCCTGGCCCGTGACGCGCGCAACGACGGACGCGGTCATGGCGGCGATGCGGCGGCGGCGGACGGCGATGCGAGCACCGATGAGCCACAGGGCGACACCGCGCGAACGGACGTGCCGAAGCTCAGGCTCCCGAAGGTCCAGTTCCCGAAGCTCGACGCGCTGGAAAGCCCGGCCCCGAAGCTCGACGTGCCGAAAGGCGACGTGCTGAGCGGGTCCGCGGCAGCGGACGCGCGAAGGCGAGGAGGTCGCAGGTAGTAAACTCGTGCGGTCATGGCTCTGGCCGCGCGCGTCGAACGCGGGCTCTACAAGGATTCCGTCGTCCTCATGCGCGTCGCGGAGGCGCTCACGCGGCTGGCCGGCGTCCGCGAGGCGGCCGTGCTCATGGGCACGCCCGCGAACAAGGACGTGCTCGACGCCGCGGGGCGACTCACCGGTGACGCGAAGACGGCCGGCCCGGAAGATCTCGTCATCGTCGTCGAGACCGACGACAGCGTCACCGCCGACACCGTCTTCGCGCACGCCGCCGACCTGTTGACCCGCGGCGCGCCGGTGCCCGGCGCGGTGGGCGTGACGCCCGACCGGCCGCGCAGCGCCGCGCGCGCGCTCGCGCGATGGCCGGACGCGACGCTCGTCGCGATCTCCACGCCCGGCGCGTATGCCGGCGCCGAAGCGCTCAAGGCGCTGCGCCGCGGCCGCCATGTCTTTCTCTTCAGCGATCACGTGCCGGTCGAGCAGGAAGTCATGCTGAAGCAGCTCGCCGAAAAAAAGGGACTCCTCGTCATGGGGCCCGACTGCGGCACCGCGATCATCGCCGGGACGCCGCTCGGGTTCGCGAATGCCGTCCGGCGTGGACGCATCGGGCTCGTCGGCGCGTCGGGAACGGGACTGCAGCAGGTGAGCTGCCTCGTGCATCAGCTCGGCGCCGGCGTGTCGCACGTCATCGGCACGGGCAGCCGCGATCTCTCCGACGCGGTCGGCGGCGTCACGATGCGGCAGGGCATCGACGCGCTCGCGCGCGATCCGATGACCGACGTGATCGTGCTCGTCTCGAAGCCGCCGTCGCCCGCCGTCGCCGGCACCGTGCTCACCAGGGCCGTCGCCACGGGCAAGCCGGTCGTCGTGATGTTTCTCGGCGGCGACGCGGAGGCCGTGTCGCGCGCCGGAGCTGTCGCCGCACGGTCACTCGAGGAGGCGGCGCGCGCCGCGGTGGTGCTGGCGCGCGCGGCGGCGCTGAACCGCCGCCTCGACCTCCAGCCCGCTGCCGCGACGATGGCGGCGCCGGTCGACGCCGTCGTCATCGCGCGCGCGCGTGCCCGCCTGCGCCGCGGCCGACACCGGATCCGCGGGCTCTACTCCGGCGGAACGCTCGCGACCGAGGCGCGCCTCGTGTGGCGGCACGCCGGCGTGTCCGACGAGCACACGGTGCTCGACATGGGCGGTGAAGAGTTCACGGCCGGGCGGCCGCATCCGATGATCGACTACCGCGCGCGCATCGACCGCATGCGGAGGGAGGCGTCCGATCCGGCCGTCGCCGTGCTGCTGCTCGACGTGGTGCTCGGATTCGGCGCGCACCCGGATCCGGCCGAGGTCCTGGTCCCGGTCGTCCGCGACACCGTGTCGGACGTCATCGTCGTCGGATCGATCTGCGGGACCGAGGACGACCCGCAGCGCGCGCCGGCGCAGGCCGCCCGCCTGCGCGATGCCGGCATGATTCTCGCGCCGAGCAACGCGGCCGCGGCGGCGCTCGCCGCGGCCATCGTCGGCGCGGCGTCATGACGTCGTCGATCACCACGACGCCGCGGGTGGTGAACGTCGGCGTCGAGACGTTTGCCGACGCGATCCGCGCGACCGGCGGCGAGGTCGTCCACACCGACTGGCGGCCGCCCGGCGCCGGCGAGGCGGAGACCGCGTGGGCGCTCGCATGGCTCACCGGCGATGCCGACGATCCCGACAGCGCGGGCTCGCGGGTCGACCGCGCGAACCGCGAAGCCGTGCAGCGCGTGATCGACGCGACGCCGCGCGTTCGCGGCATTCGTCGCGCCGATGCCGTGTGGCCCGCGCTCGGCCGGACCCTGATGCACGCCGGCCCACCGATCGCGTGGGACCGGATGTGCGGTCCGATGCAGGGCGCCGTCGTCGGCGCGGTCCTCTACGAAGGATGGGCGAAGACGCCCGACGAGGCGCAGGCGCTGGCCGCGAGCGGCGGGATCGCGTTCGCGCCGTGTCATCACTTCGGCGCCGTCGGTCCGATGGCCGGGATCATCTCGCCGTCGATGCCGGTGTGGGTGGTGGAGAATGCCGCCGGCGGCACGGTCGCGTACGCGACGCTGAACGAAGGGCTCGGCAAGGTGCTGCGCTTCGGCGCCTACGACGCCGAGGTGCTCGATCGGCTCCGCTGGATCGAGCGCGTGCTGGCGCCCGGTCTCGCGCAGGCGATCGAAGAATCCGGCGTCGCGATCGATCTGCGCGGCATCGTGGCGCGCGCCCTCCACATGGGCGACGAAGTCCACAACCGGAACGTCGCGGCGACGTCGCTGCTCTTCCGCGCGCTCGCCGGACCGCTGACGCGGTCGAGGCTGGATCGCCGCACGGTCGCCGAGATCCTCGACTTCATCGACGGCAACAACCACTTCTTCCTGAATCTCTCCATGGCCGCGGCCAAGGCGGCGCTCGTCGCCGCGCACGGCGTCGAGGCCTCGAGCCTCGTGACGACCATGGCGCGCAACGGCGTCGAGTTCGGCATCCGCGTGTCCGGCCTCGGTGACCGGTGGTTCACCGCGCCGGCCGAGGTGCCCGACGGGCTGTACTTCACCGGTTACTCGGCGGCCGACGCCGCTCCCGACCTCGGCGACAGCGCGATCACCGAGACGGCCGGGCTCGGCGGGTTTTCGATGGCGACGGCGCCGGCGATGGTCGAGTTCGTGGGCGGCAGCGCCGAGACCGCGCGGGCGGCGACGACGTCCATGTACGAGATCACGCTCGCGCGGCATCCGGCCTTCACGCTGCCCGTGCTCGGCTTCCAGGGGGCGCCGGTCGGGATCGACGTGCGCGCCGTCGTCGACACCGGCATCCGTCCGCTCATCAACACGGGCATCGCGCATCGGCGCGCGGGCGTCGGTCAGATCGGCGCGGGCATCGTCCGCGCGCCGATGGCGTGCGTCGAAGCTGCGCTGCTGGCGCTTTCCTCATCTCGCTGATCTCAGGAGGTCATTCATGACGACGGCTCGCGTCGTGCGCATTCCCATGAACTCGCCCGGCGACGTCACCGGCCTCAAGGCGCTGTTCGACGCCGGCACGCTGCGGCCGGACGAAGTCGTCGCGGTCATGGCGAAGACGGAAGGCAACGGGTGCGTCAACGACTACACTCGCGGCTACACGACGTTCGCGATGCAGGTGCTGCTCGCGGAGGCGCTCGGCACCAGCCGCGACGACGTCGCGCGCCGCGTGGCGTTCGTCATGTCCGGCGGCACCGCGGGAGTGCTGTCGCCCCATGCGACCGTCTTCGCACGCGTGGCCGAGGGGGGCCGCGGGTCCCCCGGGGCGCGCCGAGCGTTGGGGGGTGTGGGGGCCACGTGAAAGGTCTCGCCATCGGCGTGTCGCACACGCGTGACTTCCTCCCGGAAGAGATCGGGCGGATGGCGATGGTGCGCGAAGTCGCGCGCTCGGTGCAGGAAGCGATGCGCGACGCCGGGATCGACGCGACCGGCGACGTGCACTTCGTGCAGGTGAAGTGCCCGCTGCTCACGTCCGAGCGCAGCGACGATGCGCGCCGGCGCAGCCGCGACGTCGTCACGACCGATACGTACGAGTCGATGGGCTATTCGCGCGGCGCGTCCGCGCTCGGCGTCGCGCAGGCGCTCGGCGAAGTCGCGGCCGATCATCTGTCGGACGACGTGATCTGCGCGGACTGGACCTTGCACTCCGCCGTGGCGTCGACGTCGGCCGGCGTCGAGCTCATGAACTGCGAGATCATCGTGATGGGCAACGCCGCGGCGTCGGACAGCGACCTCGTCATCGGGCACGGCGTGATGCAGGACGCGATCGACGGCGACGCGGTCCGGGACGCGCTCCGCAGCGTCGGGATCGCGGTGAACGGCAGCCTGAAGGGCGCCGACGCGGAGCGCATCGTGAACGTGTTCGCGAAGGCCGAGGCGGATCCGTCGGGCTACGTGCGCCGCCGGCGCCACACGATGCTGAACGACTCCGACATCAACAACACCCGCCACGCGCGCGCCGTCGTGGGCGGCGTGATCGCGTCGATCGTCGGCGATCCGATGGTCTACGTCTCGGGCGGCGCGGAGCATCAGGGCCCGCCCGGAGGCGGGCCCGTGGCGGTGATCGCGCGCGTCTAGCCGGCCGGACGGCGGCGCCCGGCCGCCTTGTGGGTGCAGGCGCCATCAGCATATAGTGCCTACATGCCGAAGCAGGCAGGAGGGGCTCGAGGCAGCCATCTCGGCGGCGCGGTCCGGCAGCCGTTCAATACACCGTGCGCGGCGTTCCCGCTCATGTCGACAAGACGCTGCGGCGAAAGGCACAGGCGGCGCACAAGAGCCTCAACGAGTTCTTACGTGGCGCTTTGCTCCGTGAGGCAGGGGAGGCAGAGCGACTCGTGCCCGCGTACACCGACCTCGACGCGCTCGCCGGCGCCTGGGTCGAGGTTCCAGGCTTCGACGAGGCGCTCCGGGCCCAGGATGGCGTCGACGAGGCGCTCTGGCGATGAGAATCGCCATCGACACGAATCGCTATGTGGATTTTGCGAAGGGATTGCCCGATGCGGTCGATCGCGTCCGGCGAGCCGACGAGATCCTCGTACCCTTCGTGGTCGTCGGCGAACTCCGCGCGGGCTTTGCGGCGGGCGTTCGGAGCCTGCAGAACGAGGCCGCTCTGGTTCGCTTTCTCGACAGCCGCCGCGTCGATCTCGTGTTCGCGGACGAGGAAACGACGCATCATTACGCACGGCTCTTCTATCAGTTGCGGCGGCAGGGCACGCCGATTCCGACGAACGACCTTTGGATCGCCGCGCTCGTCGTCCAGCACCAGGTGCACCTGTACGCGCGCGATACGCACTTCGATCATCTGCCGCAAATCCCGCGCGTCTGACGCGTCGGCGCGGAGCCGCTCGGATGAACGTGCGGGCTCATGGCCCGCGACCATGATCCCGGGCGGCGAAGCTTACGAGCGAGCGGCGAGCGGACCGCGCAGCAGCCGGCCCGGGAGCGCGCCCGTCGGCGTGCCGTCGCGCAGGACGACCTCGCCGTTGACGACCGTCGCCGCGTAACCGCGCGCCTTCTGCACGAGCCGTCGCGCGCCGGCCGGCAGGTCGTACACGACGTCCGGCATCTCGGGCGCCACGCGGTCGGGATCGAACACGACGAGGTCCGCGGCCATCCCCTCGCGCACGAGGCCGCGGTCGGCGAATCCCCAGAGCGTCGCCGGCACGAGCGTCAGCATCCGCACCGCCTGCTCGAGCGTGAACGCCTGCTTCTGCCGCACCCAGTGGCTCAGGAGATGCGTCTGCAGCGACGCGTCCATGATCTGCGACACGTGCGCTCCGGAGTCGGAGAACGTCACGACGGTGCGCGGATGCCGCATGAGCTCGAGCGCGTGGTCCTGGTCCTCGTTGGCGATCGGCTGCAGGAAGAAGCGGTCCAGGTCGCGCTCGAGCGCGAGGTCGATCATCGTCTCGACCGGATCCGCGGTGCGCTCGCGCGCGATCTCGGCGATCGAGCGGTGCGGACCTTCCGGCGTGTCCATCACGAAGATCCACTCGTAGCCCGTCGCGCGCGGCTCGGCGCCGATCGCGCGGCGCTGATCGCGCTCGCGCGCCGCCTCGACGAGACGACGGCGAAGCTCCGGGTCGCGCAGGCGCTGCTGCTGTTCGGCGAGCGGCAGCGCGCGCAGGTCCTTCCAGACGGGCAGGCGATCGAACGGCAGGTTCGTCCGGAACGACAGCACCACGGCCAGCGCCCGGCTGTGCACCTGGGCGAACATCCGGCCGCCGGCCGCAGCGGTCTCGTCGAGCAGGTCGAGGTACGCGCGCCAGATGCCGGGCGCTTCGCGCCGGCTGAAGAGACCCCACGTGATCGGCACGCCGCTCGCGACGGCGAGATCGCGCAGCCGCCCGTGATACTCGCGCAGGCCTTCGCGATCGTCGGCGGTCCGGCCGACCGCCTCGCCGGCGATCTCGAAGATGCCGGCGCCCATCTCGCCCATCGCGCCGACGAGGCGGCGGACTTCGTTCCACGTGGCGACACGGCTCGCGACCGGCCGGCGATCCATCGTCTCGTGGCTCGGCGACCGCGACGTGGTGAAGCCGAGCGCGCCGGCGCGGATGGCGTCGCGCAGCTCGCGCTCCATCAGCGCCAGGTCGTCGTCGGACGCGGCCGCTTCGAACGCGCGCTCGCCCATGACGTACGTCCGCAGCGCCGAGTGGCCGATGTACCCGCCGTAGTTGATGCCTTTCGGGAGCCGGTCGAGCGTGTCGAGGTATTCCGGAAACGTCGTCCACGTCCACTCGATGCCGGCGTTCATCGCTTCGGGGGAAATGTCCTCGGCGCGCTCGAGGTTGCGCATGACGAGGTCCTTGTCCTTCGCCGCGCAGGGGGCGAGCGTGAAGCCGCAGTTGCCCATGACGACGCTGGTGACACCGTGCCAGGAGGAGCACGTGCCCATCGGGTCCCAGAAGACCTGCGCGTCCATGTGCGTGTGGGCGTCGACGAAGCCGGGCGCCACGACGCGGCCGTCGGCGTCGAGCACCTCGCGTGCGCGCTCGCGGATGCGGCCGATCGCGGCGATCCGGCCGTGCCGCACGCCGACGTCCGCCCGGTACCGCGGCAGGCCCGAGCCGTCGACGACGGTGCCGTTCTTGATCACGAGGTCGTAGGCCATGACGCTCCTCCTGTCGATTGGCCGCATCCTACACTGGCGACTGGCACTGGCGACCGGTCGGCCTTTCGGCTTACGCTGGATCCTCGTGGCTCGCTCCATCCGATCCGCCGTCGTCTTCACGCTCGTCACCGCGTGCCTCGGGTCCACGCCGGCCGTCGCGCCCGCGCAGCACCCCGTCTGGGCGCAGCACATGCAGGCCGCGGACGCGGAGTACAAGGCGGGTCGGTTCGATCACGCCGAGCAGTCCGTCCGCGCCGCGCTGAAGGAGGCGGAAGCGCTCGGCCGGCCCGACGCCGCCGAGCTCTTCCTCAGTCTCAACGTCCTCGGCCACATGCTGCTCGGCCGCGGTCGGTTCGACGAAGCGGACCCGGTGTTGGAGCGCGCGCTGGCCGTCCGTGAAGCCGCGCTCGGCCCCGACGACCCCGCCGTCGCGGAGAGCCTCGACGCGCTCGTCATCACGCGCGAGCGTCGCGGCAAGCAGCGCGAGGCCGAGCCGCTCCTTGCGCGCGCGCTCGCCATCCGCGAACAAACGCTCGGGCGCGAGGATCCGCGCGTCGCGGTCACGGCCAACCACCTCGCCGGTCTCTACCATGCGCGCCAGGACTACGCGGCCGCCGAGCCGCTCTACAGCCGCGCGCTGGCGATCCAGGAGAAGGCGCCTGGCGGCGAACGCGTGGTGGCGGCGATCGTCGAAAGCCTCGCCCGACTCCACCACGAGCAGGGCCGGTACGCCGCGGCGGAGCCGCTCTACGCGCGCGTGCTCGCGATGCGGGAGAAGGCCCTTGGTCTCGACCATCCCGACGTCGCCCGGACGCTGAACAACCTCGCCGGCTTTCACGCGGCGTCCGGTGCGTACGACCGCGTCCCGCCGCTCTACACGCGCGCCATCGCGATCCTCGAGAAGGCGTTCGGCCCGGCGCATCGCGAGGTCGCGACGCCGCTCGCGAACCTCGCGCACGTTCACCACGCACGCGGCGCGCTCGCCGCGGCCGAGCCGCTGTACGTACGCGCGCTCGGCATTCTCGACACGCCGGCGAATGCGAGCTCGACGCAGCTCGCCGACATCCTCGCCGGGCTCGGCGAGGTGCGACACGCGCGCGGCAACCACGCGGACGCGGAGCTCCTCCATCGGCGCGCGCTCGGCATCAGGGAGAAGGCGCTCGGCGCGGATCATCCCGACGTGGCCGAGACCCTGAGCCGTCTCGCGCTCGCCTACGAAGCGCAGGGCAAGCCGGCGGCGGCCGCGCCGCTCCACGCGCGCGCGCTCGCGATCTGGGACGCCGGCGGCGCGCAGCATCCGCGTCTGTCAGCCGCGCTCGAAAAGGCGGCGCAGTCGCTGCGCGCGAAGGGCGACAACGCCGGGGCGGAGCCGCTGTATCAACGGCTGGTCGCGCTGCGTGAGAACACGCTGGGCGCCGACCATCGCGACGTGGCGGCGCCGCTCGCCCAGCTCGCGTGGATCTACGAGGCGCGCGGACGATACGCGATGGCCGAGCCCCTCTTCGCGCGCGCGCTCGCGATTCAGGAGAAGGCGCTGGGGGCGGAGCATCAGGATCTCGTGCCGATCCTGATCAGCCTCGCGTCGATCCACCAGGCGCAGGGCAAGCAGGCGGCGTCGGAGCCGCTCTTCGCGCGGGCGCTCGCGATTGCGGACAAGACACCGGGCGGCGCGGCCGACGCGCGGCTCTCGCGCGGCCTCGGCGGCCTCGCGGAGCTGTACCGCAAGCAGGGCAGGTTCGCGCTGGCGGAGCCGTTACAGGTGCGGGCGCTCGCGACACAGGAGGCGGCGATCGGCGCCAACGATCCGCGCCTCGTGCCGGCGCTCCTCGACCTCGCGTCGACGTACGAGGCGCAGGGCAAGCACGCCGAAGCGGAGCCCGTCATCGCGCGCGCGCTCGGCATCCAGGAGCGCGTGCTCGGCGCCGAGCACGCGGATCTCGCCGGCACGCTGAACGCGCTGGCCGCGGCGCATCGCGCGCGCGGCGCGTTCCCCGACGCCGAGCGGTTGTTCAAGCGCGCGCTGGCGATCCGCGCGCGCGCGGTGGGGCCGGAGCACCCGACCGTGGCGGACATTCTCGACGGCTACGTCGCGCTGCTCCGGGATACCAATCGCCTGTTCGAGGCCGACGTGATGGAGGACCGCGCGAAGATCCTGCGCGGGAAGAAGAACTAGCGCGCCGGCAGGTGTTCGCCGTACCACGCCACGACGTGGCGCATCAGCTCGCTGAACGCGGGCTCCGCGTAGACCTGGTAGTGTCCGTAGCCCCTCAGCACGACGAGCTTCTTCGGCTCGCCCGCGCGCGCGTAGAGCGCCTCCGATTCCTCCGGCGGTACCAGCCGGTCGTCGTCGGTCGTCACGAACAGAATCGGTCGCGGCGCGATCTTGTCGACGACCCATTCCGGATGGAACTGCGCCGTTTCGTCGACGTACTCGAGCGGGATCGCGCTGACCGCGTGCGGGTTGTTGCGTCGCGCACCGGCCGCGAGCTCCGCGGACTGCCGGTCGGGCAGCAGGATCTCCTCGCGGGGCACGACCTCCGACTGGCCGTCACGCGCGCGGCGGATCCGATCCTGGCGTGCGCGCTCGAGCAAGTCATGCCACTCGTCGGGACGGCGCACGCTGCGCATCCACCGTGCCCCATGACCGATGCCCACGACGCTGACCGTGCACCTCACGCGCGTGTCGATCGCCGCCGTCCACACGACGGTCGCGCCGCCATAGCTCGTGCCGTAAGTGCCGAGCCGGTCCGGATCGACTTCCGGCAGCGCGCCCGCGAACGTGAGCGCGGCCTGGACGTCCGCGACGCGGCTGTACGGGGCGAGACGCGACCGCGGCCCCTCGCTCTCGCCCCATCCTTTGTAGTCGAACGTCATCACGACGTAGCCCGCGTCCGCGAGCACGCGCGCGTTGTCCGGCAGGTAGAGATCCTTCACGCCGGTGTAGCCGTGGCAGAGCACGATGCCGGCGCGCCGTTCGCCGGGACGCAGCCCCTCCGGCATGAAGATGTCGCCGACCAGACGCACGCCTTCGCTGTAGAAGCCGATCGCCTTGCGCTCCATCGCGTGCCTCCCGGGTTATCGAGGAGCGCCACGGGTTCCCCGGGGCGTTCCGAGCGTTGGGGGGAGTGGGGGCCATGTCGGGGCCCCCATGTTAAGCGGTCGAGCGCCACGGGTTCCCCGGGGCGCTCCGAGCGTTGGGGGGAGTGGGGGCCATGTCGGGGCCCCCAGTCTAATCAGAGCCGGCTTTCGCGCTCGTACGGCAGGCCGAGCGCGCGCGGAGGCTCGGCGCCCTGGTAGAGCCGGACGAGCACGACGATCGCCACGACGTACGGCAGCATCAGCAGCACCTGGGGCGGCACGGCCTTCGTGACGAGCGCGAGCTTGAACTGGAGCGCCTCCGTGTAAGCGAACAGGATGGCGCCGACCAGCGCCCAGCCGGGCTGCCAGCGTCCGAAGATCACCACCATCAGCGCGATCCAGCCGCGCCCTCCGACGATACCGTCGGAGTACGCGCCCGTCACTGCGAGCGGCAGGTACGCGCCGGCGAGCCCGATCAGCAGGCCGCCGACCGCGACGGCGCCGTAGCGCAGCGCGCGCACGTTGACGCCGACGGTGTCGAGCGCGCGGGGGTTCTCGCCCGCGGCGCGCAGCCGGAGTCCGAGCGACGTCTCGACCAGCAGGAACGCGAGCACGGGGACGAGCGCGAGTGCCAGATACACGAGCGCGTTCTGCGTGAAGACCACCGTGCCGAGGAACGGCACCTCCGCGAGTCCGGGGACGGCCAGCCGCGGCAGCGTCTGCACGGTCGGCGTCGCCGTGGTCACGCCGATCACGAGCCGGTAGAGCAGCGACGCGAGTCCGGTGCCGAAGACGAACAGACAGAGGCCGACCGTGAGCTGCGCGGACCGGAGGGTGATCGCGAAGTAGCCGAGGACGACGGCGAGGCCGAGCGTGGCGGCCATCGCGGCCGCGGCGGCGCCGAGCAGCGTCCCGGTCTTCAGCATCGTGAGGAACGCGACGGCGGCGGCCACCGCCATCATGCCTTCGACGCCGACGTTCAGCACGCCGCTGCGCTCCATGACGAGCTCGCCGAGGCCGGCGAGGACGAGCGGTGCCGCCATCGTCAGCATGAGACGCCACAGCTCCGGATCCAGCAGGAGGGTCACGACGGCGGAAGCGCTCACGCGCGCACCGAACGTTTCGCGTCGACGAAGAGCACGGAGAGCACGATCAACGCCTGGAAGACCAGCGCCGCGCTCGCCGGCAGGCCGACGCTGCGCTGGAGCGAATCGGAGCCGACGAGGAGGATCGCCATGGCGAAGGACGCCGCGAGGATCCCCAGCGGACGAGCCTTGCCGAGGACGGCGATGAGGATGGCCATGATGCCGTAGCCCGGCGTGAGGCCCAGGATCAGCCGGTGGTGGAGTGCCGTGACCTCGATGGCGCCGGCCAGCCCGGCGAGGGCGCCGCTCGCCACGAGGACCGCGGCGGTGACCCACGCGGTGCGGATACCGGCCACGCGGGCGGCCCGCTCGTTGTCGCCGAGGGCGCGCACCTCGAAGCCCCAGCGGGTGCGCTCGAGCACGAGCCACACGAGGACGGCGGAGGCCAGCGCGAGGAAGATGCCGACGTGCGAGCCCGCGCGCACGGAGAGCATCGGCAGCTTCGCCGCGTCGGGAATCAGGCGCGTGATGGCCTCGCCGGCCATCACGTCGTTCCACGGTCCCGTCGTCAGGTACTCGGTGAGAAACACTGCCACGAAGTTCAGCATCACCGTGACGAAGATCTCGTTGACCGACCACCAGGCGCGCAGCACGGCGGGGATCGCGGCGAACGCCGCGCCCCCGAGCACGCCGACGACCACCGCGAACGGCGCCAGCGCCGGGTTCGCGACCGTCTCGAGGGCGAGGGCGACGCCGGTCGCGGCGATGGCGCCCGCGTAGATCTGCCCGTCGACACCGATGTTGAAGTACCCGCCGCGGAGCGCGAGCCCGACCGCGAGCCCGCCGAGCAGGAGCGGACACATCTTGTTGAGCGTCTGCGCGAAGCCGCCCGCCGTGCCGAGCGAGCTCCACACGAAGGTCCGGTAGGCGCCGAGCACGTCGCCGCGCATGACCGCGACGAGCACCGCGCCGGCCAGCGCGGCGACGGCGAACGCGAAGGCGTACTTCGCGATCTCGGCGAGCGCGTTACGCACGCGCGGCGGCGCCGGTCATCAACCGGCCGATCTCGTACGCGTCGAAGGCCGTCGACGGCAGGTCGGCGACGATGGCGCCGCGGAAGAGGACGAGGATCCGATGCGCGAGCTGCATCAGCTCGTCGAGATCGCTCGAGACCAGGAAGACTCCGCCGCGGCGGCGGCTCACGTCGACGAGGCAGCGCCGGACGAACTCGGTCGTGCGCACGTCGAGGCCGCGCGTGGGGTTGTGGGCGACGACCAGCGGCGTGTCGCCGTGCCCGGCCACCGCGAGCGCGCGCGCGATCAGCACCTTCTGGATGTTGCCGCCCGAGAGCATGCCGAGCGGCGTCGTCGCCGTGCCGCGGATCGCGTAGTCGCGGACCGGCGCGGCCGCGCCAGCACGGATCGCGGCCGGCCGGTAGGTGAGGCCGCCGCCCCGCGCGAGGCGATGGACGCCGAGGAAGAGATTCTCCGCGACGCTCATCGATGGCAGCGCGCCGTCGCCCAGGCGGTCTTCGGGAATGTACGCGAGGCCCTGCGCGAGGCGGTCGCCGACGGCGGTCGTCGTGACGTTGCGGCCACCCAGCTCGACGCGGCCGCCCGTCACCCGGCGCAGACCGACGATCGCCTCGACGAGCTCCCGTTGGCCGTTGCCGTCGACGCCGGCGAGGCCGACGACCTCGCCGCGCCCTATCGAGAAGCGCGCGTGGGAAACCGCGGGCAGGCCGCCCCGCCCGGCAACGGTGACGTCATCGACGCGGAGGAGCACGGTGTCGTCGACCTCGCGTTCGGCCGGCGCCGCGGTTCGTGCGACGCGCTCGCCGATCATCATCTCGACCAGCGCCTGCTCGGTGGTCGCCGAGGCGTCCACGGTGCCGACGCTTCGCCCGGCCCGCATCACCGTGGCGCGGTCGCAATGGCCGAGGACCTCGTGGATCTTGTGGCTGATGAAGACGACCGACAGCCCCTCCGACGCCATCGTGCGGAGCGTGCGCAGCAGCGCATCCGCTTCCTGAGGCGTCAGCACCGTGGTGGGCTCGTCGAGGATCAGGATGTCGACGCCGCGAAAGATCGCCTTCAGGATCTCGACCTTCTGCTGGTCGGCCAGGCCGAGCGCCGCGACGGGCGCGCGCAGGTCGACCTCGAAGCCGAAGCGCGCGGCGAGGGCGGCGACGCCCCGCGCCTGGCGCTCGCGGCGAAGGAGGAGCGTGCTGCCTTCCTGGCCGATGATGACGTTCTCGAGCGCGGTGAGCGGCGGGATGAGCTCGAAGTGCTGATGCACCATGCCGATCCGATGACGGATGGCGTCGCGCGGCTCGGCGATCTCCGCGGGCCGGCCGTCGAGCCAGATCCGTCCGGCATCCGCGTGGTAGAGACCGGACAGCACGTTCATCAGCGTCGTCTTGCCCGCGCCATTCTCGCCGAGCAGCGCGTGGATCTCGCCGGCGCGGACCTCGAAGCCGGCCTCGGCGAGCGCGATGGTGGCGCCGAACCGTTTGCTGATCGCCTCCAGGCGGAGGCGTTCCGTCGATCTAGTGGGGGGCCCCGACATGGCCCCCCCCACCCCCCAGACGCTCGGGCCGCCCCGGGGAACCCGTGGCGCCCCTCGTCACGGCACGACGATCTTGTCGAGAATGTCGGGCACGACCTTCTTGCCGGCCGCGACGTCTCGGTACACGGCCTCGACGCGCTTGCCCACGTCCGCCGGGATGTTGTGGATCGGCGCCAGCGACATCGCCTGACCCGGGCGCATCGCGTACTGGCCGGTGCGCTGCCCCTTCAGGATCGAGCCCACCACGTCGCGGTACGCCTGGTTGAAGTCGAGCAGCAGCGAGGTGGCGTACACGGCCGGCGCGCTCGTGTGCTTGTCCGTGTAGAACGTCGTGACGATCACCGGCTTGCCCGACGCCTTCACCGCCTCGGTGACGCCGATGACCCCGAGGTTGAGCTGCGAGACGATGACGTCCGCGCCCTCGCCGATCATCGCCTGCGCCGACTGCCGCGCCTTCAGCGGATCGTTCTGGTCGCCGACGAACGCGTACTTGAGCTCGGCTTTCGGGTTCGTCTCCTTGATGGCCGTGTAGACGGCGTTCAGCGAGGAGATGAAGTCGGGCAGGCGGATGCCGGCGATGTACGCGATCCGGTTCGACTTCGTCGTGAGCGCGGCCAGCACGCCGAGCGGATAGAACCCCTCGTAGAAGTGCCGGTTGATGTTCCAGACGTTCGCCGGCACCTGCTTGGTCTGCGTCTCGATGATGAAGCTCACGTCGGCGAACTGCGGCGCCAGCTTCTGCGCCGTCGTGAGGAACTGGCCGCCGTGGAACGCGACGATGCGGTAGCCGGAATTGATGTACTCGCGCGCCACCCGCTCGGCGTCCGCCACCGCGACGCGCTCGGAGTGCGACGTCTCGAGCTTGTAGGTCTTGCCGACCTCCTTGAGCGCGTTGTAGCCGAGCGCGTTGAAGTCACCGTCCTCGACGGGACCGGGCAGGATCATCGCCATCTTCTGCTGCTGTCCGACGGCCGGCGCCGGCGAGCCGAAGAGCACGGCCGTGACGAGGACCACGAGCAGGGGCAGCACGCGCGTCATGACGTTCTCCTTCCGGAGTCGAGCGGGAGGGATGGATCGTAGAGGCCGAGTGCGTCGACGGCGGTGCCGAGCGCGATGAGCCGGCCATCGTGGAACGGCGCGGCGACGAGCTGGAGGCCGATCGGCAGCCCGGCCGACGACCGACCGCACGGCACCGACACCGCGGGGAACCCGATGAAGCTCCAGGGGATGCAGTTCCGCGAGAGGACGAGCAGGAACTTCTCCGCGTCGCCGACGGCGGGCGCGACGACGAGCGACGCCGGCAGCGCGAGCGCGTCGTACCGCCGAAGGAGCGCCGCCATCCGGGCGCGAAAGATTTCGCGGAGTCGCTGCGCGCCGAGGTACACCACGGCCGGCACGCGGCGTGCCTCGTCGAGCTGCGACACCGTCTCGTCCGTGTAGCGGCCGGCGCGCTCGGTCACCCAGGCGCCGTGATACGCGGCGGCTTCGGCGCGGCTCACGATCATCCCGGCGGCGTTCGTCATCTCCAGATCGGCGGTCGCCGGCTCGTCGATGCGCTCGACGAGCGCGCCCGCGCCGCGCAATCCGCCGATGGCGCGCTCCACGGCCGCGGCGACTTCGGGATCGGCGCCCTCGAAGCCTGAGCGCGGCACACCGATGCGCAGCCCGACGATCGACGCGCCGACCCAGTCGGTGTAGGGGGCCGCCGGGCGCTCGACCGAGTTCGGATCGCGCGGGTCGGCGCCGGCGATGACGTCGAGCAGCATGGCGGCATCTTCGACCGTCGCCGCCATCGGCGCGCAGTGGTCCATCGACCACGACAGCGTCGTCACGCCGTGCGTCGGGACCAGACCGAACGTCGCCTTGAACCCGACCACGCCCGACAGCGCCGCGGGCACGCGGATCGACGCGCGCGTGTCGGTGCCGAGTCCGCCCGGCGCCATGCCCGTGACGATCGCGATCGCGGAGCCACCCGTCGATCCGCCCGGAATGCGCGTCGGGTCCCACGGGTTGCGGCTCTGCGGCGTCGTCACGCCGAGCGCGAACTCGTGCGTCTCGGTCTTGCCGACGATGACGGCGCCGGCAGCGCGCAGCCGCGCGACCGCGCAGGCGTCTTCGCGCGCGGCGTCGCCGTCGGTGACGCGTGAGCTCGCGCTCGTCGGCATTCCGGCGACGTCGATGACGTCCTTCACCGAGACCGGCACGCCATGCAGCGGGCCGACGAGCTTGCCGCGGCGCTGCTGGTCGTCGAGCCGCTCGGCGTCGGCGCGCGCCTCGGCCTCGCGCACCGCGACGAAGGCACGCAGCGACGGGTCGAGCGCGCGAACCTGCTCGAGGCAGCGCGCGAGCGCGTCACCCGCGGTGAGCCGGCCGGCGCGGATGTCGCGCGCGAGGCTGGCGACGGTCGCGACGGACAGCGCACGCGTGGACGTGCGCGGTGTCGTCGGCGGCGCCGGCGCCTCGCGAGGATCGCCGGCGTGCGACACGAAGGCGGGGCGCGTCGGCCGTTCGGCCACCGGATGCGCGGCAACCCAGTCGGCGGCGCTGCGGAAGAGGTCGCGGGTGTTCATGAAGCCCCGCAATCATTCCACAGACGTGGCGCTCGATCACTTCGTTCAACGTGCGGGCGTCCGTCCGGCCGGCAACGGTCAGCAGCGCGTGCCACTTCGACCGTTCCGCGAAGGGAAAAAGATTCGCGAGCGCCGTCCCGACGACGTCCTGCTCGCTCACCTCGAAGATCTCACCGGCCCGCACGTTCCAGCCGGCGACCGCGCCGCGGACGTCGACGACCACGACACCGATCGGTGCGTGCTCCAGCAACTGGCCGAGATACTGCGCCGCCGGCGCGACGCCGTCCGGGGCGCTTCAGGATCGAGTCGAGGAATTTGCGCTGCATGCCGCGGCCGACCGATCGGAGGGTGCTTCGACCCGAGCCGTACACCCCGCCCGGAACCCCTGCAACTCGGCGCCGTGCCGGCGTGCCGCACGAGCGCTCTGGTACACTTCGACCGCGTGATCGCCAAGTGGTGCTGGGATCTGCTCGAGCCGTACCTCCGGCGGAACCTGATCAATCGCGGTCTCGAACGCCCCGGCCGGCGCGACGTGCTCGAAGAGTTCGCGCGCGTGTGGCCGGAGATCACCGCCACGATCGGCGTGCAGGAGCCGTGGGCCGGGACGATCCGGTTCAAGTGGCTCGTGCGTCTGGCCTCCGCGGACATGGAGCCGTTCCTCGAGGATCCCGACGGGTGGATCGGCGCCGGCTTCGGGGGCGGGAAGTTCAAGATGAACCTGCACCACGGCATGCACTTCGTGAACACCAAGAACTTCAAGCCCGAGGGCGCGCCGAAGTGGAACGACGCTCCCGAGCTGCTGCTGGATTAGGGAGACACCATGGCGAGCGATGAGATCCGGCGCGTGCTCAAGGTGTTCGGCGTGGCGGTCACGACTCTCGAAGAGGCGCTCGACCGCGCCGCGCCGCAGAACGAGATCATGAAGTGGGACAGCGAGGTGGCGGACCGTATGCGGGAGGTCACGGCGATGATCGATCGTCTCCGCAGCCGACGGTTTGCGTGACCAGCATGCGCGAGGTCGAGGCGGGCACGGCTTCGCCGGGCACGCCGAGCGCCGGGGGGTGTGGGGGGCCATGTCGGGGCCCCGCCACTTGATCGATGCGTCGGGCGTCGCGCTCGAGCTCGTGCGGCCGCCGCGGCGCATCGTGTCGCTCATTCCGAGCACGACCGAGATGCTGTGCGAGCTCGGGCTCGCCGACGCGATCGTCGGGATCACCGCGTACTGCATCGAGCCGCGCGACGTCGTCCGCACGAAGCCGAAAGTCGGCGGCGAGAAGAATCCGGACCTCGACGCCATCCGCGCGCTCGCGCCCGATCTCGTCATCGCCAATCTCGAGGAAAACGTCCGTGACCACGTCGAGACGCTCCGTGCCTGGAACGTGCCGGTCTGGGTGACGTATCCGCGAACGGTGCTGGAGACGATCGCCTTCATCCGCGAGATCGGAACGGTGACGGGGACGGAAGCGCGCGCCGGCGCGCTCGCGGACGAGATCGAGGCGCTCTATCACGCAACCCGCGCGGCGATGGCCGGACCTCCGCCGGTGCCGGTCTTCTATCCGATCTGGCGCGATCCGTACATGACGATCGGCCGCGACACGTACGTCCACGACGTCCTCGCGACGGTCGGCGCGTCGAACGTGTTCGGCGACCGCGAGCGGTATCCGACCATCACGCTCGAGGAGATGGCGGTGCGATCACCGGACGTCATCATCCTGCCGGACGAGCCCTTCCGGTTTCGGCGCGCGCACGTGAAGGATTTCGAGGCATTTCCGCAGGTGCCCGCCGTGCGGGCCGGCCGGATTCACCTGATGGACGGGAAGATCTTCTGCTGGCACGGGCCCCGGCTCGCCGAAGCCCTCAGAACACTACCGAGGCTGTTTCGTCCCGACTCAGCGTCCGCTATCTGACTTCTTGCGCACCGGCAGGATCCAGTCGAGCCACGGCGCGACGACCGCGAGGAACAGACCGGGCAGCGCCACGCCGGAGATCATGCCGAGGATTCCAAGGAACGCGAGCGAGATCAGGATGACCAGGGCGTCGAAGAGGGCGTCCATCGATCGTCTCCCGTGCGCTCGCCGGCCGGCGGCTCGCTCGAGCGCTTGATGTCCAGAATCGGGGGCAGGCTCTCGTGCTGCCCCTCGTCCCTTTCTATACGACGGATCTGCGACAGGCGCGCCACGATATCACGGATGCGCTTCGAGGCATTCATGGCGCGGTCGATGAGGTTCCGTTCGCGGCCTTCGGCCGGCAGCCGACGCGCCAGGAGGTCGAGGCCGCCCATGACGACGGCGAGGGGGTTGTTGATCTCGTGCGCCGTCGCGCGCGCGAGCAGGTTGACCGCGCGCAGCTCCGCGGCCTCGCGCTGCGCGGCTTCCGCGGCTTCGCGCGCGCCGGCGTCGCGGCCGACGACGATCTCCCAGCGCCGGTCGCCGTGCGTGACGACGCGCGTGGTGACGTCCACGCGCACGGGCGCGCCGGTCCGCGTGCGGCAGGCGAGGCCGAAGCGCTGCGCGTAACCGGTCGCCCGCACTTCCGCGTCGAGCGCCTCGTGGTCGTTCCGCTCGGTGGCGTCGACCGGCCACAGCGTGCGCGCGTCGCGTCCGACGAGATCCGCGCGGTCATAGCCGGTCAGCCGGCATTCCGCCACGTTGGCGTCGACGATCCGCATCGTCTCGGCGTCGACGATGCGGATCGCGTCCGACGCCTCGTCGATGATCGCGCGGAACCGCTCGCGCTCCGCCGCGAGCCGCGCGCGGTCGCCGGCGTCACGGAACAGGCGGGTGAGCAGCGTGATGCCGACGACGTACACCGCGAAGTAGGCGACCCACAGCTCCGAGAACTTGGGGAGCTCGCGCGAGCCGAGCACGGCGAAGCTGGCCCACGTCAGCACGAAGACCGCCGCGCCGAGCGCGGCGCCGTGCCGCCAGCGGACGTCGCCGGCGCGTCGCGCCCACAGGTGCGCCGCCGCACCGGCGGCGGCAACGGCGAGGAGTCCGGCGACCCCGACGGGCGCGCCGGGCCCGCCGAGCCAGAGACGATAGATGATCGCCGGGAGCGTCGAGATGGCGGCGGCGATCGGCCCCTCGAAGAGACCGATCAGCGCGATCGGCACTCCGCGCGCGTCCATGAACGCGCCGTCACCGATCTGAATGCGCGCGACCATGAGCCAGACGGCGACGCCGCCGAAGACGATGCCGTTCCACACGGGACGGAAGCGGCTGCGTCGCAAGCCGGCCGGCAGCCAGTGGTGACTGTACGAGTAGACGACGAGCCCGGCGACGACGACGCCGGCGGCCTCCGCCAGGTGATGGAGGTCGATGTCACTCGACCTCGAGGATCATCTCGATCTCGACCGGAATGCCGGACGGCAGGCTCCCCATGCCGACCGCCGAGCGCGCGTGCTTGCCGATGTCGCCGAAGACCTCGACCATCAGATCGGAGAACCCGTTGATCACCTTCGGCTGATCGCCGAAGTCGTCGGTGGCGTTCACCATGCCGAGCACCTTCACGACGCGCTTGACCTTGTCGAGGCTGCCGAGCGCCGCGCGCGTCGTCGCGAGCAGGCACAGGCCCACTTCGCGCGCCGCCTGGTAGCCCTGCTCGACGGTCAGGTCCTTGCCGACCTTGCCGCGCGGCGTCGACGGCACGTCCTGGCGCGGACCGTGGCCCGCCAGGAACAGCAGATTGCCGACGCGGACCGACGTGACGTAGTTCGCGACGGGCTTGTTCGGGGGTGGCAGCTGGATGTTGCGTTCCTTCAGACGGGCCTCGGCGCTCATGCCGATCCTCCTCACGAAGCACGAAGGGCGGTCCAGCGATGACAGTGGCGAAGCGATCGTGTCACACTCCGTTCATGTCCGTCAAACCTCCGGCCGTTCCGTCCGCTGCGGCGACGCTCGTGCTGCTCCGCGACCGACCCGAGGGCGGTCCCGAAATCCTGTTGATCAAGCGCCACGCGAAGAGCAAGTTCGCCGCGGGCGATCACGTGTTCCCCGGCGGCAAGGTCGGCACCGGCGACAACCCCGAAGACGCGATCCGGTGGTGCCGCGGGTTCGACGTGACGGCGGCGGCCGCGCGGCTCGGCGTGACGTCCGCGGAGGCGATCGCGCTCTACGTCGGCGCCATCCGCGAGACGTTCGAGGAGGTCGGCATCCTGCTCGCGTACGACGCCGGCGGGCGCTTCGCGCGCGTCGACGCGCCGCGATTCGTCGACTACCGCGCCGCGTGCCAGAAGGAGAATCGCGCGTTCTGGGACATGGTGCGCGCGGAGCGGCTCGCGCTCGCCACCGACCGTCTCGTGTACTTCGCGCACTGGATCACGCCGGAAGAGCAGCCGCTGCGGTTCGACACGCGGTTCTTCGCGGCGGACCTGCCGCCGGGGCAGGATGCGCGGGCCGACGGGTACGAGATCACCGAGGTGCGATGGCTCGGCCCCGCCGAAGCGCACTCGGCGTTCAAGGCCGGCGAGATTTCGCTGCGCAATCCGACGGCGCGCAACGTCGATCTGTTCGTCGGCGCAACGTCGGCGGCGGATGGTGTGCGGCGCGTGACCGGGCGCGAGATCCCGACGATCCGGCCGCGGATTCTCTTCGGCGCGAACGGCGAGCGCCGGATATTGATGCCGGGCGACGAGGGCTACCACTAGAAGGTTACCGAGGGCCGCCACGGCTTCGCCGGGGCGGCTCCGAGCGATTGGGGGGTTTGGGGGCCATTTCGGGGCCCCCAACTTTATCGGCCGACGGTCGAGCTGAAGCGGCGCACGAACGCGTCCGCGTCCATGTTGCCCGCCCGCGCGAGCGCCGCGACGCGCGGGCCGTCGAGATCTTCCGGCTTCAGCCGGATCATGTACGCCGACAGCGTCTGGTACATCTCCGATTCGACGTCCACGAAGCGCACGCGGATCCTGCCCGTCTTCGGATCCAGCATGAGCCCGAACGGGATGGGGACGAGCCGGCCGGCCTGGATCGTGACCATCGCGTTGCTGCCGCCTTCCAGCAGGAAGCGCGTCGCCCAGTAGCCGAGGCTCCGGCAGTACTGGATGTCATGCGCGCCGGGCGGCGAGCAGCGCAGCTCGTACCCCATGTCCTTCGCGACGATCGTGACGTCGACGCCGCGCGACCGGAGACTCGACGTCACGCGATCCTTCAGCACGCGGCCGAGCTCCAGCTCCGACAGGCGCACGTTGCCGAACGCGTCGCGCTCCACGGGACCGAGCGTCGCCGGATCGAGCTTCTCCGCGAGGCCTTCCGACAGGATCGCGACGCCGTGCTCGCGGCCCTGCGCGCGGCGCTTGATGATCGCGCCCTCGAGCACGTCGACGAGCCGGTCGAGCGGGATCTGCGTCTCGGGGAACTCCTCGGCGATCACCGTGAGCGTGGCGGCCGCCGAGCCCCCGATGCCGAGCGCGAGATGTCCCGCGCGGCGGCCCATGACCGTCACGAAGAACCACCGCTCGGTGGTCGCGGCGTCCTGCATGAGGTTGCGCACGAGCTCCTTGCCGAGATTGCACGCCGTCGTGAACCCGAACGTCGGGATGTCGCTCGGCAGCGGGAGGTCGTTGTCGATCGTCTTCGGCACGTGCGCGACGGTCAGGCGGTCCATCGCCTTCGCGACACGCGACGCCGCGAACGCGGTGTCGTCGCCGCCGATCGTGATGAGGTGATCGACGTCGAGGCGCTTCAGCGTCTCGGCGACGCGGTTGATGCCCTCCGGCGACTTGGTCGGATTGGTGCGTGACGTGCGGATGATCGAGCCGCCATCGAAGTGGATGCGCGACGTGTCGTTGATCTCGAGCTCGGTCACGTGTTCGGTGTCGCCCTCGACGAGCCACTTGAACCCGTCGTAGCACCCGAGCACCCGGAGCCCGTGGTTCCGCGCCTCGATGGTGGCGGCCGCGATGACGGCGTTGATGCCCGGCGCGGGACCGCCACCGACGAGGATTGCCAGCGTCTTGGGCATGACCGATACCATCCTACGCCCGGACGGTGGACTCAGCCGGCTGTCGAGGAGCCGGTCTCCGGCACGGTCATGATTTCCAGCAGGTGGCCGTACGGGTCCTCGAAGTACAGTCCGCGCCCGCCACGCCGCGTGTTGATCTGGCCGTTGGCGTGGCGGTTTGGTCCGCTGCCGTACGGAATCCCTTTCGCCTTGACCCGGGCGAAGATCTCGTCGAACTCGGCGTCGCCGACGTGGAACGCGTAGTGGAGGCTCCGTCCCGATGACGGATCGAAGCCCGGTCCGCCCCACGCCTCCGCCTCGTCGGCGAAGTCCATGGTGAGGCTTTCGTTGACGCGCACCTGGGCGAAGTGCCCGGGCTCGACGGTCAGACCGAACATCTCGGCGAAGAACTCGGCGGAGACCATCTTGTCTTTCGCGGGCACGATCGTGTGGTCCAGACGAATCGCCATGGCCGACCTCCGATGGGGGAGCCGATTCAGTGTCCCGATGCGCGCCGACCCTCGCCCGGCTTCCGTGCGTTCACGAGCACGCCCATGTTGCCGTACGGGTGCTTGTTCTCGAGCATCAGCTGGTGGCATTCGGGAATGTCGTCGAAGTCGTACGTCTTCGACAGGCACGGGTCGACCTTGCCGTCCGTCACGAGCTTCGTCACCGCCGCGGCCTGTTCGTCGTTGGACAGGTGGCTGCCCTGGAGCCGTTTCTGCCGCATCCAGTGATAGCGAAGATCGAGCGTGACGTTGTAGCCCGTGGTGCCGGCGCAGATGACGATCATGCCGCCTGTCCCGCAGACGAACTCCGACGTCGGCAGCGTCGACTCACCCGGATGTTCGAAGACGATCTTCGGGCTCGTGCGCTCGCCGAGCGCGTCCCAGATCGCCTTGCCGAACGCGCGCGCGCCCTTCGCCCACTCGCCGTACGCCTTCGTGTTCGTCGTGTCGGGCATCGGGCCCCAGTGCGTGAAGTCGTTGCGGTTGATCGCGCCGACGGCGCCGTGCTCGAGGCAGAACTTCTTCTTCGCCTCGTCGGACACGACGGCGACCGGACGACCCCCGAGCGCGCGGGTGATCTCGAGCGCCAGCGATCCGAGCCCGCCGGCGGCGCCCCACACGAGCACGACGTCACCCGGTTCGACCGTGTGCGGCGGCCAGCCCATCAGCATGCGGTACGCCGTCGAGGCGCAGAGAAGGAAGCATCCCGCGGCCTCCCACGTGAGCCGCGGCGGCTTCGGCACGCACTGGTGCGCCTGCGCGCGCGCGAACTGGCCGTAGCTGCCGTAGTTGGTCTGATACCCCCAGATGCGCGTCGACTCCGCGAGCATCGGGTCTCGGCCGCTCGTCACCCACGGATCGTCGGGTCGCCACCAGCCGGAGTGAACGACGACCTCGTCGCCGACCTCGACGTTCGTGACGTCCTTGCCGGTCGCCCACACGATGCCCGAGCAGTCGCTGCCGCCGGCGTGGAAGTCTTCCGGCTCGCCGAGCTTCTGGCGCTCGCCGATCACGTCGAGCGGGTAGCCGAGCGCGGCCCAGACGTTGTTGTAGTTGATGCCGGACGCCATCACGTAGACCAGGACTTCGTCGGCACCGATCGACGGCGTCGGAATCACCTCGCGCTTCCAGGCGTCGCGCGGAGGACCGAAGCGGTTCTGGCGCACGAGGTACGCGTGCATCCGCGCCGGCACGTCGCCGAGCGGCGGCTTCGCTCCGAGATCGTAGAGATCGGGCATCGGGCGCTCCTGTCTATCCGTTGAACTCGCGAATCACCCGCGGGAGGCGGGGATCGTCGAGCGTCGGCTGATACGGCTGGTAGAACGCGGTGCGGTCGAGCAGGCCGGCGTACCGCTCCTGCAGCTTGCGGGCGATCGTGTCGTGCGTGCCGACGACCGCGTACGTCTCGAGCATCTCGTCCGTGATCAGGCTCGCCATCCCGGTCCAGTCGCCCTCGACGGACTTCCGGTGCAGGTGCGGCACCACGTCCTGCCAGCCGTGCGCGGCCAGCACGGGCTCGTACGTGCGCGTCGAGGCGTAAAACGCGATCTGCTGCTTCACGGCCTGCTTCTGGCGCGCGGCTTCTTCGTCGGTGTCGGCGACCACGACGAACGTCATCGTCACGTACGTGAAGTCCGCGCGCGAGCGTCCGGATTTCGCGAGACCGTCGTCGACGGCGGGAGTCACGAACTCGCGGAGGTACTTCGGGCTGTTGAACGGATGCACGTGCAGGCCGTCGCACACTTCGCCGGCGACGCGGCACATGTACTGGTTCACGCCGGCGATGTAGACCGGAATCTTCGGATGCGCGATCGGTCCGGGATTGAAGAACGGCGTCATCAGGTCGAAGCGGTAGAACTCGCCCTTGAAGTCGAGCTTCGTCCCGTTCTGCCAGCAGTCCCAGATCGCGCGCATCGCGAGGATGGCCTCGCGCATCTTCGGCCCCGGGGATTCGAACTTCACGGAGAACCGCCGCTCGTTGTGGCCCTTGACCTGCGTGCCGAGTCCGAGGATGAACCGGCCGTCGGACGCGTTCTGCAAGTCCCACGCGACGTGCGCCGTGACCATCGGGCTCCGCGGGAACACGACGGCGATCGACGTGCCGAGCTTGATGCGCGACGTGACGCCGGCCGCGACGGCGAGCGGCAGATACGGATCGTGCTGCGTCTCCGACGACCAGAGGCAATCGAAGCCGAGGGCTTCGACCTTGCGCGCGTAGCCCGGAATGGTCTTGAGATCGTGCGTCAGCATGCCGACGTCGAGCTTCACGGGCGGATCTCCTTGGTAGCGGCGGTCGAGTTCCCGCCTGAGAATACTCCACTCGTTCCGTGTGGGGCCAAAGTGTCCTGCCGCGAGCCAGGACGACACGCCACCGACGCACAACGCCATGATTTTCGCGTGGTGCGGATATTGCTCCGGGCGCGTACCGCCATGCGTCCCACCATGCGTCCCGTACGTCGACCGGTGCTGCTCGCTGTCGCCGCGACCGTGCTCGGTGCGCTCACGGTGCTGGTCCCGCTGAGCGTGTCCCCGTTCTGGCGTGTCGTCGCCGTGCTCGCGCTCGCCGTTGCCGGCGTCGCGGCGTTTCTCGCCGAGCGACGGTTTTCGGGCGCCCTCTCGGATCTGACGTCCGTCGCGGACGCGCTCGCGGCCGGCGAGCTCCGTGCCGCGGCGACCGACATGCCGGCCGAGCTGCGCCCGCTCGCCGAGGCGCTGGAGAGCGCGGGCATCGCGCGCCGCGCGGTCGAGGACGCGCGCGTGGATCTCCAGCGGCGCGAGCACGCCGCGCGCCGTGCCGCGGAGGCCGAAGCGCTGCGCGCCGCGATGCTGACGGACGCCGCCGTCCTGCTCGAAGCGCCACTGGACGACGACGTGCTCGCGTCGATCGCCCGGCGCGTCGCCGCGACGATTGCCGAATGGTGTGTCGCGGACATCGTCGAGGTCGATGGGACGATCCGGCGCGTCGCAGTCGCGCACGCCGATCCGCGCCGGGCGGACGTCGCGCGGGCGCTGCAGCTTCGCTACCCGCCGGGTCCGGACGGGCCGGCCACGGTCTCCGAGGCGCTCGCGACCGGGCGCTCCGTGCTCGTGCCCGTGCTCGGGCCGGTGGAGCTCGAACGGCGCGCGCGGAATGGCGAGCATCTGCGTCTGCTCCGCGCGCTCGGCGTCCACTCGATCATCGCCGTGCCGCTCGTCGCGCGCGGACGCATCGTCGGCGCGTTCACGCTCGTGCGGGGCGGGGGTGAAAGCTTCGACGCGGGAGATCTGAGAACGGCCGAAGCGCTCGCGCACCGCACCGCGCTCGCGCTCGCCAACGCGCAGCTCGAAGCGAACGTGCAGGAAGCGCGCGACCGGTTCGCGCATCTCATGGAAGGGCTCGACGCGATCGTCTGGGAGGCCGACCCGCTGACGCTGCGGTTCCGGTTCGTCAGCCCGCGGGCCGAGGAGCTCCTCGGCTATTCCATCCATCGCTGGATCGACGAGCCGGAGTTCTGGGCCTCGATCATTCATCCCGACGATCGTGTCGCGTCGCTCGAGCGGTTCGCCCGGTGCGGACGCGAGCACACGAATGCGCGGTTCGAGTACCGCGCGGTCACCGTGACGGGCGACGTCGTCTGGCTCGAGAACGTCGTGCACCCGGTCGCGGCCGCCGACGAAGAGCCGCGGCGGCTGCACGGTTTCATGCTCGACATCTCCGCGCGCAAGCGCCTCGAGGAAGAGCATCTGCAGCTGCTCGCGAATGCCCAGGCCGCGCGCGCGGACGCCGAGTCCGGCGTGCGGCGGGCGAAGTTCCTCGCCGAATCGAGCCAGGTGCTCGCCTCGTCGCTCGATTACGAGGCGACGCTGAAGGCCGTGACGCGCCTGGCGGTGCCGACGTTCGCGGACTGGTGTCTCGTGCATCTCACCGAGGACGGCTCCCGGCTGCAGGCCTCGCACGCCGAAGCCGTGAGCCCCGGCGTCGCCGAGGCGCTCGACCGGATGTCGCAGTCGGCGGATCTGAAGTCACTGCTGCCGGCGCTCGACATTCTCCAGTCCGGCGGGCCGCTGCTCGTCCCGGAGATCTCGCCGGCGTGGCTCGAGACGGTGCGGCTCGTCCAGGAGCTGTCGCCACGCTCGGTGATGATCGTGCCGCTGATCGCGCGCGGCCGGACGCTCGGGACGCTGACGTTCGTCTGGAGCCAGTCGGGACGGCGCTACGACGGCGCGGATCTCGCGCTCGCCGAGGACCTCGCGCGTCGTGCGGCCGTCGCCGTCGACAACGCGCGGCTCTACCGCGAAGCCGAGCGCGCCAACCGGACGAAGGACGAGTTCGTGGCGACGCTGTCGCACGAGCTGCGCACACCGCTGACCGCGATCCTCGGCTGGGTGCTCAGCCTGCGCGCCGGGCGGCTCGATGCGGAGACGGCGGATCGCGCGCTCGAGAGCATCGAGCGGAACACGCGCCACCAGGCGCAGCTGATCAACGACCTGCTCGACGTGTCGCGGATCGCGGCCGGCAAGCTCACGCTCGACCGGCGGGCACTCGATCTGCGCGACGTCGTCGCCAACGCCGTCGACTCCGTACGACCGGACGCCGACCGCAAGGAGCTCGCGCTGCGGTGCGAGACGCCGGACGTCGAGGTGCCGGTCTTCGGCGATCCGATGCGCCTCCAGCAGGTCGCGCTCAACCTGCTCGCCAACGCGATCAAGTTCACGCCGCGGCAGGGACGGATCACGGTGACGGTGGATCGCGACGGCACGCGCGGTCGCCTGACCATCGAGGATTCGGGACAGGGCATCGAAGCGGACGTGCTCCCGCACGTCTTCGAGACGTTCCGCCAGGCGGACGGCAGCAGCCGCCGGCGCCACGGCGGGCTCGGTCTCGGGCTCGCGATCGTGAAGGAGCTCATCGAGCTCCACGGCGGCGCCGTCGGCGCGGCGAGCGCGGGGCGAGACCGCGGTGCGACGTTCACCGTCACGCTGCCGATCCTCACGGTGCGCGTCCCCGCCGCCCCCAGCGAACCCGGCACCGATACGCGCCGGATCGCGGGCGCGGCGCTGCCGATGCTCGACGGCGTGCGCGTGCTGGTCGTCGACGATCACGCCGACGCGCGCATGGTGCTCGAATCGATCCTGGCCGAGCGCGGGGCGAAGGTCGTGCTCGCGACGTCGGCGGCCGAAGCGCTCGCGGTGCTGCGCTCGACCTACGTCGACGTCCTGCTGAGCGACATCGGCATGCCGGACCAGAGCGGCTACGACCTGATTCAGCGTGTGCGCGAGCGCGAGCGCGCGCACGGCGGCCGGATCCCGGCCGTCGCGCTCACGGCGTACGCCGGACAGGAAGATCGTGATCGCGCGCTCGCGGCCGGCTTCCAGTGGCACGCCACCAAGCCGATCACGCCGGCGGAGCTGATCGAGGTGGTCGCGAAGGCCGCCGGCCGCGGGGCGGCCTGACGGTTGTAGTGGGGGCCCCGAAATGGCCCCCCCCGACGCTCGGCAGCGCCCCGGGGGACCCGTGGCGCTCCTCGACTACCGGCCCGCCGCCGCCTGACCGCGCAGCGTCAGCACCGTCGACGACGCGCGCGCGACGAGACGGCCCTGATCGTCGAACACGTCGGCTTCGAGCAGTCCCACCGTGCGTCCGCCGTTCACGACGCGGCCTTCCGCGCGCAGCTTGCCCTGCCACACCGGCCGCAGGAAGTTGATCTTGAGCTCGAGCGTGGTGAAGCTCTCGCCCGCCGCCAGCGTCGACGCGTACGCCATGCCCATCGCGGCGTCGGTGAGATCGCAGAGCACGCCGCCGTGCATCGTGCCCATCGGATTCGTGTGTCGCTCGCCCGCTTCCATCTCGCAGACGGCGCGTCCCGGCTCGATCGCCGTGATGGTGAAGCCGATGAGCGTCGCGATCGGCGGCGGAGGAATCTCGCCGCGGATGATCCCGCGAACCGTGTCGAGCATGCTGGCCTCCATTACGTGCGCCTCCAGGCGCCCCCGCGGATCGCGAGCGCCAGCGAGCCGCCGAACACCACCATCGCCGCCGCCATCACGGCGAAGAGCGTCCCGAGCCCCGCGCCGAGCGTGATGACCACGGTGCCGCCGACGGCGGCGAGCGAGAGCCGCGAGAATCCCGCGAGCAGCGGCCAGAGCAGCCGGCCCGCGCCCTGCGACGCGAAGTAGAGCGCCAGGCCGAGACCGAAGAACCCGTAGAACGGTCCCACGGTTCGCAGATACTGCGCGCCCGCCTCCATGACCGCCGGCTCGCTCGTGAAGAGTCCCATCCAGGCGTGCGGCGCGAGTGCGGCGGCCACGCCGATCGTCTCGGTGATCAGCGCGGCGAGCCCGGCGCCGATCCACGCGACGCGCCGCGCACGCGCGTGCTGGCCGGCGCCGACATTCGTGCCGACCATCGTGACGAGTGCTGCGCCGAGCCCGAACACGATCGGGATCTGCATGTACTCGAGCCGCGCGCCCAGTCCGTATCCGGCGACGGCATAGGTGCCGAAGCCGCCGACGAGACCGGTGAGGATCGCCACCGTCAGGTTCGTCTGCACCGTGTTGAGCGCGGCCGGCGCGCCGACGCGGAGGATCTCGGCGAAGAGGCGACGCTCCGGACGGAAGGCGCGCAGCGACGGCCGCACGAGGCTGCGTCCGGAGAAGAGGAAGGCCAGCAGCACCCCCGCACCGAGCGCGTACACGGTGACGGACGCCACGCCCGCTCCCGCGACGCCGAGCCGCGGGAATGGTCCCCAGCCGAAGATGAGCGACGGCGAGAACCCGAGGAGCAGCACGCTGCACGTCACGACGGTCATCGCCGGCACCGCCATGTTGCCGGTGCCGCGGACGACGGCGCTCAGCGTGTTGAACATCCAGATCACGACGGCGCCACCGAAGATCGCCGTGGAGTAGCCCGCGGCCGCGTCGAGGGCGCCGCCGACGCCGCCCATCACGCGATAGAGGCTCGGTCCGCCCATGAGCGCCGCGACCGTGAAGAGCGCGCCCATGGTGATCGCGATGATCGCCGCGTGCAGCACGAGGCGGTCGGCGTCGTCGCGACGGTTGGCGCCGAGCGCGCGGGCGACGGCCGACGCGACGCCACCGCCCATGCCGCCGGCCGACATCGTCTGCATCAGCATGACGAGCGGGAAGACCAGCGCGACGCCGGCGAGCGCGTCGGGCCCGAGCCGCCCGACGAAATAGGCTTCGAGCACGCTCACGCCGCTCTGGAGCACGAGCACGGCGACGTTCGGCGCGGCGAGCGCGAGGAGCGTCGGCGCGATCGGCGCGCCGAGGATGCGCCGGGTCCGGGGGGCGAGCCGGGCGGCCGTGGCCATGTCACTTCGTAATCTATAGTGACTTCGGAATCTGTGCAAGGGCCCGCGGCGGGACCGTATACTGGCCCCATGCCGAAGGCGTATGGCCAGCGGTGTCCGGTCGCGAAGTCGCTGGAGGTGATCGGCGACCGCTGGACGCTGCTGCTCGTCCGCGACCTGCTCCGTGGCGCGCGGCGGTTCCAGGACCTCCAGGCGTCGCTGGCCGGGATTCCGCCGAACATCCTGTCGGATCGCCTCAAGCGGATGGAGGAGGACGACCTCGTGGCGCGGCGGTTCTACTCCGACCACCCGCCGCGCGCGGAGTACACGCTGACGGCGAAGGGGCAGGAGCTCGGCGTCGTGATCGGCGCGCTCGCGGACTGGGGCGCGCGCCACCTCTACCGGCGCGTCTCGCTCGTCCACTCCGAGTGCGGGCATCCGGTGGAGCTCAAGTACTTCTGCCGGCATTGCGCCGGGCGCGTCCCCGGGCGCACGGTCTCCGTCGGCCGGCGTCGCGCGGCGTCGCCGCGCTCGAAGCCGGCGCGCTAGCCCCAATGCCGTTTACTTAACACGGCGTCTGCTGCGCCGCGATCGCTTGAGCGGGTAGTTACTCATCTTGATCTTCACCGCGCGTGGGAAGCGTCGCTGCGACCGACGCGGCGGTAAGAGGAGCAGGGCAAGTTCGTCGTGCAGCGCCTCGAGCCGGCGAGGCAGAACTCCCGGTGGGGCGAGCCAGGCGGTGAGCCAGAAGTTGCGGATGAGCATCAGGGTGTGCCGGTAGCTGATCCGTTGCGGCGCGACGTCGGCCCGTGTCGCCACGCGCGCCATCTCGAGACGGACGAGGTTATAGCCGATCGCGAGGCCCCAGATCTCCTGGCGGATGCGCTCGGGCGCGCGACTGCGGAGCGCCTCCTCACGCTCGAGGGTGTGGGTTTTTACCTCGTCAAAGCCGATCTCGAGTTCCCAGCGCTCGTGATAGAGCGCGATGATCTCCGCGGCAGGATACGTCACAGGGTCGAGCAGCGAGGTGAGCAGCGTTTGCGGGCGGAAGCCTTTGCGGTGGTAGCGAATCGCGCGGGCGGTGAGCGTCTCGGGTAGTTCGGGGTGCACGCGGCGGAGATTGCGCGGGATGGGAAGGTCGACGAGGAGATCGTGGGGACCCAGGCGTTGGCGGACGCGCCACTGGAGATTCTTCTTGGCGCGGGTGAGCCAGTGCCGATTCGGTCCCGCGGACTGGAGTTGGTGGAACAGCAGATAGGACAGGAAGCCGCGATCGACGATCGTGAGCGACGCCTCGGGGAGTTGGGGCCAGAGGGATGCGGCCAGCGTCACCTCCCCCTCGGCCCAGGCCCCGACCGCGAGGCCGGCCAGCACGTGGCTGCGCAGGACCATGAGCGCCACGATGCGCACCTGCGGATACCCGGCCCGGCCGCGCCCGCTCTGGGGGCGTCCGAAGGTCTGGTCGTTGTCAGGGGTGTCCGGGATGCGGAGGTGAGAGCCATCCACGCCGTAGACGGCGAGGCCGCGCCAGCGGTGCGCGTTGGCCGAGGCGGTGGCCCACTGGGCCGCCGTCGTGGCGAACAGCGTCGCGAGAGGGTGGTCACCAAGGCGGTCCCGGGCCTGCACGATGGCGCCGCCGGTGACGGTGGGGCGGCGGGCCGGGGGCGCGACGTCGGGCAGGACCAGATCGAGGTGGCGGACCACTTCCTCGATGGAGCGATCCCGGAGCAACCCCATGCCGATCACGAGCCACACGACGTACTCGGCCGGCAGCTTGCGGCGCCGCACGCTGGCGGCGCCGGTGGCCTGCAGCGCCGCGTCGATCCACTGCGGATCGAGGGTCTGCGCGAAGAGGGCGAAGCTCGCTTCCGCCCGCCCGGTTCCGACCTCGAGCAATGCCTCGGCCAGAGCCATCCCCGTCCCCCTGTCTGTCGCGTGCACAGCGGTGGTTCACGAGGCCGAGCGGCGACGCCGGCGCGGAGGTCGGCGGGCGGAGGTCCGCGCGGACTCGCCGAGGGCGACCCGGCGCCGACGCAGCAGTTCGCGATTGATCTCCGAGACGGTTTCAATCGCCCGCCACCAGGCCTGATAGTTGGCCACCCAGCGGCGGGCGGTGGCGACCAGCGCGGGCGGCAACGAGACCTGGACGGTGCGGCCCCCGGCAAAACTCACGCCGAGGTAGGTGGCGTGGTGCGGGCGGCCGCGGGCACAGTGACAGCTGGGTGTCCCACACTGCATGTGGCGCGTGAACACGCTCCCCCGCAACATTTCTCCGAACGGCGGGAGCCGGTCCTGGACCCGCTGGCGGCGGGCGAGAAGTCGCTTGGTCCCTTGCATTTCTAACGATGCAAGCTACTCCAGCGCGTCCGGGGGCTTGTCAACATTTGCGTGGCGGCGAACCGCCCCCAGCAGCGGGGACCGGTCGGAGAGTGACTTGCATCTCTTGAGATGCAAGTCACTGGGGAGTCTAAAGCCCTGTCAGCGTTAACGGATCCGGTTAACTAACCGGCATTGGGGCTAGGCCGGGGCTAGGCCCCCTTGCTGATGACCAGTTCGGCGATCTGCACGGCGTTCGTCGCCGCTCCCTTGCGCAGCTGATCGCCCACCACCCAGAACGACAGTCCCCGCGGGTGCGAGAGGTCCTCGCGCACGCGACCGACGAAGCAGTCGTCCTGGCCTTCGACCAGGACCGGCATCGGGTACCGTCCCGCGGCGGGATCGTCGAAGAGCCGGAGTCCGGGGAACCGCTCGAAGAGGGTCCGCGCCTCGGCCGCCGCGATCTTCCGCGTCGTCTCGGCCGTCACCGCGATCGAGTGGCACGTGAAGACCGGCACGCGCACGGTGGTCGGCATGACGGCCAGGTCGGGCGCCTCGAGGATCTTCCGCGTCTCGTTGACGAGCTTCCACTCCTCGCCGGTGTACCCGTCGGGACGGAAGGCGTCGATCGCGGGAATCAGG
>JACPCW010000128.1 GCA_016184365.1 Candidatus Rokuibacteriota bacterium
CACCTTTCTGATCCCGGTGGTGCGCGATTCGGACCGGAGGCCCCATCCTCCCGTGCTGTGGCGCCTGCTGCAGGACGCATTGCTCCGCACCTTCGGCGCCCTGAGCGGTCCTGAGCCCGTTCTCTACTATCGCAGCCCGGAGGCGGTGCCAGGGGCGTGGCGCCCTGAAGAGGGCAAGGAGCCGGTCGAGGACTTGAGCCGAAAATACACGGTGGCGGTGCCCGCATCCCGGGTGGATGAGCTTCGCGCCCTTCTCCGCCGGGCGGGTAACTCCTTCGACCAGCGGGTCATGTATCTCGAGGTGGGAGGGTACGTCGAGTTTCTGGAAGTGAGGCCGGAGGACGGCTTCCTTGAAGGGTAGCCGGTCAGCGAGAGGGCGCCAGGGCGTCCGCCCTGGACGCGAGGCGAGCATGAAGAGGCGTCTGTTTCAGACGATCACCGGCCGAGCGCTGGACCTCGAGCGGCTCGACGCCAAGGAGCGCGAGTTCCTCGCAGCGGTTCAGACCAAATACGAGAAGGAACCGGCGTGGTCGGCGTTCGCCGCCTGGTGGCCGAAGGAGCTCCAGCGGCGCGGGCTCTCGGCGGAGTCGGTGACCTACCGAATCTGTCAAGACCTCGAGGCGCGTCTCGGCATCGCCCAGGGCAAGGTCGCAGCCCCCGACTACCGGGACTACCTCGCGGACTTGATCGACGAGCGTTATGGGTCCCGTTACCGCTTCTGCAAGGCGACCGGAACGGATCCGGGGCACCTGAGCCGGATCCTCGCGGGTCGTTCGGAGCTCTCGCTGCAGACCCTCCAGAACATCCTCAAGCAGCTCGATGCGGCGCTCGTCATCGAGCCTGAGAAGGCGCTGACCGAGCGCTTCAGCCGAGAACGCGCCGTCCGGGCGCTTGCCGCGGCTGCCCGGTAGCTGAGCCTCCGCCAAGCAGTTCACCGTCGACGCACACGTCCGGCGGCCGCCCCGGTGTCGAAGATCCCCGCGAACGCTCGATGCCGTCGAGCGCGGAGGGCGGGGCCGCGTACCGCCACGGCCTGGGGAGATGCAGCACCCGGAACCGTCCGAGGAACCCATGGGTGCTTCAGCCAGAAGCCGAACCTTACGAATGCTGATTGAATTGGGGGGGAGCGAGACGCTCCCCCCCAACCCCCCGTTGTATTGGTCGACGGAAGTGGACGCTTTACCGCTGAGTGCTACACTCCGGCCGCGATGACGTTTTCCGGCGGCAGTTACGACGAGATTACGCGGTGGCTCTGGAATTTCCTGACGTCGCACGCCAAGCGCGTCGATCCGCGCATCGAGATTCTCGTCGAAGCCGGTGACGGGCGCGAAGGCAAGTCGTACGGCGCGCGGTTCCGCATCGGTGACCGGCTCGGTCCGGTGAGCGAGTTCGACTTCGCGGAGGTCGCGGCGAATCGCGGCGGCCTCGCATGGTGCACCGCGCTCGCCGAGCGGACCAAGGAGCGCGCGCGGATCGAGCTCGAGGGCGTCGCGGCGGCGGGCGCGAGATAGGCCCGGGGCGCAGCGCTCCCGCCTGGATCCGTCCCGGGGACCTCAACGGGTTCCTCGGTCTCGCCCTCGACAACACCACCAACCTCGTCATCCTCGGCGGGCTGCTGATCGGCGTCTTCAAGTTCCCCGCGGAGCTCGTCCTCTATCGGATGGTGCCCGGCACCGCGCTCGGCGCGCTCGCCGGCAACCTGGCGTACACGCGGCTCGCGGTGCGGCTGATGCGCACGACCGGGCGCGAGGACGTCACCGCGATGCCGTTCGGCATCGACACGCCGACGCTGTTCGCGATGGTCTTCGGCGTGCTCGGGCCGGTGATGGTCGCGACCGGCGATCCCGGGCTCGCGTGGAAGGTGGGCATGGTCGTCACGATCGCGATCGGGATCGTGAAGACGGCGCTCGCGTTCGCGGGCGACTTCACCCGCCGCGTCGTGCCGCGCGCGGCGCTGCTCGGATCGATCGGCGGCGTGGCTATTCTATTGATCGCGTTCCTGCCGTCGCTGAAGGTCTTCGGCGATCCGCTCGTCGGCATGGTCGCGCTCGTCGTGCTGTTCCTCGCGCTGTTCGGCCGCGTGCGCATGCCGTTCGGCGTGCCGGGCGCCTTCGCCGCGGTGGTCGCCGGCGCCGCGCTCTACTGGGGGCGCGCGTGGCTCGGCGCCGACGCCGGACACGCGCTCGACGTGCGCCTGCAGCTCGCGCTGCCGTGGCCCACGCTCGTCTGGCTCGACGCGCTCGACGACGCGCTGCCGTATCTGTCGGTCGCGCTGCCGTTCGCGCTCGTCACGGTCGTGGGCGGCATCGACAACACCGAGAGCGCGGCCGCGGCCGGCGACGCGTACCCGACGCGCGACATCCTGATGACGGAAGCGCTCGCGACGATCCTGGCCGGCGGCTGCGGCGGCGTGATCCAGAACACGCCCTACATCGGGCACCCGGCGTACAAGGCGATGGGCGCGCGCGCCGGATACACGCTCGCGACCGGCGTGGTGATCGGCGCCGGCGCGGCGGTCGGCGCGCTCGCGGTGCTGGTCGCGGTGCTGCCGGAAGCGGCGGTCGCGCCGATCCTCATCTTCATCGGCCTCGAGATCACGGCGCAGGCGTTCCTCGCGACGCCGGCGCGCCACGGCGCCGCCGTCGCGCTGACGTTCGTGCCGGTCGCCGCGGCCGTCGTCGTGCTCCAGGGCGGCAGCCTGCTCGCCGGCGTCGGCAAGTCGGCGAGCGACCTCACCGGTGACGCCCGCGCGACGTGGCAGACGCTCACCATGCTCGGCAACGGCTTCATCCTCTCCGCCGTGCTCTGGGGCTCCGCGCTCACGGCGATCATCGAGCGGCGATTCGCCGTGGCCGGCGTGGTCTTCGCCATCGCGAGCGGCGTCGTGCTCTTCGGGGTGATCCATTCGCCGCTCGCGAACGGCGCGGTGTTCTGGCCGTGGTCGCCACCGAACGCGCTGCCGCTGCGTCTCGCCGGCGCGTACGGCGCGCTCGCGGTGCTGTGCTGGCTCGCGGCGCGCCGTATGCGCGCCGTGAGCTGATTGTTCTATTCCGCGCCTTGCCGGCGGTGAGTAAGATCGAAAGAGCTTCCCCCCGCAAGGAGACCGCCGACATGACGATCGCGACCATCCTGGCCAAGAAAGGCGGACACGTGTTCACCGTCCGTCCCGATCAGACGATCCGCGAGGCGCTCGCCATCCTGGCGGAGCGCAACGTCGGCGCGCTCGTCGTCATGGCGAGCGCCGGCCCGCCGGTCGGCATCCTGTCCGAGCGCGACATCGTGCGGCGCCTCGTCCGCGACGAGCAGGCGTTCACGATGAAGGTGTCCGAGCTCATGTCGAAGCCGGTCATTTCCGGCGTGCCGCAGGACGACCTCGCGTCGGCGGCGGTGACGATGACGGAAAAGCGCATCCGTCACCTGCCGATCCTCGACGGCGAGCGGCTCGTCGGCGTGATCTCGATCGGCGACATCGTCAAGGCGCAGCGGGACGAGTATCAGGGCGAGGTGGAGACGCTCGAGACGCAGCTCATCGAGGAGGGGCGCGGGAAGGTGATCAAGCACTGATGGCCGCCGTCGGCACGGCTGACCGGCCGCTGCGCGTCGCGATCATCGGCGCCGGGCCGACCGGGTTCTATGCCGCGGATCATCTGCTGCGCAGCGCGACGACGGTCGAGATCGATCTCTACGACCGGCTGCCCACGCCCTTCGGGCTCGTGCGCGGCGGCGTCGCGCCGGACCACCAGAAGATCAAGGCGGTCACGGCGGCGTTCGACAAGGTCGCGGCGCATCCGCGGTTCCGCTTCTTCGGTAACGTCGAGCTCGGCAAGCACGTGACGGTCGACGACCTGCGCCGTCACTACCATCAGGTCGTCTACTGCACCGGCGCGCAGACCGATCGGCGGATGGGCGTGCCGGGCGAAGACCTGAGCGGCAGCCATCCGGCCACGGAGTTCGTGGCCTGGTACAACGGCCATCCCGATTACCGCGATCTCACGTTCGACCTCTCGGTCGAGCGCGCGGCCGTCGTGGGCGTCGGCAACGTCGCGGTCGACGTCGCGCGCATCCTGTGCCGCACGCCCGACGAGCTCGCGCAGACGGACATCGCCGATCACGCGCTCGAGGCGCTCCGGCGCAGCCGCATCAAGGAGGTCTATCTCCTGGGCCGCCGCGGACCCGCCCAGGCGGCGTTCACGAATCCGGAGATCAAGGAGCTCGGCGAGCTCGCCGACACCGACATCACGGTGCCGGCGGCGGAAGCCGCGCTGGACGACGCGAGCCGCGCGTCGCTCGAGCGCACGAACGATCGCGCGACGATGAAGAAGGTCGAGATCATCCGGACCTACGCCGATCGCGCGCGCACCGAACGATCGCGCGCGCTCGTGCTGCGCTTCCTCGTGTCGCCGGCCGAGGTGGTCGGGGACGACGCCGGCCGCGTGACGGGGCTCGAGCTCGTGCGCAATACGCTCGTGCCCACCACGACCGGCACGCTGCAAGCCAAGCCGACGGGCGAGCACGAAGTGTTGCCGGTCGGCCTCGTGTTCAGATCGGTCGGTTATCGCGGCGTGCCGCTGCCCGGCGTGCCGTTCAACGAGTCGTGGGCCGTCATCCTGAACGAGAAGGGCCGCGTGCTCGATCCGGACACCAAGCAGCCGCTCGTCGGAGAATTCACCGCGGGATGGATCAAACGGGGCCCGACGGGAGTTATCGGTACGAACAAGCCTGACGCGGCCGAAACCGTGCAGTGCATGCTGGAGGACACGGCGGCCGGCCGCCTGCTGACTCCGGCGGAGCCGGCCGCGGACGCGGCCGAGCGGCTCGTGCGCGAGCGGCAGCCGCAGTGGTTCTCGTACGCGGACTGGCTGAAGGTGAACGAGACGGAGGTCGCGAAGGGCCGGGCCGGCGGCCGGCCGCGCGTGAAGCTCACGCGCGTGGACGAAATGCTCGCGGTCGCGGGCCGCTGATCCGGGGTCGAGGCGCGTCACGGGGTTTGGGGGCCATTTCGGGGCCCCCAAGTGAATAGCCGGCTTGACCGCGTACGTCCAAATGGGTGTAATCGGTCCGTTCTCGTGCGGTGGGCGCGAACCCAATATCTCAACGAGGTCGGGGAGGACTGCATGCGGAGTGTCAAGGCAGGAGTAGCGGTGGCCGCGGCCGTGGCGTTCATCGCTACGTCGAGCGCGACGGGGTGGGCGCAGGGCGAGTGGAAGGCGCCGGCCGACGCGAAGAACATGAAGAACCCGGAAAAGGGCACCGACGCCGGCAAGAAGTCGGTGGGGACGAACTGCGCGGCGTGCCACGGGCCGCAGGGCAAGGGCGACGGCCCGGCCGCGGCCGCGCTCACGCCGAAGCCCGCGAACTGGACGTCGGACAAGGTGAAGAAGGAGAGCGACGGCGAGCTCTTCTGGAAGATCACGAACGGCCGCGGTCCCATGCCTCCGTGGAAGCACCTCCCGGAGAAGGAGCGCTGGCAGATCGTGAATTACATCCGCACCCTCCAGGGCGCGAAGAAGTAACGCGACCCGAAGGCGAAGAACGCCCCGCCGGGCGCCCGGCGGGGCGTTCGTGTTTCATGCGGCTCGCGACCATCGATCTCGGCACCAACACGGTGCATCTGCTCGTCGGCGAAACCGACGGCGCGCACGCGTGGCGGCCCATCCATCGCGAGCAGCAGGTCACCCGGCTCGGGGAAGGGCTCTGGCCGGCGGGCGCTCTGCGGGAGCAGCCGATGGCGCGGACAGCCGCCGCCGTTGCCGCGTTCGTCGATCGCGCCCGCGCGCTCGGCGCGAGCGCGATCCGCATCGTGGCGACGAGCGCGATGCGTGACGCCGCGAACGGCCACGACTTCGCGCGTGCGCTCGAGGCGCGGACCGGAGTGCCTGTCGACATCGTGAGCGGCGAGGACGAAGCGCGTCTGACCGTTCGCGGGGTGCTCGATGCGCTTCGGTCTCCCGGCGGCACGCTGATGCTCTTCGACATCGGCGGCGGCAGCACGGAATACACGCTGGCGCGGGACGGTCGGGTGGTCGCGAGCGTGAGCCTGCGACTCGGCGTCGTCCCGCTCACCGAGCGGTTCCCGTTTCCGCAGGCGGTCGATGCGACGCGGTACGCCGCGATGGAGACGGAGATCCGCGCGCAGCTCGATCGGGAGCTGCCGCCGGCGCTCGGCGCCACGTCCATCGACCATCTGGTCGGGACGGCCGGAACCGTGACGGCGCTCGCGGCGCTCGATCTCGGGCTCGCGGCGTACGACCCGGACCGCGTCCAGGGGCATCGCCTCACGCGTGCCGCGATCGAGGCGCAACGGCGCCGCCTGTCGGCGATGACCGTCGACGAGCGCGCGACCCTGCCGTGCCTCGAGCGCGGCCGGGCCGACCTCGTCGTCCCGGGCATCGCGATCGTCGTCGCGACGATGGCCCGATTCGGCGTCGAGGGCCTGATCGTCAGCGATGCCGCGCTGCGCGAAGGCATGATGGCCGATGCGCTCGACCGACTGGCGCGGTAGCCCGTCGCGACGGGCCGGGGACCCTCTACGCCGGCGCGGCGAGATGAGGTATTCTTTGATTCGATGCCATCCAGACGGCGGGTGAAACGCAGGTAACGGCTGATGGATGAGGTAGCAGTACTCGTCCTCAACTACTCGTTCGAACCGCTGCACTTCACCAACGCCCGCCGCGCCGTCACGCTCCTTCTCAGCGGCAAGGCCGAACCCGTCGAAGCCTCGCCGCGCGTCATCCGTTCGCCGTCGATCGTCTTCGCGCTGCCCGCGGTGATCCGGCTCGCCATCTACATCCGCAAGCCGTTCCTCGACCGCGTGGCGTTCAACAAGAAGAACATCCTCCGGCGCGACGGCTACGCGTGCCAGTACTGCCAGCGCAAGGGCGAGCGGCTGACCGTCGATCACGTCGTGCCGCGTTCGCGCGGCGGTGACACGTCGTGGACGAACGTCGTCGCGGCATGCCTGCGCTGCAATCTGAAGAAGGGCAACCGGCTGCCGCACGAGGTCGGGATGCACCTGCTGCGCGAGCCGGTCCATCCGAAGTTCCTGTTCTCGACGCACATGCTGCGCCATCCGCATGCGACCTCGCTGCTGGACTCGTGGCGGAAGTACCTCGTCGCGATTCCGCTGCCGACCTAGCCGGAGTCGAGGCGCGCCCCGGGTTCCCCGGGGCGTGTCCGAGCGTTGGGGGGTCTGGGGGCCATGTCGGGGCCCCCAGTACAATCGATTACACTGAAGCTTCGCCATGTTCCATCTGACGTCGGACTACGAGCCGCGGGGCGACCAGCCCCAGGCGATCGCCGACCTGATCCGCTTCGTGAGCGGCGGGCGGCCGCACGTCGTGCTGCGCGGCGTGACCGGGTCCGGCAAGACGTACACCGTCGCGAACCTCATTGCGCACGCCGCGCGGCCGACGCTGGTGATCTCGCCGAACAAGACGCTGGCCGCGCAGCTCTTCAGCGAGTTCAAGGCGTTCTTCCCGGGCAACGCGGTCGAGTACTTCGTCTCGTACTACGACTACTACCAGCCCGAGGCGTACATCCCCCAGTCGGACACGTACATCGAGAAGGACGCGCTCGTGAACGACGAGATCGACCGCATGCGCCATTCCGCGACGCGGTCGCTGCTCGAGCGACGCGACGTCATCGTGGTCGCCTCGGTGTCGTGCATCTACGGCATCGGTGCGCCGGAGACGTACGAGGGGCTGCATCTGTCACTGCGCGCGGGCGAGCGGATCGACCGCGACGAGATCATCCGGCGGCTCGTGGCCGTGCAGTACGAGCGGAACGACTACGACTTCCACCGCGGCACGTTCCGCGTGCGCGGCGACATCGTGGAAGTGTTTCCCGCGAACGAGGAGCACCACGCGATCCGCCTCGAGCTCTTCGGCGACGAGGTCGAGTCGATCGCGAAGATCGATCCGCTGAAGGGCGCGGTGCTCGAGCGCTTCGACGGCGTGCACATCTATCCCGCGAGCCACTACGTCACCGAGGCCGCGCAGGCCGCGCGCGCGACCGAGACGATCAAGGAGGAGCTCGGCGAGCGGCTCGCGTTCCTCCGGCAGCGCAACCGGCTGCTCGAGGCGCAGCGGCTCGAGCAGCGCACGCTGTTCGATCTCGAGATGCTGCGCGAGCTCGGCTACTGCCACGGCATCGAGAACTACTCGCGGCATCTCACGGGCCGCCGGCCCGGCGAGCCGCCGCCGACGCTGATCGACTACCTGCCGAAGGACGCGCTCGTGATCATCGACGAGAGCCACGTCGCGGTGCCGCAGGTCCGCGGCATGTATTACGGCGACCGGTCCCGCAAGGAAGCGCTGGTCGAGTACGGCTTTCGGCTGCCGAGCGCCTTCGACAACCGGCCGCTCACGTTCGAGGAGTTCAAGCGGTTGACCGGCCAGATCGTCTACGTCTCGGCGACGCCGAGCGCCTACGAAGTGGAGCTCGCCGGGGACGCGGTCGCTGAACAGATCATCCGCCCGACGGGCCTCATGGATCCGCAGATCACCGTCCGGCCCGCCGGCGACCAGGTGGACGATCTGCTCCACGAGGTCCGGACACGCGCGGAGCGCGACGAGCGCGTGCTGGTCACGACGCTGACGAAGCGGATGGCCGAAGACCTGACGGAGTACTACCAGCAGGCGGGGCTGCGCGTGCGGTACCTGCACTCGGACATCGACACGCTCGATCGGGTCGCCGTCATCCGCGACCTGCGGCTCGGCAAGTTCGACGGCCTCATCGGGATCAACCTGCTGCGGGAGGGGCTCGACCTGCCGGAGGTCTCGCTCGTCGCGATCCTCGACGCCGACAAGGAGGGATACCTCCGCTCCGAGACGTCGCTGATCCAGACGTCCGGACGCGCCGCGCGGAACGTGAACGGTGAAGTCATCATGTACGCCGATCGCATCACGCAGTCCATGGCGGCCGCCCTGGCCGAGACCGAACGCCGGCGGACGCTGCAGGGCGCGTACAACGCCGAGCACGGCATCACGCCGGAGTCGATCCGCTCGTCGATCCGCGAGCTGCTGCAGACGGTGTACGAGCGCGACTACTACACGGTGGACGTCGACGAGACTCCGGTCGAGACGTTCGACTCGCCGCAGGCCCTCGAGCGCCGGATCGGCGAGCTCGAGAAGAAGATGAAGGAAGCGGCGCGGCGGCTCGACTTCGAGCAGGCGGCCGAGCTGCGCGACCAGGTGAAGTCGCTCAAGAAGCGCGCGCTCACATGAGCCTGGAGGACACGCTCGCGCGCCTGCCCGACCGGCCCGGCGTCTACCTGATGAAGGACGCCAAGGCGCAGGTGGTGTATGTCGGGAAAGCCGCGTCGCTGCGGTCGCGCGTCCGGTCGTACTTCCAGGAATCCCGCCCGCACGAGCCCAAGACCGACGCGCTGGTGAAGCAGATCCGCGACCTCGAGTACATCGTGACCGACAACGAGCTCGAGGCGCTGATGCTCGAAGCGAACCTGGTCCGGAAGCACCGGCCGCGCTACAACATCATCCTCCGCGACGACAAGCACTATCCCTTCCTCAAGCTCACGACCGACGAGGACTTCCCGCGACTCATCGTCGCGCGCCGGGTGCGAGACGACGGCGGCACGTACTACGGGCCGTTCTATCCCGCGACGGCGATGCGCGAGACGCTCCGTCTCACGCGGCAGCTCTTCCCGCTGCGCACCTGCGCGATCACGATCGACGGCCGGCTCGAGCGGCCGTGCATCCAGTACTCGATCGGCCGCTGCAACGCGCCGTGCACGGGATGGGAGACGCGCGAGAGTTACTGGACGACCGTCCGCTCGGTGCAGCGGTTCCTCGAAGGCAAGGACGACGATCTCCTGCTGACGCTCACGCGGCAGATGGAAGAGGCGGCGGAGGAGACGAAGTTCGAGCGCGCCGCGGTGCTGCGCGACCAGATCCAGTCGCTCAAGAAGGTGCGCGAGCGCCAGAAGATGATCTCCACCGAGGAGGTCGACCAGGACGTCATCGGCGTCGTCCGGCAGGGCAGCGAAGCGTGCGTCGAGCTCTTCTTCGTCCGGAAGGGGCGGCTCGTCGGCCAGGAGGCGTTCTTTCTCGACAAGGTCGCGGGCTGGACCGACGGCGAGATCCTCTCCGCGTTTCTGCGCCAGTTCTATTCGCGCAATGCGAAGCCGGCGCCGGAAATCCTGTTGTCCGAGGACGTGCCCGAAGCCGAGCTCACGACGGAATGGCTCACCGGCCTGGGCGGGCGGCGCGTGACCATCTCGGCGCCGCAGCGCGGCTCGCGTCGCGAGTTCGTGGCCATGGCGGAGGCGAACGCGGCGATCGCGCTGCAGAACCGGCTGCTGGCGCGCGACGATCGCCAGCAGCTCGTGCAGGAAGACCTCCGCGCGGCGCTCGATCTGACCGCGCCGCCGAACCGCATCGAAGGCTACGACATCTCGCACATCCAGGGCGGCGAGCAGGTGGGCTCGCTCGTCGTCTGGGAGAACGGCGAGATGAAGAAGGACGACTACAAGCGGTTCCGCATCAAGACGGTCGAGGGCAGCGACGACTTCGCCGCGCTCGGCGAGGTGCTGCGCCGGCGGTTTGGTCGTGCGCTCGAGGAAGGCTCGGTGCTGCCGGACGTGGTGCTCATCGACGGCGGGCGCGGGCAGCTGAACGCCGGGGTGAACGCGCTCGCGGATCTCGGCCTCGACTGGCTGCCGGTGATCGCGCTCGCGAAGCAGCGCGAGGAAGTCTTCCGCGCCGACGCGCTCGATCCGCTCGTGCTCGACCCGACGGCGCCGGCGCTCCACACGCTCCAGAAGATCCGCGACGAAGCCCACCGCTTCGCGATCACGTACCACAAGAAGCTCCGCGCGAAGCGCACCATCCAGTCGGTGCTCGACACCATTCCGGGGATCGGACCGACGATCCGGACGGAGCTGCTCAAGACGCTCGGGTCAGCGCGACGGGTGCGGGAAGCGACGGTCGCGGAGCTCGCCGCCGTGCCAAAAGTGACGCCGAAGCTCGCCCAGCGCATCTATGATCACTTCCATTCACCGGCCGGTGGGGCCGGCAGCCCGGCCGATGCGGCTCGCTCGGCCGTGGAACCGGGGACGCCCGCCGCCGGTTTAGAGCCTTGAGCGCTGGCTTGGCTCGAAAGGGGCGTGAATCCATGAAGAAGTTCCTGTCACTCGTCGCACTGGTCACGGTCATCGCCGTCGCGGGTGTCGCCGTCGCCGCGGAGTGTCCGCTGCTCATCAAGCAGCTGAACGACGCGAAGGTCAGCGACCCCAAGAAGGCTGCCGAGGTGAAGAAGCTCACCGCGGAGGCCGAGAAGCTCCACAAGGACGGCAAGCACGCGGACTCGGTGAAGAAGGCCGACGAAGCTGCCAAGGTCGCCGGGCTCGAGCTGAAGCACAAGAAGTAGCGCGCCGTTCGACGACGGCCCCGCCGCCGCGCCTGTTCGTGGCGCGAGTCGGGGCCGTTTTCTTGCCTCGATGCGGGAATCGGGTCGATAATTCACGAATATGTCGACCGACCGCTACCCGTTTCGCGAGATCGAAGCCAAGTGGCAGCGGATCTGGGAGGACACGAAGCAGTTTCGCGTGACCGAGGATCCGAGCCGTCCGAAGTTCTACTGCCTGGAGATGTTCCCGTACCCGTCCGGCCGCATCCACATGGGCCACGTCCGGGTCTACGCGATCGGCGATCTCCTCGCCCGCTACAAGTGGATGCGCGGCTTCAACGTGCTCCACCCGATGGGCTGGGACGCGTTCGGCATGCCCGCCGAGAACGCGGCCATCGAGCACGGCGTGCATCCGGCGATCTGGACGTACGAGAACATCGACAACATGCGCGCGCAGCTCCGCAAGATGGGCATCTCGTACGACTGGGACCGCGAGGTCACGACGTGCGATCCGTCCTACTACAAGTGGGAGCAGCTCATCTTCATCCGCATGCTCGAGCGCGGGCTCGCGTACCGCAAGCGGTCGACGGTGAACTGGTGCCCGTCCTGCCAGACGGTGCTCGCGAACGAGCAGGTCGAGGGCGGTCGCTGCTGGCGCTGCGACAGCGAGGTCACGAAGCGCGACATCGATGGCTGGTACTTCAAGATCACCGCGTATGCCGACGAGCTGCTCGCGTGGTGTGACCGGCTCACCGGCTGGCCCGAGCGCGTCATGATCATGCAGAAGAACTGGATCGGCCGCAGCGACGGCGCGGAGTTCGATCTGCCCGTCGCCGGGCGTTCCGCGGACGGCACGGACCGGCCCGGGCTCGCGATCCGCGTGTTCACGACGCGGCCCGACACCGCGTTCGGCATGACGTACGCGGTGCTCGCGCCGGAGCATCCGCTCGTCGATTCGCTCGTGACCGACGCCGCGGAGCGCGAGCGCGTCGCCGCGTTTCGCGCCGAGGTCGCGAAGGAATCGGAGCAGGAGCGGCTCGCCGAGGACCGCGAGAAGCGCGGTCTCCGGCTGTCCGCGACCGTCGTCAACCCCTTCAATCGCGCGGAGATCCCGCTCTTCATCGCCGACTACGTCCTCATGACGTACGGCACCGGCGCGATCATGGCCGTCCCCGGTGAAGACCAGCGCGACTGGGACTTCGCGAAGAAGCACGGGCTGCCGATCATCGAGACCGTGAAGCGCCCGCCGGACTGGACCGGCGAGGCGTATACCGGCGACGGCGTGAAGATCAATTCCGGCTTCCTCGACGGTCTGACGACGGCCGACGCCAAGCGCCAGGCCATCGACTGGCTCGTCGCGCAGCGACTCGGGACGGCGAAGGTCAACTACCGTCTCCGCGACTGGGGCATCAGCCGCCAGCGCTACTGGGGTGCGCCGATTCCCGTCGTGTACTGCGATGCGTGCGGGATGGTGCCGGAGAAGGAAGAGAACCTGCCGGTCATCCTGCCGCGCGACGTGCAGCTCTCGGGGAAGGGCGGCTCGCCGCTCGCGGCGGCCGCGAACTTCGTGAACACGACGTGTCCGAAATGCGGCGGCCGCGCGCGGCGCGAGACCGACACGATGGACACGTTCGTCGAGTCGTCGTGGTACTTCCTCCGGTACTGCTCGCCGACCTACGCGGGGGGGATGTTCGAGCGCGCGGCCGCGGAATACTGGATGCCGGTCGATCAGTACATCGGCGGCATCGAGCACGCCGTGCTGCATCTGCTCTACGCGCGCTTCTACACGAAGGTGCTGCGCGACCTCGGCCTCGTGAAGGTCGACGAGCCGTTCAACGCGCTGCTGTCGCAGGGCATGGTCATCAAGGACGGGGCGAAGATGTCGAAGTCGAAGGGGAACGTCGTCGACCCCGACGACCTCATCCGCACGTTCGGCGCCGACACCGCGCGGCTCTTTTCGCTCTTCGCCGCGCCGCCGGAAAAAGACCTCGACTGGAACGACCACGGCGTCGAAGGCGGCGCACGCTTCCTGAATCGTGTGTGGCGGTTCGTCGTGGGGCATCTCGAAGAGCTCCGCACTCAAAGCAGGGTTGGAAGTCATCACCCGCCCTCCATTGAGATTGGGGGGGTCTCGGCGACCCCCCCAATGGCCCCCCTGTCGGCAGTCAGTCCGGAGGGGCGCGCGTTCCGGCGCGTCATTCACGAAACCATCAAGCGCGTGACCGACGACATCGAGCGCGACTTCCACTTCAACACGGCGATCGCCGCGATCATGGAGCTCGTGAACGCGGTGTACGCCTTCGAGCAGGCGTCCCTCGATCGCGTCGCGTCCGCCGAGCGCGCCGCGCTGCTGCGCGAAGCGACCGAGACGGTGCTGCAGCTCCTCGCGCCGATCTGTCCGCACATCACCGAAGAGCTCTGGCAGACGCTCGGTCATCGCGAGAGCCTCTTCCGCCACGCGTGGCCCGTGGCGGACGCCGCGGCGATGACACGCGACGAGGTGACCGTGGTCGTGCAGGTCGACGGCAAGGTGCGGAGCCGCCTGACCATCGAGGTCAATGCGCCGCAGGCGGACGTGGAGCGCCTGGCGCTCGCGGACGACAAGGTGCAGCCGTGGGTGAGCGGGCGCGCGGTGGAGAAGGTCGTCGTCGTCCCACGCCGGTTGGTCAACATCGTCACGCGGGCGTGAGAGCGCGTGCGCCGCACCCGGTGAAGGTCGCGAGGGCATTGGGACACGGTTGTTCGCGCGGGCGGGGGGGAATCGGGGGGGTCGTCTCGACCCCCCCGATCTTCATGGAGGGCGCGTCGACCCTTGCAACCCTGCTCGGTGCCGCGACGCTTTTCTTCCTTTTGGTCACCGGCGGATGCGGCTACTCCCTGCGCGGCACGCTGCCCTCGCACATCAAGACGGTCGCGGTGCCCGTCCTCGTGAACCGCACGCCCGAGCCCGCGGTCGAGGGGCTGCTGACGCGCGCCATCGTCGAAGCGTTCTCGACGAACGGCCGGCTGAAGATCGTGTCGCCCGAGGACGCCGACGCGATCCTCGACGGCGAGGTCACCGGATACGCGCTCGACTCGATCGCGTTCGACCCGGCCGCGAACGTCCGGCAGTACCGGCTGACGGTCACGCTGAACCTCCGGTTCCGCGACATGAAGCGGAACGAAGTGCTCTTCCAGCAGAGCGGCGTGCAGGAGCGGGCGGACTTCCAGGTCCTCGGCGCCGTCGCGGACACGATCTCGCGCGAGGAGAGCGCGCTCCGTCTGGCGGCCGTCGACATCGCGCGCGCGATCGTGACGCTCGCCGTCGAGCGGTTCTGACCGCCGCCGGAGGTCCGGCCGGCGCCGTGGACTTCGCAGCGTTCCTCGGGACGGCTCGACGCGGTGGGCTGCCGCCCGTCGTGCTGGTGCATGGCGCTGACGCCCAGTTCGTCGACGACGCGCTCGGCGCCGCGACCGCCGGCCTGTTTCCCGATCCGTCGCTCCTGTCGCTCGGACGCGAAGTCCTCGATGCGCGCGAGCTGACGGCCGCGGACGTCGTGCGCTCCGCCATGACGCTGCCGCTGATGACCGCCGCGCGGCTCGTCGCGGTGCGCCACGTCCAGGACCTCAAGCCGTCGCCGGTCATGACGGACTACCTCGCGAATCCGAACCCGTCGACGCGTCTGCTGCTGCTCGCCGACGAGTCGCTCGACGCGAGCCGCGACCGCAAGCGTCACTGGCTGCTCGACGCGGCGCCGCGCGCGGGGATCGTCGCGCCGCCCGTACGACGCGAAGGCGCGCTCGCCGACTGGCTCCGCCAGCGGGCGAGCGCCGAAGGGCTGCAGGTGTCGGGCGAAGCCGCCAAGCTGCTCGTCGAATGGGTCGGGGAAGACACCGCGGCGCTCCTCAACGAAACGCGAAAGGCCGCGCTCGCCGGCGCGTCGGCGTCGCGGACCATCGGCGTGAAGGAGGTCACCGCGGTCGTCGGCGAGCATCGGATGGCCGGTGTGTTCGACCTCACGCGGGCCATCGAGCGCGGTGAGGTCGGCGCCGCGCTGCGCCTGCTCGACCGGCTGCTGGCGACCGAGAAGCCCATGTATCTGCACACCGTGCTGACAAGTGAGGTGCGACTGACGTGGCGGGTGAAGGAGCTGCTCGCGCGCGGTCAGTCGGTCGAACAGATCGCGCGCACGCTCGGCCGTCCGTCCTGGGTCATCGCCGGGCGGCAGGCGGCGGCGGCCACGCCGGCCGAGACGCTGGCGCGCAAGCTGCGCCGCTGCTGGGACGTCGAGCGCCGTCTCAAGTCGGGCGGGGAGCCGCACGCGGAGCTGGCCGCGCTCGTCGTCGAGCTCGCGTCCGAGGGAGCAGGAACGTCCGTCGCGCAGCGACGCTGACGGCGCTCGCCTCGCTGGCGCTCGTCGCGTGCGTCACGCTCGCGGGCGCGGCCGAGCCGGAGCTGACGGCCGGCGCGGCCAGCGTCGAGATCTCGATTCCGTCCACGACGCCGCTCGCCGGGTACGGCGGCTTTGCGCGGCGGCGGCTCCTGCCCGACATCCTCGACTGGTGGCCGCACGCGTTCTGGTTCAAGTCGCACGAAGGACTCGACGATCCCATCCTCGCGCGGGCGCTCGTGCTCGAGCAGGACGGCCGGCGGCTCGTGTGGATCAGCGCGGATCTCATCGCGATCGATCGGACGTTGACCGCCGACGTCACCACGACCATCGAGCGCGCGCTCGGACCGGCGACCGTGATCGTGTCCGCCACGCACACGCATTCCGGGCCCGGCGGCTTCGTCGACTCGGAGGCGATGGGCTTCGCCGCGGTGGACCGGCTGGCGCGGCCGGTGCGCGGCGCGATCGTGACGGCGCTCGTCGAGGCCGCGAAGCGGGCCGATGGCCGGCGCCTGCCGGCGCGCGTCGGCGCGGCGTCCGCCGAGGTGCCGGACGTCACGCGGCCACGGCTCGCCGCCGCGATCGACCGCGAGCTCACGGTCGTGAAGGTGTCGACGCCGGCCGGCCGTCCGATCGCGGTGATCTGGAACTTCGCGATCCACCCGACGACGCTCGGCGCGCGCAACCTCAAGCTGTCCGGCGACGTGACCGGCGTGGCCGCGCGCGCGGTGGAGGCGGCGCTCGGCGTGCCCGCGTTGTTCGTGAACGGCGCCGTCGGCGACGTGAGTCCGCGGCGGCACGGCCGGGAGGCGATGCGCGACATCGGCGCGAGGCTCGCGCGGGCGGTCGAAGACCTCGCGCGACGCATCGAGCCGCGTGGCGCGTCCACGCTCCTGACGCGCACGACGCGCGTGCCGGTCGGCACCGCGGCGCTGTCGTTGCGCCATTGTCTCGGGACATGGATTCCGGCGGCGCTGACGCTGCCGCTCCGCTCGACGTTTCCGTCGGAGGCGTCGCTGACCGCCGTGGCGCTCGGCGACGTGGCGTGGGTGACCGTGCCGGGCGAGCTACAGTCCGCGCTGGGGGCGCGCATCAAGGCGGCGGGCGCGGGGCGCTGGCCGCATCGCTTCGTCGCCGGCCTGTCGAACGACTACCTCGGATACTTCGTGGAGCGCGCGGAGTACGAGCGTGCCGTGTACGTCACGTGCGCGACACTGTACGGGGCGGAGGGCGGAGAGCGTCTGACCGAGGCCGCGGCCACGCTGCTGCGCGGCCTCGGGAGCGATCAGCGTTGAGGAGTCGCGAGCTTGCGAGCGAGCGCGGACTTCTTGCGGGCCGCCGTGTTGCGGTGAATCACGCCCTTCGTCACGGCCTTGTCGAGCGTTCGAATCGCATCGACCACGGCCTGGCGCGCGTCGGTGCCCGTCGTGCCGAGCGCCGTGCGTGCCGATTTCACCGCAGTGCGGACGTGCGAGCGGACGGCCCGGTTGCGGACCCGCCGGTTCTCGCTTTGCCGCATCCGCTTGAGTGCCGACTTCGTGTTTGCCACAGAGAGCTCCTTCGTTGCGGGGATCGTGTTGGGTGCCGCCGAGCATCATGCCTGATCGATCGCGGAGTTGCAATGTGAGCGGCCCGCGCGGCGGCATCGAAGGGCAGGTGGTGCGCGCGCTCGGCTCGATCGGCGCCGCGACGCTCGCCAGCCGCGTGCTCGGCTTCGTCCGCGACATGGCGGTGGCGCTCGCGTTCGGCGCCGGACCGGCGACGGACGCCTTCTTCGTCGCGTTCCGGATCCCGAACGTCCTGCGCCGTCTCCTGGCCGAAGGCGCGCTGTCGACGGCCGGCATCCCGGTCATCAGCGACTACGCCGTGAACCATCCGCGCGAGGAGCTGAAGCGGATGGTGCGCGCCGTGGTGTCCGCGGCGCTGCTCGTGCTGGGGCTCGTGACGATCCTGGGCGTGCTGGCCGCGCCATGGATCGTGCGCGTCATCGCGCCGGGGTTCGGTGACGATCCGGGCCAGAGCGCGCTCGCGACGCTGCTGACGCGCGTGATGTTTCCGTATCTGCTGCTGGTCGGTCTCGCCGCGCTCGCGATGGGGCTCCTGAACGCCGAAGGCCGCTTCTTCGCGGCCGCGCTCGGGCCCGCCGTCCTGAACGTCGGCATGATCGCCGGCGTGCTCGCGGGGACGTGGTTCGATCCCCCCATTCTCGGACTCGCCGTCGGCGTCCTGGTCGGGGGGTTCGGTCAGCTGCTGATCCAGCTGCCCGATCTGAGCGCGACGGGGCTGCTGCTCGGACCGTCGCGCGAGCTGCGGCATCCGGCGCTCAGCCGGATCGCTCGTCTGCTGCTGCCGGCCGTCTTCGGTCTCGCCGCCGTGCAGGTGATGGTGTTCGTCAACACCCTGCTCGCGTCGCTGCTTCCCGCGGGCTCGATTTCCTTCCTTTATTACGCCGACCGCGTGATGGAATTTCCGCTCGGCGTCTTCGGCGTCGCGCTCGCCTCGGCGTCGCTGCCCGCGATGTCGCGGCAGGCGGCCGCCGGCGACGTGCGGGCCGTCGCCTCGACGCTGAACTTCGCCCTGCGCCTGTCGGCATTCGTCGCCGTTCCGGCGACCGTCGGGCTCATCGTGCTGCGCGAGCCGATCACGCGCGTGCTCTTCGAGCGCGGCCGGTTCGGGCCGGCCGAGACGGCGGCGACGGCGTGGGCGCTGGCGTGGTACGCCGTCGGGCTCACGGGATTCTCCGGTGCCCGCATTGCGGCACAGGCGTTCTACGCCATCCGCCAGCCCGCCGTCGCGGTTCGCATGGGCATCGTCGCCGTCGCCGTCAACGTCGTCGCCGCCCTCGCCCTGATGGGGCCGCTCGGCCACGCGGGACTCGCGCTCGCGTCGTCGATCGGCGCCTGGGTCAATCTCATCGCCCTCGCGGTGTCGGCGCGACGCCGGTTCGGACCGCTCGGCGGGCGCGCGCTGCTGCGCGCGTTCGCCGGCACGCTCGCGGCATCCGTGCCGCTGGTCGCATGGTGCGTCGCCGTGCGGTGGTGGTGGCCCGTGGGCGCCGGCGCCGCGCGCGAAGCGACGTGGCTCCTCGTCGCGATCGCGGTCGGCGCCGGTCTCTACTGGCTCGCCGCGGCCGTCATCGGTCTCGACGAGCGTCGCGCGCTCGCACGCGTCTTGCCGGGGTCGAGACCCGGTTGATATAATCCGCCGTGCCCCTTCTCGCTCAGTACCTTGCGGTCCTGGAGGCTGAGCGCGGAGCCTCCCGTAACACCCTCGCTGCCTACCGACGCGACGTCGACGATTTCCTGCGCTTCCTCGAAACATCCCGGACCACCGTCACGTCGGCCAGGCCGGACGACATCGTCAGCTACGCCGAGCGCATGCGGCGCACCGGGCTCCGTCCCGCGAGCGTCGCGCGCCGATTGTCCGCGCTGCGCGGATTTTTCCGCCATCTCGTGCGTGAAGGCGTGGTGACCGAGAACCCGACCGATCACGTCGATCAGCCGCGCACGTCGCGGCCGCTGCCCAAGACGTTGTCACGCGCCGCCGCCGCCGAGCTCGTGGAAGCGCCCGACGTCCGGCGGCCGGCGGGCGTGCGTGACCGGGCGATGCTCGAATTGCTCTATGCGACCGGAATGCGCGCCTCGGAGTGTCTGGATCTGTCGCTCGAGCATCTGAACCTCTCGGCGGGTTATGTCGTCTGTACCGGCAAGGGCCGCAAGCAGCGGCTGGTGCCGGTCGGCGAAGAAGCGCTCGAGCGGATCCGCGCGTACCTGCGCGACGTCCGGCCGACGCTGACGCGCAAGCGCGACAGCGGGCGCCTGTTCGTCAACGGCCGCGGGCAGGGATTGTCGCGCCAGTCGCTGTGGACGATCGTCCGTCGCGCGGCGGCGAGCGCGGGCCTTCGGCGGCGTGTCTCGCCGCACGTCCTCCGCCATTCGTTCGCGACGCACCTGCTCGAAGGCGGCGCGGACCTGCGCGCGGTGCAGGTGATGCTCGGCCACTCCGACATCGCGACGACGCAGATCTACACGCACCTCGGCTCGTCCACGCTCCGCGCCATGTACCGCAAATTCCACCCGAGGGCCTGACGATGGCGCGCCGCGCGCACGTCTATCCCCAGGTCGAGCCCGGCGCCGGGGCGACGATCGATGCGCGCGTCGCGACGCTCCCGGCGGCGGCGAGCGTCGCTGCCGCGCTGCGCGTCGCACGGAAACGCGACGTCGGCGTGCTCGACGTCGGCATGCGGGGCCACGTCGTCCTCCGCGCCGATCTCGCGCGCGCCGACGCGCTGGGACTCGCGGACCTCCGTGCCGCCGATCTGGCGCGTCCCGTTCCGGTGGTCGACGCCGGGGCATCGGAAGTGCGCGTGCGGCGCGCGATGGCGGCGGGCGCGCCGATCGTGCTCGTCGTCGGCCGGCGCGGTCCGATCGGCGCTGCGATGCGCCCGCCGGCGCTCGTCTCCACGCCCGCGATGGCATCGGCGTTCGTCCGGCGGTTGCCGGAGCGGATGGTTCACGTCACGACACTGGCCGCGGCGCTCGCGGCACGCCAGCACGCCGCGGCATACGTCGTCGGCGGCGTCGCGCGCGATCTGTTTCGCGAGGCGCGGTCGGAGACCGGCGATCTCGACATCGTGATCGAGGGCGACGGCCATCGCCTGGCGCGCGAGATCGCCGAAACGCTCGGCGCCCCGCTCGTGCTGCACGACCGGTTCCTGACCGCGTCGGTCGACGTGCCCGGTGTCGGAACCGTCGACGTCATCACCGCCCGTTCGGAGCGCTACGAACACCGCGGCGCGCTGCCGCGCGTGATGCCCGCCGGCATCCAGCAGGATCTCGAGCGGCGCGATTTCACCATCAACGCGATGGCGATCGAGCTCACGTCCGACGACCGGCCGCTGCTCGACCCGTACGGCGGCCGCGCGGACCTCGAGCGCGAGCGGATCCGGATCCTCCATCCGCTGTCGTTCGTCGACGATCCGACGCGGATGTTTCGCGCCGCGCGCTATGCCGCGCGGCTCGGGTTCGTACTGGATACGTGGACGGCGCGGTGTCGGCGACTGGCGCTGTCGCTCGTGCCGTATCCGGCGCTGTCGGGTCCGCGGATCGTTGCCGAGGTCGAGCGCATCCTGGACGACGCGCGGCCCGACGACGCGCTGTCGCGACTCGGACGCGCCGGCGTCTTCCGCCTCCTCGATCCGGACTATCGATTCACGCAGGAGACCGCGCACCGCGTCGCGCAGCTCGCCGAGTCGCTGCGCTGGGGCGCGTCGCTCGGGCTCGCCGCAGCGCCCGTCGAGCTGGCGCTGCTCGTCCTCCTCGCGGAGCAGCCCGCGGCGACGGCGAGGCGGGCGCTCGCGCGGCTCGGATTCTCCGGCGAGCCGTCGACGCGCGTCGAGCGCGCGCTCGACGCCGGACGCACGCTGCCCGCGGCGCTCGCCGCCGCGCGCACGCCGAGCCGGCGCGCGGCGTTGCTGCGCGGGCGCAGCGCGGCGGAGGTCGCGTGGGTCGGCCTGGTGGGTGGCGCAGCGGCGCGCCGCGCGGTCGAGGAATTCCAGACGCGGACCGGCGCGATCGCCTCCGAGCTGCGCGGCGAGGACGTGATCGCGCTCGGCGTGCCGCGCGGCCCGGCCGTGGCGCAGGCGCTCGCGGCGCTGCGGGACGCGCGGATCGACGGCGAGGTGCCGGATCGCGCCGGCGAGGCGGGGTATGTGCGACGATGGTTCATCACCAGAGAGGAGGGATGATGTGACGCCGAAATACATCTTCGTGACCGGCGGCGTGGTGTCGTCGCTCGGCAAGGGGCTCGCGTCGGCGTCGATCGGCTCGCTGCTCGAGGCGCGCGGCTTTCGGGTGACGCTCATGAAGATGGACCCGTACATCAACGTCGACGCGGGAACGATGAGCCCGTACCAGCACGGCGAGGTCTTCGTCACCGACGACGGCGGCGAGACGGATCTCGATCTCGGACACTACGAGCGCTTCACGTCCGTGCGCGTGACGCGGGACCACAACATCACGACGGGCAAGGTGTACTTCTCGGTCATCCAGAAGGAGCGGCGCGGGGACTACCTCGGCCGCACCGTCCAGGTCATCCCGCACATCACCGACGAGATCAAGTCGTCCGTCCGGCGCGTGGCCGGCAACGCGGACGTCGTCATCGTCGAGGTCGGCGGCACCGTCGGCGACATCGAGAGCCTGCCGTTCCTCGAAGCGATCCGCCAGCTGCGCAAGGACGTCGGACGCGACAACGTCCTCTACGTGCACCTGACGCTCGTGCCGTTCATGCAGGCGGCGTCCGAGCTCAAGACGAAGGCGACGCAGCATTCGGTCAAGGAGCTTCGCGCCATCGGTATCCAGCCGGACATCCTCCTCTGCCGCACGGACCGCTTCCTGCCGCAGGGGATCAAGGCGAAGATCGCGCTCTTCTGCGACGTCGACGAGGACGCCGTCATCACGGCGAAGGACGTCGACACGGTGTACGAGGTGCCGCTCGTGTTCCACCGGGAAGGTCTCGACGAGGCGGTGGTGAAGCTCCTCGGGCTCGAGCCGCGCCCGATCGATCTGTCACGCTGGGAAGACGTGGTGCGTCGCGTGAAGTCACCGCGCGCGACGGCGCACATCGCCGTCGTCGGCAAGTACGTCGAGCTCAAGGATTCGTACAAGAGCCTCGTGGAGGCGCTGATCCACGGCGGCATCGCGCACGAGGCGCGCGTGGACATCGCGTGGGTCGATGCCGAGCACATCGAGCGCGACGGCGCCGCGGCGCACTTCCGCGACGTCCACGGCATCCTCGTGCCCGGCGGCTTCGGCGACCGGGGCATCGAAGGCAAGATCGCCGCGATCCGCTATGCCCGCGAGGAGCACGTGCCGTTCTTCGGCATCTGCCTCGGCCTGCAGTGCGCGGTGATCGAATTCGCGCGCCACGTCTGCGGCCTCGAGGGCGCGAACTCGTCCGAGTTCGCCCCGGACACGGCGCATCCGGTCATCGACCTGCTGCCCGAACAGCGCGGTCTCTCGGACAAGGGCGGCACGATGCGGCTCGGCCTCTATCCCGTGGTCCTCGAGGAAGGCTCGCGCGCCTCGCGCCTGTACGGGCAGGGGATCATCCAGGAACGGCACCGCCACCGCTACGAAGTGAACAACGACTATCTGAAGACGCTGGAGAAGAACGGGCTGAAGGTCTCCGGCGTGTGGGCGGCGAAGCAGCTCGTCGAGATGATCGAGCTGTCCGACCATCCTCACTTCGTCGCCGGCCAGTTCCATCCGGAGTTCCGTTCGCGGCCATGGGATCCGCATCCGCTCTTCGCCGGGTTCATCGCGGCGGCACTGGAGCACGAGCAGGCGTGAGCGGCACCCCGACCACGCGCACGGTATCGATCGGGCCGCTGGCGATCGGCGGCGGCCGTCCGCTCCTGCTGATCGGCGGACCGTGCGCGATCGAGAACGAGACGCACGCGTTGATGACGGCCGAGCGCCTCGTGCGCATCGCCGGCGACCGCAAGGTGCCGTTCATCTACAAGTCGTCCTACGACAAGGCGAATCGCTCGTCGGTGAACAGCTATCGCGGGCCCGGGCTCGTCGAGGGCCTCCGCATCCTCCGCAAGGTGCGGGAGACGATCGGCGTGCCGGTGCTGTCCGACATCCACCAGGTCAGCGAGGTGGATCCGGCGGCCGAAGTCCTCGACGTGCTGCAGATCCCCGCGTTTCTCTGCCGCCAGACGGACCTGATCCTCGCCGCCGCGGCGACCGGCAAGCCCGTGAACGTGAAGAAGGGACAGTTCGTCGCGCCGCGCGACATGAAAAACGTCGTCGACAAGATCCTGTCGAAGGGCAACGAGTCGATTCTATTGACCGAGCGCGGCACGACGTTCGGCTACAACAACCTCGTCGTCGACATGCGCGGTCTCGCCGACATGCGCGACCTCGGGTATCCGGTCGTGTTCGACGCGACGCATTCGGTGCAGCTGCCCGGCGGCGCCGGTGACCGGTCCGGCGGCGAGCGCAAGTACGTCCCCGCGCTCGCGCGCGCGGCCGTCGCCTTCGGTGTCGACGCGCTCTTCATGGAGATGCACGAAGACCCGGACCGCACGCTGGCCGACGGCCGGCCGCTGTCCGATGGCCCGAACATGCTGCGCATCGACGATCTGCCGCGGCTGCTCGACGAGCTCGGCCGGATCGCCGAGGTCGTTTGCGCATGAGCGAAGCGCGGCGGCTCGCCGAGCGCGTGTTGCGGATGGAGGCCGAGGCCATCCTCGGACTCGTCCCGAAGCTCGATCACCGCTTCGACGAAGCCGTCGCGCTGATGCACGCGTGCACGGGGCGCGTCATCGTGACCGGCATGGGGAAGTCGGGACTGATCGGGCGAAAGATTGCCGCAACGCTGGCGTCGACCGGCACGCCCGCGTACTTCCTGCACCCGGCCGAAGGCGTGCACGGAGACCTCGGCATGGTCGCGCGCGGCGACGTCGTGGTCGCGCTGTCGAACTCCGGAGAAACCGACGAAGTGCTCGCGGTCATCCCGCCGCTCAAGCGCCTCGGGATCCCGATCGTTCTGTTGACGGGGAAGCCCGGGTCCACGCTCGCGACGCAGTGCGAGGTCGTGCTGGACGTGAGCGTGGCCGAGGAAGCGTGCCCGATGAACCTCGCGCCGACGTCGTCGACCACCGCGACGCTCGCGCTGGGCGACGCGCTCGCGATGGCGCTGCTCGAGCGGCGCGGCCTGCGGCCGGAAGACTACGCCGCGCTTCATCCGCGCGGCACGCTCGGCTGGCGCGCGCTCTTCCGCGTGAGCGATCTCATGCGCAAGGGCGACGAGGTGCCGATCGTCCGCGAGGACGCGCGCCTGAAAGATCTGGTCGAGGAGATGACGCGTACGCGGTTCGGCGTGACGACGATCGTCGATGCCGCGGGACGGCTCGTCGGCGTGTTCACGGACGGCGACCTCCGCCGGCTTCACCTCGCCGGCTCCGCGCGTCCCGATACGCCGGCCGGCGACGTGGCGATGCGCCACCCGAAGCTCATCCGCGACGACGAGCTGGCGGCGAAGGCGCTCGAAATCATGGAGTCGAACCAGATCACGAGCCTCGTGATCGTCGACGACGCCGGTCGACCGGCGGGCCTCGTCCGGATGCACGATATCTTGAAAGCAAAGATCGTCTACTGAGGCGTTCGCAGCGCGTTTTCGCTTCCGAAGTTGCCCCCCTGTGGTAGGCTGGTATCGAAATTGCACAGAATATCCATGCAGCGCCTAGCGCGAATCATCCCGGTCGTCGTCGTCGTCTTCATCGTCCTGGTCGTCGCCATCCTGGTGACGAGGAGTCGCAATGCGCGTGTCGAATCGGCGGCACCCGATCCAGCCCGAGCGGATCTCAGGATCAAGGAAGTCGAGATCGAAGAGCAGTCCGGAGGCGTGCGCTGGCGCCTGAAGGCCGACCAGGCGCTGGTGTTCGAGCATGAAGGCCGGACGTCCCTCCGCAACATCGCGGTCGTCGTGCACGAGCAGGATCGTGAGTGGACCATTCGCGCCGAGGAGGGCGACGTGACCCAGCGCTCGCCGAAGGTCCGCGACGTCGAGGTGAGGAAAAACGTCGTGGCCACGACGACGGACGGCATGCAGATCGAGACGACCGTGCTCCGCTGGAACGGTGCGGAACGGCGTCTCTGGACGGACGCGCCCGTGCGCATCGTCCGTCAGGGCAGCGTGGTCGAGGGCACGGCGTTCGACCTCCGCATGGCGGACGAGACGACGACGCTCACCGGTCCCGTACGCGCGACGTTCCGTCCCGGCGGAGCGCGCCGATGACGCGCGTCGGCGCGGCGCTGGTGATCCTCGCGCTCGCCGCGGGGCCCGCCCTCGGCCAGGGCCGTCCCGCCGCGAAGGACGGCGCCGTGAAGAAGGACGACGGCAAGGCGCAGCCGGTGACCGTCGACGCCGACAAGATGGAGCGCTTCGGCAAGGAGAGCCTCGTCGTCTTCAGCGGCCACGTGGTCGCCCGCCAGAACAACTCCGTCCAGTACGCCGACCGGATGGAGGTCTACTTCGACGAGAGGGGCGACCGGATCGTCCGCACGGTCTCGACGGGCACCGTGAAGATCGTCACCCGCGACTGCCGCACCGGCACCGCGAAGCGCGCCGAGTACTTCGACCTCGAGCAGCGGCTCGTGCTGTCCGGCAGCGCCCGCGTCTGGGAAGACGAAAACGTCGTGAGCGGCGAGACGATCACGATCTTCCTCTCGCAGGACCGGAGCGTCGTGCAGGGCGGGCGGCAGGATCGGGTGAAGGCCGTCTTCTATCCGCGCGACGAGAAAGCCGGCGCCGACGGCGCGCCGAAGAAGAAGGAACCGGCCAAGCCGTGCGTGAACTGAGTCACCAAGAACGTCACCAAGAACGTCACCAAGAACGTCACCAAGAACGTCAATGGAAGGCCTGATCGCTCAGGGTCTCGTGAAGTGGTACAAGCACCGCAAGGTGGTGGACCAGGTGTCGCTGGACATCCACCGCGGCGAGGTGGTCGGGCTGCTCGGCCCGAACGGCGCCGGCAAGACGACGTCGTTCCACATGATGGTCGGGCTCACGGCGCCGGACGGCGGCCGCATCTTTCTCGAGGGCGAGGAGATCACGCGCCTGCCGATGTACCAGCGCTGCCGGCTCGGCGTCGGCTACCTCCCGCAGGAGTCGTCGATCTTCCGCAAGCTCACCGTGGAGGAGAACCTCCTCGCGATTCTCGAAACGCTCGAGCTGAGCGCGACCGAGCGCCGGGCACGCGCGCGCGAGCTCTTGGCCGAGCTGGACCTCACGTCCCTGGCGCCGTATCCCGCGTACACGCTCTCGGGCGGTGAGCGACGCCGCCTGGAGATCACGCGGGCGCTGGTGACGTCCCCGCGGTACCTGCTGCTCGACGAGCCATTCACCGGGATCGATCCGATCGCCATCGGCGACATCCAGGAGATCGTCCATCGGCTCCGGGAGCGCGGCATCGGCATCCTCGTCACCGATCACAACGTTCGCGAAACGCTCGCCATCACCGACCGCGCCTACATCCTGCACGATGGGCATATCCTCGTGTCGGGCAGCGCTCCCGAGATCGCGACCAATCCGCGGGCCCGGGAGATTTACCTCGGCGAGCGGTTTTCGCTGTAGGGGCCGAAGAGAGATCCGCCATGGCCATGGAAGCCCGACTTTCGCTCCGACAGAGCCAGCGCGTCGTCATGACGCCGCTGCTCCAGCAGGCGATTCAGCTCCTCCAGCTCTCGACGCTCGAGCTGCAGGAGGTCGTCCAGAAGGAGCTGCTCGAAAACCCCCTCCTGGAGGAGGTGACGCCCGAGGCGGAGAACCCGGAGGAGAAGCCCGGGTCGCCCGAGGCGGCCGCCGCGCCGACCGTGGAGGCCGTTCCCGAGCCGCCGCCGCGGGAGGAGCGTCAGACCGACGACCTGCCGTTCGATCTGACGGCGGTGATGTTCGACAACGACCAGAGCGAGGAGCGGTCCCTGGTCGCCCAGGAAGACCGCGACGAGCTGCCGTTCGAGAACATCGTGCGGTCGCAGTCGTCGCTGACGGATCACCTCGACGAGCAGCTGCGCTTCGCCGCCGAGGATCCCGTCATCCGGCGCATCGGGAACGAGATCATCGGCAACCTCGACGACGACGGCTACCTGCGCGCGGAGGTCCACGAGATCGCCGAGCGCTGCGGCGTCAGCACCGACGAGGTCGAAAAGGTCCTGGCGCTCGTGCAGACGTTCGATCCGCCGGGCGTCGCGGCGCGCAACATCCAGGAGTGCATGCTCATCCAGCTCCGCAGCGATCCGAACCCGGATCCGGTGTCGGTGGAGATCGTCGAGTCGCACTTCGAGGACCTGACCAAGCGCCGGTATCCCGACATCGCGCGCGCGCTCAAGCTGTCGCTCGACCGGATCATGGAATCGGTCGAGGAGATCATGGCGCTCGAGCCGAAGCCCGGGCGCCGGTTCGGCGGCAACGACTCGCGCTACATCGTCCCGGACGTCGTCGTCCACAAGATGAGCGGCGAGTACGTCGTGGTGCTGAACGAGGACGGCATTCCGCGGCTCCGCGTGAACAACCTCTACCGCTCGCTGCTGCGCAACTCGGGCGACGAGGCGCGCACGTACGTCGAGCAGAAGCTCCGCTCGGCGCTCTGGCTCATCAAGAGCGTGGATCAGCGGCAGCGCACGCTGCGGAAGGTGGCGCAGTCGATCGTGAAGTTCCAGCGCGAGTTCCTCGACAAGGGGCTGCCGTACCTGCGGCCGCTGTCGCTCCGCGACGTCGGGGAAGACATCGGCATGCACGAGTCGACGATCAGCCGCGTGACGACGAACAAGTACGTCGAGACGCCGCAGGGGCTCTTCGAGCTGAAGTTCTTCTTCCACAGCGGCATCCAGTCGGGCGACGGCGAGATGGTGTCGTCCGTCTCCGTGAAGAAGATGATCCAGGACCTCCTCGCGAACGAGGATCCGTCGAAGCCGCTGTCCGACCAGGAAGTGGCGCAGATCCTCAAGGGCCGCGCCCTCACCATCGCGCGGCGCACGGTCGCCAAGTACCGCGAGGAGCTCGGGATCCTGCCGTCGCACCAGCGGCGGCTCATGCCGCGCCGGCGTTGATCGTCGGAGTCGTCTGAGTCGTGGCGGCCGACTCCCTCGACTTCGTGGTCATCACCGGGATGAGCGGAGCCGGGAAGAGCTACGCCATCAAGTGCTTCGAGGACATGGGGTTCT
>JACPCW010000129.1 GCA_016184365.1 Candidatus Rokuibacteriota bacterium
GCTGAGTTCTAATTCCCAGTCCCACCATTCCGGCCAGTTGCGGAGACTCAAGCGCGATCTCCTTCACGGTAGGGAGCCGTTCACCTGAGGTCATCGATCACCCTGCTCGATAACGCGGCGTATCAGCCGCGGCGCGCTCGGCGCGCCGTCGGCTGCATGCGCGTGTTCGACGACCGCTTGGGCAGCACACGCCGCTTCATCTCGTCCAAAGAGATCGTTCGGCCAGCGGCGAATTGAGCTCGCGAGCGAGCGATCAGTTCGAGGAACTCGGGATGCTGGCTCAGCGTCATGGATTCGCGATCCACGTTCTTTAACGGTATGAGTGCCGCGACCGCGCGGTTCCCTTCCGTCAACACGACCGTATCGTTCTGAAGATCGGCGACGTAGTCCGCGAGAGGACGAACCGCCGAGGACAGCTTCAGTCTCTTCATAGCTGTATCTCCTCACCGCCAATCGTGAGTACGTTGCGGTGCTTCCGACCCACGGCCAGGATCCGTACGACCCCGCCGTCGGCTCCGACCACTTCGTAGAAGACCCGGAGGTGGCCCACGCGCAGCTCCCAAGGGGCTACCGGGTTCGGCCGGAGCGGCTTCCGGTTTCGAGTCTCCCTGAGCGGTTCATGAGGCAACTGCCGGTCGATTGCTGCGAGGACGGTCGTGCGGTCCCGAGCCGTCAAAGCCCGAAAGTGATCTTCGACCGACTCCGCAAATTCAACCGTGTACGGCACCCGCCTCCTGACGCTGCTTCAGTTCATGCATTATGGCTCAGGTGCGGTCGCGCGGTTGGTTCGGCGAACTAAAATTCGGTCTCGCGATAGGCTGGTCTGAATATCCCAGCGAACCCTGACCGGCGCCGCAGCCTAACATGGCTTCGATTTTCCTCATCGCGACCCCGAAACACCCCGATTGACGGTGAGTTGACAGCAATCGACCGTGCCAGGCGCATTTCGAGTTAGCCGTAGAACCGCGGCGAGATATCCGGTCGGCATATCGCGACGTATTTCCGGAGGATATACGGTCACGCCGGCCCTCACGTGCCCAGCATCGTGTCGATCGGGCTCCGCACGGCCGACGGACCGCGGTTCAGCACGTACGTGTAGATCTGCGGCGTACTCACGTCGCGGTGAGCCGCGAGACGCCGTGGAGCGAGCGGAGCACAGCCAGAACTCTCGCGAGTCAGCACGATGGGCAAGCACCGCGGCCGCCTGGCCCGCACGATGCCGTCGGTGCGTCGACGCTGCGACGTGCCCGTCGACCGCCAATGAGCTCGGGAAATCGGGCAGTTCAGGAGCGCTCATCTCCAAGCACCGATACGAGACCGACGCGCTCATCGCTATGCTCCAGACCGGTCGTGTGGCCGGCATGATAGGTGACCGGGCGCCGTCGTCGTCGGCTCAGCAGAAAGCTGATCAGTCGCAGTACAGCTCGATCGTGTAGCCGTTCGGATCCTCGATGTAGATCGCGGATGCGCCGCGGCTGCCCGTGATCTTCACGCCGGCCTCCTTGACGCGTGCCACCGCCTTCTTCCACTCGCCGCGCGTGAACGACAGCCCGAAGTGGTCGAGGCCGCCGCGCGACGGCGCGACCGCGCCCCGCGTGCCCACGAAGTTCAGGAGGTCGTCGCCGCCGGGTGTTTCGAGGAAGAGCATGCCCTGGTGATCGAATGCCCGGCGGAGCCCGATCACGTCCCGATAGAACTGCTCCGTCCGCGCGAGGTCGCGCGTCTTCAGCGCGAGGTGGCGAAGCCCGCGGCTCATGTGCCAATGTTAGCGCGCCGCGAACACAGCCGGAGGTCCCCATTATTCTCCGGCGGCGACACCGGCCGCATCTTCGACGCGCTCGACGACTCGAAACAGATCCAGACCGTGCTCGTCCGCCATGAACAGGTCGGCTCGATCATGGCCGAGACGTATGGCCGGCTCACCGGCAGGCCCGGCGTGGTCATGGGGCAGGGCATCTTCCTCGCGTGCAACGCGCGCTTCGGCACGCTCGAAGCGGTGAAGCGCGCCTCGCCGATGCTGCTCCTCGGCGACTTCACCGACATGGCGCCCTTCATGCACCACGCGACGTATCACACGAGATCCTGGGTGGCGTGCTCGGCTACGACGCGGCGAAGCTCGCGGCGCTGCGGGCGGCGAAGGCGATCGCGTAGGGCTTACGGCAGCAGGAAGGCGACGCGGATCCGCGAGCCTGGCGCGCCGAGCGGTGTGATGGTTGCGTTCCGCTTGAGCCGCTGCACCTGCGTGTATTTCCATCCGCCGTGTCGCGAGGACGCGCCGACCGGCTCGCGGTAGACCTCGATGACCTCGTCGAGGAGATTCAGCACCCAATATTCGGCGATGCCGGCTCGCGCATAGAGTCCGCCCTTGCGAACGCGGTCGTGTACGAGGGACGAGTCGGCCACTTCGACGACGAGGACCGGCTTTGACGGATGCGTGCGGTAATCGCGCAGCCTTCCTCGCACGACGACGACGTCGGGTTCTGGTTCCGACACGTCGTCCAGCGCGACGGGCTTCTCCTCGCGAACGTGGAACCGTCGCCCGAACGCACGCTCGAGGCTCGCCCGCACGAGGCCGACCGCCATCGCATGCAGGCCGTCCTGCGGTTCTCGCGCCACGAGCAAGCCGTCGAGCAGCTCGACCTTGTCGCCCGGACCGAAGATCCCGGCCTCGACGAGTCGCTCGTATCTGGCGCGTGTCATGCGCCACAGCGGGAGCGCCGGATCGTTCATCACGGCGTCCATGTGGCGCATGCTCATCCGCCCGGGCTCGTCGCCGCGTTCTGCACGCGGACGTCGTAGTTCGCGTCGTACCACCAGCGCAGATAGTCGTCGTACGTGATCGGCGGGAAACGCGGCGGGCTCTGCGCGTCCGCGCACGTCGGCAGGCACGCGATCACCGTGTCGAGGTGCGGCCCGAAGAAGTACGGGATCGCGTAGCGGTCGCGACCGACCGGCGGCACCACGCGGTGCGGCGTCGACTTGAACCGCCCGTTCGTCCACCGGTGCATCATGTCGCCCGCGTTCACGGCGAACGAATCCGGCACGTACGGCACGTCGAGCCACGCGCCCGACGGCAGGCGCAGCTCGAGCCCCGGCACGTCGCTCTGCGCGAGGAACGTCAGGAAGTTCGCGTCCGTGTGCGGGGCGATGCCGAACTGATTCGGCCGCGCGGTCACGGGCGGGTAATGCGTGAGCCGGAACGTGAACTGGCTCTCGGCGAACGCCGCGTCGAAGTACTCGGCCGGCAGGTCGAGCGCGGTCGTGCACAGCGCCAGGAAGCGGCGCGCGAGCGTGTCGATGGCGTCGATGTAGGCGAGGACGGTGTCGCGGAAGCCGGGCAGGTCGTCCGGCCACACGTTCGCGCCGGCGAAGCGACGGCCCGCGCGCAGCATCGGATCGTCCGCCGCGCGCTCGCGCCGGACGAAGAACGCCTCGTTGAGATCCGGCTGGTCGTTCGCGTTCACGTCGGAGGTCCAGACCGCGTAGCGACCCATCGTCATGTAGCCGTTGTTGTGCTCGTTCATGCGCAACCGCAGCTTCCAGTCGTCGGGCTGCGCGTGGAACCGCCGCGCCTCGGCGAACGTCCGATCGATCAGCGCGCGCGGCACTCCGTGATTCACGAGGACGAAGAAGCCGACGCCCTCGAGGGCGCCGCGCAGCTCCGCGGCCGTTGCCCTCAACGCGCCGGGCTCGCCACGGAGACAGGGACCAACGTCGATCACGGGAATCATGGCGTCGCCGCCATGATACGCCGTCGACCAGCGGATACAGGTTGTCCCGGCGCGCGAGCCTGCTAGAGTCGCGGTGTGGCGACGCTCGACGACGGGCTGCTGACGTTCGGGCACACGACCTTCCTTCCCGGACAGCGCGAAGCCATCGAGACGCTGCTCGACCGTGGCCGGCTTCTGCTCGTGGCGCCGACGGGCGGCGGCAAGAGCCTCACCTATCAGCTGCCCGCCACGATCCTGCCGGGCACGACGCTCGTCATCTCCCCGCTCGTCTCGCTCATGCACGATCAGGTCGCGGCGCTCGCGGCGCGCGGTGTGCCGGCCACGTTCCTGGCGGCAACGCTCGAGAGCGCGGAGATCCGCCGTCGTATCGCGCAGCTGACGCAGGGCGCGTTCAAGCTCGTCTACGTCGCGCCGGAGCGCCTGATGACGCCGGGATTCCGCGACGTCCTCGCCAGGCTCGACTGTCCGCTCGTCGCGGTGGACGAAGCGCACTGCATCAGCGAGTGGGGGCACGACTTCCGCCCGGAGTATCTCCAGATCGGCCCGCTGCTCGCGGAGCTGAGCGCGGCGCGTGTGCTCGCGTGCACGGCGACGGCGACGCCGGTCGTCCGCGACGAGATCGTCGCGCGGCTCGGCCTGCCGCCCGACACGCCGCAGATCGTGCGCGGGTTCGCGCGGCCGAATCTCGCGCTGCGCGCGGCGGAAGTCGGCGGCGGGCGCGATCGCAGCCGCGCGGTCGACATGGCCCTCGTGGAGGCGCTCGGCGCGCCGCGCGCAGGCCGCGGCCGCGCGATCGTCTACGCGGCGACCCGCAAGAGCGCCGAAGCGGAAGCCGAGCGCCTCGCCGGGCAGGGCTGGCGCGCTGACGCGTACCACGCCGGCCTCGACGGGGCCACGCGCGACCGCGTGCAACGGGCCTTCGCGGACGGGCATCTCGAAGTCGTCGTCGCGACCAACGCGTTCGGCATGGGGATCGATCGGCCCGACGTCCGCGCCGTCGTGCATCTGAGCCCGCCGGGCTCGATCGAGGCGTACTACCAGGAAGTCGGGCGCGCCGGACGCGACGGACGCGACGCGATCGGACTCATGCTCGTGAGCGCGAACGATTTGCCGCTGCGTCGCGCGCTGCTCGAACGCGGATCGGGCGATGACGCCGGGCCGCCGGACCCCGCCGTGCTCGAGCACAAGTGGGGACTCTTCCTCGAGCTGATTCGCTGGGCCGACGGCGGGAGCTGCCGTCATGACGCGATCCTGCGTTACTTCGGCGACGAAGCGGAGACGCTCGCGGGATGCGGCCGCTGCGACGTGTGTCAGGCGCTCGGCAACGGCGACGGCGGGCAGGACCCGGAGGCGGCCACGCTCATTGTTCGCAAGGCGCTGTCCGGCGTCGCGCGCGTGCACGGCCGGTTCGGCCTCGGCATGGTGGTGAAGCTCGTCCGCGGTGAAACCGACGAGCGTCTCGCGCGCGAAGGGCTGACGCAGGTCCCGACGTTCGGCAACCTGCGCGAGCGCGGTGACGAGTGGCTCACGCGGCTGCTGCGCCGATGCGTCGCCGCTGGCTGGGTGAGCTTCAGCGGCGGCGATCGGCCCGTCGTGCTCCTGACCGACGAGGGACGCGCGGTCATGAAGGGCACGCGGGCCGCGCGGATCCTGTTGCCGGCCGACGTCCACGCGCGTCCAGCTCGCGACGGCGACACGCCGAGACCGAAGCGATCCCTGCCGGACACGGACGAGCTCGACGAGGCCGCGCAGGTCGTCTTCGACGCGCTACGCCGCTATCGCCTCGGACTCGCGCGCGAAGCGGGCGTGGCGCCGTTCGTCATCGCGAGCGACCGCACGCTGCGCGATCTGGCGCGGCTGCGGCCGCGCACCGTCGACGAGCTGACGCTCGCGCACGGCATCGGGCGCCACAAGGCGGAGCGCTACGGTGACGGGCTGCTTCGCGTGATCGGCGAAGCCGCCGGCGCGCCGGCGCGCGATTAACTCCCGCGTCTCTTCGCAGGCCGCCTGAGCAGAGGGCCCAGGAGGTTCACGCGGTCCCGCGCAGCTTGGCTTCGAGCTCGGCCCATCGCGCGTACAGCCGATCTACCTCCGCCTGCGCGGCGGCGAGCGCCGTGAAACGCTCTTGCAACGCGCCGGCGTTGGATGCGACGGCCGGATCCTCCACCGCGCGCCGGCACGCCTCGACGGCCGCTTCGGCGTCCAGGATGGCCTCTTCCATGCGGTCCCAGTCGCGCTGGTCGCGGTATCCGAGACGCCTCGAGGGCGGGCCTTCGCGCGCCGGTGCTGCCCTCGCCGCCGGCGTCTCGCGGGCCGGCTCGACGCGCGCTGCGCGCGCGGATTCCCACTGCGCGTAGTCCGCGAACGTCTCCGCGCCTCCCGCGCCGTCGAGGGCGAGGATCACGTTCGACACCCGGTCGAGCATGAACCGGTCGTGCGTGACCAGGACGAGCCCGCCCGCGAAGTCCGCCAGGCTGTCTTCGAGCACCTCGAGCGTCGGAATGTCGAGGTCGTTGGTCGGCTCGTCGAGGATCAGCACGTCGGCGGGCTCGCGCATGAGGCGCGCGACGAGAATCCGCGCCTGCTCGCCGCCCGACAGGCGGCCGACCGGAAGCTCGAGCTGCTCGGGCCGGAAGAGAAAGCGCTTCGCCCACGACGCGACGTGGACGGAGCGGCCCTGGAAGCTGACCTGATCGCCTTCCGGCGCGAGCGCGCGACGGAGCGATTCATCGGGATCGAGCCCGGTGCGGTGCTGCTCGAAGCGCACGAGCCGCAGGCCGTCGGCCCGCTCGATCCCGCCGGCGTCCGGCGTGAGCGTGCCCGCCAGCAGATTCAGCAGCGTCGTCTTGCCGCTGCCGTTCGGCCCGATCAGCCCGACCCGCGTGCCCGGCGTGATCGTCAGGTCGAGATCGCGCACGATCAGCCGGTTGCCGAGCGACTTCATCAGTCCGCGCGCGACGAGCAGCTTCTTCGTCCGCCGGTCCGACGACGTGAACTCGATGCCGGCCGAGCGCGTCAGGCCGCGCTGCCGCGCGTCGGCGAGCTCGTCGATGAGGCGGCCGGCTTCCTTGATGCGGCCCTTCGCTTTCGTGGTGCGCGCCTTCGCCCCGCGGCGGAGCCATTCGATCTCCCGCCGGACGGTGTTGGCGAGCGATTCCTCGTACGCCGCCTGCCCGCGCAGGTACTCGTCGCGGCGCGCGAGGAACTCGCTGTACGTGCCCGACGTCTCGAAGAGACCGTCCGGGTACGCGCGATTGAGCTCGAGCATGCGGGTGGCGACGTGCTCGAGGAAGTACCGATCGTGGCTGACGACGACGAACGCGCGCGACTCTTCGTCCAGCACGCGCTCGAGCCACAGGATGCCGTCGAGGTCGAGGTGGTTCGTCGGCTCGTCCATCAACAGAATATCGGGCGCGGCGGCGAGCTCGCGCGCGATCGCGAGCCGCTTCTGCCATCCGCCGGACAGCGTGTCGACGCGCGCGTGCCGTTCGGCGAGGCCGGCGCGTCCGAGGGCCAGGGCGATGCGGCCCGGCCGCTCATCGTCGTCGACGGCGGCGAGCGCGGAGGCGAGGACGTCCTCGACGGTGACGCCGGGTGGGAAGCCGGGATCCTGCGCGACGTAGCCGACGCGGATCCCGGAGCGCACGGAACGCGTGCCACCGTCTGGCGTGTCGAGACCGGCGAGGATTCGCAGCAGCGTCGACTTGCCGGAGCCATTGGGGCCCACGAGACCCGCCCGATCGCCGTCGAAGAGCCCGAACGACAGGTCGTCGAACAGCGACCGGGTCCCGTAGGCCTTGCTGACCGCTTCGCAGCTGAGCAGAACGATGCGACTCATCGGCCTACTTCTTCTTCTTCGGCTTCTTCGTCTCCTTGCGCATCCCCGTTCCCTTGGCCATGTGGCTCACCCCCTTTCCAGGCGCGGCGCGATCCGCTCGACGGCCTGCGGCGACGTCATCACCGAGATCACCTCGAAGTCGATGAGGTCGCTCCACCGCGAAATCCACCCGTCGAGCGAGCGGCGGTCGTCGGCGTCCATGACCTGATAGCAGGTCGCCATGTCCTCGGTGATCCAGCTCGACACGTACCGCACGCCGTCGGGCGTCATGCGCCCGCGCTCGCGGAACCGGCGATACACGGCGACCGCGTCGCCGTTCCGGTACCGCTCGATCAGCATGTAGAGCATCGACGGGCCGCCCTCCTCGCGAGTGCATCGCATTGTAGCGCCGTGGCCTTCTCCGCGGCCGCCGGCTACGCTTCCTCGCATGATCAAGAGCATCTCGCTGCTGACGCGCAAGACCGGCATGACGCACGAGCAGTTCGTGAAGCACTGGGTGGAGATCCACGCGCCGCTCGCGCACGCCGTTCCCGGCCTGCGGCGCTACGTGCAGTCGCACATCGTCGAGGAGCGCAAGCGCCCGGACATTCCATCGACGGATGTCGAGGTCGACGGGATCGCCGAGCTCTGGTACGACGACCGGGAATCGATGCGGGCGGCGCTGGCGACGCCGGCGGCGAAGCGCCTCTATGCCGATGGCGCCCTGTTCATCGGGCGCATCAAGACCTGGACGGTCGAAGAGCGGGACATCATCCCGGGCGAGCCGTAAGCTCCCTCATCGGTCGAGTCGCGAGCCGACGACCGCGTTCAGCTCTCCCGGTAGAATCGCGCGGCGTTGTCCCGGAGGAGCTTGCGACGGGTGTCCGGCTCGAGGCTCGACCATTTCAGGATGTTGTCGACGGAGTCCGGGAACTGGCACTCCGAGTGCGGATAATCCGAGCCGAACATCATGGGTGTCGGCGTCCCAGACGCGCAATCCAGCTCTCATGCTGACCTCCTGGAGCAGGCTCTCAGCCCCACAGCAAGACGTGGAGGTGGGGGCCCCGAAACGGCCCCCCACCTCCACGCGGCGGTCTACGACTTGTCGAGCCAGACGTCGTGCATGTTGATCAGGTTGGCCGGGATCATCCGGAAGTTCTTCACGTGCTTCGCGAAGACCTTCTGCTCGTTGACGTGCAGGAGGATCGCCACGGGCGCGTCCTCGACGATCGCCTTCACGGCGTCGTCGTAGGCCTTCTTCCGCTTCTTGAAGTCGTTTTCGGACCGCGCGAGCTCCACCGCGCGATCGAATTCCTTGTTCGCCCACTTCCCGGCGTTCCACGCCTCGCCCGAGTGGAGCTCCGGGTAGAGGGTCTCGTCGGGATCGAGGTCCGCGTCCCACTGCACCTGTACCAGGTCCCACTGTTTCTCCTGGAGCCACCGCCGCCGGAAGGTGGGCCCGTCCGCGAGCTCGATCTTCACCCGCACGCCGATCTTGGCGAGCTGGGCCTGGACGACCTCGCAGCGGCGGGGCGCCGTCCCCGCGTTGTTGGACAGCATCGTCACGTCCACCCCGTTCGCGTGCTTCGACTGCTTCATGAGCTGCTTCGCCTGCTCGAGGTCGAAGTACTGGCCGTTCTTGCCTTGCTCGAACGCCGCGTCGTAGAAGGCGCCCATCGGCGGCGAGATCGGCCCGTGGGCGACGATGCCTTCGCCGAACTCCACCCGGTCGAGGATCTCCTTGCGATCGATGGCGAACGCCACCGCCCGGCGGAGGTTCCGGTCGGTGAACGGCTCCTTCGCGAGGTTCATGTGCATGCACTGCCAGTTGCCGCCGACGGCCGTGAGGACGTTCAGCTTCGGATCCTTCCGGAGATCGGCGACGAACTGGGGGCTGACGTTCTGGATGCCGTCGAGCTCGCCCGTCTTCACCGCGGCGACCAGGGTGGAGGGTTCGACGATGATCTTGATGAGCACCTTGTCGAGATAGGGCAGCTTCCCGCCCGCGGCGTCCGTCTCCCAGTAGTTCGGATAGCGCTCGAGCAGGACGTAGTCGCTCTCCTTCCACTCCACGAACTTGAACGGGCCGGTGCCGACCGGGTTCCGGCCGTAGGCCTTGCCCTTCTCGCGCACCGCCTTCGGGTTGAGGATGGTGGCGGCGCGCCCGGTCGAGCCGGTGAACGCCACGCGCAGGAACGGGTACGGCTTCGAGAAGAGGAGCTTCAGCGTGTGGGAGTCGGGCATCTCGATGTGCTCGAGCAGCCCGAGCTTCCACGCGTGGATCGGGGCCTGCTGCTTGTCCTTCACGCGCTCGAGGTTCCACTTCACGGCGGCGGCGTCCAGGGGATCGCCGTTGTGGAACGTCACGCCCTTGTGGAGGCGGAAGACGTGCGTGCGGTCGCCCTGGATCTCCCACTCCTTCGCGAGCTCCGGCTTGAACTCGACCCCCTTGCCGTCGGGCGACGTGATCTTGAGCAGCCCGTTGTAGATGTTGTTGTGGACCGCGCAGGCGACGATGAACGTCGTGTTGTGCGCGTCCAGCGTGTCGAAGTTGGACGGCAGGCCGATCTTGATCGTGCCCCCCCGCCTGGGCGCCTGGGCGGCGGCCAGGCCCGGCACCGCCAGCGGCATGCCGCCCGCGAGGCCGGCGGCGGACCAGCCGAGCGCCTTCAGCACGTCGCGGCGATGGACGTCCTCGCGCAGCATCTCGTTGACGACTTCGAACCCGTCTCGACTCTTCATGAGCGTTCTCCTTTGGCATCGCCGTAGAGGTGACAGGCCACGACGTGATCGGACGCGACCGTGTCGAGGGTCGGCTCGACCTCGGCACAGCGCGGCATCCGGTGCGGACACCGGCTCGCGAACCGGCACCCGCGCGGCAGGTCGATCGGACTCGGCAGCTCGCCGTCGAGCAGCCGGCCCGGCTGGTCGAAGATCGACGAGGAGCCGTCGCCGATGGTCGGGATGGCCGCGAGCAGCGCCTGCGTGTAGGGATGGAGCGGCCGCTGGAAGAGCTCCCGCACGGGCGCCACCTCGACGAGCGCGCCGAGGTACATGACGGCCACCCGGTGGCTCACGAACCGGATGACGCCGAGATCGTGCGACACGAACAGGTACGCGAGCCCCAGGCGCTCGCGCAGCGTGACGAAGAGGTTCAGGATCTGCGCGCGCACCGAGACGTCGAGCGCCGACACCGCCTCGTCCGCCACGACCAGGCGCGGCCCCACCGACAGCGCGCGCGCGATGCCGACGCGCTGGCGCTGACCGCCCGAGAGCTCGTGGGGATACCGCTCGGCGTGCTCGCGCTGGAGCCCGACCGTCTCGAGGAGCGCGGCGACGCGCTCCGGCAGGTCCGCGCGCTTCACGAGCCCGTGGACGAGCATCGGCTCGCCGACGATCCGCCCGATCGTCATTCTCGGATTCAGCGACGTGTACGGATCCTGGAACACGATCTGCGCCCGCCGCCGGAACGGCAGGAGGGCGCTCCCGTGGAGGCCCGCGATGTCGTCGCCCTCGAACCGGATGCGCCCGCCCGTCGGGTCGATGGCGCGGAGCACCAGCCGGCCGGTCGTCGTCTTGCCGCATCCGCTCTCGCCGACGAGCCCGAGCGTCTCGCCGGCCTGCACCGCGAAGCTCACGCCGTCGACGGCCCGCACGACGCGCGGCTCGCGGCCGAGCAGCCGGGCGAGCGGTCCCTGGCGGATCGGGAAGTGCTTGACGAGGTCCTCGACCTCCAGCAAGGGCGCCCCGACATGGCCCCCCTGACCCCCCAACGCTCCGAGCGCCCCGGCGGAGCCGGGTCGCTCGTCGACGACGCGCTCGGTCATGCGACCTCCAGCAGGGCCCCGCCGGTCATGCTCCGGGTCTCGCCAGGTGGCACGCCGCCCGGTGGTCCGGCGTGAGCGCGCGCAGCGCCGGGACGTCCACCGAGCAGCGCGGCTCCGCGATCGGGCAGCGCGGATGGAACCGGCAGCCCGGCGGCAGCGCGCGGAGGCCGGGCATGACGCCCCCGATCGTCCCGAGGCGCTCGACCCCGTCGACGCGCGGCAGGCAGTCCACGAGCGCCCGCGTGTAGGGATGCGCGGGCGCGCCGAAGACCGTGGCGATCGACGCCTGCTCGACGATGCGGCCGGCGTACATGACGATCACGCGGTCGCACATCTGCGAGATGATCCCGAGGTCGTGCGAGACCAGCAGCACGGCCGCGCCGGTCTCGCGGGCGAGCTGCCGGATCAGCGCGAGCACCTGCGCCTGGATCGTGACGTCGAGCGCCGTGGTCGGCTCGTCGGCGATCAGGAGCGCCGGCACGCACGACATGCCCATCCCGACCATCACCCGCTGCGCCATGCCGCCGCTGAACTGGTGCGGGTAGTCCCGGGCCCGCGTACGGGGCGCCGGGATCCCGACGCGGGCGAGGATGTCGACGACGCGCGCGCGCAGCGCCGGCCGCGGCTCGTCGAGATGCAGCGCCATCGCCTCGTGGAGCTGCGCGCCGACCCGGAAGACGGGGTTCAGCGAGCCCGCGGGGTTCTGGAAGATCATCGCGATCTCCCGGCCGCGGATGCGACTCAGCGCGTCCTCGTCGAGGTCGAGCAGGTTCCGCCCGCGGAAGCGCACCTCGCCCGTGATGCGGCCGGGCGGACAGCGGATCAGCCGGAGGATCGCCTCGGACGTCAGCGATTTCCCGGCGCCCGACTCGCCGACGAGGCCGACGATCTCGCCGCGCCGCACGGAGAGCGAGATGCCGTCGACGGCGCGGAGCACGGTGCCGTCGAGGTGGAAGTCCACCGTGAGGTCGCGGACGTCGAGGATGGTCTCGGCCGTCACCGGCGGAGTCTCGGGTCGAGCGTGTCGCGGAGGCCGTCGCCGAGCAGGTTGAGCCCGACGATGGTGATCATCAGGGCGACGCCGGGAATGGTCGACACGTGCGGCGCCATGACGATGAAGTTGCGGCCCTCGGCGATCATGGAGCCCCACACGGGCGTGGGCGGCGGCGGGCCGAGGCCGAGAAACGACAGGCCCGCCTCGGTGATGATCGCGCCGGACACGCGGAGCGCGGCCTGGACGATGATCGGCGCCGCCACGTTCGGCAGCACGTGCCGGAGGATGATGGCGCGGCCCGACACGCCGGCGAGCCGCGCCGCCTCGATGTACGGCTCTTCCTTCACGGCCAGCACGTCGGCGCGCGTCACGCGCGCGAACGGCGCGATGAAGCCGACCCCGACCGCGATGATCACGTTCGTGACGCCGAAGCCCATGATGGCCATCATCGCGATGGCGAGGATGATGATCGGGAACGCGAAGAGGCCGTCCATCACGCGCATGATGACGATGTCGAGCACGCCGCCGTAGTACCCCGCGACGAGACCGAGCGCGACGCCGATCACCAGCGCGAGCAGCACGGACACCAGCCCGACCGCGAGCGCGATCCGGGCGCCGTAGATGATCCGGGAGAGCATGTCGCGTCCGAAGCTGTCGGTGCCGGCCCAGTGCGCCATCGACGGGGGCTGCAGCGCCGGACCCGCGCCCTGCGCGAGCGGGTCGTACGGGGAGATCACGGGCGCGAGGACGCTCAGCAGGACGACGGCCACGCAGACGGCCAGGCCGAACACGGCGCCGCGGTTCCGCGCGAAGCGCCACCAGCGGCGCCGCAGGCCGTCGCGCGCGGTCGCCGGCGCCGAGCCGGCGACCGCGCCCGGGAGCGTCAGGCCGTCGGCGTCGAGCGGTCGCGACACCGGTCAGGCCACCCGGATCTTCGGATTGAGGAACGCGTAGGTGACGTCGACGGCCAGGTTCACGAGCACGACGAGGAAGACGCCGGCGAGGATCGTGCCCTGCACCACCGAGTAATCGCGGTTGAGGATCGCGTTCACGGTGAGGCGCCCCATGCCGGGGATCGCGAAGACCGTCTCCGTGAGCACGGCGCCGCCCAGCAGCGCGCCGAACTGGAGGCCGATGATGGTCACGACGGGGATCAGCGCGTTCGCCAGCGCGTGGCGGTAGACGAGCGCGGCCTGCCGCACGCCCTTGGCGCGCGCGGCCTTGATGTAGTCCTGCTCGAGCACCTCGAGCAGGCTCGAGCGGATGATGCGGGCCACCAGCCCCGAGAAGAAGGTGCCGAGCGTGATCGCGGGGAGCGCGAGCTTCCAGAGGCCGTCCCAGAGGTCGACCCACGGCGGGACGTAGCCCATGGCCGGGAACCACCGCAGGTGCACGCTGAAGATCCAGATGAGGATGATGCCCTTCCAGAAGGCGGGCATCGAGTACACGAAGATCGCGAAGCCCATCGATCCCCAGTCCCACGCGCTGTCCTTCCGCTGCGCGGCGACGACGCCCGACGGCACCGCGATCAGCACGCCGACGACCAGGCTCGCGACGACGAGGGTGAGCGTCGGCACGAACGCCTCCCAGACGAGCCGGCTCACGCGCTCGTGCTGGAGCAGCGAGTCGCCGAGGTCGCCCTGGAGCACGTTCCGCAGCCAGAACACGTACTGGTGGACGATCGACCGGTCGAGGCCGAGCCGCGCGCGGAGCTGCTGGTAGGCGTCCTCGGTGTAGTCGTCCCCGAGCAGCATGAGGACGGGGTCGCCGGGGATCATGCGCATGAGCGCAAAGATGATCAGCGACGCGATGAAGAGCACCGCGAGCGTCTGTGCGACGCGAGAGAGAACGAATCGGATCACCCGATCACCCTCCGCGAGTGGCGAGAGTATAGACCGGGAACTAGCGGCCGCGGACTACCTCACGGTCCTTCGGCGGGAACTCGCTGAGCGCGTAGACCCTGGTCTCCTCCACGTCGTGCATCGGGTTGCCGCGGAGCCGCCCGAGCAGCTCCTCGTGCGACGCCACGTCGATGAAGATCGCGTAGCCCTTGAGCCCGACCACCGGGAAGACGCGTGCTTTCCCCCTCTTGTCCAAGAGGTTGATCTCGCGACCGGCGAGACGACCGAGCCGCCGATCCCTGCACCGACCCCGGCGACGGAGGCCCGCCGCAAGGGCGGGTTGAGGGGCGGAAAAGGCGCGGGCGAAGAAGCTGTCCGCGACGAAGCGTAAGCGGATCGCGAAGAACGCCGCCCGGGCCCGTTGGGGCCGGGGGTAGCGCCCGCCTCCTAAGTTAACTTCTGGGTTGCCGCCGGGTCTTGACCCGATTAACCTAGCGGTTAAAATGATTCTGAAGGTTCTTCCGATTGTGGGCCGGTGGCGCATCTGTGCCGTCTGTGACCCCAGCGGTGAAGCCCCAGCGATAAATAGTCTGACGAGTGGCGGCAACTCAGACGCGAACGCTGGGAGTAAACGACAGATGTGGGCATATCTGGAGCACGTTGCTCAGTCGCAGTATCCGCCACGGAACACAACGGTCTCCCATCAGCTCGACGAGAAGTACGACCTATGGGAGTTCATAAAGGGCGACGTGAGAGTCGTCTTCTTCTACGACGAGGGGAAGACGATTGTGCTCACACATGGGTTCTTGAAGGGCGGCCAGGACACGCCGCAGGGTGAGATTTTGCGAGGCAGAAGATCGGTGATTGCGTATCGGCGCGCGAAGCGCGAACAGAATCTCCACTTCGTGGAGGAGCCATAAATGGCCAAGTCCATCCGATCCATCCTGGAAGAGGCGCGCCGGCACGACGATTACTACGAGCATTGGATCGTCAGCGACTTTACGGAAGAACTGTGCCGCCGTATGGAGGCGCGCGGGCTGACGAGGAAGAGCTTTGCGGAGGCTATCGGCAGCTCCCGTGCGTATGTGACGAAGGTTCTCAGCGGCGAGGAGAATCTGACGGCTAAAACGATGGCGAAGCTCGCGCGCGCCGTTGGTAGCGTCGTCAGGGTTCATCTTTCCCCCGTCGGCACGTACACCGTTTGGCTTGACGTGCCGGGCAGTCTGCCTCAGCCGGCGATGACGTCGAATATGTCCAGCGCCGTTAATTACGGAGATTCCGTTCTCGTCGCAGCCGGTACGGCGGCCGGCGATGCGGGCGATCTGAGGGGCTGACAACATGCCAGAACATATTTGGACGGTGCTCTGCTACAAGGGCAGTCTTGACCAGTACACGAACCAGGTCAGCCTCCTCGATGTGATCGAGGGGATCGTCCTCCAAACCGAAACGCCTCCCGCCGTACGCGCTGTCATCGGATTCCACGTCCCGATGAGTCTTGTGACCCTGTGGCAGAGAGCGGACATCGAGAAGCCCGAAACGTTCACGATGCGGATGATGACGATCACGCCTAACGGAGAAGAGGTTGCCAACAAGAACGAACTGACGTGCGACCTGTCCGAGAAGCGTCGCCTCCGCACCTTCTTGCATATCGGCGGACTGCCGTTCCAAGGGCCCGGCATGTATCGATTGGCGGTGGACTACAAGAACGCAGATACGGATTGGCAGCGGGTCGCATCGGTGCCCTTCGATGTCACCGTCAAGACGCCTGAGCGCGCCGCGCCCACGCCGAGCGCTGCGAAGGCCGATCGGACGACCCCCACGTCGCGCCGAGCCCGTCGAGTCAAGGCCGCGAAGCGGACGGTAAACTGAACTTTATGCCTGACTGGCCACCAAAAGAATCACTATGCTCTCTCCCATGAACAGACTTCCTGTAGATCGCCGCGCCCAGATCGTCGGGCTGCTGGTCGAGGGCAACAGCCTTCGCTCCACGAGCCGACTGGCAGACGTGTCGATCAACGGCCAAGCTGATCCCGCTGGAAATTGGTCAGGGGTAGAACATGGCGGCGCTCGCGCCCATTCCTGCGCGGAAGCTCAAGCGGATGCTGGAAGCTGACGGCTACTCGGTGAAGCATGAAGACGACGCGAACTGGGTGATGGACCGAGGGCCAGACGACGAGATGCTCAACATCCCGAAGCACGGTCGAGTCTTGGCGCTGGAAGTGATGGACTCGCTTCTTTCAAAAGCTAAGATCAACGACCGGAAGTACTTCGACCTACTCGCCCGCGTCAGCTAGAACTCCGAGCACCCCCAAGCGGCGGGGTCGGATCGTTTGCGGGCCGTCCTCTGCCTTCCTTCAAACTGAGACACTACCCGGCCGAGCGCAGCAGCGCCCACAGCCGGTTCGGCGTCAGCGGCAGCTCGGTCACGCGCAGGCCGAGCGGGCCGAGCGCGTCCGACACCGCGTTCGCGACCACCGCCGGCGCCGTCATGCAGCTCGACTCGCCGAGGCCCTTCGAGCCGAGCGTCGTGAACGGCGACGGCGTCACCACGTGCGCGATGTCGATCTCGGGCGCCTCGACCGCGGTCGGGACGAGGTAGTCCATGAACGTCGCGGTGAGGCACTGGCCGTCGTCGTCGTACAGCAGCTCCTCGTAGAGCGCGCCGCCGAGCCCGTGGAGCGCGCCCCCGTAGATCTGGCCCTCGGCGATCTTCGGGTTGATGACGACGCCGGCATCGTGCACGGTGACGTAGCGCACGATCTTCACCGTCCCGACGCTCGGGTCGACCTCGACGGCCATCACCTCCGCGATGAACGCGTACGTGTTCGACGAGTTCACGCGGTCCAGCTCGTCGGGCGGCTTCGCCTCCGGGAACGCGAAGCTCGCGCTCGCGTGGAACCCCGGCTCCATGTCCTCCGGCAACGAGTCCATGTTCCAGTGCACGCGGCCCGCCAGCTCCTTGAACGTGTAGGGTCTCGCGTCGCGGACCCGGGGGGCGACGACCGTCCCGTCCCGCAGCTCGAGCTCGTCGCGCGCGACGCCGGTCACGTGCGCGGTGAAGTCGAGCACCTTCGACCGGAGCCGCCGCGCGGCGAGCGCGACGGCGCTCGTGCCGATCGACCCGAAGCGACTCGAGTACGTGCCGGACGAGATGCCCCACGTGCGCGTGAACGTGTCCATCTCGTCGACCACCGTGACGTCGTCGGGCGTCACGGTGAGCTCGTCGGCGACGATCTGCGCGACCACCGTCTCGTGGCCCTGGCCCTGCGGCGCCGTGCCCATGACGACCATCACGCGCCCGAGCGGGTCGATCTTCACCGTGGCGCTCTCGATCGCCCCCGACTTCGGCAGGTACTCGGGCTTCGCGCGGTATTGCGCGTCGAGCGCGACCGTGACGTACCCCATGTTGGAGACCGACGGATCGACCGCCACCGCGATGCCGATGCCGAACAGCTTGCCCGCCGCGCGCGCCCGGGCCTGCTCGCGCCGGAGCTCGTCGTACCGCGCCACCTCGAGCGCACGGTCCAGCGCCGCGCCGTAGTCGCCCGAGTCGTAGAGCCCGCCCGTCGGCGTGCGGTACGGGAACTCGTGCGCCCCGATGAAGTTGCGCCGGCGCACCTCGGCGGGATCGAGGCCGAGCCGCTCGGCGAGCAGGTCCACCATGCGCTCCGTCTCGAAGTAGAGCTGCTGGCAGCCGTAGCCGCGGTTCGGCCCGGTCGGGCTCTTGTTCGTCATCACCACGGTCGCGTCCATCTCGAGGTGCTCGAACCGGTACGGGCCGACCCAGTTGCCGATCGGCCGGAACGTGCACGCGGGCTCCGGGCTGCGCACGTAGGCGCCGACGTTGTCGATCACGTGGAACCGCATGCCGAGGATCGTGCCGTCCTTCGTCGCGGCCAGCTCCCGCTCGCTGACGCGGTCGGCGCCGTTGCCCGAGGCGAGCAGGTGCTCGCGGCGGTCCTCGATCCACTTCACCGCGACCCCGGTCTTCATCGCGGCGAGGCCGATGAGCGTGAGGTAGGGGAAGAGGCTGCACTTGATCCCGAAGCTCCCGCCGATGTCGCGCGCGATCACGAAGCGGAGCTTGTTCTCCGGCATCTGGAGCGCGCGCGCGACGAGAGGATGGAGGATGAACGGGCCCATGAAGTTCGACCAGACCGTGAGCACGCCGTCCGAGGGGTCGAAGCTCGCGACGACGCCGTACGTCTCGATCGGCGTCGACGAGTACTTCGGGAACCGGAAGCGCTCGCGGATGACGACGTCCGCCTCGCGGAAGGCGCGGTCGGGATCGCCGTAGGTCATCCGCCGGTGGCAGGCGACGTTGCCGCCGACGGCCTCGTGGAGCACCGGCGCGTCCGGCGCGAGCGCGCGCTCGGGGTCGACGACCGCCGGCAGCGGCTCGTACTCGACGCGGATCAGCTCGAGCGCGTCCTCCGCCACGTACCGGTCACGGGCGACGACGACGGCCACGGGCTCGCCGACGTACCGGACCGTGTCGATGGCCGTCGAGTAGTACTGCACGGGCGTCTGGATCCCGACCAGGAAGGGCCGCGTCGCCGCGGCGACGTCCGCGCCGGTGACGGCGCCGACGACACCGGGCGCGCGCAGCGCGGCGGACACGTCGAGGGAGACGATGCGCGCGTGCGGGTGCGGCGAGCGGAGGATCGCCGCGTGGTAGACGTCGCGGAACGCGAGGTCGTCGACGTACCGGCCGCGGCCCATCAGGAGGCGCGCGTCCTCCACCCGGTTGATCGGCCGGCCGATCCACGGGTTCGCCGTCGGCGCCGTCTCAGCGGACATCGCGACTTCGAAGCTCCCGGCGCAGGATCTTGCCGGTCGCGGTCTTCGGGAGCTCCTGCATGAACTCGACCTCGCGCGGCGCCTTGTACGCCGCGATCACGCCTTTCACCTTCTCCACGATCTCCTCGGCGAGCGCCGGCGACGCCTGGTAGCCGGGCTTGAGCGCCACGAACGCCTTCACCCGCTGCCCCAGCATGTCGTCGGGGATGCCGACGACGCCCGCCTCGAGCACCGCCGGGTGCTCCATCGTCGCCTCCTCGACCTCCTTCGGCGAGATCAGGTACGCCCGGCTCTTGATCAGGTCGTCCGAGCGCGACACGTACCAGTAGTAGCCGTCGGCGTCCTTCCGGGCGAGGTCGCCCGTGTAAAACCAGCCGCCACGGTTCAGCTCCGCCCAGCGCTCCTCCATCCGCCGGTAGCCGAGCGTCAGTCCCGGGTCGTCGTTGCGGATCACGAGGTGACCGACGGTCTCGGGCCCGACCTCACGTCCGTCGTCGTCGACGACGGAGACGGTATGTCCCGGAAACGGCGTCCCCATCGAGCCCGGCTTGATCGGCATCCCCGGGCGCCCGCCGAGGTAGAGATGGATCTCCGTCTGTCCGATCGAGTCGAAGATCTCGAAGCCGAAGCGCCGGCGCGTGTCGTGGTAGGTGTCGCCGGGCAGCGGCTCGCCGCCGCTGATCGCCATCCGGACGGACGACAGATCGTGCTCGCGCTCGACGCCCGGACGGGCCAGGAGCATGCGGAAGATCGTGGGGACCGCGACGAACACCGTCGCGCGATGGCGCTCTATCGCGGCGAGAGCGCGGTCCACGTCGAAGCGGCCCGCGTAGACGACGGTGGCGCAGCCCGCGTAGAGCGGGAACAGGAATCCGCAGCCCCACGAGTACATGAACGAGATCTCCTGGGGCTGCAGGCAGACGTCGTGCTCGCCGAGCTGCATCATCACGCGCACGACCGGCTCGCCGGCGCCGACGATCCAGCGGTGGGCGTGCTCGACGCCCTTCGGTTTTCCCGTCGTGCCCGACGTGTACATGATGAACGCGAGGTCGCCGGCCGCGGTGTCGGCGGCCTCGAGCCGGTCGGACGCGTCGCCGACGAACGCCTCGAACGCCTGGTACGCGCCGGCGTCCGCGCCGAGCATGACCGCGTGCTTCAGCGTCGGGCAGCGCGGCCACACCTCCTCGACCGCGCCGGCCAGCCCGGGCGTCGTGAAGACGGCCTTCGCCTCGCTGTTGTTGATCAGGTGCTCGAGCTCCCACGCGCGGAAGAGCGAGTTCGTGGGGATCGGCACCGCGCCGATCTTGAGCCCGGCGAGCACGGTGACCAGGTACTCGGGACTGTTCGGCGCGCGCAGGAAGAAGCGATCGCCGCGCCCGATGCCCATCCGCGCGAGCGCGTTGCCGCACCGGTTCACGCGGCGCTGGAGTTCGCGATACGTCACCGCGCCGGCGTCGCCCAGGAGCGCGACGCGGTCGCCACGGCCGGCGGCCACGTGGCGGTCGACCGTCACCGACGCGACGTTCAGGCGGTCGGGGATGCGGAGGTAGTCCGGGGGCAGCGCGAGTGCTTCCTGGTGCATGGGCACCCTCCTCGGGCGAGCGAGCCCTCACAGATCCTTCGGCGGAAACTCGCTGAGCGCGTAGACCCTGGTCTCCTCGACGTCGTGCATCGGGTTGCCGCGGAGCCGCCCGAGCAACTCCTCGTGCGACGCCACGTCGATGAAGATCGCGTAGCCCTTGAGCCCGACCACCGGGAAGACCCGCGCCTTTCCCCTCTTGTCCAAGAGGGCGAAGTACTCCACTCAGCCGGCGACGTCGGCGTGCCGGGGGATGGGCGCCGGGGGGTGCGTGATCACGAGGAACTTGGGCATGCTAGTCCTCCACGAGCGGCCGGCCGGCGCTGGCCCAGGCGGCCACGCCTCCCTCGACGCTCTTCGCGTTCGCGTAGCCGCGCCGCCGCAGGTACGAGGCGGCGGTCGCGCTCCGGATCCCTTGCTCGCAGACCAGGAGGATCTCGTCGGCGGGCTTCCACCGCTCCGCGTCGAGCGGGAGGCGCTTGAGCGGCACGAGGACGGCGCCGTCGATGTGCCCGAGCTTCCACTCGAAGCTCTGCCGGACATCGACGAGCTGAAAGTCGCGCGCCGGCGAGGCGAGACGATCGGCCAGCTCGGCGACGCCGAGCGTCGGCAGCGGCTCTGTCGGCCCGAGCGATGCCGCAGCGCCCGCGCCCGACACGACCGTGTCGGTGACGCGGTACCCCTCGCCCGTGAGGAGCGCGCTCGCGGCGCCGGCCACGTCTCGATCGGCCGCGACCAGGACGATGGCCGCGGCGGGCGGCACCAGCAGGCGAACGAACGGCAGGAAGACGCGGCGGTCGAAATCGACGAACAGCGCGCCCGCGAGATGGCCGCGCACGAAATCGGGCACCGGGCGCACGTCCAGCACCGTGGCGCCGGGCGCGACCGCAGCCGTCAAATCACGCCGGCCTTCCGCATCGCCTCCGTCTCGCCCTCCATGGTGCCGAGCGCCATCACCTGGTACTCGCCCCAACGCCCCAGTGGGTTCTCGAAGAGGATCGCCATCAGCTCGTCGTGACTGGTGACGTCCACCAGGATCGCGAAGCCGTAGCCGTCGTCCTCCACGATCGTGAAGATTTCCGCCCGCCCGCCCTCCTGCAGCGTGACGAGGTGATCGATCACGCCCTTGAGATTCGCGCCCTGTGGCAGCGGCTTCACCGGCCGGGCCAGGACCAGGAACTTCGCCATGAGAACCTCCTCCCGCGGCACTCGCCCATCTGCGCACCGCGTAGCTAAGATCACGGGTCGGGCGCTGTCAAGGTTGTGCATAATCGCCGCCCGAGGAGGCGACCGCCATGGCGCGCGCACAGCGACGCAACATCCAGCCTGACCCGCTCCACGTCACCGTGTGGAAGGGCCACACCCTCTACTCCCACGTGGTCGCCGCCGAAGGGCGCCGGATGATCTTCGTATCCGGACAGGTCCCCTTCGACCGCGAGGGCAACGTCGTCGGCCCGGGCGACATGCGCGCGCAGCTCCGCCAGGTCGGCGAGAACGTCAAGGCCGCCCTGGAGGCGGCCGGCGCCACCCTCGAGGACCTCGTGAAGACGACGACCTACACCACCGACATCGTCGAGTTCTTCCGCCACGCGGACGTCCGGGCCGAATACTTCGACCCTGCGCTGCCGACCAGCACGACCGTCGAAGTGCGCCGCCTCGCGCGCAAGGAGTTCATGGTGGAAGTCGAGGCGATCGCGATGACGGGCTGAGCCGCCCGGACTCTACGAGTACACTGTCGCGGCGTCCAGCATCGGCGCCGGCCGGGAGCTGGCCGACGCACCGGCGACCGCGACCCGAGGAGGGACGACATGGCCGACCAGAGCCCGTTCCGCACCGAGCTCGAGCAATCCGTCAACGCCCGCCACAGCCGGCTCAACCCGTTCACCGAGAAATGGGTGAAGGGCGAGCTGACGCGCGATCAGCTCGGCGCGTGGGCCGCGCAGCATTACCAGTACGTGTCGCAGTTCCCGCGCTGGTGCGCGACCGTGTACGGCACGTGCCCCGACGCCGACGCGCGCGACTTCCTGCTCGAGAACATCATCGAAGAGGAGTCCGGCACGAAGCACGTCGACCTCCTCATCCGGTTCGCCGAGGCGTGCGGCGTGAGCCGCCGGCAGGTCGAGACGGCGCGCCAGCTCCCGACGACGCGCGGGCTCACCGCGTGGTGCTATGAAATGTCGCACGCGCCGTTTCACGTCGCCGCCGCCGGGCTGCTCGTCGGGCTCGAGTCGCAGGTGCCCGGCATCTACAAGCGCAACCTGCCGCCGCTCCGGACGCACTACGGCTTCAACGAGCACGAGATCGAGTTCTTCGCGATCCACATCGAAGCGGACGAGGTCCACGGCGAGCGCGGCTACCAGATCGTCGAGCGGCACAGCACGACGCCGGAGCGGCAGGCCGACGCGATCGACGCCGTCCGCCAGGCGACGGAGATGCGCTGGCAGTACATGACGGGCCTCCATCGCGCGTACGTCGCCAAGGAGGATCTGTAAGCGTGCGGCAGGTCGACGAGCGGCGCGGCTTCGCCGGGTCGCTCGGAGCGCTGGGGGGGCTGGGGGGCCATGTCGGGGCCCCCCAGGTGGAGATCATGTGAGCGAAGTCCGCATGGCTTCGCTCGGCGATCTGGCGCCGGGCACGCTGAAATACGTCGAGTCCGGCGACACGCCGATCGTCCTGGCGCGCGTGGGCGACGCGGTCTACGCGTGCAACAACGTCTGCGCGCACCAGGGTGGGCCGCTCAGCGAGGGCAAGCTCTCCGGCGCGCGCCTGGCGTGTCCGTGGCACGGCTGGATGTACGACGTGCGCACCGGGCAGTGCCGGTTCCCGGGCCGCGGCGCGCGCGTCGCGAGCTATCCCGTCCGCCTCGAGGGCGACGACGTCTGGGTGGATCTGCCGTGATCAAGGTCAACCGCCTGACGCTCGAGGACGCGAAGATCCTGCTCGACGCCGCGGAGCAGAAGGCGAAAGAGATCGGCGTCGCGGAGACGATCTGTGTCTGCGACGACGGCGGCCACGCGATCGCGCTGCACCGCATGACGGGTGCCCGGCTCACCGGTGTCGAGATCGCGATGGCCAAGGCGTTCACGGCGGCGGGCCATCGGCGCGCGACGCACAAGTTCAATGAATCGCCGGGCGGGCCGGCGCTGCCCGGCAACGAGGCGTTCGGCATTCACGCGATGCATCCCGGCCGCTTCGCGATCTTCGTCGGCGGGTTTCCGATCGAGGTGGACGGCGCCGTCGTCGGCGGCATCGGCGTCAGCGGCGGCAACGGCGAGCAGGACATCGCCGTGGCCCAGGCCGGCATCGCCGCGTTCTTGAAGTCGATCGCGTAGCTACTTCACGGGCACCGCGCCGTTCGCGACGATGACGTCGGCGCCGGCGCGGCTGCGCACCCACGCGAGGAATCGCTCCACGGCCGCCGCCGGCGCCGCCTTCGTGACGAAGAACGAATCGCGCGTCAGCGCGTAGGTCTTCGTCTCCACGTTCTCGGCGGTCGGCGCCACACCGTTCAGCGTCAGGGACCGGATCTTCCCGCGGCTTTGCTCGACGACCGTCGTGGTCGTCATGCCGACCGCGCCTCGCGTGGCAGCAAGCTCCTTCGCCATGTCGCCCGACTTCGGCATGACTTTCACCGCGTCGGGCATCTTCAAGTCCTTGAGGCAGGCGATCTTCGCGCGGACGACTTCCGTGTCGACTTCCGAATCGGGCCGCGTGCGCGGCGCGATGGCGAGCGCCGGCCCGCCGACCTCTTTCCAGCTCGTCACGCGACCGGCATAGATGTCGCAGACGTGACGGTCGGTCAGGTCCACGGCGGGCACGCTCTCGTTGACGCCGAACACCACGGCCACCTTCGCGATCTCGTGCGCCGTCATCGCGCGTCGCTTCAGATCGTCGGGGTCGAGGCCGTGGCTGGCGAGCGCGATGTCGATCTTCCCCTGCGCGAGCGCGTCGAGCCGCGCCTTCGTCCCGAGGCCGCGCCCCAGCTCGATCGCCGTTCCCGCGTGGTGCTGCTGGTACGCGCGCGCGAGCGCCGTCGCGAGCGGCATCACGCCCGTCGAGCCGTCGACGACGATGCGCTCGGAGGTCTGCGAGTGGGTCGTCACGGCAGAGACGCCGAGCACGACGGCGAGCGCGCCGATCTTCCATGCCCGTTTCATGAACGGCCTCCATGCATGCGGCGCCAGACGCGCTCGCGCGTGAACGGCATGACCGTGATCTCGATGCCGAGCGCGTCCGCCACGGCGTTCGCGATCGCGGCCGGCGCCGGCAGCGTTCCCCCTTCGCCCGCGCCCTTGACGCCGAGCGGATTGAGCGGCGACGGCGTCACCACGTGGCGCACGTCGAACGCCGGGACGTCGGACGCGCGCGGCAGCGCGTAGTCCATCAGCGTTCCGGTCACGAGCTGGCCGCCGGCGTCGTAGACGACCTCTTCGAGCAGCGCGTTGCCGATGCCGTGCGCGATGCCGCCGTGCACCTGGCCTTCGACCACCATCGGATTGATCATCGTGCCGCAGTCGTCGACGGCGACGTAGCGGAGCAGCGTCACGGCGCCGGTCTCGCGGTCGACCTCCACGACGACGGCATGCGCGCCGCTCGAGTACGTCGATTGCGTTGCCTGCACGTAGCCCGTCGCTTCGAGTCCGGGATCCATCGCGCCGGGCAGGGCGTACCCGGGGCGCGGCGCCGTCGCGATCGCCGCGATCTCGCCGAGCGAGAAGCCGCGATCGGGCGCTCCGCGCACCGTGACGCGCCCCTCGTCGAGCACGAGATCCTCGGTCGCGACCTCGAGCTGCTGCGCGGCGATCGCCAGCGCCTTCTTCCGCACCTCGCCCGAGGCATGCAACGCGGAGGCGCTCCCGAGGACGGCGACGCGGCTCGCGAAGGTGCCGACGCCGTACGGGATGCCGGCGGTGTCGCCGGGGACGACGGTGATCGTGTCGATCGGCACCGACAGCCCGTCCGCGACGACCTGCGCCAGGGTCGTCTCGTGCGCCTGTCCCTGGCTCGACGCGCCGGAGAAGACGAAGACCTGGCCGAGCGGATCGACGCGCACGCGGATGCCTTCGTACGGTCCGAGGCCGGTGTCCTCGACGAACATCGCGAGCCCGAGACCGATCGCGCGCCCCTTCGCGCGCGCCTGCGCCTGCTCGGCGGCGAAGCCGCGCAGGCCGATCGCCTCGACGGCGCGGCGCAGGCACTCCGGATAGTTCCCGCTGTCGTACCGGCGCGGCGCGTTGTCGCGCGAGATCAGGCCGACGTCGTACGGGAACTCGTGCGGCTGGATGAGATTGCGCTCGCGGATCTGCACGCGATCGAGCCCGAGGCGCCGCGCGGCCACGTCGAGCATGCGCTCCATGACGAACACGGCCTGCGGCCGGCCCGCGCCGCGGACCGGCGTGACCGGCACGCGGTTCGTGTACATGGCGGTCAGCGTCACTTCGTAGTTCGGGACGCGATACGGCCCGGGCACGCTGACCGACGTGATGAGCGGCACGATGATGCCCCACGACACGAACGCGCCGCAGTCGTGCGTGAAGACGTCGCGCAGCCCGACGATCGTGCCGTCGCGCCCGAGACCCAGCTCGACGTCGTGCCACTGGTCGCGCTCCTGCGTGACGGCGATCAGGTGCTCCCGGCGCGTCTCGACGAACCGCACCGGACGGTTCAGCAGCCGCGCGAGATACGGCACGGCGATGTCTTCCGCGTACACGATCGTCTTCGGTCCGAAGCCGCCGCCGATGTCCTGCGTGACGACGCGGACCGCGTGCTCGCCGAGCCCGAGGTGGCGGGCGAGCAGTCGGCGAAGAATCTGCGGTGACTGGATCGTCGACCACACGGTGAGGTGACCGACGTCCGCGTCCCAGCGCGCGACGACGGCCCGCGTCTCCATGGCCATGCCGGCGCCGCGGTGGAGATGGAACCGCTCGCGCAGGACGAGATCCGCGCCCGCGAGCGCCGCTGCCGGGTCACCCGTCCGCTGCGTGAAGCGCGCGGCGACGTTGCCGTGCGGATGCACGCGCGCGCCGTCGGCCCGCAGCGCATCCTCGAGCGACGCCACGGCCGGCAGCGGCTCGTAGTCGACGACGAGCGCTTCGACCGCATCCGCCGCTGCGGCCGCGCTCTCCGCCACCACGAGCGCCACCGGCTGCCCGGCGTACGACACGATCTCCTGCGGCAGGATCTCCGGCGACACCGGCGTGATGAGGCTCTTGTGCGGCACGAGCAGGGGAAGACGTCCGAGCGCCTTGACGTCCGACGGCACGAGGACGTGCACGACGCCGGGCCGGCGCCAGACCGCGGTCGTGTCGATCCGCACGATGCGCGCATGCGCGTGCGGGCTGCGGTGCACGGCGACGTGCAGTGTCCCCGGCAGCGCGAGATCGGCGACGTAGCGGCCGCGGCCGGTGATGAGCCGCGGATCTTCGCGACGCCGGATCTTTGCACCGAAGAGACGCTCGCTCACGCGCGGCATGTTGCCACACGCGGGCCCGCGGTGATAGAACGCGCCGCGTGTGGTGGAGATGCATCGGCCGGTCGCTGATCGCCGCCACGATGGTGACCGCCGCGGCGTGGCCTGTGCCGGCAGTCGCTGACGAGATCGAGGTCCAGCTCGTCGGATTCCTGGTTCAGTTGCCAGGCCAGGACGCCTTGCTCGAGGTGCCGAACGAGCAGGGCGGGCCGCGTGTCACGTTCGAGATCGAGATCACCCCGAGCACGAGCATCCGCGTGACGGGCGGGCGCCTGCGCTCCGGCGAGCTCGTCGTGCTCGACGGCCTGCTCGCCGCCCGGCGCATCCGGGCGCATCGCGTCGCCGACGTTCAGGTCGTCGAACTGAACGGACGGTTCATGCTGGTGGAGGGCTCGATCGCCTTGCCCGTTGCGAGCGACCGGCTGGTGCAGCTTGCGGTCGACGGATCGACGGCGCCGCTGACGTTCCTGCTGCTGCGCGGAGCGGGCGTCGTGCGCGTGCGCGACGGCCAGCCCGTCACGCTCGGCGTCGTCAGCGGCACCCGGCTGATCGTCGGCGTCGAGGCGCGTTAGGCGATCGACGGTCGCAAGGCCAGCGGATGCAGCACGCCGATCGCATATCCCATGTCGACGCGGTCTCCGAGCCACGCTGGCCGTGCCGTCTGCGCGTCCACGCGCGCCCCGTTCGCGACGTTCGCGGCGCGGAGCGCCTCCACCGCGTCGTCCGGCACGGCCGGCGGCGCCGGGACATCGGGCAGCGCCCAGCCGTGCGGCGTGCGGAATTCAAGCGCGCCGTCCGGCTGTCGCACCACTTGATACCCGTCTTCGTGCACGGCGCGGTGGTGCCGTCGACACAGCAGCGCGAGGTTCGACAGCGTCGTCGGGCCGCCGGCGGCCCAGTGCCGGATGTGGTGACCCTGCCCGAACCGCACGGTGCATCCCGGGAACCGACAGCCGCGATCCCGGTGCTGCAGCGCGCGCCGTAACGCCGGCGGGATCGTCCGCGTGCGCGCGCCCACCTCGACGATCTGCCCATCGGCGTCGTGCCGCATCACGACCCGGCTCGCGTCGCACGCCAGGCGCCGCGACGCGGGTCAGGGCTCGGACCGTGGCGTACGACAGCTCCCCGCGGGCGAGGGCTTGGGCGAGCTTCGGCAGCGTTCCCAGGGCGCGCGCCACGCGGACTTTCTCCCGGGCCGCGCCCAGGTCGAGTCCAATCCGCCAGCTCAGCCAGGCGGCGCAGGAGCGGAACCCGTTGCTCCAGCCGCCCCGGGCGTCGAACGCGCGGATGAGGTCGAGGAGGCGGGCGGTGGCGGCCTCGAGATGCGCCGACAGCTCGGCGATCTCGTCGCCCAGCCGG
>JACPCW010000130.1 GCA_016184365.1 Candidatus Rokuibacteriota bacterium
AAGGATCGTCGCGACTCATCGCTTCGGCCAGCGCCTTCACCGGACGCGGCGCCGGAAGCTCGCCGAAGGGATCGATGACCGCGGACGCCGCGCGTGCCTCCGTCTCGGGCGTCGAGGGAAAGCGCGGGAGTCCGTACGATCGGTGCAGGCTGTGCGTCGGATCCGCGACGATCGGCACCGGCGCCGGCCGCGTCGCGAGGTATTTCCGCGCGCGGACGACGGGCGTGGCCACGACGCTCAGCACGTTGACCCCGAGCGCCCGAAGCTTCGACGCCGTGAGACCGAGGTGCGCAATGTGCCGGCGGCAGAACGGACAGAAGAGTCCGCGCTCGACGGCGAGCAGCAGCGCGCTCTTGCCCCGATAGTCGCCGAGCGACACCGTGCGGGTGTCGTGAAGCGCCGGCAGCACGAAGTCCGGCGCCGGTTCGCCGGGCCGTACGGGAGCGCGCTCCGTCAGGTTCGGCGCGCCGAGATCTTCCGCAAGACTGGCCATCGACCGCGTCACCTCACGCCGCGAAAAGTACATACGACTCTACAGGACCGCGCAATCGCGCCGCCGCGCCAGCTCGTCAAAGGTGTATCGTGACCCGGTTCCCGTTCACCCGGAGGGCTAGCCCTAACTGGTAAGGCAGCGGACTTGAAATCCGCCGGGGCGCAAGCCCCTTGGGGGTTCGAATCCCTCGCCCTCCGCCACTTTCACGGGAGCCGCTCGAGGAGATAGCCATGACCGACACCGCGACCAGCGAGATCATCTGGCGTCCATCACCCGAGGTCATCGAGCGCGCGCAGATCACGCGGCTGCTGCGCGCCACCGGCGTGAAGGACGTCGCCGCGCTCCATCGCCGCTCCGTCGACGACCCCGAGTGGTACTGGGACGCCGTCGTCCGCGACCTCGGCATTCGGTGGACGCGGCCGTACACGCGCGTCCTCGACGATTCGCGCGGCCCGATGTGGCCGACGTGGTTTCCCGGCGGTCAGCTGAACTTCGCCGACAACTGCCTCGATCGGCATCTCGACGACGGACGCGGCGACAAGCCCGCGCTCGTCTGGGAAGCCGACGACGGCACGACGCGCACGCTCACGTACCGCGAGCTCGCGCGCGAGGTGAACCGCCTCGCGAACACGCTGCGCCGGCTCGGCATCGCGGAAGGCGATCGCGTCGGCATCTTCCTGCCGATGGCGCCGGAAGCCGCGATCGCCACGCTCGCCGTCGTCCGGATCGGCGCGATCTACACGCCGTGTTTCTCCGGGTTCGGCGCGCAGGCCGTCGCGTCGCGACTGCAAGATTCCGAAGCGAAGTTGCTGATCTGCGCGGACGGCTTCCACCGTCGCGGCCAGGTCGTGCGGATGAAAGAAACGGCGGACGAAGCGGCCGCGATGTGTCCCACCGTGGCGCAGATGCTCGTCTTCCGCCGCCTCGGCCGCGACATTCCGTGGACGCAGGGGCGGGATCGCTGGTGGGACGAAGAAGTCGCGCAGGCGTCGGACCGCTGCCCGGCCCTTGCCGTCGAGGCCGACCGGCCGTGCCTCATCGTCTACACGTCGGGCACGACGGGACGGCCGAAGGGCGCCGTGCTCACCCAGGGCGGATTCCTGATCAAGGCCGCGCACGACTTCGGGTACTGCCACGACGTCGGTCCGGACGATCGCCTCTTCTGGCTCACCGATCTCGGGTGGCTCATGGGCCCGATGCTCATCACCGCGGCGCTCGCGCGCGGCGCGACCGCCGTGATGTTCGAGGGGGTGCAGGATTACCCGAAGCCGGACCGTCTCTGGTCGCTCGTGGAGCACCATCGCATCACGATCCTCGGCATCTCACCGACGGCGGTGCGCGCGCTGATGCCGCACGGCGCCGAGCACATCCGGGCGCACGATCTCTCGTCGCTGCGGCAGATCGGCTCGACCGGCGAGCCGTGGAACCCCGAGCCGTACCGCTGGCTTTCCGACAACGTCGGCGGTGGCCGGCTGCAGATCGGCAACTACACCGGCGGCACCGAGATCTCCGGCGGCATCGTCGGCTGCTTCCCGACGGAGCCGACGAAGCCCTGTGGCTTCGCGGGGCCCATTCCGGGAATGGCGGCCGACGTGTTCGACGAGGACGGCCGGCCCGTGCGCGGCCAGGTCGGCGAGCTCGTCATCACGAAGCCGTGGCCGGGCATGACCGCGGGCTTCTGGCGCGATCCGAAGCGCTACGAGGAAACGTACTGGTCGCGCTGGCCCGGCGTGTGGGTGCACGGCGACTGGGCGTACATCGACGCCGACGGGTTCTGGTTCCTGCAGGGCCGCTCCGACGACACGCTGAAGATCGCCGGCAAGCGGCTCGGACCGGCCGAGGTCGAATCGATTCTCGTGGGCCATCCGGCGGTCGCCGAATCCGGCGTGATCGGCGTGCCGCACGAGATCAAGGGCGAAGCCGTCGTGTGCTTCTGCGTGCTTCGGCCGAACCAGGCGCCGACGGAGAAGCTCCGCGGTGAGCTCGGCGACCGCGTCGCGCAGCAGATGGGCAAGGCGCTCAAGCCCGAGCGCGTGCTGTTCGTCCGCGATCTTCCGAAGACGCGCTCGGCGAAGATCATGCGGCGCGTGATCCGCGCGACGTATCTCGGCAAGGAGCCCGGCGACCTGTCGTCGCTCGAGAACCCCGACGCGGTGACGGCGATCCGCGACGCGCAATGATGGGAGCGGCGAGTCTGTGGAGGAGACCCGAGTGAACGCGACCGATCTCTGGTACACGCCGGCGACGGAGCTGCGGCGTCTGATCCGCGCCAAGTCGTTGTCGCCCGTCGAGCTGATGCGCACGGTGCTCGAGCGCATCGAGCGGCTGAATCCGGCGGTCAACGCCATCTGCACGCTCACCGCCGATGCGGCGCTCGCCGGCGCGAAGCAGGCCGAAGCCGCCATCATGCGCGGCGACGCGCGCGGCGCGCTCCATGGTCTGCCCGTGACGATCAAGGATCTCGCGTACACGAAAGGCATCCGGTCGATGTTCGGCTCGTTCATCCACGAGCATCTCGTGCCCGAGCACGACCCGCCGTTCGTGCGACGGCTGAAGGACGCGGGCGCGATCGTGATCGGCAAGACCACGACGCCCGAGTTCGGCTGGAAGGCCGTGGGCGACAGCCCGCTCACCGGCATCACGCGCAATCCGTGGAACACCGAGACGACGGCCGGCGGCTCGAGCGCCGGCGCCGGCGTCGCCGCAGCGCTCGGATTCGGACCGATCCACCAGGGCTCGGACGGCGCCGGCTCGATCCGCGTGCCGGCGTCCTTCTGCGGCGTCTTCGGTCTCAAGCCGTCGTATGGCCGCGTTCCGATGTGGCCGGTCAGCAACGCCGACTACACGTCGCATACGGGACCGATGACGCGCACGGTCGCCGACGCGGCGCTCATGCTGTCCGTCATGGCCGGGCCGGACGAATGGGACCGCACGTCGCTCGAAGGCGCGCCCGCGGACTACGTGGGCGAGCTCGGGCGCGGCGTGAAAGGCGCGCGCATCGCGTTCAGCCCCAACCTCGGCTCGCTTCGCGTCGATGAAGACGTTGCGACCGTCGTTCGCGATGCGGTGCGGGCGTTCGAGCAGGCCGGCGCGCGCGTCGAAGAAGTCGATCCCCGCTTCGCGGACTCGTCGCGCACCGTCCGCGTCATGTGGAGCGCCCACATGGCCGGCAACAACGGCAAGTACCTCGACCAGTGGCGCTCGCGGATGGACCCGGGCTTCGTCGCGTGCATCGAGGACGGCCTGCGGGTGAGCCTGCGCGACTACGTCGAGGCCCGGGGTCAGAAGCTCGCGCAGTGGGATGCGATGCGGCCGCTGTGGGAGACGTACGACTTTCTGCTGACGCCGACCGTGTCGGTCACGGCGCTTCCGGTCGGGCGGCTCAACCCCGCGCACTGGCCGCAGCATGCGTGGGACTGGCTCGGCTGGGCGTCGTTCAGCTATCCCTTCAATTTCACGGGGCAGCCGGCGGCCACGGTGCCGGCGGGCTTCACGCCGGGCGGACTACCGGTGGGGCTGCAGATCGTCGGACGCCGGTTCGCCGATCTCGCCGTGTTGCAGGCGGCGGCGGCGTTCGAGCAGGTGCGTCCCTGGACGGGACGTCGGCCGGCGCTCGGGTAGGAAGACGGTCGGCGACATCGAGGACCGCCACGGCTCCGCCGGGGCGGTTCCGAGCGTCTCGGGGGTCTGGGGGCCGCCGAGGCCCCCAGCTCAATCAGTCGGCTAGCGGGCGGCGGGAGCGGGCGCGGCGGCCTCTTCCGAGGCGCGCGTGTCCGTTGCCGCAACGTCGGAAGCTACGCTGGCCGCGAAGATCACCGCGGCGGCGAGGGCGGCGCCGACGATCCACCACCGGAGCCGATCGGTCGTCACACTGGTCGTCGTCGTGCTCATCGTGCTGCTCACCCAAAGCAAGCGGGATACCAGCCGCGCGGACGGCGCGCGTCAGCGAAGCGAAGCGCGAATTTTGCGGGATTTCCGGCGCGCCGCCACCCCGGGCGCCGGAAGCGTCGTGACCGATTCCGAGACACTCTGTCTCGCGGGTGACGGCGCGTCTCGCGAAAACCCTACCGAGTCTCAGAGAATCGTTCCTCCAAGCCGGTCGTTCGGCCCGCTCGGGGACTCGTCGGACCAGTCGGCGCCGGAGAGCTGATTGCGCTCCTGCTCGCCGAGCACCGCGGCCCGCAGCGCCAGGCGAATCTCGATGGGCGAGGCGCCGAGCCGGAGGCGCGTCGCCTGCTCCTGCAGGAAGAGCCTCTTGCGCGCGAGGCGGTGCTGCGTGTCGGAGATTCGCTCGAGCTCACGGTTGACGCGGGCCAGGAGCACTTCGGACGACTGGGCGGTAAGGCGTTCCATCGTCGGTCTCCTCATGTTCGTGGGTGTCGAGGGCGAGGGCGGCCGTTGGATACGAGGCGCGCCACGATCTCCGGCTCCAGCGAGCGCGCGTACCACGTGCCGCCGTGCGCGACCGTGCCGACCGCCCGGGCCAGCCAGCGCGCGACGCGCGCCAGCGGCACGTGACCGTGCGCGCCGCGAGCGAGCGCCGTCACCACCGCGGCGTCCGACGGCGCCGGAGCGACCAGAAGGACTCGCGGACGGCGTGCGGTGGCCAGCGCGTCGAGGAGCACGTGCAGCTCGCGCGAGGCGAGCGGGGACGCGACGACGGCGATGTCGGGACGGAAGCGGTGCGCGGCGGCGAGCGTCTCCGCGGCGGTGCGGGGCTCCGCGACGACGCGCATGCCGGACGCGCCCGCGAGGGCGGCCCGGCAGGCCGCGCGGGTGGTGCGATGACGGCCGGAGATCAGTACGGTGATCGCGTCCACGGGTTCGCGCGGCATCCATCTCACCGCGCACGACTATTCAGCCCCCGCGATGCGCGCCCGTAAATTGGACTTAGGTTCTACGCCGCTGGACGGACCTCAGTCATCGTGACCGTTCGCTCCGTTCAGGTAGACCGCGAGCCGCAGACGATCCGTCACGCCGAGCTTGCGGAAGATCGCGGTGAGATGCGCCTTCACGGTGCGCTGCGTGACGCCGAGTCGATCGGCGATCTCCTTGTTCGCGGCGCCGGAGGCGACCCATCCGGCAATCTCACGCTCGCGCGTCGTGAGGGCATGCACGTGCGGGCCGTTCCCGCGCGGCCGCTCGCGGGTCGCGCCGAGCTCTTCCACGAGCCGCGCGATCAGCGTGCGCCCCGCCCAGATCTCGCCCTTCTGCACGACCTCGACGGCCTTCGGGAGCAGCGCGGGATCGAGGTCGCGATGACAGTAGCCGCGCGCGCCCGCGCGGAACGCGGCGAGGCCTTCGCGCTCCTCCGGCGACGCCGACACGACGATCACGCGACTCGCCGGGGACAGCCGCTGCAGCGCGGCGACGTCCGCCGCCCCGCGCGTGCCGAGGAGCGCGACGTCGACGAGCACCACGCTCGGCGAGAGCGCCGCGAGCACCGCCGTGAGACGTTTCGCGTCCGAGACTTCGCGGATGGTGAAGCGGCGCAGACCGCTGCGCCATCGGCGGCGCACCGCAGCCGTGCTGCTCGCAAGCAGGATCATCGGGAGCTCAGGAACGGCTCAGCAGGCCGAACAGCCGCAGGAGCAAGCGTTCGTGGTCTTCCACGTTCTGCGGAAAGATGCGAAGGTCCGTGAAGTCGGCGAGGTCGAGCGTCGTCTGCGGCTTGCCGCTGCCGTTGCCGCGCGCGCAGGCCTGGAAGCAGGAGCGTCCGGGCTCCGGATGATCGGTCACGAGCACGAAGACGAGGTTCGGCCACTGGCGGCGCGCCAGCGTGTAGATGGACGAGTCGCGGCGCTGGTTCTCGAGCGCGGTGAACTGCTCCACCGACGGGCGATACTTCACCTCGACCACGTACTCCGGCTCGGTCGCGTCGCCGCGCGCGATCGCGAACGTCGGGGAGAAGTCCTCGTGACCGATGCGGAGGCCCTGCGAGCCGCGGATCGGGAGCACCTGGTAGCGCGCGCGCCGGAAAATGGCTTCCACCAGCGCTTCCGCTGCCCGGCTCTTCGTGTCGTAGAGGTCCATAAAATTCCGGCGGCGGGCACCCTAAGGCAAGGGGGGTGCCAGGCCGCCCAGCGAGTATTTACATGGGTAATCCGCCAAGCGGAACGTGTCCGCCTGGCGGCGTCGCGACAGACTGACATCAATCAGGGAGGATCTGGGGGTCGATGCGGAAGCGTGTCCTGGTGACTGGATTGAGCGGCTTGATCGGCGGGGCGGTGCGGCGCGAGCTCGCCGGTCGCTATGAGCTCTCCGCGCTCGGCCGCCGGCCGGTCGACGGTGTGCCGACGCACGTGGCCGAGCTGACGGACGGGGAGGCCCTCCGGCGCGCGTTCGACGGGATCGCCACCGTCGTCCACCTCTCCGCCGCTTCGCGCGGCACGTTGCCGTGGCCGGAGATTCGCGACGCGAACGTCGTCGGCGTCTACAACGTCTACGAAGCCGCGCGCGCGGCCGGCGTGGCGCGCGTCGTGTTCGCGTCGAGCGGCGCGACGGTGGCGGGCTGGGAGCGCGAGTCGCCGTACGCGGATCTGGTCGCCGGTCGCGGCGCGACTCTCGCCTCCTGGCCGAAGCTGACGCACGAGGCGATCCGTCCCAATACCGTGTACGGCGCCAGTAAAGTCTGGGGCGAAGCGCTCGGGCGCTACTACGCCGATGCGGCCGGCGTGTCCGTCATCTGTCTGCGGTTCGGCTCGATCAACGACGCCGACCGGCCCCGGAGCGAGCGCGAGTTCGCGGTGTGGTGCAGCCAGGCCGACGCGGCGCGCGCCGTCGAGCGCGCCATCGAAGCGCCCGAAGCGCTGCGCTACGCCGTCGTGCACGTCGTGTCCGACAACCGGTGGGGCTACCGCGATCTCGCGCACGCGCGCGACACGATCGGCTACGTGCCCCGCGACCGCGCCGAGGACCATCGATGAGGAGCCCAAGGAGCCACGCGCATGAGCCAGGACCTGCTGGAACAGGTGAAGGACGGGGTCGCGCTGCTGACGATGAACCGCCCGGATCGTCTGAACGCGCTGTCGCGCGGCATGCTCGACGCGATGCTCGAGGCGCTGCCGCGTCTCGCCGCCGATCCGAGTGTCGGCGCCGTCATCCTGACGGGCGCCGGCCGCGGATTCTGTTCGGGCGGTGACGTCAAGGCGATGGCCGAAGGCACCGAGGCGGAGGGCGAGACGCTCGAGTCGCGCGCGCAGGCGCTGCGCTCGCGCATGGAAGTCTCACGCTGGCTCCACGAGATGCCGAAGCCGACGATCGCCATGGTGCGCGGCGCGGCGGCCGGCGCGGGCCTGTCGATCGCGCTCGCGTGCGACCTTCGTGTCGCGAGCGACAACGCGCGATTCGTGACGGCGTTCGCGCGCGTCGGGTACTCGGGCGACTTCGGCGGCAGCTTCTACCTCACGCAGCTGGTCGGCACCGCGAAGGCGCGCGAGCTGTACTACACCGCCGATCCGGTGGACGCCACGCAGGCGCAGGCGCTCGGCCTCGTCAACCGCGTGGTCGCCGACGCGAAGCTCGAGGAGGAGACGACGGCGCTCGCGCAGCGCATCGCGTCCGGTCCGCGCGTCGCGCTCGCCTACATGAAGCGCAACATGAACGCGGCCGAAAGCGGATCGCTGGGTGAGCTCCTCGACCTCGAGGCCTGGCACCACACGCGCACGGGCTTCACGGACGACCACCGCGAAGCCGCGCGCGCGTTCGTCGAGAAGCGCGCGCCAGTCTTCAAGGGCCGCTGAGTCAGCGGGCAGTGACGCGCCACCGCAGACGAGGCGGGCGCCGGGTTTCCCGGCGGCCGTCCGAGCGTTGGGGGTCTGGGGGCCATTTCGGGGCCCCCAGTCAAAAGGTCACGACCGAGCGCGCGACCTCGCCGCGCTCGAGGGCGGCGTACGCCTCGTTGATCTCCTCGAAGGGATACGAGCGCGTCAGCAGCTCGTCGAGCTTGAGCTTCTTCGCGCGGTAGAGGTCGATCAGCATCGGGATGTCGTGGCGTGGACGCGCCGAGCCGTAGATCGAGCCGGTCAGCACGCGCTCCTCGAACACGAGCGACATCACCGGCACGGACACCTCGGCGGTGAAGGGGCTCACGCCCACGACGACCGCCATGCCGCGCTTCGCGAGACAGTCGTACGCCTGCCGCATCGTCTTCGGCAGTCCGATGACTTCGAAGGCGTAGTCGACGCCGCGCCCGCCCGTGAGATCGCGGACCGCGGCGACCGGATCGCCCGACGAGGCGTTCACCGTGTGCGTCGCGCCGAACTGACGCGCGAAGTCGAGCTTCCGGTCGAGCAGGTCGACGGCGATGATGCGCTCCGCGCCCGCGAGCGCCGCGCCCTGGACGACGTTGAGGCCGACGCCGCCGGTCCCGATGACGAGCACGCTCGATCCTGGCCGCACCTTCGCGCAGTTGAAGACGGCGCCGACGCCGGTGATGACGGCGCAGCCGAGGAGCGCCGCGCGGTCGAGCGGCAGGTCGTCCGGGATCTTCAGCACCGAGCGCTCCGGAATCACCGAATACGCCGAGAACGTCGACACGCCGTTGAAGTGCTTGATCTCCTTGCCGCCGAGCGTGAACCGGCTCGTGCCGTCGAGCAGCCGGCCGGTCCGCCGCACCTCGAGGCCCGCGGCGCAGAGCGCGGGCCGGCCGCCCGTGCAGTGCTCGCACTCGCCGCACGACACGCGCCAGAGCGGAATCACGTGATCGCCGGCGCGCACGGACGTGACGCCGGCCCCGACCTCCGCCACGACGCCCGCGCCTTCGTGCCCGAGGATCGCGGGCAGCGGCGCGGTCAGATGTCCGGTCATCACGTGCAGGTCGCTGTGGCAGACGCCGCCCGCGGCCATGCGAACGAGCACCTCGCCGGCCTTCGGGGCCGCGACGTCGACGTCGTGGAGCTCGAGCTTCCGTCCGGCCTCGAAGAGCACCGCAGCGGTCGATTTCATCGCGACGATCCTTTCCCGGCCTCCATGGCCGGCACGGTCGGTATGCGAGCGGCGATGACGCCGCGTGCCTCGAGCCATGCGGCGACGCGCAGCAGATCGCCCTCGCGGCACGGCGCGGCGACGAGCTGGACGCCGAGCGGCAGCCCGGTCGCGCGCGCCACGGGGACGCACAGCGACGGAACGCCGATGAACGAGAACGGACGCGTGTAGTGGCCGAGATGGCCGCGCGCGAACACGTCGACGCCGTCGACGACGGTGCGCGCGGTTCCGATGACCGGCGCGACGTACGGCGTCGCGGGAACGACGAGCACGTCGACCTCCTCGAACACCTCGCGCACGCGCTGCTGGAACCACCGGCGAAACCGCTGCGCCTGCTGATAGGCGACGCCCGGGACCAGCGCGCCCGCGAGAAACCGCTCGCGCGTCATCGGATCGAAGTCCTTCGCCCGCCGGCGCAGGTCGGGCAGCCGAAGCGCCGACGATTCGACGGCGGTGATGACGGACGACGCGGGAACGGTGCGCGCGCATTCGGGAATGTCCACCTCGCGCGCGGCGCCGAGGGCCGCGGCCACGGTGGCGGCGTCGTCGAGCGCCTGCCGCTCGCCGCCGCGCTTGAAGTGGCCGGCGCCGGCGGCGATGCGCAGGCCGTCGATTCCGGCGCCGATGCGCGGAAGCACCGGCTCGCGCGCGCGATCGATCGAGATCGGATCGCCGGCGTCGTGGCCGTGCATCAGGTCGAACGCGAGCGCGAGGTCGCGCGTGGAGCGCGCGAGCGGACCGACGTGGTCGAGGCTCGGACAGAAGAGCTCCGTGCCGCCGCGCGAGATGCGCCCGTACGTCGGCTTGAGACCGAAGACGCCGCAGAGCGACGCCGGCACGCGGATCGATCCGTTCGTATCCGAGCCGAGCGCGAGCGGGACGAGGCCGGCGGCGACGGCGGCGCCGGAGCCGCCGGATGAGCCGCCGGGCGTGCGCGTCGTGTCGTGCGGATTGCGCGTGACGCCGTAGTGCGTGTTCTCGGTCGTGAACCCGTACGCGTACTCGTCCATGTTGAGCGCGCCGACCAGAATGGCGCCGGCGTCGCGCAACGCGCGCACCGCCGCGGCGTCGCGCACGGCGGCGGGCCGCTCGGCGTTGATCTTCGAGCCGGCGAGCGTCGTGAGACCGCGGACGTCGTAGAGGTTCTTCACCGCGAACGGCACACCGGCGAGCGGACCGGGGTCTTCGCCGCGGGCGAGCCGTTCGTCGATGCGCCGCGCGTCGGCGAGCGCGGCGTCGCGCAGGACCGCGGTGAAGCAGTTCAGCGCGGGATCCGTGGCCGCGATGCGGTCGAGGCATGCCGTCGCGATCGCGGTCGCCGTGGTGTCGCGCGCACGGACCGCGGCCGCGATGGCGGTGGCGTCGAGCGTCGCTTCGCTCATGGCCGGAAGACGGGCGCGGCTTCGAGCGCGGCCGGCAGCTCGAACTCCGCGACGATCCGTGCCGCCTGCATCAGGCCGGCGAGGTTCTGGATGACGAGCGCGCGTGAGGCGGGATCGATCGGCAGCCCGAGCGTCTGCGCGGTGACGTCGACATAGGCCTCGAGCGCGGTCGGATCCGGCGTCATACGGCCCTCATGATACTCGCTGTAATTCCTTCACCCGGCTTGACACGCCGCCGCCACGGTCACTATCGTCCGAGGTCTCGGAGTCCATAGCGGAATGCAGTGTCCGGCCTGCCAGCAGGCAAACGTCGAGGGCGCGCACTTCTGCGCGTGGTGCGGTGGGCGGCTCAGCCTCGAGGGCGCCGACCCCGGACCTACGGCGCGGTTCTGTACCCATTGCGGTCAGGCGATCGCCGCCGTCGCGACCCGCGCCGCGCCCGGCGCGTACACGCCCAAGCATCTCGCCGATCGCATCCTCACGTCACGGACGGCCCTCGAAGGCGAGCGCAAGCAGGTGACCGTGCTGTTCGCCGACGTCGAGAACTTCACGCGCCTCGGCGAACGCCTCGACCCCGAGGTGCTGCACGAGGTGATGGACCGCGTCTTCGCGGTGCTCCTCGACGTCATCCACCGGTATGAGGGCACCGTGAACCAGTTCACGGGCGACGGGGTCATGGCGCTGTTCGGCGCGCCCATCGCGCTCGAAGACCACGCGCAGCGGGCGGTCGAGGCCGCGCTCGAAGTGCAGCGCACCATGGCGGCGAGCGCGGACGAGTTCCGCGGGGCGTTCGGCTCGGCGCCGGCGCTGCGCATCGGACTCAATACCGGCCGCGTCGTCGTGGGCAAGATCGGTGACGACCTCCGCATGGACTACACCGCGCAGGGCGATACCGTGAACCTCGCCGCGCGCCTGCAGGCGCTCGCCGATACCGGCACCGTCGCGATGTCCGCGGCGACGCAGCACCTGGTGGCGAACACCGTCGAGAGTCTGCCGCTCGGCGTCCACAAGGTGAAAAACCGCGAGGAGCCGGTGGAAGTCTTTCGTCCCGTGCGCCTCCGCGCGCGGGGCGGTACGGAGGCGCGGCTCGCGCCGTTCGTGGATCGCGACGTGGAGAGCGCGTGCCTGCTCGGCCTGCTCTCCGACGTTCGCGCGGGCCGGTCGCGCTCGGTCGTCGTCGTCGCGGAAGCCGGCGTCGGGAAATCGCGGCTGCTCCTCGAGGTGCGGCAGCGCGCCGACGACGGACAGATGCGCTGGTTCGTCGGCCATGCCGTACCGTACGGCCGGGCGACGCCGTATCGACCGATCATCGATGCCCTCCGCGCGCTCTTCGGACTCTTCGACGGTGACCCGGGCGCGGTCGCCGCCGACAAGGTGGACGCGCGGCTCGCCGAGCTCGGTGACGAGGCGCGCGCGGTCGGTCCCGCGTTGCGCTGGCTCCTCGGCGCGGGCGAGCCGGATCCGACGCTGGCGATCCTGTCCGGCGGCGACCGCAAGGCGGCCATCACGCACGCGCTCGACGTGCTGCTGCGTCGCGTCGGACGCGAGACGCCGCACGTGTTCGTGTTCGAGGCGTGCCAGTGGCTCGATCGCGCGACCGAGGAATACCTCGAAGGCGCGGTGCGACGCATCGAGACCGGCATGCTGATGTTCGTGTTCACGTGCCGGCCGGACGAGGCCGGACGCGCCGCGCTGACGGTGCCGGGCGAGCGGCTCATCCTGCGTCCGCTGGCGCCGGCGGATGCGCGCGCGCTGGTCATCGCGCTCGCGCCCGCGATGTCCGCCGACGTGTTGACGCTCGTCGCCGACCGCACCGGCGGGAACCCCCTCTTCCTCGAGGAAGTGACGCGCACCGTGGTCGAGACCGGCAGCGCGCGCATTCCGCCCACCGTCGAAGACGTGCTGATGGCGCGCATCGATCGGCTGCAGCCGGGCGTGAAGAGCGTGCTGCAGACGACCTCGGTCATCGGGCGCGCGTTCTCGCGCGCGCTGCTCGGCCGGGTGGTCGACGACGCCTCGAATCTCGACCCCGTGCTCGAGTCGCTCGTCGACTTCGGGTTGATCCAGCCGCCGGCCGCCGGCGACGTGTACACCTGCGAGCAGCCGCTGATCCACGAGGTCACGTACGAGGGGCTGCTGCACCAGCATCGGAAGATCCTCCACCGCCGCATCGGCGAGACGCTCGAGTCGATGCATGCCGGGCGCCTCGGCGACCACGTGGAAGATCTCGCGCGCCACTTCGCGCGCGCCGAGGACTGGGCGCGCGCCGTGACGTATCACCGTGAAGCCGGACGGAAGGCCGCCGCGCTCGCCGCAAACGCGCAGGCGGCGCGCTGGTTCGAGCGCGCGCTCGAGCTCCTCGGGCGGCTGCCGGAGGACGTCGAGCGATCGCGGCTCACGATCGAGCTGCAGCTCGACCTCTGCCGCGCAAAATTCCAGCTCGGGCAGCTCGACGACGTCCTGCGGCTCGCGCGCGAGGCGGAATCGCTCGCGCTGCGCGCGAACGACCCGTCGCGGCTCGGACAGGTCTACGCGTACGTCAGCAACTATCACTATATGAAAGGCGAGCCGGACCTGGCGATCCGGTACGGCCACCAGTGCCTCGGGCTCGGAGACGTCCCCGAGCTGGTGCCGCCGCGCCGCGCGGCGCGGCAGTACCTCGGCACGAGCTATCACGCCCTGGGCGAATACCCGATGGCGGAAGAGATCCTGTCCGATCAGCTCCGCGATCTCGAAGCGACCGAGGATGTGGCGTCCGTCGGGCCGGTGAACCTTGCGTACGTCTCCTCCGCCGCGTGGCTCGCGTTCACGTACCTCGAGATCGGCGACTTCCCGCGCGCGCACGAAGCCGCCGCCCGCGCGACCTGCGCGGCGACGACGGCCGGGCATCCCTATGCGCGGGCCATCGCCGCCGCGTTCGCGGGGCTGGTCCACCATGCGCGCGGCGACGTCGCCGAAGCGCTGCCGGCGTTCGAGACCAGCTTCCATCTCTGCGCCGAGCACCAGCTCGAAGTCTGGCGTCCGGTCGCCGGCTCGCTGCTCGGCCACGCGCTCGTCGCGCTCGGCAAGGCGGATCGCGGGCTCGACCTGCTCTGGCAGTCGACGGCGCTCACGGAGCGGCTCGGCGTGCAGGCCTATCGAGCGCTCTGGATCGGATTGCTCGCCGAGGCGCTCCTCGTGAACGGGCAGACGGCGCAGGCGGTGGAGATCGCGGAGCGCGCGCTGGTGCTCGCGACGAACACGAAGGAGAGCGGCAATCACACGCGGGCGCTCGCGCTGCTCGGCCGCGCATCCATCCAGCTCGGGCCGCGTGGCGTCGAGCACGCGCACGAATACCTCCGGCAGGCGCTCGAGCAGGCCGAGCGGCTCCGCATGCGGCCGCTCGTGGCCCACTGCTATCACGCGCTGAGCGCGCTCGCGCGGAAGCAGGGCGACGACGGCCGGGCGGCAGGCTTCATGGACACGGCGTGCACGCTCGCGCAGGAACTCGGCATGCGGTTCTGGTGGGAGCGCGACTCCGGCGACGGACGGAACGCCTGACGCCGCGCGTGTATACTACGGACGCTTTTGCCGTTGGAGAGGTGGCCGAGTCGGCCGAAGGCAGCCGCCTGCTAAGCGGTTACCCGGGCCAAAACCTGGGTCCAGGGTTCGAATCCCTGCCTCTCCGCCAACGCGCGCCCTTAGCTCAGTTGGATAGAGCGTCGGACTACGAATCCGAAGGTCGGGAGTTCGAATCTCTCAGGGCGCACCACTACTCAACCCGCCCCGGCCGCTGAGGCTGGGAGGCCCAGCGCCTCCACGGCCGGTGGCCGGGGGCCGGGTGCCGCGCGGCGGCTATCGGGCGAGTTGGGGGCCGACGTCGACCGGGAAGAGGTCGTCGACGCTGCCGGCGGGCTAGCACCCGTTCAGGCACGCCTGACTGCAGGTCGGAGCGGGCTCGGACGACGCGCGGAGATCGCTTTCCGCGACCCGTCGGCAGCCTAGCACCTCGAACTGGACGCAGCACTCCTGAAAGGGCAGGACGCGGCAGATGCGTCCCTTCTCCCCGGTCGCGATCAGCTCCACGGGCTCGCCGACGGTCATCGCGTCCCTCCTTGGAGAGGACCCAGATTCAATCGCGGCTTGTGGGCGCCGTACGTCGCCGCGATCGCGTCGATCGCGGCCTTCCGTTCCGCGTCGGTGCCGGCCAGCTTCGGCTGCTCGCGGATGATCGCGAGCCCGATCGTGACGAGCGCCGACCGGTAGTCCTGCAGCCTCGCGTCTCGCAGGGCGGCGGCCTCCTGGACGGCGGCGAGGCGCGCGGAGCTGTCGGCCAGAGCGGTTCCCGCTGCCGCAGGCTGTGCGCCCCCGCCGGTCGCCGGCTGGGCGCCCCCCACGGACGGCGGCTTGATCGGCACGCCCGAGAGCTGGGCGGCGAGAACCAGGGACTGGACGGTCATCTTCGAGATCGCACGGACGACGTCGCTCGGATCGAACGTGAGGCCCTTCAGCGTGAAGTCCCCCAGGTCGACCATCTTGATCGCCACGTTGAGGTTCCCGAGCTGGCCGGTCCCGAAGGCTTCGTTGAATCGAGGCGACCACTTCTCGTCCGCCGCGGCGGCCACCGCGTAGGCATACGGCGATTCCACGATGCCTTGGCCGGCGATGAGCGACTTGCGGGCGTCGTGAAGGGCGCCGGCGGATTGCGCGACGTCCTTTGCCACGGCGGTCCGCGCGTCGGCGACCCGCGGAAGGTCCGTTCGGCTCCTCTCCAGCAGCGACCCCACGTCGTCGCGCACCACCTTGTCGACGTTCTCCAGCCGGATCTGCCGCTCGCGCAGCGCGACGACGAGGGCCGCGAGCGTCGCAGGCCGATCGGCGGCGGAGTCGCTCGCGAGTTTCTGGTTCAGCCGCCTGATGCGGCCGTTGATCGCCGCGACCTCCGTGTGCTCCCGCCGGTAGAAGGGCCCGCGCGTCGCGCTGAAGTTGCTGTTCAGGCCCTGCGCGATCCGCGCGAGCCCCTGCCCCGCGGCGCCACCGAGCGTGGAAGCTTCCGCCTGGTACTCGGCGACGAGCTTGGCGACGAGGCCGTAATGCGCGTTCTGGAGATCGTCGAAGCGCGCCTTCAACGCCTCGTCGGACTGCGCGAGCACGCCGGGGAGGGAATCGCGCAGCAGCAGGCGGTCGAGCTCCGACTCGACCACCGCGGGCTCGAGGACGTCGACCTTCACGCGAAGCGATCCGCATCCGGCCAGCAGGAGACCGGCGGCGAGCGCACCGAGCGCGACCGTGGAGCGTCTCATCGCCGTTCTCCCGACACGGCCATGGCGCGGAACCAAGTCTCCGCCTCCTTGATGGTCGCGAACGACTGCGTCGAGCCCAGCGCGGCGGCGAGCGCGTTCAGGACCCGGACGTAGGCATCTTCCGCCGGCTTCGAGGCAGGCGCCGTGTTCGGCGGCACGGCGGGCGGCATCGCGGCGAACAGGCGCTCGAGCTCGGCCGCCACGGCCGCCGTGCGATCGATCTCCGGCGCGAACCGGGCATCGGAGCGCCGAGCTTCCTGCAGCTCCCGTCGGTTCAGGAGGTTGGTCAGCGTGTCCGCCACGATCTGGCTCTCGGTGAACTGGCCGATGGCGTCGGTGACAGCCTTCGCGTTCGTGCTCAGGATCATGACGAGGCCGCCCTTCTTGTCCTCGGGCGACAGCGGCTTGAGCTTCTCCGTTCCGCCGGGCTCCACCATGTCCTGCTCGAACAGCCTGAGCCGCTCGCCGGTCTTGATCTCGTTGAAGAAGAGGTCCACGGCCCGCTCGTCGTAGTAACCGGCGATGTAGCGCGCGGCGCTCATGACCGCATAGCCGTCGACCCGGACGCGGAAGTAGTTCGTGGCGCGTCCGGACCTGTTGCTGACCGACTGGAAGTAATGGTCTTCTCGAAACCGCGTGACGCAGCCGCTCAGCAGCGGGAGCAGCGTGACCAGCAGGGCGTAGACCGCCAACTCACAGCGCCGCGATCCCATCGGGCGTCCTCCTCGTCGCAGGAGAATGAGCAGCAGATGACGCCGTCGTGAGCGGCGCCGCGTTGCGCGGCGGGCAGCAAGAACCGCACCGGACGCTTCGTGGACGATGGCGATTGGAGATTGGCGGCAACCGCCGTGTCCGGCCTGCCCTGCGCGTGTGCAACCTGCACTGAAGCCGGGCGGCGGTTCTACGAATCCGAAGGTCGGGAGGTCGAAGCTCTCAGGGCGCACCACCCACCCCGCGCGCCCGGGAATCGTCAAGTCCGCCGACCGTCGTCCCGAGAGCCCGGCGACCCGGGCTCTCGCTTGTGAATCCGCAGCGTTATCGGTAGAGTGGGACTCCTCCCGCGATGGGCAACGATCACCCGGGTACAGGTGCTGCGAGGCCCGGGCCGTCCGACGACGATTTCGTGCGTGACGCCTTGACGGAGGCGCGTCGCGGGGCGGAGCGCGGCGAGGTCCCGATCGGCGCCGTGGTCGTGGTCGACGGCGTCGTCGTCGGCCGGGCGCACAATCAGCCGATCGCCAGCGCGGATCCGACGGCGCATGCCGAAGTGCTGGCGCTGCGCGAAGCGGCGCGCGCCGCCGGGAATTACCGGTTGCCGGGCGCGACGCTGTACGTGACGCTCGAGCCGTGCGTGATGTGCTGCGGCGCGGCGCTGCATGCGCGCGTTGCGCGCGTCGTGTATGGTGCGGCGGACCCGAAGGCCGGCGCCGTCGAGTCGCTGTACCGGCTGCTCGAGGACGCGCGCTGGAACCATCGCGTCGCGGTGCGCGGCGGCGTGCTGGCAGACGAGTGCGGAGTGTTGCTCCGAGCGTTCTTTGAAACGAGACGTGGCGGTGGGAGGTGAGGCGCGGTCGGCGCGGATGCGCCGAGGCGCCGAGCCGACACTACGAATGAGACGCGGAGGGGTGGCCGAGCCCGGTTGAAGGCGTCCGACTCGAAATCGGATAGGGGCCCAAAAGGTCCCTCGGGGGTTCAAATCCTCTCCCCTCCGCCAATTTTCTTCTCGCCGTAGACCGAGGAGCGCCGTGTCGCGAAAATGAGGAGGGGTGACCGAGCGGCCGAAGGTGCGGCACTGGAAATGCCGTGCACGGGGAGAACCCCTGTGCCGTGGGTTCAAATCCCACCCCCTCCGCCAATCCAGTAAGATCGTCATCGTTCATCGACAATCGAATTGCGATGGGCCGTGCTAGACGGGGAGGTAGCGGTGCCCTGTAGCCCGCAATCCGCTCTAGCGGGGTTGAATCCCCTCCCGAGGACGTTCCGTGTTGAATGAGCCTCATGGGGCGGCGTTGAAGGTTGGGCCCCACGCAACGACAAGCGTCGAACCCCGCCAGGCCCGGAAGGGAGCAACGGTAAGGCGCCTCTCTCGTGTGCCGTGGGAGTACCTGACTGGAGCAGGCTCTGTGAGGAGATCGCAGGACGGGCCGGTCGGAGGAGGGTGCACGGCCTTTATTTGACGTACCAGGTGCTCGCTCGCAAGTGGCGGCCGCAGGCCTTCGATGCCGTCGTCGGCCAGGACGCCATCACACGCACGCTCAGGAACGCGCTGGCCGCCGGCCGGATCGCGCACGCCTACCTGTTCGCCGGGCCGCGCGGCGTCGGCAAGACCACGACGGCGCGGCTGCTCGCGCGCGCGCTCATGTGTCTCGATCGCGACACCGCCGAGCCGTGCGAGCGCTGCGCGGCGTGCGAGGAGACGCGCGCCGGGACGTCGATGGACCTCATCGAGATCGATGCCGCGTCGAACCGCAAGATCGACGACGTGCGCGCGCTGCGGGAGAACGTCAAGTACGCGCCCTCCCGCGGCCGGTACAAGGTGTACATCATCGACGAGGCCCATCAGATCACTCCCGATGGGTTCGACGCGCTCCTGAAGACGCTCGAGGAGCCGCCGTCGCACGTCGTCTTCGTGCTGGCGACGACCGATCCCCGTGAGCTGCCGCCGACCATCCTGTCGCGCGTGCAGCGGTTCGACTTCCGCCCGATCGCGCCTGACACGCTCGTCGCGCGCCTCGAAGAGATCCTCCGCGAGGAGAAGATCGAGTTCGAGCCGGCGGCGCTGCCGCAAGTCGTGCGCGCCGCCGAAGGCTCGCTGCGCGACGCGCTGTCGCTGCTCGACACCGCGATCGCGTACGGCAACGGGCGTATCGCGGGCGAGACCGTCGCGCAGCTGCTCGGCGCCACGGCGCCCGTCGAGGTCCGCGCGTTCGCCGCGGCGCTGCTCGCCTACGACGTCGCCGGCGCGCTCGGCGCGATCGACCGCGCGGTGCGCGAAGGCGAAGACCTCGGCGCGTTCACCCGCGACGTCATCGAGCTGCTCCGTCGCGCGATGGTGCTGCGCGCGGCGCCGACCGCGCAGCTGCCGGATCTCACCACGACGGAAGCGAACGAGCTGCGCAAGCTCGGCGAGCCGGTGAGCCTCGACGAGATCCTCTACGTCGTGCGCGCCTTCCTCGACGCCGACGAGCTCATGCGCGACTCGCCGCATCCGCGCGTCGAGCTCGAGATCGCCACGGTGCGCGCGACCCGCCGGCCCGTTCCGCAGGCGCTCGAGGAAGTGCTCCGCCGCGTCGACGAGGTCGAAGGCCGGCTGCGGCAGCAGGCGCCATCGGCGCCCACGCAGGAGACGCTGCTCGGCGATTCCGCAGCCGCGCGCCCGGAACCGCGCCGCGCGGCGCCGAGCGCCGCGCCGCGGCCGATTGCGGAGCCGACACGTCCGGCGACTCGTCCGGCGGTGACCGACCCTCCCGGTAGTCCAGAATCGCCCGCGCGTGTGACGCCGCCGCCCGGAGCCGTTCCCCGCGGCACGCCGCCATCCGCTCGTGCCGGCACGCCCGCGCCGACGGCCACGGTGCCCGGCGGCGAGCTGGACACGCTCTGGCAACGCGTGATCGAGGACGTCATGGCCAAGAAGGCCATGCTCGCCGGAGTGCTGATGCACGCACGCGCTGAAGCGCTCGTGGGCAGCGAGTTGACGGTGGTCCTGACCGGTAGCGATTTTCACCGCGAACGACTTGCCGACCCCGCCAACCGTGAGCTCGTGCGGCAAGCGATCAAGCGTCACATCGCGGGCGCCGAGAGCTTCAACGTCATCACTCAGGGCAACGGCGGCGGCAGCGTGGCCGAGGATCCGACGGTGCGCGCTGCACTCGAAGAGTTCCAGGGCGAGATCGTCAACGTACGTCGGCGCGCGCCGGAAGGAGAAGGCCAGTGAAGGGCTTCGGCAACATCATGAAGGAAGCGCAGAAGCTGCAGCAGCAGATGGCCGCGATGCAAGAAGAGGTCGGCAAGCGCGAGGTCGAGGCGACGGCCGGCGGCGGCATGGTGACGGTGAAGGCGAACGGCAAGCAGGAGCTCCTGTCGATCAAGCTCGATCCCGAGGTCATCGACAAGGACGACGCGCAGATGCTCGAGGACCTCGTTCTCGCCGCGTGCAACGAAGCGCTGCGGAAGTCCCGCGAGCTCGTGCAGCAGGAGCTCGGCAAGCTCACCGGCGGCATGAAGATCCCCGGCCTGGGGATGTAGCGGCAGGTGGCGTACTACCCGGAACCGGTCGCGCGGCTGATCGAGGCGCTGCAGCGCCTGCCGGGTATCGGGCCCAAGACGGCCCAGCGTCTGACGTTCTTCCTGCTCAAGCGTCCCACCGACGAGGTGCGCGAGCTGTCCGAGTCGCTCATGGCGCTCAAGGACCGCATTTTCGCGTGCCAGACGTGCTTCAACGTGACGGACGCGGACCCGTGCCGCCTCTGTTCGGATCCCGCGCGGGACGCGCGCGTGATGTGCGTCGTCGAGGAGCCGAACGATCTCCTGGCGATGGAGCGCACCGGTGAATTCAAGGGGCGCTACCACGTGCTGCTCGGCGCGCTCTCGCCGCTCGACGGCATCGGACCGGAAGATCTCAAGATTCGCGAGCTCCTCGCGCGTCTCGACGCCGGCGGTACCGCGGAAGTCATTCTCGCGACGAATCCGAACGTCGAGGGCGAAGCGACCGCGCTGTATCTCGCCAAGCTCCTGCGTCCGCTCGGGGTGCGCATCACGCGGATCGCGCGCGGCCTGCCGGTCGGCGGCGATCTCGAGTACGCCGATCAGGTGACGCTGTCGAAGGCGCTCGAGGGTCGCCGCGAAGTCAACTGAACGCCGTCGGTCTCGTCCTCGTCGCGCTGCTCGCCGGTTGCGCCCCCGTTGCCTCGTCGCGTCCTGCCGCGCTCGCCGGCCCAGGTGAATCATCGAAGTCCGTGTGGGTCGTCGGTCACGGCTGGCACGTCGGTCTGGCGGTGCGGCGCGACGAGGTCCGCGCCGACCTCTGGAGCGAAGCGCACGACTTCGGCGCGTTCGAGCACGTCGAGGTCGGCTGGGGCGACGGTGATTTTTATCCAGCCGAACGCGGGACGGTCGCGCTCGCGCTTCGGGCCGCGGTGGCGTCAGCCTCCAGCGTGTTGCACGTCGCCGCGTTCAACGGCGACGTCGCGGAGTTCTTCGCGGGCGCGCCGGTCGTCGAGCTCCGGCTGACGCCTGCCGCGTTCGACGCGGTCTGTCGCTTCATCGCGGCGGCGTACGCGCGCGAGCCGTCGGCGCAGCCCCTCGGCGCCGGCCTGTATGGTGCGAGCCGGTTCTATCGCGCGCGGCAGCCGTACCGCGTCTTCGACAATTCGAACAACTGGGCGGCGCGGGCGCTGCGCGCGGGCGGGGTGCCGGTCTCGCCGGGCCTGTCGCTCACGGCCGGAAGCGTCTTCGCGCAGGTGGAGCCGCTCGGCACGGTGCGGCGCTCGAAAAATACGGTAAACTGATCGACGGTTTCCGCGTCGTCGGACACTCCCCGGTAGCTCAGTCGGTAGAGCGCCTGACTGTTAATCAGGATGTCGCTGGTTCGAGCCCAGCCCGGGGAGCCAACCATGTCCTGTCACGCGCCGAGCTTCACCGATCGGCCCGTGGCGGAGGAGCGCTCGATTGCGTCGATCAGCTTGTGGCGCTGCACGGCGAGATCGAAGTCGACGTCGAAGGACCCACCGCCGCGCAGGGCATCCGCGGCGCGCGCGTACGCCTGGGCGACGTTGTAGGGCTGGCCGCCCGGAGCGCCCTCCGGGACGAACTTGTATCTGGCCGGCACCGGCATCGTCGCCATGGCCTCTTTGCCTTTGCCCGCGAATACCTCGCTCGATCCGGTGTTGAACGAGCCCTCCGCGCGAAGGACCAGGGCGCCCTCGCGCCCGTAGATCTCGATTCGGTTGCCGCCGGGATTCGAGGGAACGGCGGCGACGTTGACCGACACCTCGGCGCCGCTCGCCATGCGCCCGACGACGTTGATGCTGTCCGGCGAATCGACCGGGACCGGTTTGCCGTCGAGCGTGCGCCACTCGGGGATTCGCGTCGACACGCGGGCCGAGAGCTCGGAAAACTCTCCGAGCACGGCGCAGAGCGCGTCGATGGCGTGGCCGCCCGTGATGGTCAGGACGTTGGCGCCGTTCGCGCGGACGCCCTGCCAGATGCGGCCGGGGCCACGCTGGAGGACCGCCGGCGCGACGCACGTCAAGCTCGCCGTGAGGACTTCGCCGATGTAGCCCTCACGGATGAGATCACGCGCGTACAGAATCGCCGGGGCGCTGCGCGCCTGCAGGCCGACGATGGTCTTCAACGAGCGCTGGCGCGCGAGCCCGGCCATTTCTTCCGCTTCGGCCAGTGTCTTGCCGAGCGGCCACTCGCAGAGCACGGGCTTGCCGGCCTGCAGGCCAGCCATGACCAGGTCGCGGTGACCGGGCACCCGCACGCACACGACGACGAGGTCGACGTCGGGATCGGCCGTCATGTCGCTGAAGCGGTGGAAGGCCCGCTCCGCGCCAAACGCCGCGGCCGATGCCTTGGCGGTGTCCTCGTGCGACGTGCAGACCGCCTTCAGCTCGTAGCCGGGCAGAGCCTTCAGGGCGGGAACGTGGGCGTTCGCGCCCCAGCCGCTTCCGCCCTGGGTGACGGTGGCTCCGACGATGCCGACGCGAATCGTGTTTGTCATTGGGGAGGAGGTCTCCTGACTGGTGAGGATTGACGCCTACTACCGTCACCAGACGGCGTCAGCCGAGCTGGCGACACTCCCGTAACCGAGTCTCCGGGAAACCCGGCGCGGTTCACTTGCGGGTGGACGGCATTTGCAGAGGAACGTCGGCCTGCTGGACGCACGCGTCGATCACGCCGGCTTGCGCCGTCGCCGGGTCGGGCGCCGCGCCGGCACACACCACCAATGTGAGAAGGAGGAGAACGATACGGGTCGACATCGTTACCCACCAGACTGAAAGGGCCGTGCAATGCAGGAGAATGTTGGACCCCGGGGACGATATCAGAAACAGGACGAACAGGGACGCGAAGCGCACGCGTCTGTCGACCGACCGGCACGTCTCAGATCCCGAGCAGGCGGTGCGGGTTCGCGATCATCATCTCGGCGACGTGGTCCTCCGGGACGCCGCGCGCGACGAGGCCCCGATGAAACGCCTCGAGGCCCGCGGCGACCGTCTCCGTCACCGGCTGGCCGAGGTCGGAGCTGAGCAGCGCGTGCCCGGGCCCGACGGCGCGGATGGCCTCGACGTAGCGGTCGACCGGGATGTGATCCAGCTCCACGTTGCTCCAGCAGTACTCGAGACAGACGCCGGGATGCGCCGCTAACCGGACCTGGTCGTCGATCGTGAGCCGGGTCGCCTGGTAGAACGCGTGGGTCACGACGATGCGCCGGATGCCGGCCGACACGGCGGCGTCGACGAGCGCGAGCACCTCGCCGCGTGACAGATGCCCGGTCGCGAGCACGAGATCGTGCGCGGCGATGCGCTCGAGCACGGCGCGCACCGGTGCCGTGATCGTCCCCGGCTCGTCCGGTCCACCGTCCCAGATGCTGAGCCCGCCGCCAGGCGGAAACACGCGACAGCGTTCCGGCTCGACGCCCCACGCGGGGACGAAGTCACGCCGGCCGTTCGCGCGCAGGTGGCTCTCGGCATGCACGGTCGGCATCCACACCACGGACCGGACGCGGTCTTCATGCCGTGAGCTCGCCTCCGACTTGTTCGCCTCGACCAGCGCATCGACGGCGGCGGCGTTGAAGCCGCCGACGCCGAGGTTCAGCACGACCCCGCCGGCCATGAGCACGCCGCGCGCGCGTGCGAGCGCGGCGAGCGGCGCCGTCGCGATCGAATGGTGCTTGAGCACCGCGCCGAAGCCGGCGCGGGCCGCCTCGTCGGCGAGCGTGACCACGTCGTAGCGCCGGGCGAGCAGCTCGGGCCCGACGTGCACGTGGAAGTCGATCACCTGCCGGTCCCCGTCCCGCGGAAGCGCCATCGCGGTCATTATGCTAGCCTGCGCGCACTCTGACGGAGGCCCCTCGGATGGCTGCGGAGAACGTCACCAGTCTCGTCGTCGGCACCGGCGACTTCGTCTACGAAATCGTGCGGCCGTGGGGCACGCTGCCGGCCGGCCGGGTCTTCGGGCTCATCAGTCACGTCGCGGTCGACTCGCGCGACCGCGTGTACTTCTACCAGCGCACGGACCCGCCGGTCCTCGTGTTCGACCGCGAGGGCAACTTCCTCACCGGCTGGGGCGACGGGCGCCTGCGCGACGCCCACGGGATCTACGTCGGTCCGGACGATCACCTCTACGTCTGCAATCGCGACGAGCACGAGGTGCTGAAGGTCACGACGGACGGTCGCATCGTGCTGGCGCTCGGTACTCGCGGGCGCCCGCGCCTCCAGGCGCCCTTCAATCATCCGGCCGACGTCGCGGTCGCGCCCAACGGCGACATCTACGTCGCCGACGGCTACGGCAACTCCGCGGTGCATCGCTTTTCCGCGGACGGCAAGCACCTGTCGTCGTGGGGGACGCCCGGCGCCGGGCGCGGCCAGTTCACGACGCCGCACGGCATCTGGGTGGACGCGAACGACCGCGTGCTCGTCGCCGATCGTGAGAACAACCGCGTGCAGCTCTTCAGCCCCGAGGGCGACCCGTACGGGGAGTGGAGCGACCTCTATCACCCGATGGACATCTACGTCGACCGCGCCGGCACCGTGTACGTCACGGACCAGATCCCGAGGATCACGATGTACGCGCCGGACGGCCGCATGCTCGCGCGCGGCCGGCCGGCCGCGTACGGCGCCCACGGGGTCTGGGGCGATTCGCGCGGCGACCTCTATCTCGCGGAGATGAACCTCAACCAGGTCACGAAGCTCGTGCGCCGGCCGGCGCCGTGAAGGGAGCGGAACCCCATGTCGACCATCCTCGTCCTCGTGATCGCCGCCCTCCTGGGCCTCGCAGCCCCGACGGCGGCTGCGGAGAAGTGGGACCTCGCCTCCGGATATCCCGATTCGAACTTCCACACGCAGAACCTCGTGCAGTTCACGCAGGAGGTGAAGCAGGCGACGCGCGGCCAGCTCGAGATCGTCGTGCACAGCAACCAGGCGCTCTTCAAGCTGGCCGAGATCAAGCGGGCGGTGCAGAGCCGCCAGGTGCCGATCGGCGAGATCCTGCTCGTGCAGTTCGGCAACGAGGATCCGTTCTACGAGGTCAGCTCGATTCCGTTCCTGGCCGACGACTATCGCAAGGCGAAGAAGCTCTGGACCGTGACGCGTCCGATCATCGCCGGGCGCCTCGGCAAGCAGGGGATCCGCCTCCTCTACGGCGTGCCGTGGCCGCCGCAGGCGTTTTACACGAAGACGCCGGTCAAGTCCGTCGCCGACGTGAAGGGCGTGAAGGCGCGCGCCTACAACCCGGTCACCGCCCGCATGGCGGAGCTCATGGGCGCGATCCCGGCGACGGTGCCTCAGCCGGAGGTGCCGCAGGCGTTCGCGACCGGGCTCGTCGGCATGATGTACACGTCGGCGCAGACGGGCGTCGACACCCAGGCGTGGGACTTCACGCGGCACGTGACGATGGTCGGCGGCAACCACAGCATGAACGTCGTCCTCCTCAATGACGCCGCGTTCCGGCGCCTGCCCGCAGACGTGCAGAAGGCGGTGACCGACGCGGCCGCCACCGCCGAGGCGCGCGGCTGGAAGCTGTCCGAAGAGGCGACCGTCAAGCACGTGCAGATCCTGAAGGACAAGGGCATGACGGTGACCGAGCCGTCGCCGCAGTTCCGCGCCGAGCTGGAGAAGGTCGGCGCCACGCTCACCGAGGAGTGGCTCAAGAAGGCCGGCCAGGAAGGGCACGGCGCGATCCAGAAGTTCCGCCAGTGACGTGAGGCGGCTGCTCGACCGCCTCTATCGTGGCTGCGGCGCGCTCGCCGCCTTCTTCACCTTCCTGATCGCGGCGCTGGTCGTCGCGCAGGTCGGTGGACGGCTCGCCGGCGTGCTCGTGCCGGGCGCGGACGACATCGCGGGCTATGCGCTCACGGCCAGCTCGTTCCTGGCGCTCGCGCACACGCTGAGATCCGGCGGGCACATCCGGATGACGCTGCTCCTGCGGCACGCGGGCACCCGTCGGCGGTTCGGCCTCGAGGCGGCCTGCCTCGCGGCCGGCGCGATGATCGTCGGCTACTTCACGTTCCACGTCGTCGAGATGGCGTGGGACGCCTGGCGGTTCGGCGATCGCTCGCAGGGCGTGCTCCCCGTGCCGCTCTGGATCCCGCAGGCGGTGATGGCGGTGGGCGCCCTCGTGCTCTGCGTCGCGTTCGTCGACGATCTCGTCGTCGTCCTCCGGGGCGCCGCGCCGAGCTACGCCGCGCGTCGGGACGGCGACCCCGCGACCCCGATCACGCGGGACGCCTGAGGCGCCGTGGATCCGACGCTCGTCGCCATCGCGCTCCTGGTCGTCATGGTCGTGCTCCTCGCCGGCGGCCTGTGGGTGGGCCTCGCGCTGCTCGGCGTCGGGCTGGCGGGCATGGTGTTCTTCACCTCGGCGCCGGCGGGCACGGTGATGGCCACCACCGTGTGGGGCGCGAGCGGGAACTGGGCGCTGACCGCGCTGCCGCTCTTCATCTGGATGGCGGAGATCCTCTTCCGCACGCGGCTGTCCGACGACATGTTCCGCGGGCTCGCGCCGTGGCTGACGCGTCTGCCGGGCCGCCTGATGCACGTCAACGTCGTCGGGTGCGGCATCTTCGCCGCCGTGTCGGGCTCGACGTCCGCGACGTGCGCGACGATCGCGAAGATCGCGCTGCCGGAGCTCATGCGCCGCGGGTACGACGAGCGCATGGCCATCGGGACGCTCACCGCCTCCGGCACGCTCGGCATCCTCATCCCGCCGTCGATCATGATGATCGTGTACGGCTTCATCGCCGAGGTGTCGATCGCGCGCCTGTTCATCGCCGGCGTCGTGCCCGGCATCATGATGGTGGTCTTCTTCATGGCGTACGTGGTCGTCTGGGCCTGGCTCAACCCGGGCAAGACGCCGCCGAGCGACATCGTGATGACCTTCCGCGAGCGCGTCTGGTCCTCGCGCCGGCTCATTCCGGTCCTCTGCCTCATCGCGCTGGTCGTCGGCACCATCTACGGCGGGATCGCCACGCCGACGGAAGCGGCCACGATCGGCGTGCTCGGCGCGCTCGCGCTGTCGTTCGTCTACGGCTCGCTCACGCGCGCCAACTTCGTCGAGAGCCTGGTCGGCGCCACCCAGACCTCCTGCATGATCGCGTTCATCCTGGCCGGCGCCTCGTTCCTGACCATCGCGATGGGGTACACGGGCATTCCCCGCGCGGCCGCCGCGTGGATCACCTCGCAGCAGCTCTCCACGTACGGCCTCCTCGCGGCGCTGACCCTGCTCTACGTTCTCCTCGGCTTCGCGCTGGACGGGATCTCCATGGTCGTCCTCACCTCGTCGGTGGTGCAGCCGATGATCCGCGAGGCCGGCATCGATCCGGTGTGGTTCGGGATCTACATCGTGCTCCTCGTGCAGGTCGCCGAGCTCACGCCGCCGGTGGGCTTCCCGATGTTCATCATGCAGATGATGACGGGCCGGAGCCTCACCTACGTGTCTCGCGCGGCGCTGCCGTTCTTCTGCCTGCTGCTCCTCGGCACCGCGGTGATCGTCGTCTTCCCCGATCTCGTCACGTACCTGCCGAACCGGATGCTGAACCGCTAATGACCCTCGTGGAATTGGTTGACGGCCCCGGCGCCCGCCGCCGCTGCTGGCGAGCCGTCGTCGCCGTGCTCGTTCTGACGCAGGACGAGCGAGGCTCGCGGATCGGTTCTCTCTCGCGCGGCCCCCGAGTCGGGGATGGGGGGTCGAAGCTCGTCCTGCCTCGGAACGAGCTACGGCGACAGGCGAGATCGCAACTTCATCGGCTACGGCGCCCGTCCGCCCGACGCGCAGTGGCCCGGCCGCGCGCGCGTGGCCGTGTCGCTCGTGCTGAACGTCGAGGAGGGCTCGGAGCAGACGGTCGTCCGCGGCGACCGGGTCAACGAGCACGTCTACGACATGATCGACGCCGTGGACGGCGCGCCGAACCCGACCATGGAATCGCACTTCGACTACGGGCCGCGCGCCGGCTACTGGCGCATCGTGCGCGTGCTCGAGCGCCACGGCGCCGTGTGCACGCTGAACGCGTGCGCCGAGGCGCTGGCGCTCTCCCCGTGGCTCGGGCGGGACGCGCTCGGCCGCGGTCACGAGATCTCGTGTCACGGGTACCGCTGGCTGAGCTCGAAGGGCATGAGCGAGGCGGACGAGCGCGAGTGGATTCACCGCGCCGTGAAGACGATCGCGGACGCCTGCGGGGTCCGCCCGGTCGGCTGGCACACGCGCTGCCCGCACACGCCGAACACGCGCCGGCTGCTGATCGAGGAGGGCGGCTTCGTCTACGACAGCGACGCCTACGACGACGATCTGCCGTACCTGGTGGAGGCCGGCGACCGCCAGCACGTGGTGCTGCCGTACAGCCTCGACACGAACGACATGCGGTTCCAGCGCCCGGAGGCCGGCTTCGTGCGGGCGGGCGACTTCGCGGACTACGTCATCGACGCGTTCGACTGGCTGTGGGACGAAGGCGCCACGACGCCGAAGATGATGACGATCGGCCTGCACATCCGCACGATCGGCCGCCCGGGACGCATCGCCGGGCTCGACCGCGTCCTGCGCCACGTCCGCGACAAGGGCGGCGCCTGGATCGCGCGGCGCGATCAGATCGCGCGCCACTGGCTCGCGGTGCACGGGCGGTCATGAGAAAGCGCCTTCTGGTTCTCGTCGGCCTTGCGGTCCTCATCGCGGCCTGCGCGACGGCGATCAGGGAGCGCATGGTGGTCCTGCGCAACATGCCGCTCGGCCAACAAGACGGGGATGACGGACGAGGAGCGCGAGCTGCCGGGACGATGGGTCGATCAGGGAGCGCGGATGCAATGAGTGAGGACCGGTACGGCACCCGCGGCCTAGAGCAAACGAGCCCGACGACGCATTGACACGCCTCCGCGCGGGGCGTGGAATGAAGCGGTTGTCTCCGCGGTAGTCCCAATGGATCGTCTTGTCCTCACCATCAATGGCGGCTCGTCCAGCCTGAAGTTCGCCGTCTTCCGCGCCGGCGCGCCGCCCGCGCGGATGCTGACGGGAAAGATCGAGCGTGTCGGCGGCGCCGGCGCGACGCTCACGCTCACCGACCCGGCCGGCGGCGCCGACCGTCGCGCCGTCGAGGCGCCCGATCATGCGGCGTGCGTCCCTGTCGTCGCCGACGTGCTCCGGCGTCTCGAGGGCGAGCTCGTCGCGATCGGCCATCGCGTCGTGCATGGTGGTCCGACGTACGCCGCGCCGACGCGCATCACGCCGGACGTCGTCGCGGAGCTCCGCCGGCTGAGCCCGCTCGACCCGGAGCACCTGCCGGCCGAGGTCTCGCTGATCGAAGCGTTCGCGGAGCGACATCCGCGCGTCGCGCAGGTCGCGTGCTTCGACACCGCGTTTCATCACGGACTGCCGCGCGTCGCGGCGCTCCTCGCCATTCCACGCCGCTATGCGGAGCGCGGCGTGCGGCGCTACGGCTTCCACGGACTGTCGTACGCGTACGTGATGAAGGAGCTCGCGCGGCGGCACGGCCCCGCGGCCGCGCGGGGACGCGTGGTCGTCGCGCATCTCGGCAACGGCGCGAGCCTCGCGGCGGTTCGAGACGGCGCGCCGATCGACACGAGCATGGCGTTCACGCCCGCGGCCGGTGTGCCGATGAGCACGCGCGCGGGTGATCTCGATCCCGGCCTGGTCGCATACCTCGCGCGCGTCGATGGCATGACGGCTGAAGCGTTCGATCGGATGGTCAACAAGGAATCCGGGCTGCTCGGCGTGTCGGAGACGAGCGCGGACGTCCGCGATCTGCTCGCGCGCGAGGCGACGGACCCGCGTGCCGCCGATGCGCTCGCGCTGTTCTGTTACCAGGTCAAGAAGTGGATCGGCGCCTTTGCGGCGGCGCTCGGCGGGCTCGACACGCTCGTCTTCACCGGCGGCATCGGCGAGAACGCACCGGTCGTCCGGGCGCGCATCGCCGCCGGGCTCGGGTTCCTCGGCGTGACGGTCGACGCTGCGCGGAACGCCGCGAGCGCGCCCGTCATCTCGGCCGACGGCGCGGCCGCGACGGTCTGCGTGATTCCGACGGACGAAGAGCAGGAAATCGCAACGCTCGTGTGTGGAATCGAAACGGGAGGGTCTGCACGATGAACCGATCGACCAAGAAGCCGCTCGGCAATGACCTGCTGCGCCGGATCGACGCGTACTGGCGGGCGACCAACTACCTGTCGGTCGGCCAGATCTATCTCTACGACAACCCGCTCCTCCGCGAGCCGCTGACGCGCGCGCACGTGAAGCCGCGCCTGCTCGGGCACTGGGGCACGACGCCGGGCCTCAACTTCATCTACGTGCACCTCAACCGCACCATCGTCGAGCGCGACCTGGACATGATGCTGATCACCGGGCCGGGGCACGGCGGCCCCGGCATCGTCGCCAACGTCTATCTCGAGGGCACGTACTCCGAGGTCTATCCCGATGTCACGCAGGACGCCGAAGGCATGCTGCGCCTCTTCAAGCAGTTCTCCTTTCCCGGCGGCATCGGCAGCCACGTGACGCCCGAGGTGCCCGGCTCCATTCACGAGGGCGGGGAGCTCGGCTATGCGCTCGCGCACGCGTACGGGGCCGCGTTCGACAATCCCGACCTGGTCGTCGCGTGCATCGTGGGCGACGGCGAGGCCGAGACGGGACCGCTCGCCGCGAGCTGGCATTCCAACAAGTTCCTGAACCCCGCGCGCGACGGCGCGGTCCTGCCGATCCTGCACCTGAACGGCGCGAAGATCGCCGGGCCGACGGTGCTGTCGCGCGTGCCGCACGGGGAGCTCGACGCGCTCTTCCGCGGCTACGGCTACCAGCCGTACTTCGTCGAGGGCGACGAGCCGGAGACGATGCACCAGCTGATGGCGGCGACGCTCGACGACGCGCTCACGGAGATCGCGAACGCGCAGCGCCAGGCGCGCACCGTCGGCTTCACCGAGCGGCCGCGCTGGCCGATGATCGTCCTCCGCACGCCGAAGGGATGGACCGGGCCCGTCACCGTCGACGGTAAACAGGTCGAGGGGACCTTCCGGGCGCACCAGGTGCCGATGTCGGACATGGACAAGCCGGGCCATCTGCGCGTGCTGGACGAGTGGATGCGGAGCTATCGCGCGGAGGAGCTGTTCGACGACAACGGCCGCCTCGAGCCGGAGCTCCGCGACCTCGCGCCGAAGGGCGCCAGGCGCATGGGCGCGAGCCCGCACGCGAACGGCGGCGTGCTGCTGCGCGATCTGCGGCTCCCCGACTTTCGCGATTACGCGGTCGCGGTGCCTTCGCCGGGCGCCGTCGACGCGGAAGCCACGCGCGTGCAGGGCGTGTTCATCCGCGACGTGCTCGCGAAGAACGCCGACAACCGGAACTTCCGTGTGTTCAGTCCCGACGAGACGGCGTCGAACCGCTGGGGCTCGGTCTTCGAGGTGACCGACCGGTGCTTCACCGGCGAGGCGGGCAAGTACGACGAGCACGTGGCCCCCGACGGCCGCGTGATGGAAGTGCTGAGCGAGCACCTCTGCCAGGGCTGGCTCGAGGGGTATCTGCTGACGGGCCGCCACGGGTTCTTCTCGTGCTACGAGGCGTTCATTCACATCATCGACTCCATGTTCAACCAGCACGCGAAGTGGCTGAAGATCTCGCGCGACCTGCCGTGGCGCCGGCCGATCGCCTCGCTCAACTACCTGCTCACGTCGCACGTGTGGCGCCAGGACCACAACGGCTTCAGCCACCAGGATCCCGGCTTTCTCGATCACGTCGTGAACAAGAAAGCCGAAGTCATTCGTGTCTATCTGCCGCCCGACGCGAATACACTCTTGTCGGTGACGGACCACTGCCTGCGCACGCGCAACTACGTGAACGTCGTCGTGGCGGGCAAGCAGCCGGCGCCGCAGTGGCTCGACATGGACGCGGCGATCAAGCACTGCACCGCGGGCATCGGCATCTGGGAGTGGGCGAGCAACGATCGCGGCAGCGAGCCGGACGTGGTGATGGCCTGCGCCGGCGACGTGCCCACGCTCGAGACGCTCGCGGCCGTCGACCTGCTGCGCCGCGAAGCCCCGGCGCTCAGGATCCGCGTCGTCAACGTCGTCGATCTGATGAAGCTCCAGCCGCCGAGCGAGCATCCGCACGGGCTGCCCGACCGCGACTTCGATGCGCTCTTCACCAGGGACAAGCCGATCGTGTTCGCGTTCCACGGCTACCCGTGGCTCATCCACCGGCTCGCGTACCGGCGAGCCAACCACGCGCACCTGCACGTCCGCGGCTACAAGGAAGAGGGCACGGTCACGACGCCGTTCGACATGGCGGTGATGAATGACCTCGACCGGTTCCATCTCGCCGCCGACGTGGTCGATCGCGTCACGCGCCTGGGCTCGGATGCCGCCTATCTGAAGCAGGCGCTCATGGGGAAGCTGATCGAGCACAAGGAATACGTGCGGGCGCACGGCGAGGACATGCCGGAGATCCGCGACTGGCGCTGGGGCGCGTGACGAAGCGCGCCCCGCGGACCTCGGCGGGCGAGCCGTCGCCGCTGGGCGCGAGTCTCGCGCCCGGCGGCGTCAACTTCTCGCTGTTCTCGCAGCACGCGACGGGGGTCGAGCTCCTGCTGTTCGACCGGTTCGACGACGCGGAGCCGGCGGCCGTCGTCCGTCTCGACCCGCATCGCAACAAGACGTTCTATTACTGGCACGTGTTCGTCGAGGGCGTCGGCAGCGGCCAGATCTACGGCTACCGCGTCGACGGGCCGTTCGCGCCCGCGCAGGGCCACCGGTTCGACGCCCAGAAGATCCTCGTCGATCCGTACTCCCGCGGCGTCGTCTACGGCCGGAACTGGTCGCGCGTGCAGGCGTGCGGTCCGGGCGACAACTGCTGCGCGGCGATGAAGAGCCTCGTCGTCGACACCGCGCGCTACGACTGGGAGGGCGTGCGCGCGCCGAACTATCACCTCGCCGATTCGATCATCTACGAGGCGCACGTGCGCGGCTTCACCCGGCATCCGAGCTCCGGCGTGAAGCATCGCGGCACCTTCGACGCGCTCGTCGAAAAGATCCCGTATCTGCGGTCGCTCGGCGTGACGACCGTCGAGCTGCTGCCCGTGCACCAGTTCGACCCGACCGAGAACCCGCGCACGAACCCGCTGACCGGCGAAGCGCTGACGAACTTCTGGGGCTACAGCTCGATCTGCTACTTCGCGCCGCATCGCGGCTACTACTCCGCGGACTGGGAGGGCATGGCGTACCTGACCAGCTTCCGCGACATGGTGAAGGCGATGCACCGCGCGGGGCTCGAGGTCATCCTCGACGTCGTGTTCAACCACACCAGCGAGGCGGGCGCCGACGGACCGACGGTGTCCTTCCGCGGCATCGACAACGTCGTCTACTACCTGCTCGACCCGCGCGACCCGTCACGGTACGCGGACTATTCCGGCACCGGCAACACGCTGAACTGCAACCATCCGCTCGTGCGCCGGATGATCCTCGATGCGCTGCGCTACTGGGTCGAGGTCATGCACGTCGACGGGTTCCGCTTCGACCTCGCCGCCATCCTCGCCCGCGACGAGCAGGGGCAGCCGATGCGCAACCCGCCGCTGCTCTGGGAGATCGAAGCCGATCCCGTCCTCCAGAAGACCAAGATCATCGCCGAGGCGTGGGACGCGGCCGGGCTCTACCAGGTCGGCGGCTTTCCCGGCGAGCGATGGGCGGAATGGAACGGCCGCTATCGCGACGACGTGCGGCGGTTCGTGCGCGGCGACGAAGGCCTGGCCAGCGCGATCGCGGCGCGGCTCACCGGCAGCGGCGATCTCTACGCCCATGCGGCGCGGCATCCGTACCAGAGCGTCAACTTCGTCACGTGCCACGACGGCTTCACCCTGAGCGATCTCGTCTCGTACCGCGACAAGCACAACGAGGCGAACGGCGAAGACAACCGCGACGGCACGAACGACAACGCGAGCGCGAACTACGGCGTCGAAGGCCCGGGCGATCGGGGCGTCGAGGCGGTACGCCACCGACAGATCAAGAACTTCATCGCGTTGCTGCTGCTGTCACAGGGCACGCCGATGCTGCTGGCGGGCGACGAGTTCCGCCGCACGCAGCGCGGCAACAACAACGCGTACTGCCACGACAACGAGATCGCCTGGATCGACTGGCGGCGGCTCGAGCAGGAGCGCGAGCTCTTCCGCTTCACGCAGGGGATGATCCGGTTCCGCAAGGCGCACCCGAATCTGCGCCGCCGCCACTACTTCTGGGGCGAGACGGACGAGCACGGGCGCCCCGACATCGCGTGGCACGGCGTGAAGCTCGGCGCGCCGGACTGGCGGCACGTCTCGCGCTCGCTCGCGTTCACGCTCCCGGGGTTCGGTCGCGACCGCGACCTGCACGTCATGATCAACATGTGGACGGAAGATCTCGACTTCGAGATCCCGGCGGCGTTGCCGGGCTCCGCGTGGGTCTGCGGCATCGACACGTCCGCCGCGCCGCCGGCGGACGTCGCCGACGAGGGCTGCGAGCCGCGCGTCACTGCCGCCGCGTGGCACGTGCCGGCCCGCTCGGTCTCGGTGCTGATGTCCCGCCCGGCCTGACGTCCCGCCCGTCGCGCCCGGTTAGGCAGGCCGAGCGGGTGCGGGGAGGGGTCGAGCGACCCGTCCCCTCCCAACGGCCAGCGGACACAGCGCGCCGGGCTGGAACCCAGCCGCACCGGGGCGTGCGCTCGTATGAGCGCGTGGTCGCTCGGCCCCTCCCCGTGCCCGCTCGGCCGGACCAGCGCGGGCGCAGCCGCGGTGTGCGGTACGATGGTCACCTGCGCCCTCACGGGGCGCGAGACCCGGACAAACCTGACGAGGAGCACGCATGCGTACGTATTGGGACATTCAGCTCTCCGACCGCACGATCACGAAGCGCGAACTGGCCGGTGACGAGATCGCGAAGGCCGGGCGATACCTCATCGCGAAGCAGTTGCTCGAGCGTGGCGTCGCCATGGTCGACCCGCTGTCTCCGGCGAATCCGCTGATCTTCTCGGCCGGACCGTTCGCGGGCACGACGTTCTCGAATGCCAACCGGACGAGCGTCGGCTGCAAGAGCCCGCTCACCGGCGGGATCAAGGAGGCGAACGGGGGCGGGAACTTCGGTTACGCGCTCGGACAGCTGAAGATCGCCGGGTTCACGCTCAACGGCGCTTCGCGCGACTGGGTCGTGATCCATTTCAAGAAGGACGGCACGATCGCGTTCGACGACGCGTCCGCCTACCTCGGTAAGGGCAACTTCGAGGCGGCGAACCTGCTCTACAAGAAGTACGGCAAGAAGAAGGTCGCCCTCGCGCTGTGCGGGCCCGTCGGCGAATACCAGGGCCTGCTCGCCGGCATTGCCTACAGCGACAAGGACGGCCGGCCGTCGCGGCTGTCGGCGCGCGGCGGCGTCGGCGCCGTCACGGGGTCGAAGAAGGTCAAGGCGGTCGTCGTCGACATGGACCGCGCCCCGTCGTTCGCGGACGTCAAGAAGGTGAACGCCGCGATCAAGGACTACTCGAAGATGCTGCTGGCGGACGGGATCGTGCAGAACTTCTATCAGAAGCTCGGCACGGCGGGCATGGCCGACGTCCAGAACTACATGGGCGGCCTGCCGGTCCGGAACTTCCGCGCCGGTCAGCTCGCCGACGTCTCCGCCGGGGAGCAGTTCAAGATGGGCGCCGACTACATCGCGCCGCTCAACAACTCGCGCGGCGGCGAGCAGACGCACGCGTGCATGCCGGGGTGCGTGATCCAGTGCAGCAACGTCTACGCCGACGCGAGCGGCAAGGAGGTCGTGTCGCCGGTCGAGTACGAGACGCTCGGCCTGCTCGGCTCGAACTGCGGGCTCACGGAGCCGGACGACCTCGCGCAGCTGAATTTCGTCGCGAACGACCTCGGCGTCGACACGATCGAGACCGGCGGCACGATCGGTGTGCTGATGGAGGCGGGCCTCGGCGTCTTCGGGGACAAGAAGTTCATGGCGGACGTCCTGGCGGAGATCGGCACGGGCACGGCGAACGGGCGGCTCTGGGCGCAGGGCGCCGCGCGCGTCGGCGAGCACTACAAGGTCCGCCGCGTTCCGGTCATCAAGAAGCAGACGATCAGCGCCTACGATCCGCGCGTCGTGGAGGCGACCGGCATCGCGATGATGGTCACCGCCCAGGGCGCCGACCACACCGTCGGCAATCTGCCGCGGCTCAAGACCCGCGACATGGACCTCGAGTCGCTGATCGGCCAGAGCCTCGTCGCGCAGACGAACTGCGCCGCGACCGATTCGCTCGGGCTCTGCATCTTCGGGCGGAGCGTGACGGAGCCGAACGTGCCGTTCATCGTCGACGCGCTGAACGCGGCGTGCGGGACGACGCTGACGCCGGAGTTCTTCGCGTGGCTCGGACGCGAGACGCTGCGCCTCGAGGACGAGTTCAACCGCCGCGCCGGCTTCACCGAGAAGGATGACGAGCTGCCGTCGTTCTTCTACGAGGAGACGCTGCCGCCGACGAACCACGTCGCCCGCTTCCATGCCGCGGACGTCCACGGCATGTACGAGCGGCTGGGCGCTTAGGTCGTTCCGGGCGCCGCGGGTTGTCCGCGGCGCCCGTTCCATGTCCGGCGCGTCACGGATCTTTCCCCGGGAGCACGGGACGTGGGCGATGCTCCTCGTGCCGTGGATCGTCGCCGTCGGCGTGAGCCGACGGTTCGAGCCGGCGCCGGTGCTCGTCCTGATGGTCGCGCTCGCGTTGTTCCTCGCGCACAACCAGCTCGTGCTCGCGCTCCGGGCCGTCGCCCGCCGAGATCGGGCGGCCCAGCGTGCGGCGGCGCGCGTCGGCACCGCGTTCGCGGCGGCCGGGCTCCTGATCGGGCTGGCGGTCGTCGCGCGGGTCGGCGCGGCCGTGCTCGTCCCCTCCGCCGTCGCGGCCGCGGCGCTGCTCGCGGCGACCGTCTGGCTCGTGCGGCGTCGCCTGGACCAGACGCTCGCCGGCCAGATCACCGCTGCCGTCGGCCTTCCGGTCATCGCGCCGGTCACCTGGACGGTGACGACGGGCGCCCTCGACCGCGTCGCCGCCGCCCTCTGGCTGCTGAACGCGACGTTCTTCGTCGGCGCGGTGCTGTACGTCCGGTTGAAGATCGCCGCGCGCGGCCGCCGGGCCGCGCTCGTGACGCGCCGCGATCGCCTCGCGTTCGCCGCGCCGACCGTGGCGATCGACGTCGGGCTGCTCGCGCTCGCCGCGCTCGCGGTCGTGATCGGCGGGTTCTCCGCGAGCGTGCTCGCCGCGTTCTCGACGGTGGCGGTGCAGACCGCCGCGGGCATTGCGCGGCTCGATCGGCCGGCGGTGCTCAAGCGCGTCGGCCTGCTCGCCACGGCGCACGCGCTGGCTTTCGCCGCCCTCGTCGTCTGCCTGGCCTGACCGCCATGGAGACCCCATATCTGGGGGTTTTCCGCGAACGGGCAAAACTGGTAGCGTGGCGAGATGACCACCGAGCCCATGTCAGCCGGCAAGCGTAGGCCCGCCGGACTGCTCCGCACGTTCGTCGCGGGGTCGCTGGTCGCCGTCGCCGTCATGGTCGCGCTCGCCGGCGCCGGCGTGTACCGCATCTACTACAGTCACGTCGTCGGTCATGCCGAGGTCAACGCGGTCCAGCTGACGCGGACGCTCGCCGAGCACGAGCGGGACACGCTCGCGGGCAATCCGGCCGCCGGCGATGCCGCCGCACGGCTCGACGAGCGGATGCGGAAATACCTGAAGCCGCTCGACGTGCTGAAGATTTCCGTTTACGCGCCGGACGGTCGCGTCCTGTACAGCTCCGATCCCACCGCCGCGCGGGAAAACGTCAGCGCCGATCCGCGATTCCGCGCCGCGATGGCCGGCGAGCCGGACACGCGCTTCGTGAAGGACCGGAGCGGCACCGGCCTCGACCTGGTCGAGAGCTTCGTGCCGATCCGCGACGGCGATCGCATCCTCGGCAGCCTCGCCACGTGCACGGACGTGACGTGGTCGCGCAGCGAAGCGACGACCGTCGTGACGCTGGCGACGCTCATCGTCCTCTGCGTGCTGCTCGGCGTCTTCGGCTTCCTGTTCGGCATCGTCCGCATCGCGACGCGCCAGATGGCCGCGGCGCAGCGCGACCTGGAGACGATGGCGATCACCGACGCGCTCACCGGTCTGTCGAACCGGCGGTACCTGATGGCGCGCGCGGCCGACGAATGCGCCCGCATTCCGCGCCAGCGTGCGCGTGGCGCCGCGAAGAGCGGCGTCGGATTCATCATGGCGGACATCGACGGGTTCAAGAGCGTGAACGACACGCACGGGCATCTCGCGGGCGACGACGTGCTGCGCACCGTGGCCGACCGCATCCGCAAGGTGACGCGGCGGTACGACATCGTCGGCCGCTACGGCGGCGACGAATTCCTGGTCGTCGTTCCGGACACCGATTTCGACGAGACGCGCGCGGTGGCCGAGCGGCTGTGGCAGACCGTGCGCGAGGAACCGAGCGTCGTCGGCGGCGTGATGCGGCCGGTGACGGTGAGCGTCGGCTTCACGTGCGCGGACGACGACGACGTGCAGGCGGCGATCAAGCGCGCCGACGAAGCGCTCTACCGCGCGAAGCACGCCGGCCGCGACCGGATCGTCGCGTTTTGAGTCATGACATGGGGGGGCCCCGACATGGCCCCCCCAACCCCCCAGCCCTCGGAGGCGCCCCGGATGAACCGGGGCGCCCCTCGACATCGCAGGTCCCGATGACCGACGAACAACAGCGGATTCGCAGCTATCTGCAGGTGCAGGGCGCCAAGCTCTCGCCCGCCGACGTCATCGACAAGGTCCGCGCGGCCATGCGCGACCTGCGCGCCGCTGCCGAGGCCGTGCCCGCCGCTCGCTTCGACGAGACGCCGGCGCCTGACGAGTGGAGCGCCAACCAGGTGATGGCGCACGTGCTCGACGCCGGCCGGCATTTCGGCGATCAGATCGTCGCGGTCCTCGACGGCGTGCCGCGATCCGACGCGGCGCGCGCGACGCCGGCCGGCGAGCGCCGTACGGCGGGCGCGTGGTGCGCGCGCCTCGATCAGGATCGCGCGGCGCTCTTCGAGCGCGTCCTCCGTGCCGATCCCGCCGCCCGGCTCGACGCGACCATCGAGCACGGCATGTTCGGCCCGCTGAGCTGGCGCGAGACCCTGCTGTTCATGCGGCTGCACGACCTCGACCACGTCGGACAGCTGAAGCAGATCGCCGCCGCGCTCGCGGCCCGCCCGGCCTGATGCGCGTCGCGATCTCGCTGCGCGCCGTCGACGACGACTGGCCGGCGGCGTCGACGTACGTCGTCGAGGCCGAGCGGCTGGGCGTCGACTTCGTCTGGTCGTACGAGTCGTGGGGCCACGATGCCGCCACGCCGCTCGCGTTCATCGCCGCGCGCACGTCACGCATCCGGCTCGGCACCGGCATCATGCAGGCCGGAACGCGCACGCCGGCGCTCGTCGCCATGACCGCCATGACGAGTAGCGTCCCTGTCGGGCGATCGCTTCTGTCTCGGGCTCGGCGTGAGCGGACCGCAGGTCATCGAGGGCTGGCACGGCATTCGATTCGAGCGGCCGGTGCAGCGGCTCCGCGAAACGGTCGACATCGTCCGCCGCGCGATCCGCGGCGAGCACGTCAGCGACAAGGGGGTCGTGTACGAGCTGCCGCCGCCGGGCGGCGAGGGCAAGGCGTTGCGCTTCGGCGCACGTGCCCACCCGAACATTCCGGTCTATCTCGCGACGCTGTCGCCGCGCAGTCTCGAGATGACGGGCGAGCTCGCGGACGGATGGCTCGGAACGTCGTTCATGCCGGAGCACGCGCGCGTGTTCTTCGACCCGATCGGCGCGGGCGCCGCCCGCGCGGGCCGATCGCTTGCCGCGCTCGATCTCCAGGCCGGTGGGGTGGTCGCGTTCTCCGACGACGTCGCCCGCGTCGCCGCGTCGCGCAAGCCGGGACTCGCGTTCACGCTCGGCGCGATGGGGTCACGCCAGCACAACTTCTATAACGACGCGTTCCGGCGCGCGGGCTACGACGACGTCGCGCGCGAGGTGCAGCAGCTGTGGCTGGCGGGCAACGTTACCGGAACGGCTTCGGTGTAACGCTACAACGCGACCAGCTCGACTTACCGCTCCGTTGGCGGGAACGTCGCATGATCTTCGTCAACAGCATGAGCGACTTGTTTCATGAAGATGTCCCGCTGGAATACGTTGATGATGTGTTCGGCGTCATGCGGCGCGCGCCTCAGCACGTGTTCCAGGTTCTTACGAAGCGTGCTGACCGGCTCGTGGAACGGCATCGTGCGCACGGAGAGCAGACGATTCCCGCGAACGTCTGGGTCGGTGTGTCAATCGAGTCTATGCGGTACGCATGGCGAGCCGACAGATTACGTGACGTAGATGCCACCATCCGATTCATCAGCGCAGAACCTCTTCTCGGCTCGCTTCGGGATCTCGATCTGCGCGGGATTTCGTGGCTGATCGCTGGAGGAGAGTCGGGCGGTTCGCCGGCGCGCGCCCTTGTCGAACGAGTCGGACCTCGCTGGGGGCCGAAGCCGGCAGCTCTTCAGTGGATTCGAGAGCTTCGCGATGCGTGTCGCCGCGCCGGCGTCGCGTTCTTTTTCAAGCAGTGGGGTGGGTGGACGTCCAAGGCGAACGGACGTGATCTCGACGGGCTGAAGTGGTCGGAGTACCCGGCGACCGCCGGGGTTTCATAAGCCAGGTCGACGCGAGAGCGCGGCCACGATCGCGTCGACGTCGTACACGCAGCCGCCCCACGTGCCGCCCCCGGCCGCCTGCAGCGCCGCCCAGAGCCGCGTGTCCGCCGGCAGCTCGTGATCCGGCGCCAGATCCGGACGCGGCGGCCGCGACGCGAGCACGCGCGCGCCTTCCTCCGGACCGAAGACGCGGTCGCCGTGACCGACGAGATCGATCGAGCCCTCGAGGCGATTGCGATCGACCACGATCTGGATCACGTCGCCTTCGACGACTCTGCCGATCGGGCCGCCCGCGAGCGCTTCCGGACCGATATGACCGATGCAGGCGCCGGTCGAGACACCGGAGAAGCGCGCGTCGGTGAGGACCGCGACGTGCTTGCCGAACGACAGATGCCGGAGCGCCGCGGTGATCTCGTAGATCTCTTCCATGCCGGCGCCCATCGGTCCCCGGCAGATCAGCACGAGGACGTCACCCGCCTCGATCGGCGCCGGGCCGCGGCCCTTGATCGCCGCGATCGCCTCGCGCTCCGTCGTGAAGACGCGCGCGGGCCCGGTCTTGCGATAGACGCCGTCCGCGTCGACGACGCTCGCGTCGATCGCGGTGCTCTTGATCACCGCGCCCTCCGGCGCGAGGTTGCCGCGCGGGAACGTCACGGTGCTCGTCAGCCCGCGCGCGTGCGCGCGCTCGGGACTCATGAGCACGTCGTCGGGCTCGACGCCGTCTTTGAGACGCAGCCGCTCGCGCAGCGCCGTGCGCCGCTCGGAGCGCTCCCACCAGTCGAGCGACTTCGACAGCGGCTCGCCCGTCACGGTGAGCACCGTCTCGTCGAGCAGTCCCGCGCGCCGGCAATGCAGCATGACTTCCGGAACGCCGCCGGCGAGGAAGAACCGCACCGTCGGATGCGGACCGTTCGGCAGCGAGTCGACGATGCGCGGCACGCGGCGATTCACCGCCATCCAGTCGTCGACCGTCGGGCGGCGCAGCCCGGCCGCATGCGCGATCGCCGGAATGTGGAGGAGCAGATTCGTCGACCCGCCGCACGCGGCGTGGACGACCATCGCGTTGCGGATCGCCGCGTCGGTGACGATGTCGCGCGTGCGCACGCCGCGCTGCGCGAGCCCGACGAGCGCGCGGGCCGAGCGTCGCGCCATGTCGAGCCAGATCGTCTGACCGGAGGGTGAGAGCGCGGCGTGCGGCAGCGCGAGCCCGAGGGCTTCGCCGACGACCTGCGACGTCGCCGCGGTGCCGAGGAACTGGCAGCCGCCGCCCGGTGAGCCGCACGCGCGGCAGCCGAGCTCCTGGGCGCGCTCGAGCGTCAGCTCGCCGTGCGCGAAGCGCGCGCCGATCGACTGCACCTTGCCCGCGTCTTCGCCGTCGCGCGGTGGCAGCGTGACGCCGCCCGGTACCAGCACGCCGGGCAGATCGCCGAGCCCCGCGAGGGCCAGCATCATCGCCGGCAGCCCCTTGTCGCACGTCGCCACGCCGAGCAGCCCGCGCCGCGTCGGCAACGAGCGCGCGAGGCGCCGGAACACGATCGCGGCGTCGTTGCGATACGCGAGGCTGTCCATCATGCCGGCCGTGCCCTGCGTGCGTCCGTCGCACGGATCGGAGCAGAACGCGGCGAACGGAATGGTTGCGAGCGCGCGCAGCTCTTCTGCCGCGGCCTGCATGAGCAGCCCGATCTCCCAGTGGCCCGTGTGATAGCCGAGCGCGATCGGCGTGCCATCGGGGGCGCGGATGCCGCCCTGCGTCCCGAGCATCAGGAACTCGGGCCGTCCGAGCTCGCGCGGGTCCCAGCCCATGCCCGCGTTCTGCGTGAGGCCGAAGATGTCGCCGCTCGGACGCTCGAGCAGCATCTCCGGCGTGAGCGGCAGGCGACCGGCGGGACCGGGTCCGGCCGTTTCGACGGGCACGAGCCCGCCGCCGGATTCGACGAGGTCTTCGAACGGGATAGCGCGTCGGGTCATGCGTGAGCTCCAGTGAGATTCTGGATTCCGCCGCGGGTCACGCGGCGGCCCCCAGCATGCGCGAAGCGCGTAACGGAGTCGAGCACGACGGCGAACAGGGCGCGCCGGCCACAAGCTGGACCTCAGCCCTGCCGGCTCGCGCTCCGTGCCACGGGGTAACACCTCGAGCTCCTCGGCTGGTACCCAGGGCTCCTGGGCAGACCACCTTCGGCGCGCAACCTGGAGGTAGAATTTGGCGTATGAGTATCGACGACATCGAGGCCGAAGTTCTCAAGCTCGATCCGCAGGCGCGGGCACGGCTGGCCAAGCGGCTCCTAGAGAGTCTCGAAACTCTCTCAGATGAGGAGAACGAGCGTCTCTGGGCGGAGGAGGCTGACCGTCGCGATGCTGAGTGGGACGCGGCGTCGGGTGCCGGGCGACCAGCCGCCGACGTGCTTCGGGACGCTCGGGCCAAGCTGAAATGAATGGACCGACCCGAGTTCCACCGACTCGCCGAGCGAGAACTGAACGAAGCAGCGCAGTACTACGACGTCGAGGAGCCGGGGTTGGGCTCCTCCTTCCTCCAGGAGATCGACCGCTGCCTCGAATCCATTGAAGCCTATCCCGAAGCCGGAGCGATCCTCCGTGGTTCGGTTCGTCGTCGCCTTCTCCGCGGATTTCCCTACGCGCTGTTGTACAGGATCAAGCCGAGCGGCATCCGGATTCTCGCGGTGATGAATCTCAAGCGGCGTCCTGGGTACTGGGTCGGCCGCGAGTGAAGCTGCTACGGCAGCTGCGGCTCAGCGCCAAGCTTGGATCCCTAGCCGTTCCGCCCACGCACGCGACTGGAAGCTCCGGACGCCGCTTCTGGGTACGCGGGTTTCCGGCGAACCCACCAACGCTCGCGGCCGCCCGATCGACCGTTCCGGGTCGGCAAGGCATCGACGCGCATCCCGGGCGCCTGTGGCCGGTCCGGTACTCCACTCTGGAGTGCACCGGGGAGGGCTCCAGACGGCTGCGCCCATGCTCCTCGCCTGATGCGTCGCCGGTGCGTTGAAGGACACTGCGGACCTCGTCCCGTGTCAGGACCACTGGCACGCACTGCGGTCGCTTCGCACGGACGACATCGTCGAGTCATGGCGGCTCCGCGCCGAGCAGGTCGCGACACAGGAAGAGGAGGGCGCCGGCCCCCACGCAATGACTACCGCGCGGCGAGGATGCAGCGTCCCATCGCGCGCCCGCCCTCGTAGCACTTCTCGGGCGGCTCGTAGCTGAACGCGAGACGGATGTGGTCCTCGCCGCCGCCGTTCGGGTAGAAGTTCGTGCCCGGCGTGTACTGCACGCGCGCGTCGACGGCGAGCTGCAGGAGCTTCGCCGTGTTCGTGCCGGACGGCAGCTTGATCCAGATGAAGAACCCGCCCTCCGGCTTGCTGATCCGGACGTCCGTCCCGGTCAGGACTTCCCAGAGGCCCTTCAGCATCGCGTCGCGCTTGGCGCGGTAGACCCCGACCAGCCGCGCGACGTGGCCGGCCATGTGGTCGCGCATGAAGTACGTCGCCACCCGCGACACGTAGGGATTGACGCCGCCGCCGAAGAGGAACCCCTGGAACGCCGGGATCATCGGCTTCGGCGCGAGCAGCCAGCCGAGCCGCACCCCCGCGCCGAGGATCTTCGACAGCGTGCCCGCGCGGATGACGCGGTTGTGCGTGTCGAGCGCGTAGAGCGACGGCAGCATCTCGCCGTCGAACCTGAGCTCGCCGTACGCGTCGTCTTCGAGAATGAGCGTGTCGAACTCGGTCGCCAGCGCGACCAGCTCGTGCCGCCGGCGCAGCGACTGCGTCGGGCCGGCCGGGTTCTGGAAGTTCACGATCGTGTAGATGAGCTTGCACGGCGTGCCTTCGCGGCGGCACTGCTCGAGACGTTCGCGCACCGCGGCGGTGACGATGCCTTCGTCGTCGATCGGCACGCCGAGGATCCGCGGACCGTGGCGCCGCAGCGTCACGAGCGTGCCGGAAAACGCCGGCACCTCGGAGATCATCGTGTCGCCGGGATCGAGGAACGCGCTGAACGCGAGCGAGAGCGCATGGCCCGAGCCGTTGGCGATGATGATGTTCTCGGGCGAGACCTTCAGGCCTTCGAACAGCTCGTACTTGTGGCACGCGAGCTCGCGCAGCCCCTTGTAGCCGAGCGGTTCGCCGTACGTCATGGCCGCCGCGCCCTCTTCCTTCATCATGACCTTCGTGGCCTCGATCATGCCCTCGTACGGGAACGACTCGGGGTCGGGGAAGCCGCCGCCGAACTCGTAGAGGGCGTTCGACGTCGGGCGCTGGGTGCCGACGGGGCCGCCCCAGCCGATGCGGGCGCGTGCCGAGAGCAGTCGCTCGAAGTGCCGATCGTTCGTCGTCATGCGGCTAGCATACCCCGTACACTGGGTCCCGGTGAGCGCGGCCAGGGTCTTCTACGGCTGGTGGATCGTCGCCGCCGGCTTCGGGCTCGAGATGCTGATCGGCGCGCTCATGTTCCACGCCTACGGCGCGTACGTCGTGCTCCTGCGCGAAGAGTTCGGCTGGAGCAAGACCATGTTCTCCGCGGCGTTCTCCATGGCGCGCGCGGAGAGCGGTATTCTCGGTCCCGTCCAGGGCTGGGTCACCGACCGGTTCGGTCCGCGCGTGCTGATCCGCACCGGCATGGTCATCTTCGCCATCGGCCTGATGCTGATGAGCCAGATCAACTCGCCGGTGACGTTCTTCGCGACGTTCTTCCTGATGGCGATCGGCTCGAGCCTCGGCGGGTATCTGCCGCTCGGCGTCGCGATCGTCGGCTGGTTCCGGCGGCGTCGCGCGCTCGCGCTGTCGATCAGCGCGACCGGCTTGCCCGTCGGCGGCCTGCTCATGCCGCTCATCGTCGCATCGCTGACGCGGTTCGGATGGCGCTGGACCGCGTTCATCTCCGGCGTGCTCGTGCTCGTCATCGGCCTGCCGCTCGCGCAGCTCATCCGCCATCGTCCCGAGGCGTATGGACTGCGTCCCGACGGCGACACGGAGCCCGACGAAGCGGCGTCGATGAAGGGATCGAAAACCCCGGCCGCCCGGCCCGACTTCACCGCGCGCGAAGCGATCCGCACGCCGGCGTTCTGGTACGTGTCGCTCGGTCACGGCTCCGCGCTGCTCGTCGTGTCGGCGGTGATGGTGCATCTGATCGTCCACGTCACCGAGCGGCTCGGGTATTCGCTCGCGCAGTCGGCGAGCGTCGTGGTGCTGATGACGATCATGCAGGGGCTCGGGCAGGTCACCGGCGGACTGCTCGGCGACCGCTACAGCAAGCGGCTGATCAGCGCGGCGTGCATGCTCGCGCATGCCTCCGGGCTCTTCGTCCTCGCGTTCGCGACGCAGTTCTGGATGGTGCTGCTCTTCGCGATCCTCCACGGCCTCGGCTGGGGCGTCCGCGGGCCCCTCATGTCCGCCATTCGCGCCGATTACTTCGGCGCCGGCTCGTTCGGCACGATCACCGGCATCTCCTCGATGATCGTGATGTTCGGCATGATGGCCGGCCCGCTCGTGGCCGGCATCCTGGCCGACCGAACGGGCAGCTACGAGCTCGGGTTTTCGATCCTCGCGGTCCTCGCGGGCATGGGGTCGATCTTCTTCGTGCTCGCGCGCCGGCCGCCTCCGCGGCCGTCATCAAATGTTGGGTAGCCGGACCGGGCGGGGTACCATGGGTCGGACGCCGCGGCAAGCCCCGCAGTGCTCAGTCCCCCACTCTGACCGGTTGAACGAGGAACGATCTTGAGCAAAGCCCGACCGAAGACCCCCAAGCGGCGCCCGGCGCCGCCCACTCGCCGGCGCACCCGGCGCACCGCACCCATCCCCGAGCTGCCGATTCCGCCGATCGAGGAGACGGTGATCGAGCCGGCGCCGACGCCGGAATCGACGACCACCGAAGCCGACGTGCTCCTCTCCGTGCCCGAGCCCGCGTTCGCGTCGCGTGTCCCGCCCCCCGAGCCGGACCGGCCGCTGCCCCCGACCCGGCGCGCCATCTTTTTCGACGTCGAGAACACGAGCCGCGCCGAGCACATCGCGCGGATGCTCGACCACCTCGCCGTCGACCGGATGGGCAAGCGCACGGAGTTCGTCGCCGTCGGTAACTGGAAGGTGATCGGCTCCGACACGGCGCGGCTCATGGCGCACCACGGCGCGCACCTCGTGCACAGCGCGCCGTCGACCGGCGTGCGCGACTGGAGCGACCTGCGCATCGCGGTGTCCGCGGGCGTCTGGCTCGCCGCCGCGCGCCCGGGCGACATTCTCGAGGTCGTCTCCGACGATCGCGCGTTCGACGCGGTCGGCGACGTCGCGGCCGGTCTGGGCATCGCGTTCCGGCGACTGTCGTATCGGGTGCTGCTCGGCTCCGGCGCGGTCCCTGCGCCCGTCCCGGTGGCGCCCGCCGAGCCCGCGGTGTCGGCGTCGGCAGCGGCCGCATCGCATCGCCGCCGGCACGGCCGTGGCGGCCGCCGATGGCGCGACGGCGCCGCGCC
>JACPCW010000012.1 GCA_016184365.1 Candidatus Rokuibacteriota bacterium
TCGAACCGGTCGTGCAGCGCGGCGAGATAGTCGTTGAAGGCGGGCGTGAAGAGCGTCTCTGCGCCTTCGACGGGCGCGAAGCGGACACGCGATGCGCTCGGGGTGGACATGGATCGCCTTTTCGCACGCGCGGCGAGAAGCTGTCAATGGCAGAATGGCTGCCATGCCTACCATCTTGTTCATCGTCAAAGCGACCATCCCGAAGGACAAGGAAGAGGCGTTCAACCGCTGGTACGACGAGGAGCACTGCTCGGACCTGCTGCAGTTCCGCGGCGCCGTCAGCGCGCGGCGCTATCGCGCCATCATGGGCGAGGACAAGTACCAGTACATCGCGGTCTACGAGATCCGAGACGAGCCGACGTTTCGCCGGCTGATGGAATCCGACCACATGAAGAAGCTGCGCGCGGAATACGACGCGCACTTTCCGGACAGCGAGCGCGCGCGCTTCGCGTACGAGCAGGTCTGGCCGTGAGCCCCGGCCGGCCGTTCCGCGGGCTGGGCTCGGCGCGCGGCCGGAAGACTCGCCGAACCCTCGAGCGGGGTGGGACCGGGGCGGCCCGTCCCTTGAACGAAACCCTCGGCACGTGGAGCGGGGTGAGGATCACGCCGATGTTCGGGCGCTGGGGCTACTTCACCGGCGATCGACTCTTCGCGTGCTTTCCGCTCCGCGACAAGGAGCGCGACCTCTGGATTCATCTGACGCCGGAGGACCAGGTGCGCGCCCTGCGCGACGAGCGGGTGCGGCCGCACCGGCGCTTCGCGCGCAAAGGCTGGGTCGAGCTGAACCTCGAAGGGCCGGGCGACCTGGCGGTCGCGCTGCGCTGGCTGCGACGGGCCTACCATCGGGCGGCGGGCTCCGTCGCCGAGGAGAACGAGGATGGCTGACGTGCTGACCGTGGTCGCGAAGATTCGTGCGGCGAAGGGCAAAGGCGACGCGCTCGCCGCGCTGCTGCGAGACCAGGGCGAGCGGCGCGAGAAGGAAGGCCTCACGGAAGGCGCCGCCGAGGTCGAGATCTACCGCTCGATCACGGACTGACGCGCGTGGGGGAGATTCGCGACCTCGCCGGGGCGTTCTGGCGCGGCGAGGTCGACCCCCGCACGCTGTGGACGCCGACCGGCAAGCGCGAAGAGCTGGTACCCGGTCTCTGGTTCCTGCACACCTTCGCCAACATCTCGGCGCTGCGCACCGGCGAGGGGCTCGTGCTGATCGATACGAGCAATTACGCGGCGCGCGACAAGACGTTCGCCGCGGTGCGCGCGATCGACACCGGCCCGCTTCGCACCGCGATCTACACGCACGGTCACGCGGACCACGCGTGCGGGTTGCCGCCGTTTCTCGCCGAGGCGCGCGCGCGCGGGTGGACGCGGCCGTCGATCGTCGGTCACGCGAACGTCGCCCGGCGCTTCGACCGCTATCGGTTCACCAACGGCTGGAACGGCGTCATCAACGCGCGGCAGTTCGGCATCCCGCCGGCGTGGCCGATGGACTACGACTATCCGGATACCGCGTACGACGATCGGCTCGACGTCACCGCCGGCGACCTCCGCCTCGAGCTCCATCACGCGCGCGGAGAGACGGACGACCACACGTGGATCTGGTGGCCGGCGTCGCGCGTGCTCTTCACCGGGGATCTCTTCATCTGGGTCGCGCCGAATGCCGGCAACCCGCAAAAGGTCCAGCGCTACGCGGCCGAGTGGGCGGTCGCGCTGCGCGCGATGGTCGCGTGCGAGCCGGAGGTGCTCGTCCCCGGCCACGGTGTGCCGATCTTCGGCGCGGAGCGCGTGCGGCAGGCGCTCGAGGACACCGCGAGCTGGCTCGAACACCTCGTCGGCGAAACCGTCGCGCGCATGAACGCGGGCGCGACGCTCGAGGACATTCTCCAGGCGGTGCGACCGCCGGCGCATCTCGCGGGCCGGCCGTACCTGCACGCGGTGTACGACGAGCCCGACTTCGTCGTGCGGAACGTGTGGCGTCTCTACGGCGGCTGGTGGGACGGCGCGCCGGCACGGCTCAAGCCGGCGTCGGACGCGGCGATCGGACGCGAGGTCGCCGCGCTCGCCGGCGGGCTCGATGCGCTGATCGCGCGAGCCCGAGCCGTCGCGGCGGCGGGCGATCTCGCGCTCGCCGGTCACCTCATCGACTGGGTGGTCGCGGCGGAGCCGAGGCGCCGCGACGCGCACGCCGTGCGCGCGGAGATCTACACGGCGCGCGCCGCCGAGTCGGCCGCGCTGATGACGCGCGCGATCTTTTCCGCGGCGGCGCGGGACTCGTCCGAGCGGGCGGGAGCCTAGGCGGGCGCCGAGACCGTCTCGACCGGCGCGGCGTCCTTGAAAGCCTTGGCCTCGATGCGGTCGATGTTCACCAGCGGGACGATGAGCCACGCGAGCGCCGTCGCGCCCGCCGAGATGAGGATCAGCGGCGTGAAGCCGATCGCGTCGTAGAGTCGCGCGCCGACGTTCTCCGAGAGCTGCGTCCCACCGTTGTAGACGGACATCAGCAGCGCGAAGAACGTCGCTTCCACCCGCCGCGGACACGCCTTGGCCGCGAGATCGAGGAAGGCGAGCAGCGTGATGATCCCGAAGCACCCGTACAGGATGGAAATGATCACCGCCGAGACGGGACCGCGATAGAGCAGGAATCCGAGGGAGCCGGCGACCGAGAGGCCGATGACCGTGACGATCACGCGCGTGAGCGGGATGCGGCGCGAGAGGGGCGCGAAGATCAGCGCGCCGACGACCTGCCCGACGGCCGCGAGCGAATCGAGCATGCCGATGAATTCCTGGCTGAACCTGAGCGTGTCCGTCTGGTAGTACGTGAACGCCGGACCGAACGACGGGCTGAACGCGAAGAAGAGGATGAAGCCCGCCACGGTCCAGACATCACGCTCGCCGAGCGAGCTCGTGATGGCCGTCCACGTCGCGCGGAAGGCCGCGCGGTCCGCCGGCATCGGCGTTTCCTTCACGTAGCGCGCCACCATGAAGAGCGAGACGAGCGGGAACACCGCCGCCGCGATGAACGCCAGGCGGAGGTTGCGCGCGCCGGCGAGGTAGCCGCCGGCGATGCCGACCAGGACGGCCGAGAGCGTGAGCGACGCCCACTGCGCCGACTGGAACGCGCCGGTGAGTCCGCGGGGCCGGCCGGTCTCGACCATCATCGCGTCGGTCAGGACGTCGCTGAACGCGAGCGCCAGCCCCATCGCGGTGTAGAGCCCGACGCCCGCGACGAGCGTGAACGTCATGGCGCTCCCGAACGGAAGCGTCGCGGTGCTGATCGGTCCGATCTTGATGAGATCGGTCGCCGCGAGGACGAGCGCGGTCGCCGCGGCGCCGGCCGCGGTGAGGAAGAAGTAGCTCCGGCGTCGATAGCCGAAGATCGGCACGAAGTCCGAGATCAGGCCATACAGCGGTTTGATGAGCCACGGAATCGTCGCGATGAAGAAGAAGTCCGCGACCTGGCCGGCGCTGAGCCCGCGGTCCTTCAGCACGATCGTGATCGGCTGCCTCGGCAGATACCACATGCCCTGCGCGAAGTAGACGATCGCGAACAGCGTGGCGAAGCGCCGCGCGTCCGCCGTCTTGAACGGGTTGAGCTCGGCGAGCTTCACGGGCGCGCCGAGGTCTCGGCGCGATAGTTCCCGTCGGTGAACCAGGCCAGGTAGCGCTCGTACGTCGTCGGCTCGTACCGGGGCGGGTGGTCCGGGCCCTGACACGTCGGCAGGCACGCGATCGGCCAGTGCGTGTTCGGATCGAAGAAGTAGTAGTCGTCGGGCAGGTCGAGCGCCAGCGCGTAGAGCGGCATCAGCCGCCGGCCGAACGCCTCCATCGCCTGGAAATACTCGAGACACGTCTCGCGGAAGCCCGGCAGGTGCGCCGGCCACTGGTTCCGTCCGCGGAAGAGCACGCCCGCGGCGACGTCCGGGTGGTCGGGCGGTCGATCGCGCTTGAGAAAGAGCGCCTCGACGACGTTCGGCTTCTTCACCGTGTCGATCGCCGACGCGCGCGACACGGAGCCGCCCACCGGCAGGTAGCCGATGTTGTGGCGGTTCATCCGGAGCGCGAGCTTGTCGTCGAGGGGCAGCGCGTGGAAGCGCGCGGTCTCGGCGAAGATGCGCGCGACGAGCGCCGGCGGGATCGGGTGATTGACGACGTAGTAGAACCCGACCTCTTCGAGCGCATGGCGGAGCGCGGCGGCGGCGCGTCGGGCGGTATCTCGCCCGCCGGCGAGATACGGCCCGAGATCGAGAATCGGGATGTCGACCGCGGTCGTGGGCACGCCGACCAGAGTCTACAATGACGCCAATGCACTCCGTGTGTCCGCACGATTGCCCGTCGGCATGCAGCCTCGACGTCGAGGTCACGGACGGCCGGCTGACGTCGGTCACGGGCGACCCGACGCACCCGTTCACGCAGGGCCTGGTCTGCGGCAAGGTGCGCGCGTACGCCGAGCGCGTCCATTCACCGCTGCGCGTGCTCGAGCCGCTGCGCCGCGTCGGCCCGAAAGGCGGCGACGCGTTCGCGCCCGTGTCCTGGGACGGCGCGCTCGACGAGATCGCGCGGCGGTGGCGGGCGATCATCGCCAGCGACGGCGCCGAGGCGATCCTGCCGTTCTCGTACGCCGGCACGATGGGCCGCCTGCAGTACTACGCCGGGCACGCGCTCTTCCACGCGCTCGGCGCCTCGCGCCTCGACCGGACCATCTGTATCAGCACGGCGTATGCCGGCTGGAAGGCGACCGTCGGCCGCGCGACCGGCAGCGACTCGGAGCAGATGGTCGGCGCGGACCTCGTGGTCCTCTGGGGCATCAACGCGGCCTATACGTCCGTCAACGTGATGACGCTCGTGAAGCAGGCGCGCGCGGCCGGCGCGCACATCGTCGTGATCGATCCGTACCGGAACGCGACCGCCGAAGTGGCCGACGAGCATCTCGCCGTTCGGCCGGGCAGCGACCTCGCGCTCGCGCTCGCCGTCATGCACGTGCTCATCGCCGACGGCCGCGTCGACGCCGACTACCTGCGGCGCGCGACCCACGGCTACGACCGCCTCGTCCAGCACGTGAAGGCGTATCCGCCGGAGTGGGCGGCGCCGATCGTCGGGTTGCCGGCGGAGGCCATCGTCGGCTTCGCGCGCCGCTACGGCGCATCCCCGGCGTCGTTCATCCGGATCGGCATCGGGCTGTCGCGTCACGACAACGGCGGCATGACGTGCCGCACGCTCGCCTGCCTGCCGGCGCTGACGGGCGCCTACGCGCATCCGCACGGCGGCGCGCTGCTGTCGTCGAGCGAGACCGCGGAGCTCGACGAGCGCGTGCTCGAGCGGCGCGATCTCCTGCCGCGGCCGGCGCCCCGCCGCATCAACATGATCCAGCTCGGTCGCGCGCTGACCGATGAGCGGCTCGCCCCGCCGGTCCGGTCGCTCTACGTCTACAACGCGAATCCCGCGGCGGTGTGTCCGAACCAGTCGCTCGTGCTGCGCGGGCTCGCGCGTGACGACCTGTTCACCGTCGTGCACGAGCAGGTGATGACCGACACCGCGCGCTACGCCGACCTGGTGCTGCCGGCGACGGTGTCGATGGAGCATCTCGATCTGTATGGGTCGTACGGTCAGCACTACGTGCAGCTCGCGCTGCCGGTGCTCGAGCCGTCAGGCCAGGCGCGCCCGAACTGGGACGTCTTCGCCGAGCTCTCGCGGCGGCTCGGTGCCGCGACGGACCACTACGCGAAGGACGCGCGGACGCTCGTCGAGGAATACCTCGCGAGCGGCAACGAGCGCGTGCGCGGCATCACGTGGGACCGGCTGCTCCGCGAGCGCTGGGTGCGTCTCGATCTGCCGCGGCCGTTCATGCCGTTCGCGGACGGTGCACCGACGCCGTCCGGCAAGGTGGAGTTCTACTCCGAGCGGCTGGAGCGCGCCGGCCAGCCGGCGCTGCCGACGTGGACGTCGCTCGTCGAGGGCCCGGACAACGCCGCCTTGCGCGCGCGGTATCCGCTGCAGTGCATCGTCCCGCCGAACCGGTTCTTCCTGAACTCGTCGTTCAGCCAGTCGGAGCGGCTGCGCTGGCGGCAGGGCGCGCCGACGGTCCTGATGGCGAGGAGCGACGCGGCCGCGCGCGGCATCGCGGACGACGACGCCGTGCGCGTCTTCAACGACCGCGGCGAAGCCCGGTTCGCCGCGCGCGTCTCGGACGCGACGCGCGCGGGCGTCGTCGTCATCGAAGGCCTGTGGTGGCACCGCTTTCACCCGGGCGGGCGCAACGTGAACGTCCTGACGAGCGATCGCGAGACGGACATGGGCGGCGGCCCGGCGCTGCATTCGAACCTGGTGGAGGTGGCGCGCGCATGATGAGCCGGCGCGCGTGGCTCATCGCCGTGGCGGCGCTCGCGGCCGGATGCGCCGTGCCGCAGCCGTTCACCGACGAGTTCTACGCGCCGATGAGGGTCCGCGCCGGCGCGACCGGCGCCGTCGTCGTGCGCGCCTTCACCGACCAGCGGCCGGGCGGTGCGCCGAGCGTCGTGTTCGAGTACGACACGCCCAGCGGTGAGCGACGCATCGGACGTGCGACGGCGCCGGTCGGGGAGGGGGTCGCGCAGGCGTTCGTGCGCGGGCTCAGCGCCCGCGGGTTTCAGGTGACCGACGAGACGAAGCGTGCGGCCGGCGCGGCGCCCGGCGCGGCGGCGCGCGCGATCGTCACCGGTCGCGTCGCCGAGTTCGGCGTCACGATGGCGCGCAGCAGCCTCGTCACCGGGTCGCGCCAGCGGGTCGGCTGTCGCGTCACCGTGGAAGTCCGCGACGCGACCGGCGCGCGACGGCTGTGGGAGCGCGACTACCAGCGCGTGGTCGAAGGCGCGATGGACATCCACGAGCCGTTCCACCTGCTGGCGCGCGCGCTCGCCGACGTCGTCGAGCAGGCCGTCGCGGACCCCGAGCTGCTGCGGGCGGTTCGCGGCGCGGGAGGATGACGCCTAGCGCGCTTTATGCCTGAACGATCGCGCGTGAGCCGCCGAAACCGAGCGCCGGGCTGGGGATCGCTCCGGCATTCCGCGAGTGGATCGCCCGCTCGCCGAGAACCGTGGAAC
>JACPCW010000074.1 GCA_016184365.1 Candidatus Rokuibacteriota bacterium
GACCAGGCGCTGCGACAGCGGGATGCGCACGGGCTTGCCGGCATCGGGCAGATAGATCCAGAGATCGCGGCCGAGTCCCAGCAGCGATCGTCCGACGTTCCGGGGCGGCGCGACGAACTTCACGAACGACTTCGCGCTGCCTTTGACGAACACCTCGAAGCCGTCGGTCGCCGGCGGCTTCGTTCCTTCCTGGCTCGTGACCGTGATCTTCCAGACGAAGCTGTCGGCCGGCCGGCGCGCGCGATCGGCATCGCGGACGATCTGCGCGGCGTCGTCGCCGCGCGCGGGCTCCGCCCACGCGAGCGCGGCGGCCAGGACGAACAGCGCCACCGCCTTACACATGCCGCAGCGCCTCGACGACGTCGAGCCGCGCGGCGCGCCACGCGGGATAGAGCGACGCGAGCGTCGCCGTCACGACGGAGAGCTCGAACGCCTGCCTCAGCACCTCGGGCACGACGAAGATCTGCACGAGGAAGCCGCGCGTCGAGCCGGGCGGCGGGGGCAGCTGGATCCCGATCGCCGTGACCACCTTCGCGAGGACGATCCCGAGCACCACGCCGGCGATACCGCCGAGCACGCCCAGCGCGAGCCCCTCGAGCACGAACATCGACACGACACCGCGGCGGCGCGTGCCGAGCGCCATCACGGTGCCGATCTCGCGCGTGCGCTCGAAGATCGCCATGATCATCGTGTTGGTGATGCCGAAGACGACCATGATGGAGACGATCAGCGTCAGCACGCCGAAGATGCGGCCGAAGAGCTCGCGCACCTGGTGATACCGGAGCGCCAGGTCCTCCCACGTCTTGATCTCGAGCTCGAGCCCGCGCTCGCGCACGAGCCGTTCGACCGCGGCGCGCACCTCGGCCGTGTGCGCCGTCGCATCCAGCAGGACCACGACCGACTGCACCTCGTCGCCTTCGACCTCGAGCAGGCGCTGCACCTCGGTGAGCGGCGCCTTGAGGAAGCGGTCGTCGTACGCCTTCTCGGTCGACTCCCACGCGCCCCGCACCTTCACGGCGAGCGCGTTGATCGCGCCGCCCTTCGTCGTGCTGAGGAGCGTCAGATCGTCGCCGGGCCGCACACCGAACGCGCGGGCCAGGCCGACGCCCATGATGATGCCGCGCGGCTGGCGCGCGGCGAGGTCCTGGCCTTCGACGACGATCGCCATCGACGACAGCTCGGATTCGCCCTCGGGATCGACGCCGATGCCCGCGAACGCCGTCGTCGTGTCGCCCGTCGACACCAGTCCGGAAAATCCGAGACGGCCCGTCACGACGTTCACGTGCGGAATCGCCAGCAGCTCCCGTCGCAGCGACGCGTAGTCGTGGATCAGGTAGTCGAACGGCGCGACGTTTCCCTTCTCGGAGAATCCCCTGCGGTAGAGCTGCAGATGCCCGATCTGGCTGCGGATCGTCGACTCGCGGACGCCCCAGTAGATCGAGTTCACGAAACCGCCGAAGACGATGATCGCCGCGGCGCCGAACGCCATCGCCGCCAGCGTGATCATCGTGCGGCGGCGGTTGCGGCCGACGTTCCGGATCGCGAGCTTGAGGTAGAGCGGCATCACAGGCCCCCGAGCGACATCGGCCGTGGCGCCGCGACGGGCGCGTCCTGTCCCGCACGCACGCGCGTCACGAGCGTGCGCTGCAGCAGCGCGAGCGCCATCACCGGCAGCGCGGCTCCGAACGCCGGATTGCCGCGGAACACGACCGACGCGGCCATGGCGAGACACGTGGCGCCGAGCAGGTACAGCGACGCACGGCGGATCGCCGCCGGCGGCGCATCGATCGCGCCGATGAACCCCGCCGGCGCTGCGAGCGTCGTCACGACGCCGGCGCCGGCGATGAACAGAAAGATCCCGGATTCGCCGAGCACGCCGTACAGGCGCATGAGCCACCACTGCTGCGTGAACGCGGCGAGTCCGCCCGTGAACAGCCAGACGTTCGCTCCGAGCACCAGCCGATTCATCGGCGGCGATTGCCGCAGGACGAAGATCAGCTGCGGCAGCGCGGTGACGCCGCCGAGCTGGAAGGCGGTGACCCACCGGTCGTCCGTCGGCACGCCGTAACGGAATGCGTAACCCGCAAAGATCGACAGCGGCAGGAACTGGATCACAGGAGCCTCCCGTCGGAGATCTCGACCACGCGGTCCGCGGCCTTCATGATCCGCGGGTCGTGCGTCGAGAAGACGAACGTGGTGTGGCGCTCGCGGTTCAGGCGCCGCATCAGGTCGACGATCTCCTGGCCCGTGCGGCTGTCGAGGTTGGCGGTGGGCTCGTCGGCCAGCACGAGCGCGGGGTCGGTCACGAGCGCGCGCGCGATGGCGACGCGCTGCTGCTGGCCGCCCGAGAGCTCGGACGGACGGTGGCGTGCGCGGTCGCCGAGGCCGACGTCCGCCAGCGCGGCACGAACGCGGTCCGCGACGTCGGCGCGCCGGCGGCCGAGGAGCAGCGGGTATTCGACGTTCTCCCATGCGGTGAGCACCGGCAGCAGGTTGAACGTCTGGAAGACGAAACCGAGCTTGCCCGCGCGCAGCTCGGCGCGCCGGCTCGGTGACATCGCGCTGGCGAGCTCGCCGTCGATGACGATCTCGCCGGACGTCGGCCGGTCGAGACAGCCGAGCAGGTTGAGCAGCGTCGTCTTCCCGCTGCCCGATGGCCCCGCCACGGCGAGGAACTCGCCACGCTCGACGGCGAGCGAAACGCCCGCCAGCGCGGTCACGGTCACCGTTCCGAGGCGGTACGTCTTGCTCACGTCCTTCACGGTCGCCAGGTCGCTCATGCGCCGAGAATGACCCGGACGGCCGCGGCCGTCGCCGGCCATCGGACGAGCGCCCGGAATCGGGGGACGAACGGCCGGAATCGAACGACGAACGAACGCGGTGGTACACTGCGACTGTCACATCCTGACACCGGCTCACTTCCGAGCCGCTTCGTCAGGCGCGCGTCACGGTGGCGTTTTCGGCGCCGGACGCGCCATTCCTTCAACGCGGAAGACGATATAGGCGGGTCGTCCGGCACGATGGCGAAGCGACGCAATTACGGCTTCGAGCGGCGGCAGAAAGAAACGTTGCGCCAGGCGCGACAGGCGGCGAAGCGCGACCGCAAGACGGAGCGTGACGCCGAAGGACAGTCCGGACCCGAGATGGGAGCGCCGGAAGAGTCCGGGCCGCCGCCAGGTCAGTGGGAATGGTTCTCTCCGAGTCGTGGGCGGGTCGTGCAGACGAACGCCGGACAGCGTCCGGACGAAGCCCCGGACGATTGGATCCTCTTGACGGACAACGCGGAGGAGTCGGACGCGACGGACCGCGACAGTTGAGATAGGGACAGAGAGAGGAGAGTCCGATGACCGTCATCGCAAACGGGAGCCTGGTCGAGCTCACGTACACGTTGACGGATGCTTCCGGCAACGTGCTCGACGACTCCACGGAAGGCCAGCCCTTCACGTACGTGCACGGCGAGCAGCAGATCCTGCCGGCGCTGGAACAGGCGCTCGCCGGTAAGAGCGTCGGCGACGAAGCGAATTTGACGCTGCCTCCCGAGCAGGCGTACGGCGTCGTCGACCCCCAGGCGCTCACCGAAGTTCCGAAGCAGTCACTCCCACCGGAAGCACTCGTCCCGGGCACCGAGCTCACGGCGAAGAAGAAGTCGGGCGAGAAGATGTTCGTCACGGTCAAGGAAGTGCGCGACGAGACCGTGGTCATCAACATGAACCATCCGTTCGCGGGCAAGACGCTGCACTTCCATCTGCGCGTGCTGCAGGTGATCCCGCCGCCCGAGTAAGGGCGGCGGGCCACGCATCACCCCCGCGCGCGCAGCTCGCGACGCAGCACCTTCCCCGTGAGCGTCTTCGGCAGATCGGCGACGAACTCGATCTCGCGCGGCGTCTTGAACGGCGCGATCAGCCGGCGCACGTGCGCGCGAATCTCCTCGGCGAGCGCGTCGCTGCCCGCGAACCCGGGCTTGAGCGTCGCGTACGCCTTCACGCGCTGGCCCATCACGTCGTCGGGCACGCCGACGACACCGGCTTCGAGGACGGCCGGGTGTTCCATGATCGCGGACTCCACTTCCTTCGGCGAGATCGCGTAGCCCCGGCTCTTGATCAGGTCGTCCGAGCGCGAGACGTACCAGTAGTAGCCTTCGCCGTCGACGTACGCGTAGTCCTTCGTGTAGTACCAGCCGTCGCGGTTCACCGCGGCCCAGCGCTCCGGATCGCGGTAGTAGCCGAGCGCGAGCCCCGGGTGATCGTTGCGCAACACGAGGTGTCCGGCGTCGCCGGCCTTCTGCGGCTGGCCGTCGTCGTCGACGACGCCCATGCGCCACGTCGGCAGCGGCTTGCCCATCGAGCCGGGCTTGATCCGCATGCCCTGATGGTTGCCGACGAACATGTGCGATTCCGTCTGGCCGATCCCGTCGTGAATGAACCCGCCGAACCGGTCGTACCACTCGCGGAACGTATCGGCGGGCAGTGGCTCACCGGCGGAGACGCCGAAGCGCAGCGCCGGCAGGCGCGCGGGTCGCGCGCGGTCCGGCACCGCGAGCATCATGCGGTAGATCGTCGGCACCGCGCAGAACACCGTCACGCCATAGCGCTCGAGCGTCCGGTACGCCTCGACCGGATCGAAGCGGCCGCGGGGGATGACGACCGCCGCGCCGCCGAGGAGCGGGTAGAGGAAGTTGCACCCGAGCGGATAGATGAACGACCAGTCCTGCGGCTGGTAGCAGACGTCGCCGGGCCCGACCGTCAGCACGGCGGACAGGATCGGATCGCCGGTGGCGCGAATCCATCGATGCGCGTGCTGCACGCCTTTCGGCTCGCCCGTCGTGCCCGACGTGTACATCATGTACGCGGGCTCGTTGGCCTCGGTCGCTTCCGCGGTCGGCTCGTCGCTCGCGCGCTCGATCAGTCCACGCAGCGTGGTGCCGGTCGCCTGGTCACCGGCGAGAATCAGATGCCGAAACTTCGGGCTCTTGCCGCGGGCGGCATCGACGACGCCGGCGAGCTCGGGCGTCGCCAGCGCCGCGACCGCTTCGCTGTTGGCGAGGATCGCGCCCACTTCGTGTTCGCGCAGCAGCGGTGACGACGGAATCGGCAGCGCGCCGATCTTGCAGGTACCGATGAACGCGAGCATGAAGTCGAGGGTGCTGCCGCAGCGGAGCAGCACGGACTCGCCGCGACGCACGCCGAGCCCGCGGAGCGCGTTGCCGAAGCGGTTCGACAGGCGCCGCAGCTCGTCGAACGTGTACCGGCGGTCGCCGTCGTAGACCGCGACGTCGCCGCCGCGGCCTTCCCGCACGTTCCGATCGACGACCTCGTCACCGAGATTGAGCCGGGGCGGAATCATGCCGAGCGGCATGGGGCCGGTCCTCAGCGCGCCGGAACGCCGAGATCGATCTGCGGCGGCAGCTCGAGCGGCAGCTCCTCGCGCTTCGGGAACGCGAGGCCGCACGCGGCCATGACGGGGCGAATGCTGTCGACGTAGGCCGCCGCGATGTCGCCGCTGTCGCGGCTCTTGAGACCGACCTCGATGCAGTACTCGTTGCCCTTCGTGCCGGCGCGCCCGAAGATGCGCATCGACGCGACGAACCACTTCGGGAAGCGGCGCTGGATCTCGGCGCGCGTCGCCGGGTCCTTGCACATCTCCTCGAGACAGAGCTCGCCGAAGCTCTTGTGGCCTTCCTCTTCCTTCAGGATGACCTCGTTCGCCTTCGCGAGCGGCAGGTAGCTGCCGCGCGTGTACTCGGAGAGCTGGAACGTCGCGGCGCGGTCGATCATGAAGTTGAAGAGCGTCGCGTCGATCCAGTCCTGGATCTGCGTGTCGGCTTCCTCGCCGGTGAAGCGCGCGCCGGCGCGCTGGCGGTTCTTCACGTACGCGTCCATGTCCATGCCGAGATCGGACATGAGCCGCGAGATCAGCTGGAAGTGCTTGAGCTCCTCGGCCTGAAAGCGCGTGATCCGGATCTTGTCGTCGACCGTCGGCGCATACAGCACGCACTGGCCGAACACTTCGGCCGTCGCGACCTCGCGGCCGGCCTGCTTGTCCATGAGCGTGAGCACCATCTTCTTGTAGGCCTCGTCCGGGATCGCATCCTTCGTCGCCACCGTCGTCATCCGCGCGCCTCCGTGTGTGCGAAGTGCGTCACTGTAGGCGGCGTTCGAGCGGAGTGTCAATCGACCGCCGGACCGGCCGGCGTGCCGGCGCGTGCTAGCATCCGCCCGATGCGCGCCGTCATCTGCCGGGCCTGGGGACCGATCGACGATCTGCGGTTGGAGGATGTTCCGCCGCCGACGCCGAAGGCCGGGCAGGTGCTGATCGACGTCAAGGCGACCGGCGTCAATTACGCGGACTCGATCATGGTGGCCGGGCGTTACCAGACGAAGCCCGACTTCCCGTTCAGCCCCGGCCTCGAAACCGCCGGCGTCGTCGCGCGATGCGGCGACGGCGTCACGCGTTATCGGCTCGGCGACCGCGTGATGGCGATCCTGTCCTACGGCGGCTTCGCCGAGCAGGCCGTCGCCGACGAGGTCGAGACGTTCGCGATTCCGCCCGCCATGCCGTTCGACGACGCCGGCGCGTTCCCGATCGCGTACGTCTCGAGCCACGTCGCGATCCGCTGGCAGGGGCGCCTGGAAGCGGGCGAGACGATGCTCGTCCTCGGTGCGGCCGGCGGCGTCGGGCTCACCGCCGTCGAGATCGGCAAGGCGATGGGCGCGCGTGTCATCGCGGCCGCGAGCACCGCGGAGAAGCTCGCGGTCGCGCGCGAGCACGGCGCCGACGACGTCATCGACTACTCGCGCGAGAAACTCACCGAGCGCGTCATGGAGCTCACCGGCGGCAAGGGCGCCGACGTGTGCTTCGATCCCGTCGGCGGCGACCTGTTCGACGCGGCGCTCTCGTCGCTCGGCTGGGGCGGTCGGATTCTGCTCGTCGGCTTCGTCGGTGGCATTCCGCAGATTCCGGCGAACCGGCTCCTCGTGAAGCACCGCGCGGCGCTCGGCTCGGCGCTCCGATATTTCCGGTGGCACGCGCAGGACAAGATGCGACGCACCGTGGACGAGCTGCTCGCGTGGTACGGAGCCGGCAAGCTGAAGCCGGCGGTGACGCATCGCCTGCCGCTCGAGCAGACGGTGGACGCGATCCGCCTGCTCACCGACCGCAAGGCGTACGGCAAGGTCGTCGTCATGCCGGCGGGTACCTAATGAGTCTCGCGGAATTGCTTGACGGCCCCGGCGCCCGCCGCCGCGGCTGGCTCGCCTGTCGCCGTCGCTCGTTCCGAGGCGGGACGAGCTTCGACCCCCCATCCCCCTGCGGGGGCCGCGCGAGCGCTGCCAATCCGCGAGCCTCGCTCGTCCTGCGTCGGAACGAGCACGGCGACGACGGCTCGCCAGCCGCGGCGGCGGGCGCCGGGGCCGTCAACCAATTCCACGAGAGTCATTAGATGGAGCTCCGCGTCGAGCCGCACGGCGCGCACGTCGTCGTCATCACGATCGACAACCAGCCCCGGCGCAATGCGATGCCGCGCGCGATGATGGCCGAGCTCGCGGCGCTGTGGGACCGTCTCGAGCGCGACGCGTGCCGCTGCGTCGTGATCACCGGCGCCGGGGATCGCGCGTTCAGCTCGGGCGCCGACATGAGCGGCGATCTCTCCGCCGATCCCGACATGGCGCGGGTGGTGAGTCACGCGCTGCTCAAGCACCATCCGTTCTCGAAGCCGATCGTCGCGGCCGTCAACGGCGACTGCGTCGCCGGCGGCCTCGAGCTCCTGCTGTCGACGGATATCCGCGCCGCCGCGCCCCATGCGCGCCTCGGCTTGCCGGAAGTCCGCTGGTCCATCTATCCGTTCGGCGGCGCCACCGTGAAGCTCGTCCAGCAGATCGGCCACGTGCACGCGATGGAGCTGCTGCTGACCGCGAAGCTCATCGACGCGGCGGAAGCCGCGCGGATCGGCCTCGTGAACCGCGTGGTGCCGGCCGACCGGCTGATGCCGTGGGCGATCGAGACGGCCGAGACCATCGCCGGCAACAGCCCGAGCGCCGTCCAGGCCGTGAAGCGCCAGATCAGCACGACGATCGCCGAGCACGCGCTGACGCGCGAGGCCCTGGAGCAGGAGCTCGGGGATCGCGTGCGCGCCAGCGACAACTTCCGTGAAGGCGTCCGCGCGTTCCTCGAAAAGCGCACGCCAAACTACACGTAACCGGAGGATCCGATGCACGACCTCGTCATCGAAGACGCGCGGATCGTCGACGGCACGGGCGGCCCGTCACGCCATGGGAGCGTGGCCGTCCGCGACGGGCGGATCGTCGAGGTCGGCGGCGCCGCCGGGCAGCTCGCGCGCCAGCGTGTCAACGCCGCCGGCCGCGTCGTCGCCCCGGGTTTCATCGACCCGCACACGCACTACGACGCGCAGGTCGCGTGGGATCCGCTCGTCACCTGCTCGTCGTGGCACGGCGTGACGACGGTCGTCACCGGCAACTGCGGCGTGGGCGTCGCGCCCGTCCGGCCGGACGCGCGCGAGATCCTCATGGGTGATCTGGTGAACGTCGAAGCGATTCCGCTCGACGTCATGCGCCGCGGCATCGACTGGACGTGGGAATCGTTCCCGCAGTGGATGGACGCGCTCGCGCGCGCGCCGCTCGGCATCAACGTGGCGCCGCTCGTACCGCTGACGCCGCTGCGCCACTACGTCGTCGGCGAAGCGTCGTTCGATCGTGCCGCGACGTCCGACGAGATCGTCACCATGGCGCGGCTCTTCGACGAGGCCGTTGGCGCGGGTGCGTTCGGCTTCTCGACGACGTTCCTCCGCAACCACGTCGGGCACGAGGGCCGGCCGCTCGCCTGCCGCAACGCGAGCGCCGACGAGCTGCGCGCGCTCTGCGGCGTCCTGCGCCGGCGCGGCCGCGGCGCGATCGAAGCCGCGCTCACCGCCCTCACCGATCGTGTGACCGACGAGGAGCTCGCCACGCTGACGTTGCTCGTCGAAGAGAGCCGGCGTCCCGTGACGTACCTCGCGCTGTTCGCGCGCCCGGGCAAGCCGGCCGGCGCGCACGAGGAAGCGCTGACGCGCGTCGCCCCGCTGCTGAGCCGGAATCGCGCGGTGCCGCAGGTGTCGTGCCGGCCGCTGCGCGCCCAGTTCACGCTGAAGAATCCGTTCATCTTCGCCGGGATGGACGCGTGGGCGGGCGCGTTCAACCGCACGGTCGAGGAGCAGGCGGCGCTCTATCGCAGCGACGGGTTCCGGAAACAGTGGAAGGCGGACATGGAGCGGCGGCGCGCCGGCGGCGGACTCTGGCGCCGCATCACGATCCGCGACGCGGCGACGCCGGGAGTCGCGGCGCTCGCCGGCCAGTCGATCACGGACATCGCGGCCGCGCGGAATGTCGATCCCGTCGACGCGTTCCTCGACGTCGCGCTGGACGACGGGCTCGAGGCGCTGTTCGACTTCCCCATTTTCAACCAGGATCCCGAAGCCGTCCGTCCGCTCGTGACCGACCCGCGCTTCCTGATCGGCCTGTCCGACGGCGGCGCGCACGTCGATCAGCTCTGCGACGCCGGGTACGCGACCTACCTGCTCGGGAAGTGGGTGCGGCAGTGGCAGGCGCTCACGCTCGAGAGCGCGGTGCACCGGCTGACGGGCGAGGTCGCCGACTTCTTCGGCATTCCGGATCGCGGGCGGCTCACCGCCGGCGCCGCGGCCGATCTCGTCGTCTTCGATCCCGACACCGTCGACGACTGCCCGCCGGAGTACGTGCGCGACCTGCCCAACGGCGCCAAGCGGCTCGTGGCGCGCGCGCGCGGCGTGCACGCGACCGTCGTCGCCGGCCAGGTCGTCTCCGAGGACGACGAGCCGACGGGCGCGCGGCCCGGCACCGTGCTGCGCTCGCGAGGGAACTGACGATGGCGAAGCCGATCATCTCCGCCGACTCGCACGTCACGGAACCGCCGGACACGTACGTCACGCGCATCGACCCGAAGTTCCGCGAGCGCGCGCCGCACGTCGTGCACGACCCGAAGCGCGGCGATCTCTTCGTCATCGACGGGATGGACAAGCCGATCCCGATGGGTCTCATCGCCGCGGCGGGCAAGCCCGCCGAAGAGCTCCGCATGTTCGGCACGCGCTTCGCCGACATGCATCGCGGCGGCTGGGACCCCGACGCGCGCCTGGCGGACCAGGACCGGGACGGCGTCGCCGCCGAAGTCCTGTATCCGACGGTCGGGATGATGCTCTGCAACCATCCCGACGTCGACTTCAAGCACGCGTGCTTCGAGGCCTACAACCTCTGGATCGCGGAGTACGCGGGCGCGCATCCGGATCGGCTGATCGGCACCGGGCAGACGGCGATGCGCTCGGTGGACGACGGCATCCGCGATCTCCGCCGCATCAGGGAGCTCGGGCTCCGCGGCGTGATGATGACCGGCAACCCGGCCGTCGCCGACTACGACGATCCGATGTACGACCCCGTGTGGGAAGCGGCCGTCGATCTCGAGCTGCCGTTGAGCTTCCACATCCTCACGAGCCAGCAGGACAACTTCAAGACGCGCGGACCGAAGCTGAACTCGTTCATGTCGATCATCCGCGGCTGCCAGGACATCATCGGCCTGTTCATCCTGGGCGGCGTGTTCGAGCGGCACCCGAAGCTCCGGCTCGTCTGCGTCGAGGCCGACGCCGGCTGGGTGCCGCACTTCATGTACCGGATGGATCACGCGTACAAGCGGCACCGCTACTGGCTCACCGCCGGCGCGCTCAGCCGGCTGCCGAGCGACTACTTCCGCGATCACGTCTACACGACGTTCCAGGACGACTGGTCCGCCTTCCAGGTGAAGGACCTCTGCAACGTGCGGCGGCTGCTCTGGGCCAACGACTTCCCGCACAGCGATTCGACGTGGCCGCACTCGCAGGAGGTGCTCGCGAAGCACGCGGCGCATCTGACCGACGCGGAGCGCGATCTCGTGCTCCACGACAACGTCGCGGAACTCTATGGAATTGGGGGCCCCGACATGGCCCCCAAACCCCCCGACGCTCGGCGCGCCCCGGCAAAGCCGTGGCACGCCTCGAATCTCGGGCAGCCGAGCTAGACGAGCGCCGCCGGCGGCTCGCCGCGGCGGACCCGCGCGACGTTGTCGAGCACCGCGTGCACGTCGCGCAGCAGATCGGTGCCGGAACCCGCCGCCACGTGCGGCGTGAGCACGACGGTCGGCAGATGCGCGAGGCCCTCCGCATGCTTCGGCGGCTCTTCGGCCCGGACATCGAGGCCGGCCCCGCCCAGGTGACCGCTACCGAGCGACGCGATCAGCGCCGCCTCGTCGACCAGCCCGCCCCGCGACGTGTTCACGAGGATGGCGCCACGACGCATCCGCGCGAGCTCCGCGGCGCCGATCATGTGGCGCGTCTCCGGCGTCAGCGGCACGTGCAGGCTGACGACGTCGGAGTCGGCGATCAGCGATGCGAGCGACCGGAACTCGATGGCGAGCGAGCTCTCGAGCGTGGGATCGAGCCGGCGGCGCTGGGTGTAGAGGAGGCGCATGCCGAAGGGCCGCGCCTTGCGCGCGACGTCACGTCCGATCTCGCCCAGGCCGATCAGGCCGAGCGTCAAGCCGCGCAGTGATTGCACGCCGTCGAGGCGCGGCCAGTTGTACGAGCTCTCGCCGCGCGGCACGTCGCCGGTCGGCTTCACGGCGGCGGCATGCGACGGGAGCAGCCGGCGCACCGCGGCGAGCAACAGCAGCATCGTCTGCTCCGCGACCGCGGAGTTCGCCCACCGCGTGAGTGGCGCGACGGGGATGCCCCGCCGCCCGGCCGCGTCGAGATCGATGTTGCGGCAGTCCTCGCCGTGCTTCTGCACGAGCCGGAGGTCCGCGCCGCGCGCGAGCACGGCGTCGGTGATCTCGGCGCCTTCGACCAGCAGGTAGTGCACGCCGTCGACCTGCGTCTCGAGCGGGTCGCCGGACGCCACGACCGGCGTCACCTGGTCCGCGAGCCCGAGCCCAGCCCCGATCGCGCGTAACCGCGCGAGGCTCGCGTCTGGATCCGTGAGGAAGAAGCGCGACACCGCGGTCCGCATCCGCGCGTCGAGCGGCGCGCCGAGCGCGAGGCCGACGAGCCGCAGCGGCGGATCGTCCTCGGCGATCAGCAGGCGCTCAACCACGGAGCACGTCCATCAGCGGCGCCACCGACGGCAGCGTCTCGAAGGTTTCCAGCATCGTCAGCGCGCGCGCGGCGCGGTCGGAATCGAGGCTCAGCCGCGCGCAGTCGCGGTACTTCGCATGCAGCTCGTCGCGGCTCATCGGATTCTCCGGGCTCCCGCGCGCGAACCGCACCGTGTCCGTGAATTCCGCGCCGTCGTCGAGCACGATCGTGACCGTCGTGCGGTCGCCCATCGGATCCGTCGCGACGGCCGGCTGACCGCGCTCGAGCACCGGATCGACGTACGTCCGCACCTTTGCCATCATCGCGCGCGTCGCGGCGTCCCGGACGCGCTCGTCCGTGAAGGCGTCGAGACCGAGCCGGCCATCGAGCATCGCGACCGCGGCGCAGAACTCCAGGCTCGGCTTGCCCTCGAGCCCGGTGCGCGGCTCGGTGCGGATGAGCACACCCGTGAACATGTAGCTCACGCCGACGCGGATCTCCCGCACGCGCTCCGGCCGGATGCGATGCCGCGCGCGGAGATCGAGGATCGCGTCGATCGCGCGCTGCAGCGGCGCGCCGCACGGATAGGGCTTCAGCACGTAGCCGGCGCGCTGGATCTCCCACGGATCGCCGAGCCCCTTCGTGAGCTGCTCGACGTCGGCGCCGTCGGCGCCGGCGAACAGCGCACAGTAACCCATGCGCGATTCGAGGATGCCGCGGTCGGCGCTGACGCCGCGCGCGGCGAGCTCCGCGGCCACGACACCGGCGCGCGCCGCCTGCCCCGCGTGGAGCGGCATCGTCATCGTGCCGAACTGCTGGCGTGACCCGCCCGCCATCGACGCCGCGATGCCGAGCGCCATCTCGACGTGATCGGCGTCGAGCTCCAGCAACCGCGCGGAGGCGGCGGCCGCCGCGACCGTGCCGAAGCTCACGGTCGCGTGCCAGCCCTTCTCGTAGTGCGACGGGTTCAGCGCGCGCCCGAGCTTGTTCGACACCTCGTAGCCGATGACGTAGGCGTCGAGCACGCGCCGGCCCGAGGCGCCGGAGAGCTCGCCGAGCGCGAGCAGCGCCGGCGCGAGCGCGACCGTCGTGTGCGCCATCGACACGAACGTCGTGTCCTCGTACAGGAGCGCGTGCGCCAGCGTGCCGTTGGCGAGCGCGGCCTGCGCCGTGCTCGTCTTGAAGCCGCTGGCCACGACCGTCGCCTGCGCGCTGCCGCCGGCCTCGCGCACCCAGTCGGTGACGATCCGGCCGACCGGCTGGGCGGCGCCGGCGAGCGTCGTCGCCGTGACGTCGACGAACGCCGTGCGCGCGAGCGCGATCGCCGGCGGCGGGATCGCCGCCGGATGCGTCTCCGCGACGAACCGCGAGAGCTGCGCGGTCGCGCTCATGACGCGCGCGCGATCCTCACGGAAACTTCGTCGGCACGTAGCGCGTGTCGACCACTTCCTCGAACGCGGGCGGGCGCGTGATGAGCCCCGCGAACTTCAGCATCTCGCCGATGTTCGCCACGGCCTGCCTGGTGATGACCGGCCGATACGCCTTCATGCTGTCCTGGAGCGTCTGGCGCAACAGCTTCGGATCGATGCCCTCGAAGTACTTCTCGGCCACCTTCACCGCGTCCTCGAAGTTCTTCGGATCGGCGAGGAAGCGGTGCGTCTCGACGATCGCGGCGACCATGCGCCGCGCCGTCTCGGGATTGGCGTCGAGGTACTCCTCCTTCGCGACCATGCTGTTGTACGCGTACTCGCGCAAAACTTTCGGTCCCTCGCCCTTCCGCATGTCGACCACCGGCTTCGCGATGGCGAGGCCGTGGACCGCCTGCGTCTGGATCGGCTCGAAGCCGATGAAGCCCTGGATGTCGCCTTTCGAGAGCGCGGCGAGGCTCGTCGAGACGCCCCCCGTCGCGATGATCGTGACGTCCTTGTCGGGGTCCAGCCCGCCATCGCGCAGCAGGAAGCGGAGCGTGAAGTCCGTGCTCGCGCCGCGGCCCGTGATGCCGAGCTTCAGACCCTTCAGGTCGCGCATCACGGCCGGATAGCCCTGGCTCGCGCTCGGCAGCGGCACTTCCTTGCGGACGATGAGGGTGAACGGCGAGTCCGTCAGGTTGGCGACGATCGCCTTCACGCGCAGGCCCTTGTCGCGGACCTGCGTGACGTGCTCGGTCGCGAGCGCCCCGAATTCGACCGACCCTGACACGACCGCCGTCGTCGTCTCGGCGCCGCTGCGGAAGTACACGAGCGAGGCGTCGAGGCCGTGCCTGGCGAAGATGCCGCGCGCCTCCGCGACGTACGGCGCGAAGTAGACGAACGCCGAACGGAGGACCGAGATCTTCACCGGCGTGCGGCCCTGCGCGTCGGGTCCGGACACCGTGATCGCGGTCAGTACGAGAGCGAGCGCGAGAACGAAAACCTTCATCGATCGGCTCCTTGTCCGGCGGGGCGCGTCGCGCCCGTCACAGGCCGGGAATCTGCGGCCGCCAGCGCAACAGCTTCTTCTCGGCGGCCTTCATGAGCTCGTTGAGCAGCATGGCGATGACCATGAGGATGATCAGCGCGCTGAAGACGCCGGTGGTGTTGAACACGCCGGCGTAGTGCGCGATGAGAAAGCCGAGCCCCGCCTGCGCGACGATGACTTCGCCGACGACGGCGCCGATGAGCGCGTACGCGAGGCCGAGGCGCAGCCCGGCGAAGATCCACGGGATGCTCGACGGCAGGATGACCTTGAGCGTCAGCTGCCGGCGCGTCGCGCCGAGCAGGCGCGCGATGATCACGAGATCCTGGTCCACGTTGCGGGCGCCGGCGTGCGTGTTGACGAGCAGGATGAACACGACGAGCGAGAAGGCGAGCACGACCTTCGACGTGAGCCCGATGCCGAACCAGAGGATGAACAGCGGCGCGAGCGCCACCCGCGGCAGGCTGTTCAACGCGGTGACGTAGGGATCGAAGATGCGGGCCAGGCGGTCCCAGCGCGCGAGGGCAAAGCCGCCGAGAATGCCGGCCACGGCGCCGGTGACGAACCCGAGAAACGCCTCGTACAGCGTGACGCCGATGTGCAGGTACACCGCGCCGAGCGAGAACTGCTTCCAGAGGTCGACGACGATGAGGCTCGGGCTCGACACCCAGAACGGATTCACGAGCCCGCTCCCCGTCGCGCCTTCCCACGTACCCGCGATCAGGACGAGCACCACGAGGCGCCAGCCGTTCGTCCAGAGCTGCTCCTGGCGCCGCGCGCGCCGGCGGCGGTCGCGCGCTCCCGCCTCGACGGCGGCCGCGTCGCGCGGAATCGCGCTCACGAGGGCGGGCTGCCCGCGGCCACGACTTCGTACCGCAGATCGTCCCAGAGCCGGTCGTACAGCTCCTGGAAATGCGGCCCGAACCGCCCACCGGTCACCGAGCGAGGCCTCGGCAGGTCGATGGCGACGAGGGACTTGATGCGCCCCGGTCGCGCGGAGAAGACGGCCACGCGATCGGCCATCGCGATCGCCTCGAACAGATCGTGCGTCACGAAGATCACCGTCTTGCGGTCGCGTTCCCAGATGCGCAGGAACTCGTCCTCGAGCACCAGCTTCGTCTGCGCGTCCAGCGCGCCGAACGGCTCGTCCATCAGGAGCACGTCGGGATTCGTCGCGAGCGTGCGCGCCAGCGACACCCGCTGGCGCATGCCCTGCGACAGCTGGCTCGGATAGCTGCCTTCGAACCCGCCGAGCCCGGTGACGCGCAAGAGGTCGCGCGCTCTGGCCTCGCGGCGGTCGAGCGGCTGCTGCTGGAGCTCGAGGCCGAACGCGACGTTCGCGAGCGTCGTGCGCCACGGCAGGAGCGCGTCGCGCGCGAACATGTAGCCGATGCGCGGATTGATCCCGGTGACCGGTGCGCCGTCGACCGTGATGCGACCGGTCGCCGGGGTGAACAGGCCGGACACCATGTTGAGTGTTGAGCAGCGTCGATTTACCGCAGCCGCTCGGCCCGACGATGGCGAGGAACTCGCCCTCGGCGACGTCGACGCTGACGTCGTTGAGCACGGGGACATTGCGACCGTCGATGTCGAACGCGTGCGAGACGTGCGTGATGCTGATCTTCGGACGGATCGTTGACAACGCGCAGGGACGCTATCACAGTCGTCCGGGCGCTCGCAATTGAACGCCGCGATGACGACGCCACCACGAAGCCGCACGCTCGGTCACCTGCTCGACGAGATCGCCGCGGCGCGCCCGGATGCGGACGCGGTCGTCTTCCGCGGGCGGCGGCTCAGCTACGCGCAGCTCACGACGGGCGTGAACGACGTCGCGCGCGCGCTGCTGGCGCTCGGCGTGCGCCACGGCGACCGCGTCGCGATCCTGCTCGGGAACCGGCCGGAATGGCTCATCACGCTCTTCGCCGCCGCGAAGGTCGGCGCCGTCACGGTCGGGATCAGCACGTTTTCGACCGCGCGCGAGCTCGCGTGGACGCTCGACCACGCGCGCCCGAGCGTCCTCGTCACCGCGGAGACCGTGCGCGGGCGCGATCACCTCGCCGCGATCCAGGAGCTCGTTCCGGAGCTCGACCATGCGACGCCCGGGGGGCTCCGAAGCGATCGCCTGCCGGAATTGCGCGCCGTCGTGACCGTTGGCGACGGGCCACACGACGGCCTCTATCGCTTCGACGAGCTCTCCGTGCCGGCGACGAACACGCGGGCGGCGGCGCTCCGCGAGGCGCACGCTGCCGTCGCGCCCGACGATGTCTGCTACATCCTCTATACGTCCGGCTCGACGGCCACGCCGAAGGGCGTGACGCTCGCGCATCGCGGCGTGATCGAAAACGGCTTCGCGATCGGCGAGCGCCAGCACCTGGGACCCGGCGACCGCGTGTGGCTCGCCGTGCCGCTGTTCTGGTCGTTCGGCTCGGCAAACGCGCTGCCGGCGATCGTGACCCACGGCGGCGCGATCGTGCTGCAGGAGACGTTCGAGGCCGGCGAAGCGCTCGCGCTCATCGACGAGGAGCGCTGCACCGTCTACTACGGGATGGCGAACATGGCGCGCGCGATGCTCGAGCATCCGGATCGCGCGCGCCGCTCGCTCGCGACGATGCGCACCGGGCTCACGATCGGCCTGCCGGAAGACATCGCGATGACGATCGACGCCGTGAACGCGCGCGAGCTCTGCAACGTCTATGGATCGACCGAGACCTACGGCAACTGTGCGGTGACCGATGCGCACGATCCGCTCGACCTGCGGCTGGCGACGCAGGGGCTGCCGCTGCCCGGCATGGAGATTCGCGTCGTCGATCCGGACAGCGGCCGCATCCTGCCGCACGGCGAGGTCGGCGAGCTGCACGTGCGCGGCTACATCACCCCGGGCTACTACCGCGATCCCGACGCGACGGTCGCCGCCATCGATGCCGACGGCTATTTCAAGACCGGCGACCTCGGTCTCGTCGGCGACGACGGCCGCGTCCGCTTCCGCGGCCGGCTGAAGGAGATCATCAAGACGGGCGGCGTCAACGTCGCGCCGCTCGAGGTCGAGGGCGTGCTGCTGTCGCACCCGGCGGTGAAACAGGCGTATGTCGTCGGCGTGCCCGATCAGACGCGGGGCGAAGCGGTCGTGGCGGCGATCGAGCTCCACGACGGCGCGACGGCGACGGCGGACGCGCTCGTCGCGTTCTGTCGCGAGAGCCTCGCGAGCTACAAGGTGCCGGCGCGCATCGTGTTCCGGAAGGCCGACGAGTTTCCGCGGACGCCGACCGGGAAGATCCAGAAGCCGCGCCTGAGAGACGAGCTGAGCGGCACCGCCCGTTGACCCGTCGCACGACGGGCGGTACCGTCTGCCCCCATGCGCACGACGGCCGCCATCGCGCCCGCCAAAGGTCAACCGTTCGTCGTCGAGCCGATCGAGATCGAGGAGCCGCGCGCCGACGAAGTGCTCGTCCGGATCGTCGCGGCCGGCATGTGCCACACGGATCTCGGGTTTCGCGACATGTTCCCCTGGGACCGGCCGATCGTCCTCGGTCACGAAGGCGCCGGCATCGTCGAACGCGTCGGCGCGAACGTCACCGCGCTGGTACCCGGGGATCGCGTCGTCCTCACGTTCGATTCCTGCGGGCGCTGCCGCCGCTGCGCGCGCGGCAAGCCGTCCTACTGCGACCAGTTCCGGCCCCGGAACTTCGGCGGCGCCCGCGCGGATCGATCGAGCGCGCTGAAGCGTGACGGCGGACCGCTCGCCGGACATTTCTTCGGCCAGTCGTCGTTCTCCGGCCACGCGATCGCCACCGAGCGCAACGCCATCAAGGTCGCGGACGATCTGCCGCTCGAGCGCCTCGGCCCGCTCGGCTGCGGCATCATCACCGGCGCCGGCGCGGTGCTGAACTCGCTCGGTGTCCCGACCGGCGCGAGCATCGCGGTCTTCGGCGCCGGCGCGGTCGGCATCAGCGGCGTCATGGCCGCGCGCGTCGCCGGCGCGACGACGATCATCGCGGTCGACGTGAAGCCCGCGCGCCTCGCGCTCGCGATGGAGCTCGGCGCCACGCACATCGTGAACGCCGCGCAGGAGGACGTGGTCAAGCGCATTCGAGCGCTCACGCTCGGCGGCGCCGACTTCTCGATCGACACGACCGGAGTTCCCGACGTGCTGCGCCAGGCCGTCGTGGCGCTCGCGACGCTCGGCGTGTGCGGCGTCATCGCCGGATCCGAAGCGCCGATGACACTGCCGTGGCGCGACGTGCTCTACGGCCGTACGGTGCGCGGCATCCTCGAAGGCGACGCCATCCCGTCCGAGTTCATCCCGCTGCTGATCGAGCTGCATCGCCAGGGCCGGTTTCCGTTCGATCGGCTCGTGCGGTACTACCCGCTCGCGGAGATCAACCAGGCCGCGCAGGACTCGCTGAACGGCGAGACGGTCAAGCCGATCCTCACCTTCTGATGGGCATCCGGACGCTCCTCGCCACGATCCTCGCCGCGTCCTCACTGGTCCTCTCGGTGCCGGGCGACAGCCGGGGCGCGCCCGTGCGCGTCGGCTTCGTCGAGGGCGCCGCGCACACCTTCCTCGTGCTGCGCGACGGGAACGCGAAAGCGATCGCTCATGGCGAGTGGTGGCAAGTCGCGGCGGGCGAGCGGCTCGAGGTCCACCTGCGCTTCCGGTTCGCCGACGGCTCGCTGTCCCATGAGACGTTCGTCCTCAACCAGCGTCGCGTGTTCACGCTGGCGTCGTACCGGCTCGTGCAGCGCGGCCCGAGCTTCCCGCGTGACGTCGACGCCACGATCGAACGGCCGAGTGGCCGGTACACGATCACGCATCGCACGCGGGGCGACGTGCAGGACATCGTCGACTCCGGCCGGCTCGACCTGCCGGACGATGTCTACGGCGGCAGCATGCTCCCGCTGCTCGTCAGGAACTTCGAGCCGACGGTCGCCTTCAGCGTGCACGTCGTCGTGTTCACGCCGAAGCCGCGCGTCGTACGAGTCGACGTGAAGCGAGCGGAGGACGAGAAGTTCATGCTCGGCCCCGCGGAGCGGACGGCGCGGCGGTACGTCGCGCACCCGGAGCTCCGCGGCCTCACCCGCGTCCTCGCGTCGCTCACGGGCAAGACGCCGCCGGACCTCCACATCTGGATGGCCGGAGAGGCGGTGCCGTCGTTCGTCCGGTTCGAAGGACCGCTCTATCCCGGCGGCCCCGTCTGGCGCATCGACAGCGCCGGGCCTCGCTGGAAATAGGCGTCGCACGGGACGTGTACGGCCTCCCCGACGAAGGAGCGAGCTCATGACGATCCGGGTCGCCGCGATCGAAGTCAGTCACTGGCACTCCCTCTGGGACTCGGCGTACCTGCGTCATCTCCGCGGCATGCCGGACGTCGAGCTCGTCGGCCTCCATGATCCCGATCCGGCGATCGCGGCGCATCGCGCCGCCGAGCTCGGGAACCCGCCGACGTTCACCGACTACCGGCAGATGATCGCGCAGACGCGGCCGGATTTCGTCATCGCGCTCGGCCGCCACGACCGCATGCCGGAGACGGCGCACTACCTCCTCGACGAAGGCGTGCCGTTCCTGATGGAAAAGCCGATGGGCGTCAGCGCGAAGGACGTCGAGTCGATCGCGGAGAAGGCGGCGGCGAAACGCGCGTTCGTCGCGGTGCCGCTCGGACAACGCTATCTGCCATTCACCGTCCGCGCGCGGGAGCTCCTGGCGCAGCAGCGATTCGGGCCCGTCTCGCACATCTACGTGCGGCTGAACCGTCCGACGTCGGCGCGGTATCCGGCGTGGGGCGCCACGTGGATGCTCGATCCGAAGCACGCCGGCGGCGGCTGCCTGCGCAATCTCGGGCCGCACGGCCTCGATCTGTTCCTGCATCTCACCGGCGAAGCCGCCGACGTCACCGGCGCGCAGCTCAGCCACCGCGCGCTCGGCCAGGCCGTCGAGGACTACGCCTCCGTGCTGCTGCGCTCGGCGAGCGGCGTGCTCGGGACGATCGAGGTCGGGAACACGTTCCCGCGGCCGGGGTACGACAGCCAGTGGAAGGTGTCCGGACGCGACGCGATCCTCGTCACGGGCGACGAGAAACTACGCTTCGTCACGGCGACGGGCGAGGAGGTCACCGCCGCCGAGCCGGACAAACCGGTCGCGTGGTACGCGGTGCGCGACGCGCTCGATCACTTCCAGCGCGGCGCGCCGGCGCCGATCGGCGTCGAGGCCTGTCTGCGCGCCGTCCGTCTCATCGATCGCGCCTACGAGATCGCCCGCCGCGTTGGCTGAGCCGCGCTTCGGCTTCTTCTTCTGGCCGTACGCGGCGGACTACACGACGCGCATGGCGTCGCTGGGCGAGCGGCGCGGGTGGGACCTCGTCGGCATCGCGGACACGCCGGGCAACGCGATGGACGTGTGGGTCGCGCTGGCGCTGGCGGCGACGAAGACCGAGCGCGTGCCGCTCGCGGCGTGCGTGACGAATCTCGAGTCGCGCCATCCCGCGATCACCGCGGGCGCGGCCGCGTCGACGGACGAGCTGTCGGGCGGCCGGCTGATCCTCGGTGTCGGCACGGGCCACAGCGGCGTCGTGAACGTCGGATCGAAGGCGACCGCGCCGGGCGCGTTCCGCGACGGCGTCGCGTTCATGCGGGCGCTGCTCGCAGGCGAGCGCGCGACGCTCGACGGCGCGCCGGTGCAGCTGCCGCGCGTCACGCGGCGCGTCCCGGTGTACACCGCCGCGTCCGGTCCCGGCGCGCTGCGCACCGCCGGCGCCGCCGCGGACGGCGTGTTCGTCAACTACGGGCTCGGAGCGGAGCACGTCGCGCACGCGCGCGCGCTGATCGCCGACGGTGCGCGCAAGGCCGGGCGAAACCCGGATGAGATCGACGTCTGGTGGATCGCGGCGCTCGACGTCGACGAGCGGCGCGACGTCGCGCTCGCGAAGCTCGGCAACATCCTCGGCTTCGTCGCGGCGTACATCCTCGGGCCGGCGCCGGAGCAGCGCGGCGTTCCGCCGGAGCTCATCCCGGCGATCCGCGAACTGCGCAAGACGTACACGACACATCGCGCAGCGATGGATCCGCAGCTCACACGACGTCTCGGGCTCTTCGATTACCTGCGCACGCGGCTCGCGGTGGCCGGCACGCCGGACGATTGCATCGCCCAGGTCCACGCCGCGATCGCCGCCGGCGCGACGCGGCTCATGTTCACGGTGAGCCTCGCATCGGATCCGGTAAAGACGGTCGAGCTGTTCGGGCGCGAGGTGCTGCCGAAGCTACGTTCGGCGTGACAGGTTTAGCCGGCGTCCGTTGGCGGCCTCGCCCTGCGGAGCTTGCTCATGTGAGCCGATTGACTAGGAGGAAACCATGGTTCGACTCGTCGAGGCTCGCTACGTTCGCGACTACGTGATCTGGCTCCGCTTCAGCGATGGCGTCACGGGCGAAGTGGACTTGCGCGATGAGCTGGACGGCCCGGTCTTCGAACCGCTGCGCCAGACGGCCGTCTTTCAACGCGTTTGCCTGCATCCGGAGCTGCACACAATTGTTTGGCCGAATGGCGCGGATTTCGCGCCGGAGTTCCTGCATGAGCGAGTACGCGTTCACGCATGACAAGCAGTTTCACCTGACGTCGGGCCTCGCCCCCTTCGATCGCTCGGTCCGGCGCAGGTGCTGAACGGCGGCGTTGACGTCTCAGAGAAGAATGAGGCACGACGAGTTCCGAATCGGGATCGAGTTTTGGTGCGGCGGCCGCCGGTGGCGCTGCACGGATATCGGCACCCGCACTGTGATCGCTATTTGTCTTGACCCACACGAGGTCGTTTCCGTCACGCGCGGCGTTGGAGCAGGCGATATGACAACGACACGAATGATCACGGCTGACGACTCTTGGTTCGCAGGACCGCCGTATGCCGTGGCCGAAGACGTCTTCGATGAATACTCGATCGAAGGGTGCAGTCTCTCGTCCGATGCGGTCGACGAGTAGGTCCACGGACGCGGCAGCTCCTCGCCGCGGACCCTGAAAAGTTTTGCAGGGCGCGGGCGCCAACGCGCGCGGCGCGCGCGATCGTCCGGTACGATCGATATGTGGCCGGTTTCGAGAGCGCGCCCCCTGACCTGAAGCCCCTGCTGTCGAAGCAGATCTGCAAGCTCGGGCTCAAGCTCGAAGGTTCGCCGATGGAAGGGTTCGTCGCCGAGCTCTATCGCGAGCTCGAGGGCAAAGGCCTGCGCCGGTTCCAGCCGCGCACGTACCTCACGGACGAGTGGGGCTGCCCGTCGGAAGAACCGATCATCGGCATCCCGTTCTATCTCGCCGATCCGAAGCTCGCGCAGCTCGGCAAGCACGTCGACGACCTCGAAGACGCGCGTGAGATCCGCATGTACCTCCGGCACGAGGCGGGACACGCGTTCAACTACGCCTACAAGCTCTACGAGACCCGCGACTGGCGCGATCTCTTCGGGCCGTTCAACCGCCCGTACCGCGAGCGCTACAGGCCCGTGCCGTTCGACCGGAACTACGTGCGGCACATCGAGGGCTGGTACGCGCAGAAGCATCCCGACGAGGATTTCGCCGAGACCTTCGCGGTATGGCTGACGCCGGGTTCGCGCTGGCGCGAGCGGTATCGCGGCTGGCCGGCGCTGCGCAAGCTGCAGTACATCGACCGGACGGCGCGTCGCGTGGGCGATCTCGAGCCGATCGTCCGGATCGCGTCCACCGACATCACCGTCGAAGAGATGAACATGACGGTGGGCGAGTTCTTCCAGTGTCAGCAGCCGGCGCCGACGCCGATCGACGTGACGTTCGAGCACGATCTCCGCGATCTCTTCTCGCGCAAGCGCAAGGACCGGCAGCCGGCCGTCGACTTCGTGCGCGCGCACCGCGCCGACCTGATCAACAAGATCGAGTACTGGACCGGCGTGCCGCGCCCGGTGGTGCGCGCGCTCGTCGACCGCATCACCGAAACGCTCGGCCCGCTGAGCGTCGCGGTGATTCCCGGTTGCGAGGAGATCACGCTCATCGAGCTCACGGCCTACGCGACGACGCTCACCATGAACTACCTCACGTACGGCCGCTTCATTCCGAGATCGCGCCGGCGGCGCGACCAGCCGCGCGAGCGGAAGAGCGCGTAGGCATGCGCATCGCGGTCGCCCACGGCCCGGACGAGACCACGGACACGCCGAAGCGCGGTCAGAAGAAGACCGACGTCCAGGAGGTCGCCGCGATCCTCCGCGCCGCGCGCCACGAGGTCGTGGGCGTCGCCGTCGACGGCACGCCGGAATGTCTCAGGACGCTCGCGGGGCTCCAGATCGATCTCGTCTTCAATCTCGTGGAGTCGTTCGGCGGCGACAGCACGAAGGAGCCGAACGTTGCGGCGTACTACGACCTGCTCGGCCTGCCCTACACCGGCTCCGGCCCGCGCGGGCTCAGCCTCGCGATCGACAAGGCCGTCACGAAGAAGCTCCTCGCGTTTCACGGGATCGCCACGCCGAAGTTCGCCGTGATGTGGCGCGGCCGGCTCGACTGGGCGCACGACATCGACTTCCCCGTCATCGTGAAGCCCGTGCGCGAAGACGGCTCGATCGGCATCGGCTTCGACGCGCTCGCCGCGAACATCAAGGAGCTCATGGAGCGCATCGACCAGCTCCACTCCGAGTTCGACCATCCGGTGCTGATCGAGCAGTTCATCGACGGCCGCGAGGTGTACGTCGGCGTCCTCGGCAACGGCCAGCCCGAGGCGCTCCCGCCCGTCGAGCTCGACCTCTCCCACCTGCCGAAGGGCACGCCGCGCATCGCCGGCTCCGAGGTGAAATGGGAGGAGGGCACGCGCGCCTATCGCGGCAGCAAGGTCCGCATCCCGAAGCTGCCGGACGAGATGCGCGGCACGATCCAGAAGTACGCGCTCACGGCGTTCCAGGCGCTCGGGCTGCGCGACTACGCGCGCATCGACTTCCGGGTCGGGCGCGACGGCACCGTGTATCTCATCGAAGCGAATCCGAACCCGTACCTGCACTCGAACGCGGAGTTCATCCGCGGCGCGCGCGCGTCCGGGCGGACGCATCCGCAGACCATCCTCGAGATCGTGGCGCTCGCGCGGGCGCGCTACGCCGGCCGTGAGCTCGGCCGGCGCGCCAGCTGACACATCCCCCGGCACCTGGCGTAGACTCACCCCGCGATGCTCAGCAGCGGGGCGCACCTTCCGGCTGACTCTCCGGTCACCGTTCGCGATCGTTCCACGGTGCTGACGTGCGGCGCGCTGCTCGCGATCGCCGCCGTCGCCTGGGTCCACGTCGTCACATCGAGTACGGCATCCCACGACGACATGGCGATGGGGACCATGACGCCGACGCTCGTCGACGCGACGGCATTCGTCGCGGCCTGGGGCGTCATGATGACGGCGATGATGCTGCCGAGCGCGCTGCCGATGATCGCGCTCTACGGCGCGATCCGGCGCAAGGCAGCGGACGCCGCCACGAAGGGCGTCCCCGTCGCGGTCTTCACGCTCGTGTACCTCGCCCTGTGGGCGATCGCCGGCGTGCCCGTCTACGCCGGCAGCGTGCTCGTCGACGTCGTCGCCGCCGACCTCGTGCCGTACGGCGTGGCGCTCGTGCTCGTCGTCGCGGGCGTGTATCAACTGTCGCCGCTCAAGCAGGTGTGCCTGCGCGCATGCCGCAGCCCGCTCGGCTTCCTGCTCGGGCGCTGGCGCCCGGGCCACCGTGGCAGCCTGGCGCTCGCCTGGGCCCACGCGATGTATTGCCTCGGATGCTGCTGGGCGCTGATGCTCGTGCTCGTCGTCGCGGGCGCGATGGGTCTGCCGTGGGTGCTGCTGATCGCCGCGCTCGTGACGGTCGAGAAGTTGTCGCCGGGTGGAGAATGGATCGCGCGAGTCGCGGGCAGCGTCCTCGTGGTGCTGGGACTCGTCCTGACGATGCGGCCGGACGTCGTGGCCATGCTGCGAGCCGGTCACGTGATGTGAACCGACGACCGGGGAGGATCGAGATGGCGAATCCGGAGTGGCAGATCACCGGCGAGTACTTCGAGGCGTGCAGCTGCGATTTCGTCTGTCCCTGTCCCACCTCCGGTCTCGCCGCGCGGCCGACGAAGGGCTTCTGCGACGCCGGGCTCGTGTTCCGCGTCGAGCGCGGCCGCCATGGCGCCACGACGCTCGATGGGCTCGCGTTCGGCGTGCTGCTGCACACGCCCGGCGCCATGATCGAGGGCAACTGGACGGTCGGCGTGATCCTGGACGAGCGCGCGACGGCCGAGCAGCGGGCGGCGCTGACGACGATCGCGAGCGGCCAGGGCGGCGGACCGATGGCGGCGGTCGGCCCGCTCGTCGGGACATTCGCGGGCGCCGAGGCCAAGCCGATCCGCATCGAACGGGACGGCATGAAGCGATCGGTATCCATCCCGGGCATTCTCGACATCGCGATCGAGGCCGTGACCGGCGCGAATGGCACCGATCCGATCTACTTCGACAACATCGGTCATCCCGCCGCGACGAAGCTCGCGCTCGCGAAGGCGTCCCGCGGTCACATGCACGCGTTCGGCATCAACTGGGACGACACGTCCGGCCGCAACAACGGCCACGTCGCGCCGTTCTCCTGGAGCTCGAGCTAGCCGGGACCGCGCGCGCGAAGATCGCCATGCCGAAAGCGGTCGCCGCCGAATACCGGTCGGTCGTGCGCAAACCCGATGACTTCGACGCGTTCTGGAACGACGTGCTGCGGCAGGCCTCGACGATCCCGCTGGACGCCGAGGTCGTTCCGGACCCGCTCCGGAGCTCGGACGACGTCGAGGTCTTCCAGGTCTTCTACACGAGCCTCGACCGCGTGCGCGTCGCCGCCTGGTACTGCCGGCCGTCGCGCCGGGCGGAGCGCACGCCGGCGATCATGTTCACGCCGGGCTATCAGATGGATCCGCCGATCCCCAAAGACTGGGCGCGGAAAGGCTACATCGCGCTGTCGGTCGCGCCGCGCGGCAAGCTGCGCAGCATGCGGCAGTTCAATCCCGGGTATCCGAATCTCCTGACGCACGACATCGTCGACCGGCACACGTACGCGTATCGCGGGTTCTACGTCGACACCTGGCGCGGCGTCGATTTCCTCCTCTCGCGCCCGGACGTCGACGCGGCCCGCATCGGCGTGACGGGCAGCAGTCAGGGCGGGGGCCTCACGATCACGACGGCCGCGATGCGACGGGAGGTGCGCGCGGCCGCCGCCGGCGCCCCGTACCTCTGCGGCTTCATGGACGCCATCGAGCTGACGCACACGTATCCGTACGAAGAGATCAACGACTATCTGCGCCTCCATCCCGACCGGCGCCAGGCGGTCGCGGAGACCCTCGCCTACTTCGACGGGATCAACTTCGCGGACAGGATCACGTGCCCGGTCGTCGTGAACATCGGGCTTCGAGACAATGTGTGTCCGCCGGAAACGGGCTACGCGCTGTTCAACCGGATCGCCGCGAAGGACAAGCAGCTCCATCCCTACGACGGCCACGGTCACGAAGCGGGACGCGTGCATCACGGCGCGGTCGTCGACCGATTCTTTGCGGAACACCTGGGAGCCGCGACATGACGGACGCGCGCGACGACTGGCAGCCGACGCTCGACGAGCTGGCGCGCTATCCGGCGCGCCCCGACATCGAGGTGCTGCCCCTGCGGAGCACCGCGTTCGCGACGCTGTACGGCGTTCGCCTCACCAGCCTCGGCCCGTACCGACTCTTCGGGTATCTGAGCATCCCGACCGGCAGCGGACCGTTTCCGGCGATCTACTATGCGCCGAAGTATCAGAGCGTCCTCGAGATCATTCCGCAGGGCACCGCGAATCTGCAGCGGAGCCGGTACATCACCTGGAGCCTGGCCGGGCGCGGACAGCGCAACGCCGATTCGCCCTACGCCGCGATGTTTCCCGGGCTCCTCACCGACGGCATCGACGACGCGAGGGCGTACGTCTTCCGCGGCATCGTGGCGGACAGCGTTCGAGGTCTGGAGTTCCTGCTCACGCGGCCGGAGCTCGATCCCGCACGCGTCGTTGTGTTCGGCAACGACCTGGCGCTCATCACGGCCGCGCTCGCGCCGGGCGCCAGCCACGTGGTGACGACGCCGGCCCTGTTCCACGACACGGCGGCGCTGGCCCCGAAGACGCAGGCGTATCCGCTCGAAGAGATCAACGACTATCTCCGGCGATTTCCCGAGCGGATCGAGGCCGTGCACCGCACGCTGGCGGGCTTCGATCTGCGCGCGTTCGCGCCGCGCGTGACCGCCACCACGCTCCTCATGGCTGGCGCGCCGGGCAGCGCGCTGGACCGGCGCGCGCTGCAGCCACTCGCGGCGGCGCTCCGCGGCCCGGTGACCGTCTACGAATCACAGCAGTCGAGCTACAAGGACGGTCTCTACGTCGAGGAGTGGATGGCCGCCCGGTGCGGCATCACGGACGTGCAGGTGATCCTGCCGGAGCACTGGCGAGCCTAGAATGGCGTCACGCCACCCGTGGCCTATACTCCGCTCACGTCCGTGGGGGTGACGCGAATGGCGACGACGACCGCGGCTTCGACCGAGTCAGCGTCCGACGCTGACTACGCCCGTCTCGAAGAACGCATTCTCGCGCGGGATCAGCTCGGCGCGAGCCAGGCGCTCTATGGCCTGCTGAAGCGGAAACGGCCCGTCACGGACATCCTGCGCCAGACCATTCGCATCCACGCCCCCTACACCCACGTGCCGTATCACCAGCGCCTCGACGACGGCCTCGTGAAGTTCGTGAACAACGATCACTGCTTCCTCAGCGAGCGCGTCGGGCTGCCGCTCATGTCGATGATCCGCCCGGAGCTCGCGCTGCTCCCGCTCGCGCAGACCGTCTGGTACATGCCGACCGGCCTCGATCCATGGAACCAGCTCCTCGGCAAGGCGCCGGGGCATTACACGCGCCTCTACAACATCGCCGTGAACCAGGCGCCGCCGATGCCCGAAATCCACTGGCCCGATCAGGAGCCGGTGCATCTCGAGGGCCCGATCGGCGAGCGGCTCAACCACTGGCTCACGCTCGTGCAGCGCGGCGACGTGGTCGCGTCGTATCGCGTGTTCCTCGGCCTGATGGACGACGTACCGAACCGGCGCGCGGTGCTGGCGCAGCTCGCGTTCGCCGGGCTCATCGACGTGCAGGACCGGATGTTCCACAACCGCTCCTACACGACGGGGCACAAGGCGTATCGCGCGCGCGCCACCATCGAGCTCGGCGAAGCGTTCGGATGGCACGACGCGCACAGCGTGCTCTATGCCGGCGTGCCGGACATCGCCGTCGGGCCGCGCTGGTATTCCACCTACGAGATGGGTGGCAACGTCGTGCAGAACGTCCTCGAGGGACGCGATCGCGAGCTGCTCGCGCAGCGCGAGCCGCTCACCGCCGCCGAAGAGGCGATGCTCGTCGAGACGATCACGCGCCAGCGCGAGCCGTCGGTGATCGACGCGGTGGTCGCGCTGCTCCGCGCCGGCCGGAGCCCGCGCCGCATCCTCGATGCGATCCAGATCGCCTCGGCGCAGGTCATCCTCGAGACGGGCCATCCGACCAACTTCTCGATGTCGCAGCACGGCTACGAGTACTGCAACACGGTCGGCTGGTTCTTCGACACCTTCGAGCATCCCCATCGGCTGAAGCTGCTGTTCGTCGCCGCGGCGTTCATCACTCGCGCGGCCGAGCATCAGGCGATCACGCCGAACAACGGACGCCGCGCGATCACGATGCCGGCGGGCGCGGACACGCGGTCCGCGCCGCAGCTCCTCGAACGGCTGGAGACCGCGCTGCTCGCGCTCCGGCCCGACGAGTCGGTCGACCTGACGGCGGCGTATCTCCGCGCGGGTCACGATCGCGCGCCGCTCGTGCAGACGCTCGCGACGGCGGCGGCGAAGGTCGGCAACGATCCGCACAACCAGGAGCTCGGGCTCTGCCTGCTGGAGGATTACGGACACACCCAGGCGCACGATCGTGACCGGCTGCTGCTGGCGTCCGCGCAGCACACGGCCGGCCACCGCAAGTACGGCGACCATCTCGAGGCGTACCGCCGGTTCGCCGAGGCCTTCGACCTCCTATGAAGGAGACGGACATGGGCGAGATTCTCGGGCTCGGCATGACGCACTATCCGCCGCTCGTCGGCGTCGACGAGAACATGGCGCACATCCTCAAGACCGTCCTGAAGGATCCTGGGCTACCGGAGCGCTATCGCGATCCCGCGAACTGGCCCGAGCCGCTGCGGCGCGAGTTCGGCGACGACGGCGGCAAGAAATCCGCCGCGGTGCATCGCGCCGAGCTGGTCCGTCATTTCCGCCACGCGCGAAAGCTCCTCGACGACTTCCGGCCCGACGTCGTCGTCATCTGGGGCGACGACCAGCACGAGAACTTCACCGAGGACGTCATCCCGCCCTTCTGCGTGCTCGCGTACGACGCGATCGAGGCGCGGCATCGCCCGCGCGACACCGCCGCGCCGAACACGTGGAACGAGACCGCGGAGACGGTCTTCCGGTACGCCGGGCACCGCGCCGCGGGCAAGTTCCTGGCGGCGCGGCTGATCGAGCAGGGCGTCGACGTGGCGTACGCGTACACGCCGCTCCATCACGCGGGCCTCGCGCACGCGTTCCTCAACACGCTGCTGTTCCTCGATTACGATCGCGCCGGCTTTCCGTATCCCGTCCTGCCGTTCCAGGTGAACTGCTACGGCCGGCGCGTCATCGCGCAGCGCGGGTACCGCAGCAGTCTCGCGAACCCGATCCCCGAGGCCGACCTGGATCCGCCGTCGCCGTCGCCGAAGCGCTGCATGGAGATGGGCGCGGCCGTCGCCCGCGCCGTGCGCGAGAGTCCCTGGCGCACGGCGCTCATCGCGTCGTCGAGCTGGTCGCACGCGTTCCTGGTCGACAAGCACTACCAGCTCTATCCGGACATCCCCGCCGACCGGCGGCTGTACGAGGCGCTGGCGCGCGGCGACTGGGACGCGTGGCGCCAGACGCCGCTCGCCGCCATCGAAGAATCCGGGCAGCACGAGATGCTGAACTGGTTCGCGCTCGCCGGCGCCATGGAAGAGCTCGGGCGCAAGCCCGACGAGTGCGAGTTCGTCGAGACGTGGACGTTCAACTCGAACAAATGCTTCGCGGTGTTCCGGCCGTGACGACCGACCGCGCGAGCGGCGTCGTCCCGAAGCTCTCCGGCGACATCCGGCCGCTCATCCCGAAGCTCGGGCTCCGCAATTACTGGTACCCGGTCGTCGCCGATCGCAAGGTCGGCTCGCGCAAGCCGATGAAGGTCGCGCTGCTCGGCGAGGAGCTCTGTCTCTTCCGCGGCGCCGCCGGCAACGTCGTCGCCATCCAGGACGTCTGTCCGCACCGCGGCGCGCGACTCAGCGAAGGCGACTGCCACTACCGCGGCACCGTCGCGTGTCCGTATCACGGCTGGGTGTACGACGAGGCCGGCAAGAACACGATGGTGCTGTCCGAAGGCCCGGGCTCCGGCGTGTGCGGCAAGCCGGGCACCGAGGCGCGCGTGTATCCGACGCGCACGCTGAAGGGCGTCGTGTTCGCCTGGATCGGCGACGGCGACCCGGCGCCGATCGACGAGGACGTGCCGGAGGAGTTCTTCGACGACGACGCGCTCGTGCTGACGGGGCAGGTCGAGTGGCGCTGCAACTGGGAAGTCGCGCTGGAGAACTCGATGGACTCGCACGTGAACTACGTGCACCGCGACGCGTTCGTCGTGGCGCGCAACGGGTTCATCGCGCGCGGCGCGCAGGGCGAGCATCCGATCTTCGTCGGCAACGGCTTCGGCGGCGACGTCGCGGAGAGCAACTATCTCCGCCGCAGCCCGCAGCACGACCTCTATGCCGACGGCCGCGAGTGGCCGAAGACGAACTACCGTCGCTACTGGACGTGGCTCTTCCGCCCGCTCGCGGAGCGCGCGCGGCGACACATTCCGGCGCCGAAGTCCGCGCGCTGGTGCGGTGGCCATCACCTGCCCGGCATGTTCCGCACGGAGTTCGCGTGGGATCTCTACACGCGGATGTGCGTGCCCGTCGAAAAGCACCTGACGCGCGTCTGGTACTACCACTGCGTGCGACCGAAGACGGCGCTCGGGCGCTGGTGGCAGACCGTCCTCTATTACGGCCTGCACCGCTGGATCATCGAGTACAACTTCTCGCGCCAGGACGAGAAGGTCATGGTGAACCAGCGCTACGACACGCCGGAGAAGCTGTCGGGCACCGACGCCGAAGTGATCCAGTGGCGCCGCCTCGTCGTCACCAAGCACTACGGCGGACGCGACGCGGCGTTCGAGTACCGGAACCCCGACGGTCTCGCTCCCGACGCCGTGCCGCTCGAGCGCGTGTCGGTCCGCTATCTGCAGGAGCAGGCGCGGCGCGCGAAGACGACGACGTCGCGGTGACGATACAATCCGATTGATGGCACGCGAGGAATCCGGCGACGACCCGACGTGGGACCAGCGCATCCTCGCGCTCGTCGACGCTGGCGTCGATGGCACGCTCATCGAAGAGAACCTCCGCCGGACGCCGACCGAGCGCCTGCGGCGCATGCAGGAGATGGCGCGGTTCCTCGAAGAGACGCGTGACCGACGTCCAGCGACTGCTTGACGCACTGACGGCCGCCCGCGTCGATTTCGTGATCGTCGGCGGGGTGGCTCTCGTCCTCCGTGGCTCGTCGCGCGTCACGATCGATCTCGACGTCTGCTATGCCCGCGACCGGGACAACCTGCGCCGCCTCGCGGGCGCCCTCGCCCCGTTCCACCCCCGACTTCGAGGCGCTCCGTCGGACCTCCCGTTTCTCTGGGACGAGCGCACGCTGGCCAGCGGCCTGAACTTCACGCTCACCACGGACCTGGGCGACGTCGACATCCTCGGGGAGATTCCCGGAATCGGCGATTACGCGAAGGTCGCTGCGGGTTCGTCGGATCTCTCCGTGGGATCGACGCGGGTGCTCGTGCTGGATCTGGATGCGCTCGAGCGGGCCAAGCGGGCCGCTGGACGCGCGAAGGATCTGCTCGACCTCGCCGAGATCGCCGAAATTCGCCGGCGCTCGCGATGAAGCTCGCCGGGAAGGTCGCCGTCGTCACCGGCACCAGCCCCAACATCGGCGGCGGCATCGCGCAGGGCCTCGCCGACGAAGGCGCGCGCATCGTGTGCGTCGACGTGGCGGCCGACAACGCGCAGCAGTGCGCGGAGTGGATCGAGCGCCGCGGTGGCGAATCGCTCGGCGTCGTGTGCGATACGACCGACGAAGCGCAGGTCGAAGCCATGGTCACGCGCGCGCGCGACGCGTTCGGCGGCGTCGACATCCTCGTCAACAACGCCGGCATCCTCGGCGGCCAGAGCGTGCTCGACATGCCGCTCGAGCGCTGGACGCGCCAGATCTCCGTGAACCTGACGGGCACGTTCCTGTGCACGAAGCACGTGGCGCGCGTCATGGTCGAGCAGCAGCGCGGCGGCAGCATCATCGTCATCGTGTCGACCGCGGGGCATCAGGGCCAGGCCGGCAACATCGGCTACGGCACGAGCAAGAGCGGCCTCCTGAACTTCACGCGCGCGGCCGCGATGGATCTGGCGCCGCATCGGATCCGCGTCAACAGCCTCACGCCGACGGCGACCGACGTCGAGGAAGGTCTCGAGCGCGCCGTCGCGTGGGGCCGCGCGAGACCCGAGCGCCGCGGCCGGCTGCTCGACTTCCGGAAGATGATCCCGACCGGTCAGCTCCCGAGCCCGCGACATTACGCGCGCGCCGCGGTGTTTCTGGCGTCCGACGATGCGGAGATGATCACCGGCTTCGATCTCCGCGTGGACGGCGGCGCGCTCGCGAAGTACTGGCCCTGGATTCCGGGGGACGGCCCTCGGGAACGTGAATGAAGCGGCGCGCGTTCATCGCGCGCGCCACCGCCGCGGCCGTCGGCGCCACGCTCGGCGGGCGCGTCGCGGAGACGGCGCCGCGGTGGATCGTCGCGCGCGGGCGCCGATCCGACGTCGCCGAGCCCGACAATCTGCTTCGCAACGCGACCTTCCAGGACGACTGGCTCACGCGGCTTCCGACCACGCAGACCCTCCACTGGACGTATCCGTATGCGTTCTACAACCGGCGCGACTTCAATCCGGACGGGTGGCGCTGTCGCGGGAGCTGGGAATGGCTCGACGCCGATCGGCCGAACGGCGCCCGGCGCTTCGTGCTGCGCGGCCCCGGCGCCGAAGCACGGCAGCGCCTGCCCTGGATCGCGGTGCACGATGAATCGCGTCTGACGGGTTCACCCGACGCCGGCGGATTTCCTGAGTTACGGCCGCATCGCAGCCGCACCCCGGATCGGCTCGTCCGCGATCTCACGCTCCGCGTGCTCGTGCACGGCGACGCCGTGCCGGACAACGCCGGCGCGATCGAGGTCGGCCTGGGCCCGCTGGGCGGAGCGACGGCCGGCGATCCGCTCGGCGCCGTCGTCGCGCCGCTCGTGTCGAGCACGACGCCGCTGCCGTCCGGAACCTACGACTGGCGATGGATCGAGGCGCGGCTGCCGGCCGCCGCGTGGCTCGCGGCCGCGTCGCGCCTTCCGGCCGATGCGGCACAGCCCGGATCGTTGCTGCCCGCCGTCGTCTCGGTTGCGATCCGCTACGCGGCGGCCGCCGGCTCGATCGAAATCCGCACGGCGCACCTGTCGGCGGCGAACGCCGCCGGCACGAATCTCATCGCGAACGGCGCGTTCACCGCCGTGGACGGTGACGGCTATCCGGTCGGCTGGGGGCGTCCGGTGAAGTACCGCTACTTCCCGCCGCGCGAGTTCTACCTCTTCAACACGTGGCACAACGCACGCTTCGACAACCGCGGCCTCGTCGAACGCGATCGCCTCGTCACGCGGAGCGGGACGCCGAGCCTCAAGATGGTCGTGCCGTCCGGCGACGAGGTCGCCGTCGCCTCCGCGCCGATCGCCGTGAACCAGCGCGCGCCGCGCCTGATCGAAGTCACCGCGCGCGTGAAGACGGATCGCCTCTGCATGCTGGACCTCGATGCGGTCGATGCGAGCGGCGCGCGGCTCGACGGCTTCCGCTTCGTGCACAAGGCGCCCGTCTCGATCGGCTCGGACGGCTGGCGCGTGCTGCGCCAGGTCTTCCGTCCGCGCACGCCGGTCGTGTCGTTCCGCCTCATGCTCTGCGCGCGCGGCGCGAACGGCTACACGCTGGACGCGACCGGTATCCAGCCGCACAACAACGTCGTCGGGACCGTGTGGTGGGACGAGATCCGCGTCGTCGAGCCGGAGAGCACCGCGCGGGAGTTCGCGGCCCGCGGCGTGAAGCCGACGGCCGACGCGCCCGGCGACCTCGCACCGTACGTCGAGGACGTCGACCTCGGTGAGCGGCTCCTCGGCGACAACGTGCTCGCGGCGCGCGTCGTGAACCCCGGTCGCGCGGCGACGTTCGCGCTCGCGTGGAGCTTCACGTCGCCGACGGGCAAACGCTCGGCGCGCCGCAGCGCGGCCGTGCGTGTCGCGGCAGGCGGCGACAGCGAGCTCCGTGTCCCCTACACGCTCGACGAGCCGTGCGCGACGGCCTACACGGAATACCGCGGCGAGCTCGCCTTGCTGCGCGACGGCGCGACGGTCGCGACCAGCGCGCTGTGGTTCACCACGTGGGCCGTGCCGATCGACGTCAGGCTCGGCGCGCTGTACCTCAAACCGGAACAGCGCCAGCTCGTGCGGGTGAATCTCGGATTCAGCGCGGCGACGATGCGGCAGCTCGCCAGCGTGCGATTCGAGATCGTCCGACGGCGGTCGGGCGAGGCGGTGCAGACCTCCGAGATCGCCGCGACACGGGACGCGATCCGCGCGCAGCGCGAGCGCATTCCCGCCGGCCTGCGCGGCGACTTCACGAACCTGCTGCTCGCCGATCTCGACGTCTCGGCGCTGCCGATCCAGCCATTCGACGAGCCGGACCGCCGGTGGCTCGTGCGCGCGACGGCGCTCGACCGCGCGCATCGCGGCGTCGCGACCGTCGACTCTCCGCCGTTCTGCCGGCAGGCGCCGGCGCCCGCGCAGCCGCCGGTTCGGGCCGTCGCCGTGGGACGCGACGGCGTGGCGCGCGTGAACGGCGAGCCGTGGATGCCGTGGGGCGGCGTCTACGGCTTCGCGCCGGCGTACGCCGGTCCCGCCGATCCCGGCGCCGGTGGCGCGCGCGACCTCCGTGCGCTGCCGGAGTGGTCGCTGTACGACCGCCTTTCGCCGGACCACTACATGCGCCGCGCGAACGACTTCAACGCCGCGCGCGACGTCGCCGGCACGATCACGCCGCGCGGGACCATCGAGCAGCGGTGGAACGACGACAACCGGTATTCGTCGACCGCGTTCGTCGCGGCGTCGCCGGCATTCTCGACGGCCGAGCTCACGCGGCAGGCCGGCGGACCGGCAGCCCTCGCCGCGCATCTCGACTTCATCCGCAGCGCGCCGATGGTCGTGTCGACGGCCCCGGGGATCGAAGAGGCGTTCGGGCTGTTCCACGGCGCCACGGCGCCGCAGCTCGCGGGCTTGCGCGACGTCGTCGAGTCGATCCGGCGCGCGACCGGAAAGCCCGTGATGGTCGGCCACGGCGGGTACTGGAACCGGTTCGAGTTCGAAAAGGTCCCGTACTTCGACATCTACGATCCGGAGACGGAGCCGTTCTACCCGGCGAACCTGCACACGGACCTGGCGCCGCTCGTCCGTGACCAGGCGAAGGCGATCTGGCTGCGGCCGCAGATGTACGAGGACGTGCCGTACGAGCGGTGGCGCTTTCACGTGTACGTCGAGCTCATGCGTGGGTGCCGCGGCTGGCAGATCGCGCACGGCCCGGGTGATGCGTCGCTCGCACGCGGGCTGCACGGCGAGCTCGCGTTCATGCGGCCGATCGCGGCGTCGTCCGACGCCGGCCCCACGGTGACGATCGAGCCGTGGATCGAACACTGGTCGCGGCGGTACCGCGGCAAGACGTACGTGATCGCCGCGACGACGCGCGGCATCGCGTTCGGCCGGTGGCGTCCGGGCGCGGACGCGGGCGGCGCGATCGGTCGCGCGCGCGTCACGGACGCGCCGCGTGAGCCCGCCGCCTACGCGGCCCACGGCATCCAGTACCTGCCGTCGGCGCGCGCGTGGCCGTCAGGCACCCGGCTCGTGCAGTGGGTGCGGCTCGATCCAGGCCGCGCACCGCGCGGCGTGCTCGTCGTCGTGAAGACGGACGGGCGATTCACGCACGCGACGTCGGCCGGCGCCTTCGACGTCGCCGCGATGCGCCGGGACGCGGCGCTCTGGTTTCTCGAGACGGCCTACCCGCACGCGACCGGGTTCCTCGGCTGGGACGACAAGCGGCTCGGCGCCGCCCTGCCCTACGTCCCGGCGACCGCCGTCGACCTCGGCGCCCGGCCGGCGCCTGGAACGTGGACGCGGCTCGAGGTGCCGCTCGACGCGATCGGCGCCGCGGGCAAGCTCGTCGACGGCGTCGGATTCGTTCATCCGGCCGGCCGCGCGGAGTGGGGACGGACGTCGATCGTCGGGCCGAACGGCGAGGCGCTCGAGGTGTGGGGCGACACGATCGCGCTCGCGCCCGAACGCCTCGCGCGCACGAAGATCTCCGTGGCCGGGCTGCGCGCGGGCACGCGGGTCCGCGCGCTCTTCGAGGATCGTGAGCTGCGCGCGGCCGACGGCCACTTCGTGGACGACTTCCGCGGCCAGGATCTCTATCAGCGCTTCGGCGGCGGTCCGACGCACGGCTACGGCGATGCGCCGGTCGCGCTGCACGTCTACGAGATCGGCTGAACCTACCGGCCGCGAACGCGCTGCGAGCCGCTGCAGGAGTGCCGGAGGCCCGCGAGGCGCGCTACCATGCTGCCTGACGTGAGCGATCTTCATGCGGCTCGCGTCACGGAGAGGGCGATGACCAGGTTCGGTTTTCTCGTGGCGTGCCTCTTGTCCGCGACGGCGTGTGCGACGACGACCGAGTCGAGGGATCCGGCGCGCCCCCCCAGCGCGGAATCGAGCACCGCACGGGACGATGCAGTCGACGGCGCACGCGTCGCGCTCGTGATCGGAAACAGCAAGTATCAGCACGCGCCCCCGCTCGCCAACCCGCCGAACGACGCCCGGGCGATGACTCGCGTCCTCAAACGGCTCGGCTTCGACGTCGCGCGGTGTGTCGAACGGTCTCTACGCGCGACGGCGGAGCTCTGCGCCGAGTGGTACGGACGCGCCGTGCCGCGGCATCAGGTCACGCTCGACACGTATTACCTCGACCGCTTCGAGGTCACCAACGCCCGATTCGAGCGGTTCGTGCAAGCGACAGGGCACCGGACGACCGCGGAGATGGAAGGGCATGGGTGGTCGTGGCAGCAGAAAGACGGCAAATGGCAGTGGGTGCAGGTCGACAGCGCGAACTGGCGAACGCCGAATGGCCGTGCGTCCGTCGCCGAGTCGGATCATCCGGTCGTTCATGTTTCGTGGCACGACGCCTCGTTACAGCCCGCGGATTCCGCGGGCCCACGCAGGGATTGGCGGGCGGCGAACGGTCACCTGGCCGTCCGTGGAGACCGCGACGAGGCGATACGGGTCGTCGGCGGAGCTGTTGTCGAACAGGAACGCCTCGTCGACGAGCTCGATCGCAGCCCGGAGATTCTTCAACGTCCGCGGAAACCGCGCGCGCAGCTTCGCGTCCGGCACGTCGTGTCCGCCCTGCGCGACCCGCTGCATCACGCGCGCGATCGAGAGCGCGGGGCTTTCGAGGCCGATGAAGATCAGAACGACGACGAATCCCCGGGCGCGCGCCGAGCGGAGCAATCCGAGCTTCGCGCCCGCCGGGTCCGAGAACACCGTCTCCGTGCAGAACGCCATCTGCGCCTGGACGAAGGCGGTCCGAAGCTGCTCGGCCGCGGCGAATGCGCGCCGGTCGACGTCACCGGCAGGTGCCGTCGGATCCGCCGCGCGCAACGCCGCCGCCACACGATCGGCGTTGACGTACGGCAGGCCGAGATCGGCCAGGTACCGCTCGAAGAACGTGGACTTGCCCGACCCGTTGGGTCCGGCGAGAAAGATCAGAACCGGCGCAGTCAGGCGGTTCGCCGCCCCGGGCGCTTCGGCCGCCGCGACACCTTGCGAGCCGCGATCTTCAGCGCCGGCGGATCCGCGACGAACCGGCGACCTTCGAGATGGCCCGGCGTCCGGGTGCCGTCAGGCTCGATCTGGACGAGCTTGCCGGGATACGCCGGATCCGTCGTGTAGATCGGCGTCCCGGCGGCACGGATCCGCGCCTTGACGTCCTCGCGGCGCGCGTCGTCCGCGACGGCCGCGAGCAGCGCGTGCACCTCGTCGTGCGGGACATGAGCCGGCACCGGCAGCGACTCGCCAGCGCGCTTGAGCGCGAGCACGTCGCGGTAGGCCATCATCGCCTCGACGGCCCGGCCGAGCGTCGCCCAGTGCTCGATCTGCGCCGTCGCCGAGCGATACGTGCCCTGCGCTTCTTCCTTCGCCAGCGCCAGGAGCCGATCCGAGACTTTTACCGGCGATGCCATGTCGGCCTCCGTGTGGTAGCCCGTTGCTACCTCATGGTAGCACTTTACTACCGCCGGGCCGCGACGGCTCACCCGAGCGCCCGGCGCGGCGACGCGAGCCAGAAGCACGCCGTGCCCGCGGCGCAGCAGGCCACCGCGATCAGGAACGCCACGCGATACGTCCCGGTCACGTCGAACATCGCGCCCGCGAACCACGGGCCGAGCGCGCCACCGATCCCGTTCCCGACCGACATGTACCCGTAGATCGCGCCGAAGCGGCGGCCGGGGAACCGCTGGGCGGCGATCGCGGTGATGATCGGACCGCGCGCGCCGAAGCCGAGACCGAAGAGCACGCCGTAGACGTACAGCGCCGCGACGTGGGGCCAGACCTCGATCGAGAGGAGCGCGAGCGTTCCCGCCGCCGTGCAGCCGTAGGACATCGCCGCCGCTTCGACGCGGCCGACGCGATCCGCCGCGAACCCGAACACGATGCGGCCGACGATCGACATCAACCCCGTGATCCCGAAGATGCCCGCGACGAACAGCGGGTCGTAGCCGTGATCGACGGCGAAGGCGACCTGGTGCGTGATCACGGGAAAGACGGCGAGCGGCGTGAACACGTAGGCGGCGAAGAGCGCCCAGAACGCCCGCGTCCGCATGGCCGCGCGCACGTCGATGTCGGGCCGCGGAGGCAGCGCGTCGGCGCGCGGCACCCCGCGCGCCGTGCCCGCCGGGGCTTCTCGGACACCGAACCAGACGATCGGCATCAGGATCGCCAGGGTGCCCACACCGAGCGCGAGATAGGCGTACCGCCAGCCGTAGTGGACGATGAGCCACTGCGCGAGCGGCCCGAGCGTCAGCACGCCGACGCCCATGCCGGAAAAGACGAGGCCCATCATGCTCGCCTGCCGGTGCGCGAACCATTGCGCGACGAGCGCGCCGCTCGGCACCTGGCCGACCGCGCAGAGCCCCACGGCGGTGAGCACGCCGACGACGAGATAGAGATGCCAGAGCGACGTGATCCGGCTGGCGAGCACGCACGCGATGCCGAGCACGAGCGCCCCGGCCACGATGATCCGCCGCGGGCCGACGCGATCGACCAGGCCGCCGACGCCCGGCGACAGCACGCCCTGCACGATGGCGGAGATCGAAAACGCGCCCGCGGCCACGCCGCGCGACCAGCCGAATTCCGCGAGCAGCGGGACGAGGAAGACGGAGAACGAAAACTGCAGGCCGTTCGCGAACCCCATCGTCAGCCACGCGCTGACGACCATGAAGGCGGCGGACGCGCGTGGCGGCACGTGGCGGGGCGCGCTACGCGCGCGGGTCGGAACCGCGGGCGCTGCGCAGCGCTCGCGTCGCGTCGGCGTCGACGTCGAGCGTGACCGGATCGATGGCGACGCCGTGCTCGCGTCGCGCGTAGTCGACGGTGATCTTGTCGTCGCGCACGTCGGCCGCAACGCGCGCGGGGTCGCGCGCGAACGGATCCCCGTGGCCGCCGCCGCCCGGCTGGTCGTGCTGGACGACGTCGCCGCGCCGCAGCACCATCGCGAACTTCGCCGGCATGTCGCGCTCGTCGGGGCCGGGATTCAGGACGTTCCGCGTGCCACGCGCGGGCTGGCCGCCGGCGAGGCCGTACGGCCGGAACGCCATCCGATCGGACCTGAGCTGCAGCGTGGCCTCGTCGTTCAGCAGCGTGTAGCGCCGGCGCAGCCCGAGACCGCCGCGCCACCGGCCGGCGCCGCACGAATCCGGGATGAACCCGTACTCGTCGATGCGGATCGGATGCTGCGCCTCGAGCACTTCGACGGGTGCGTTCGACATGTTCTGCGAGGGGTTCGTGACCGCTTCCATCCCGTCGCGGTCCGGCCGGCCGCCCCACGCGCCGGTGATCATGTCGACCAGCACGAACGGCTTCCGCGCCGCCGTGAGGCCGCCGATCGACAGCACGGTGTTGCCGCCCTCGCCCGCGGCCGGGACGCGATCCGGCAGCGCCTGCGCGAGCGCGCCGAGCACGACGTCGAGCATGCGGTAACCGGTCAGCGCGCGCGCGGCGCACGCGCCCGGCAGTCGTGGGTTGAGCACGGTGCCCTCGGGCGCGACGACGTCGATGCACCGGAAGACGCCGGCGTTGTTCGGCACGTCCTGGCGCAGCACCGAGCGCACCGACAGGTACGTGCACGACTTCGTGAACGACAGCGTCGAGTTCAGCGCGGCTCGCACCTGCGGCGCGCTGCCCGTCCAGTCGCACGTGAGATGCCCGTCCGCGTGCACCGTGATCGCCACCGTCAGCGGCACGGGCGCGTCGCTCAAGCCGTCGCTGTCGAGGTAGTCGGTGAAGCGATACGTGCCCTGCGGCCAGCGCGCGATCTCGGCGCGGGTGACGCGCTCGGCGTAATCGAGCAGGTCGGTCATGTACGCGCGGACCGTGTCGCGGCCGTACCGCGCGAAGAGCCTGCCCAGCTCGCGCTCGCCCACCTTGCACGCGGCGTACTCCGCATCGAGATCGCCGAGCACGCGATCGGGCACGCGCACGTTCTTCTCGATGATGCGCCGCATCGTGCGGCTCGGCACGCCGCGCTCGTAGAACTTCACCGGCGGGATGCGCAAGCCCTCCTGGTAGATCTCGGTGGAGTCGCTCGCGTTCGAGCCGGGCACGCGTCCGCCCATGTCGGTCTGGTGGCCGATCACGACGGTGAACGCCTCGATCCGGCCGTCGACGAACACCGGCATGAAGAGGAAGACGTCCGGGATGTGCATGCCGCCTTCGTACGGGTCGTTCATCATCACGACGTCGCCGGGATGGAGATCGCCGCGAAACTCGCGCCGCACGCTCTGCATCGCGTCCGGCACCGCGCCGAGATGCTGCGCGATGGTCTTCGCCTGCGCGATCAGCACGCCGTCGGCGTCGCAGAGCGCGGCCGAATAGTCCATGACGTCCTTGATGATCTCGGAGCGCGCGGTGCGAATGACGGAATACGCCATGTCGTCGACGATGGCGTCGAGCGCGCTCTTGATGACGGCGAAGGTGATGGGATCGCGACGCCCCGGCAAAGCCGTGGCGCGCCTCGAGGTTGACTCGGGATCTCTCATCGGACGAGCACGAGGTTGCCGAAGGCATCGCGCGCGATCGTCGCCTCCGGTGGCACGACGACCGTCGAATCGTAGCTTTCGACGACGAGCGGTCCCGGCCGCGCGGTCGTGCCGACGTCCGCGCGTCCGATCACCGGCGTCTCGATCGGCGCCGCGCCCCGCCGGAAATGCACGGGCCGGGTGCGCGCCGCCGTCGAGGGCTCGTCCGCGACACCGACCGCCCGGAAATCGAGACGCCGGTCGCTCAGCCCGCGGGCGACCAGGCGGACGTTGACGAGCTCGAGCGCCTCGTCGCTCGCGTAGCCGTACGTCGCTTCGTATTCCGTCTGAAACGCGTCGCGCAGCGCGCCGAGCCGCGCGGCATCGAGCGTTCCGCCGGGGAGCGGGACGATGAGCTCCGACGCCTGGCCGGCGTAGCGCAGGTCGGCCTGCGGCTCGAGCCGCGTGCGCGCGTCGTCGTATCCCTCCGCCGCCAGCGTCGCCACGGCCTCGCGGCGCAGCCCGGCGAGGCGCTCGCGCGCACGCTCGAGGGCGCCGGCATCGCCGAGCAGGCCGCCGGCGGCGCGGACGAAGTGGTGCTCGACGTCGCTGGCCAGCATGCCCACGGCGGTGAAGACACCGGGCGACACCGGAACGAGCACGCGGCGGATCTCGAGCGCCGCGGCGACGTCGCACGCGTGGACCGGCCCGCTGCCGCCGAACGCGACCAGCGTGAAGTCGCGCGGATCGCGACCGCGCTCGATCGTCACCGCGCGGATCGCGCGCGCCATGCTCGCGTTCGCGACGTCGCGGACGCCGTGCGCGGCCTCGACGACGGACAGCCCGAGCGGCCGCGCGACGTGCCGCGTGATCGCGTCGCGCGCCAGGTCCGCGCGCAGCTTCAGCCGGCCGCCCGCGAGCTGCTCCGGATTGAGATAGCCGAGCACGACGTTCGCATCGGTGATCGTCGGCGTGTCGCCGCCGATGCCATAGCAGGCCGGTCCCGGTCGTGCGCCCGCCGATCTCGGACCGACGCGCAGCAGGCCGCCGTCGTCGATCCACGCGATCGATCCGGCACCGGTCCCGACTTCCGCGAGGTCGATCGCCGGCACTTTCAGCATCACGCCGCCGGCCTTGATGAAGCGGCTCGACGTGCTGATGCCTTCGCGGAACTCGTACTCGGTCGTGAGCGCCGGCCGGCCGTGCTCGACGAGCGCGGCCTTGGCCGTCGTGCCGCCCATGTCGAACACGATCAGGTTCGGCTCGTCGATCGCGACGCCGAGCCGCGCGGCGCCGGCGACGCCGGCGGCCGGTCCCGAGCCGACGACGAACGCCGGCCGCTCCGCCGCCTGGCGGGCGCCCATCACGCCGCCGTTCGACGCGACGACGAGCAGCGGCGCGTCGATGCCGAGGCGCTTCAGACTCGCCGCGAGGGTGTCGAGATACCGGCGCATCACGGGCAGGAGATACGCGTTCGCGACGGTCGTGCTCGTGCGCTCGTATTCCTTGATCTCCGGCAGCACGGCGTACGAGGCGGTGACGTCGACGTCCGGGAAGCGGTCGCGCACGAGACGCTCGGCCTCCCGCTCGTGCGCGGGATTCGCGTAGCTGTTGATGAAGCAGATCGCGATCGAGCGGATCCGCGCCTCGACGAGGTGCTGCGCGGCCGCGACCACCCCATCGCGATCGAGCGGACGCACGATCGAGCCGTCCGCCGCGATGCGCTCGTCGACTTCGCGCCGATGGCGCCGCGGCACGAGCGGCGGCGGCTTGACCCACGTGAGGTCGTAGAGGTCGGGCGTGCGCACCCGTCCGATCTCGAGCACGTCGCGAAAGCCGCGCGTGGTGATCAGTCCGGTGGCCGGGCCGGTCTTCTGCAGCACGGCATTGGACGCGACGGTCGTGCCGTGCACGATCTCCCGGACGTCGCCCGCGGCGACGCCCGCGACGCGCAGCAACTCGGCGAGACCGTCGACCACGGCGACGCCGGGATCGTCCGGCGTCGACGACACCTTGCTGACGCGGAGCGAGCCGTCGGGAAGCGCGAGCACGATGTCCGTGAACGTGCCGCCGATGTCGACGCCGACACGCGGCGCGACACGCGTGACGCGCGGCTTCGTGATCATGTCGGTGCACTGTATCATCGGCGCTCGTGTCCGCTCGGCACGCGACGCCAGAGCCGCCGTACGCGTGGGCTGCCGGTGCTCTACGTGCTGAGCGCGCTCTTCGGGCTCGGCTTCAGCGGCGTGATGACGTCGATCTGGGTGTCGCTCCGCGAGCTCGTGCCGCCGCGCGTGGCAGCGACGTCGCTGGCGACCGTCGTGATGTTCGCGTGGATGGGCATGGGCTTCGGCGGCTGGTACGGCGGCCACGTCTTCGACATGACGGGCGGCTACACGCACTCGTATGCGCACGCCGTCGTGAGCGGCGTCGTCAACGTCGCGATCGTCGCCGCGCTCGTGCGGCACGTCGGCCGCGCGCGCGCGGCACTGGTTGCGCACCCTGCGGCCTGACATGGCGAAGTGGTCCTTTACCGCCTCGCGGCGCCACACTCAACGAACCTCGCGGAACGGCGTGCGGGCGAGCCCGCTGCGGCCGCCGTGGGCGGGACCGTTGACCAATTCCGCGAGACTCATGAGCGTGCGCTGATGCATCGTACCCGCCTCATGGCGACGCTGTTCGTCGCCCAGGTCTGCGGCAGCACCGGCCACTCGATGAGCCTCGCCGTCGGCAGCATCATCGCGGCCGAGATCACCGGCACGAACGTCTGGTCCGGACTGCCCGTCGCGATCGGCTCCGTGGGCACCGCGCTCGCCAGCTGGCCGCTCGCGCGCCTGATGGGGAGGTTCGGACGGCGTCCGGGGCTGGCGCTCGGTTACGGGCTCGCGGTCATCGGCGCGGCGGGCGGCATGGCCGGCGTCATCGCCGGGAGCTTCGCCGTCATGCTCGTCGGCATGGCGCTCTTCGGCATCGCGAACACATCGAACCTGCTCGCGCGCTACGCCGCCGCCGACATCACGCCGGTCACCGAGCGCGGCCGCGCGATGGGGCTGATCGTCTGGGGCTCGACGGCGGGGTCGATCATCGGACCGAACCTGATGGGCCTCGCGGTCCAGGCCGGCAGGCACGTCGATCTCAGTCCGGCCGGCAGCGCGTTCCTGATCAGCATCGCGGGCTACGGGCTCGCGATGATCCTCGTGCAGATCTTCCTGCGCCCGGATCCGCTGCTCATCGCGCGCGAGATGCAGGCGCGCGTCGCGACCGACCGCGCGCCCGCCGCCGCGCGGGAGTTCTGGACGATCGCGCGCGAGCCGCGCGTGCGCGTCGCGCTCGGCGCACTGACGCTCGGCCAGTTCGTCATGATCGCGACCACGTCGACGTCACCGCTCTATCTCCACGACCAGGGCCACGCGGTCGGCGTGATCGGCATCGCGGTGTCGATGCACCTGGCCGGGATGTACGTCGCGTCGCCGCTGTCCGGCTGGCTGAGCGACCGGTTCGGGCGCATGCCCGTCATCATCGCCGGCGGCGTCGGGCTCATCGGCGCGGTGCTGCTCGCCGGCTTCGTGCCCGGCCATCAGGGCGCGCTCGTCATCTTCGGCCTGTTCCTGAACGGGATCGGCTGGAACCTCTCGTTCGTCGCCGGCAGCGCCCTCCTCACGGATGCGCTCGCGCCGACGGAGCGCGCATCCGTGCAGGGACTCGCGGACCTGGCCCTCGGGATGTCGGGGGCGCTCGGCAGCACGGTCGGCGGCATGATCCTCGGCACGCTCGGCTTCACGGTGCTGAACGCCGCCAGCGCGGTCCTGGTCGTCGGCTCGCTATTCGCGCTGCGATTCGCGCGCCGGCCGGTCCGGCTGACGACCGCCTGAGCGGTCCTCGGGCGAGTTCAGGCAAGCACGAGCGCGACCTCGTCACGCCGCTCGGCCTCGGACAGGCGCAACAGTTCCTTCCTCCGATGCAGGAGGTCGCACATCAGGCGATTGGTGATCGCCCATCCGGCCTCGCTGTCCCGCTGGCTCGCACACCAGTGGTGGAGCGCGTCATCCGTCGCGTCCGTCTCCAGGGTGATCGCGTTGCCGCACATCGCGCATGTCATCGTTGCCCCCATACCCCGCCGAGAGCGAGGCCCGAGAGGAGCATCACAACCGCCGCACCGCAGTAGGAGCATCGCCCGTCCGCGCACCGATGGCACTTCAGGCGCACGTCGCAGCCGCACACCGAGCACCGTGGCTGGAGGGGCGCCACCGAGCGCTGACGGAGCCTTCGACGCTCTGCGACCGGCGTCCCGGTCAGCCCAGGAGGAGAAGTTCTGTCCATCGTGCGTCGCCCCCTCTCCCTCTCGTTCTGCCCGACTCCGCAATGCAAGAAGAGCGCCCAACCGCGCCGTATAGAGAAATCGATGAGTTATGACGGCGTGCCATGAACGCCTGGGTGATTGCTTGACGGACGGCCGGATCGATCTGGCACGTCGTCGACGTCTTGCGCAGGAGCCGATCCGCAGCACGGACCACTCGACGGCGCCCGCGCCGGCGCCCGCATCCCGGTCGGTCGGATGGTGTACTATTCGAGTGGTACAGATTCCGTGCTCTGGCGATCCCGTCGGTCGTGCGCGTCCGCCGCCGCGCTCGCACGTGGTGTCCGGTTTCCCTCTCCAGAAAGGCGGCTTGCCGATCGCTCCGAAGTCCCTCGAGCCTCCGATCCGTGCCGAGATCTTCGGCATCGAGCGCTTCGAGCAGCACGCCGAGACCCTCGCGGCCGCCCAGCGCGTGGCCGGACCGTCCGGCCGCGGCAAGCGCTTGCTGTCGCGCGTGGAAGACAACGGCCGCGTGCTGCGCGACTCGTACCGCGCGATCGCCGAGGCGATCCGCGAGGAGCGCGCGATCACCCCCGCGGCGGAGTGGCTCGTCGACAACTTCCACGTGGTCGACGAACAGCTGCGCGAGATCCGCGACGATCTACCGCCCGGGTACTACCGCGAGCTGCCCAAGCTCGCCGACGGACCGCTCGCCGGATATCCGCGCGTCTACGGGCTCGCATGGGCGTTCGTCGCCCACACCGACAGCCGCTTCGATCCCGAGACCCTCCGGCGCTTCGTGCGCGCCTACCAGCGCGTGCAGCCGCTGACGATCGGCGAGCTGTGGGCGGTGGCGATCACGCTGCGCGTCGTGCTCGTGGAGAATCTTCGCCGCCTGGCGGAAGCCATCGTGCGCGGGCGCGCCGCGCGCCAGGAGGCCGACGCGCTGGCCGACGATCTGCTCGGCGTCGGCGACGGCGTGGTCACGCCCGCGGCGAAGGCGCTCGCGCACTACGAGGGCGGCCCGCTGATGACGGCGTTCGCGGTGCAGCTCGTCCAGCGGCTGCGCGAGCAGGATCGCGCCGTGACGCCGACGCTCGTCTGGCTCGACCGGCGGCTCGAGGCGCAGGGCACGACGGCCGAGGACATCGTCCGCGTCGAGCATCAGCGGCAGGCCGCGATGAACGTGACCGTCCGCAACGTGATCCTGAGCATGAGCCTGATGTCCGCGCTCGACTGGACGGAGTTCTTCGAGGCCGTCAGCCTCGTCGACGACGTGCTGCGCACGGGCCCGAACTACGGCGCGATGGACTTCGCGACGCGCGACGCCTACCGTCATGCCGTCGAGGACCTCGCGCGGGGATCGAGCCGCCCCGAGCAGGACGTGGCGCGCGAGACCGTGGCGCGAACGCGCCCGGCGGATGCGAGCGGCGACGATCGGCGAACCGATGCCGGCTTTCACCTGATCGGCGCCGGACGCGCGACCCTCGAGCTGGCGCTCGGCTACCGCGCGCCGCTGATGCGCCGGCTGCTTCGCGGCTATCTCGCGGCGGCGACGCCCGGGTATCTGGGAATGATCGCCGTGCTGAGCGGCCTCGTGTTCATGCTGCCCGTCCTCGCGGCCGGAGCTTCCGGCGTGGGGCCGATGGGCCTGCTGCTGCTCGCGTTGCTCGCCGTCATCCCGGCCTCGGACCTCGCCATCGCGCTGCTCAATCGAAGCGTCACGGCGCTCGTCCCGCCGCGCGCGCTGCCGCGACTCGAGCTCGGCGACGGCATCCCGCCGTCGCTGCGCACCCTGGTCGTCGTGCCGATGCTGCTGACCGATCGCGCCGAAGTCGCCGAGCAGGTCGAGCGGCTCGAAGTGCACTACCTGGCGAATCCGGACGGCGACGTTCGCTTCGCCGTGCTGTCCGACTGGACGGATGCGCCGTCGGAGGCGATGCCGGGTGACGAGGCAGCGCTCGGCGCCGCGCGCGAGGGGATCGCCCGTCTCAACCGGCGCCACGGCCTGGTGCCGGATGGCGGCGAGCGGTTCCTGCTCTTCCACCGCCGCCGGCTCTGGAACGAGAGCGAGCGGGTCTGGATGGGATGGGAGCGCAAGCGCGGCAAGCTCCACGAGCTGAATCGGCTTCTGCGCGGAGCGGCCGACACCAGCTTCGTGACCGGCAGCACGCCGCCCGCCGGTGTCCGTTACGTCGTCACGCTCGACTCGGACACGCGGCTGCCGCGGGGCGCGGTGCAACGGCTGGTCGGCACGCTCGCGCATCCGCTCAACCGGCCACGCTTCGAGCCCGCCGGACGGCGCGTCGTCGAGGGGCACGCCGTGCTGCAGCCGCGCGTGACGCCGCCGCTCCCCGGACTCGAAGGCTCGTTCTTCCAGCGGCTGTCGTCCGGTCCGGCGGGCATCGATCCATACGCCGCGGCCGTGTCCGACGTGTACCAGGACCTCTGGGGCGAAGGCTCGTACACGGGCAAAGGCATCTACGACGTGGACGCCTTCGAGACGGCGCTGGCGGGCCGGGTGCCGGAGAACGCGCTGCTGAGTCACGATCTGTTCGAAGGCGTGTTCGCGCGGGCCGGGCTCGTCACGGACGTCGAGCTGTTCGAGAGCGCGCCATCGCACTACGGCGTGGCGGCCGCGCGGCAGCACCGGTGGGCCCGGGGCGACTGGCAGCTCCTGCCGTGGATCGTCCGCAGCCGTATCCCGGTCATCGGACGCTGGAAGATGCTGGACAACCTGCGCCGCACGCTGTCCGCGCCGGCCGCCTTCCTGACCCTCGTGGTCGCGTGGACGCTGCCCGGCACGTCACCGCCGCTCTGGAGCGCCTTCATCCTGGCGACCGTGGCCGTGCCGGCGGTCCTGCCGGTGCTCGGCGGCGTGATCCCTCGCCGACGCGGCATCTCGAAGCGCAGTCATGGCCGCGCCGTGGGCCGAGACGTGGTCCAGGCGACTTCACACGTCGGACTCGCCGTCACGATGCTCGCGTACCAGGCCTGGCTGATGAGTGATGCGATCGTCCGGACGCTCGCGCGCCTGTACGTCACGCGCCGCCGGCTGCTGGAATGGATGACCGCGGCGCAGGCGAAAGCCGGGCTGCGTCTCGATCTGCGCGGCTTCGGCCAGCGCATGGGCGGCGGGCTCGCGCTCGCCGCCGCGGCGGCGCTCGCGGTGGCGTGGGGCCGGCCCGACGCGTGGTCGGCCGCGCTGCCCTTCGTGCTGCTGTGGCTCGCGGCGCCGGCGATCGCCCGATGGATCAGCCTGCCGCGCAGCACCGCGCCGTCCCGGCCGCTCGCGCCGACGGAGGTGGAAGCGCTCCGGTTGATCGCGCGGCGCACGTGGCGGTTCTTCGCGACCTTCGTCGGTCCCGACGACCACGCGTTGCCGCCCGACAACTTCCAGGAATCGCCGAGCCCGGTGATCGCGCATCGCACGTCGCCGACGAACATCGGGCTGTACCTGCTGTCCACGGTGGCGGGGCGCGATTTCGGCTGGCTCGGCACGGTCGAGACCGTCGAGCGGCTCGAGGCGACGGTCGCGACCATGAACTCGCTCGACCGCTTCCGCGGCCACTTCTACAACTGGTACGACACCGAGCACGGCCGTCCGCTCGAGCCCATGTACGTCTCGTCGGTCGACAGCGGCAATCTCGCCGGCCATCTCATCGCGCTGGCGCACGCCTGCGAGGAGATGATCGCCCGCCCGCGCCTCGACCGCGCGGCGCTCGCCGGCATCGACGACACCGCGCGGCTCGTCGGCGTGTCCGCCGCGGCCGTCGGCGGCGCCCGCCACGGCGGCACCACGCACGACCGGCTGACGCAGGCGCTCGACGGCGTCGCGGCGGCGGTCCAGGAGCCCCCGCGCGACCCGTCGTCGTGGGGCGCGCGGCTGGCGGCGCTGCAGGCGCACGCGCGCGCGGTGCTGGACGCCGCGCACGCGTTCGTCGACGAGGACGCCGAGCGCGCGCGGACGGACGTCCTCGTCTGGGCCGAGGCGCTCTGCGCCACCGTCGACAGTCACGCGCGTGACCTCGCCGCGACCGACCCGCTGGCTCCGCGCCTCTCCGCGCTCGCCGGGCACGCACGCGCCCTGAGCCGCGGCATGGACTTCGGCTTCCTCTTCGACCCGATGCGGAAGCTGTTCGCGATCGGCTATCGCGTCGCGGACGGCAGCCTCGATCCCGGCCGGTACGACCTGCTCGCGTCGGAAGCGCGGCTCACGAGCTTCGTCGCGATCGCGAAGGGCGACGTCCCCGTGTCGCACTGGTTCCGGCTGGGCCGGTCCCTCACCCCGGTAGAACAGGACTCGGTGCTCGTCTCCTGGTCGGGGTCGATGTTCGAGTACCTGATGCCCGCGCTCGTCATGCACACGCCGGCGGGCAGCCTCCTCGAACAGACGTCCCGGCTCGTCGTGCGCCGGCAGATCGCGTACGGCGCCGAGCGTGGGGTGCCGTGGGGCGTCTCGGAGTCCGGCTACAACGTGCGCGACCGCCACATGACCTACCAGTATTCGAACTTCGGCGTGCCCGGGCTCGGGCTGCGACGGGGACTCGGCGAGGACGTCGTCGTGGCGCCGTACGCCACCGGACTGGCAGCGATGATCGACCCGGGGGCCGCGCTCCGTAACTTCCGGCGGCTGGCGGCGGCGGGCGCGAGCGGGGCGTATGGCTTTTACGAGGCGGTCGATTACACGGCGCCGCGCCTGCCCGAGTCGGCCGAGCTCGCGGTGGTCCGCGCCTACATGGCGCACCACCAGGGCATGGTGATCGTCGCGATCGCGAACGCCCTCCACGACGGCGCGATGCGCGCGCGCTTCCATGCCGAGCCGAGCGTCCAGGCGACCGAGCTGCTGCTCCAGGAACGCACCCCGCGCGGCGTGGCGGTCGCGCGGCCGCGCGCGGAGGAGGTCGAGGCCGCCGGCGATGTGCGCGACCTCGTGCCGCCGGTCGAGCGGCATTTCACGTCGCCGCACGCGTCGACGCCCCGCACCCAGCTCCTCTCGAACGGGCGCTACGCGGTCATGCTGACGGCGGCCGGCTCGGGGTACAGCCGCTGGCGCGATCTCGCGATCACCCGCTGGCGTGAGGACGTCACGCGTGACGCGTCGGGGACGTACGTGTTCGTCCGCGACGCGGACAGTGGCGCGACCTGGTCGGCCGGGTACCAGCCGTGCGGCACCGAGCCAGACTCGTACGCGGTCACGTTCTCCGAGGATCGCGCCGAGATCGTCCGGCGCGACGGGGACATCACCACCACGCTGCAGGTCATCGTGTCGCCCGAGGACGACGCCGAGGTCCGTCGCGTCTCGCTGACGAACTTCGGCGCGAGGAGCCGTGACGTCGAGCTGACGTCGTACGCGGAAGTCGTGCTGGCGCCCCCCGCGGCCGACGCGGCGCATCCGGCGTTCTCCAACCTGAGCGTGCAGACGGAGTGCGTCCCCGAGCTCGACACGCTGCTGGCCCGGCGCCGGCCGCGGTCGCCCGGTGAGACCGAGGTCTGGCTCGCCCACGTGGCGGTCGTCGACGGCGAAGCGGCCGGAAGCCCGGAGTGGGAAACCGATCGCGCGCGGTTCCTCGGGCGCGGGCGCGGCATCCGGAATCCCGCCGCGGTGCTGGACGGGACTCCGCTCTCCGGCACCGTCGGCGCGGTGCTCGATCCGATCGTGAGCCTCCGGCGGCGCGTGCGGCTTCGTCCGGGCGCGACCGCGCGCATCACGTTCTCGACGCTCGTCGCGCCGTCGCGCGCCGAGGCGCTGGGCCTGGCCGAGAAGTATCGCGACGCGTCGACGTTCGACCGCGTCCGGACGCTCGCGTGGACGCAGGCGCAGGTCCAGATGCACCACCTCGGCATCGGTCCGGACGAGGCGCACCTCTTCCAGACCCTCGCCGGTCGCGTGCTCTATTCCGACCGGGCGCTCCGGCCGGCGCCGGACGTGCTCGCGCGTCACGCCGGCGGTCAGGACGCGCTCTGGGCGCACGGGATTTCCGGCGACCTCCCGATCGTCCTCGTGCAGATCGACGAGCCCGAGGACATCGGCATCGTGCGCCAGCTGCTTCGCGCGCACGAGTACTGGGGGATGAAACGTCTCGCGGTCGACCTCGTGATCCTCAACGAGCGCGCGCCGTCCTACCTGCAGGACTTGCAGTCGGCGCTCGAGACGCTCCTGCGCACGAGCCGGTCGATCGGACCGGACGACGGACACGCGCCCCATGGCCACGTGTCGATCGTGCGAGGGGACCGCGTGACGGCGCGGCAACGCGACGTCCTCCAGGCCGTCGCGCGCGCGGTGCTGTCGGGCCGGCGCGGGACGCTGGCCGAGCAGCTCGCGCACGCGCAGCGCCCCGACAGCGCGCCGGCGGCCGCGCCGCGGCGAGCGACGGCGACGAAACCCGAGCCCGGCGCAGCGGTCACGTCGCGGGATCTCGAGCTCTTCAACGGGCTCGGCGGCTTCGCGGCGGACGGGCGCGAGTACGTGACGATCCTCGAGCCGGGCGCATGGACGCCGGCGCCCTGGATCAACGTCATCGCGAATCCGGGGTTCGGCTTCCAGGTCTCCGAGTCGGGCGCGGGGTACACGTGGTCGATCAACAGCCGCGAGAACCAGCTCACCCCGTGGTCGAACGATCCGGTCCTCGACCCGCCGGGCGAGACGATGTACGTGCGCGACGAAGAGACGGGCGCGGTGTGGGGACCGACGGCGCTGCCGATCCGCGAGCCCTCGCCGTACGTCGTCCGGCACGGCCAGGGGTACACGCGCTTCGAGCACGTCTCGCATGGCGTGTCACTCGAGCTCCTGCAGCTCGTGCCGGTCTCCGACTCGATCAAGCTCTCGCGCCTGACGCTGACGAACCTCTCGGGCCGCGCGCGACGGCTGTCGGTGACCGCCTATGTCGAGTGGGTGCTCGGGGTCTCGCGCAGCGACGCCGCGCCGCACGTCGTCACCGAGGTCGACGGAGCGACGGGCGCGATCTTCGCGCGGAATTCGTGGAGCCGCGAGTTCGGCGGCCGCGTCGCGTTCGCGGATCTCGGCGGGCTCCAGACGGCGTGGACCGCGGACCGCACGGAGTTTCTCGGGCGTCACGGCACCATGGATCAGCCGGCGGCGCTCCGGCGAAAGGATCGTCTCTCGGGACGGGTCGGCGCCGGCCTCGATCCGTGCGGCGCCCTGCAGGCGACGTTCGACCTGCCCGCTTCCGCGCGAATGGACGTCGTGTTCTTCCTCGGCGAAGCGGCGAGCGCCGGGCAGGCCCGCGAGCTCATCGAGCGCTATCGAACGTCGGACGTGGCCGTCGTCCTCCAGGCGGTCCGCGCGGGCTGGGACGACCGGCTCGACACCGTGCAGGTGACGACGCCCGATCGGTCCCTCGACCTGCTGCTCAACCGCTGGCTGCTGTACCAGACCCTCGCGTGCCGGGTCTGGGCGCGCGCGGCGTTCTATCAGGCCGGCGGGGCGTACGGCTTCCGCGATCAGGTCCAGGACGTGATGGCGCTCGCGATCGCCGATCCCGCGATCGCGCGCGAGCATCTGCTCCGCGCCGCGGCGCGGCAGTTCACCGAGGGCGACGTCCAGCACTGGTGGCATCCGCCCGGCGGTCGCGGCGTGCGGACCCGGATCACGGACGATCTCCTCTGGCTGCCGTACGTCGCGCGCCGTTACGTCGACGTCACGGGTGACGAGGGCATCCTCGACGAGATCGTCGCCTTTCTCGACGGGCCCACGCTCGATGCCGGGCAGACGGAGTCGTACTTCGAGCCGCGCGTCTCGGACGAGCGGGCCGCGCTGTACGAGCACTGCGCGCGCGCCCTCGACTGGAGCCTGACGGTCGGCGCGCACGGCCTGCCGCTCATGGGCACGGGCGACTGGAACGACGGGATGAACGAGGTGGGCGCCGGGGGGAAGGGCGAGAGCGTCTGGCTCGGATGGTTCCTGCACGTCGTCCTGTCGGAATGGGCGGACGTGGCCGACGCGCGCGGCGACGGCAAGCGCGCCGACCGGTGGCGGGACCACGCGCGCGCGCTCGGAGCATCGCTCGAGCGCGAGGCCTGGGACGGTGACTGGTACCGGCGCGCGTACTTCGACGACGGCACGCCGCTCGGCTCCGCCACCAACGACGCATGCCGCATCGATTCGATCGCGCAATCCTGGAGCGTCATCTCGGGCGCGGCCGACCCTGCCCGCCAGGCGCGCGCCATGGCGGCGGTCGACGAGCGCCTCGTCCGTCGCGCCGATGGCCTCGTGCTGCTGTTCACGCCGCCGTTCGACGACACGCGCCTCGAGCCGGGCTACATCAAGGGCTACGTGCCCGGCGTCCGTGAAAACGGCGGCCAGTACACGCACGCGGCGATGTGGGTGGCCATCGCCTTCGCCATGCTCGGCGACGGCGACGCGGCCGCCGAGATTCTCGCGCTGTCGAATCCGATCAACCGCTCCCGCACCGCGGCGGACGTGCGGCGGTATCGCGTCGAACCCTACGTCGTCGCGGCCGACGTCTACGCCGAGCCGCCGCACGTGGGGCGCGGCGGCTGGACGTGGTACACGGGGTCCGCGGGCTGGATGTATCGGGCGGGGCTCGAATCGGTGCTCGGATTCCGGCTGCGGGGCACGCGGCTCGTGATCGACCCGTGCATCCCGCGCGCGTGGCCCGGGTTCGAGATCGCGTTCCGCTATCGCTCGGCGCGCTATGCGATCGTCGTGAGCAATCCGCGCGGCGTGTCGAGCGGCGTGTCGTCGGTGGACGTCGATGGCGTCGTCCTCGCCAGTGCCCCCGCCATCATGCTCGCGGACGACGGCCAGACGCACCGCGTCCGGATCGTGCTCGGCTGATCCGCGCCGCCCACGGACACGCGACGGCACTGGAACGACACGCACCTCAGCTTCGGGAAATCGAGCACGGTCGTGGCGATCCCCGCGGGCGCTGCCGCCGCGACCCGGCGGCGAAGCTCGCCCGCGCACGCCCCCGTCCACGCCTCCAGGTCGGCGTGCTGCATGTGCAGCAGGCGATCTTCGGTGAACCCGAAGCTCGCCTGCCGCAGGAGCTCGAGCTTCCGATCGACGAGGGCGTGCTGGCCGTCGGTCAGCGGCGGTTCCGGCTCAGGTCGACGCCACGGGATCCTCACGCGCTTGTCGAGCGCGCCCCGGCATCCGGCCGTGGTGTCCAGCCTCCGGCCGCGTACTCCGTCAAGGCCTGCACGAACACGGCGCGCAGCGTCGTCCCGTCGCGAACGGCGCGGGCCCGCGCCGCGCGCCGAAGATCGCGTGAGACGCCGTGCACGCGGTAGATCCGCGTCGGGCCGACCGGAGCGGGCACGCCGGGCAGCGACGTCTGCCGCGGCATCACTTGCCCGCGCCGATGGAGACGGGGATGCGGACGGTCTCCTCGCGGTACGGCGACGGGATGTAGACGAGCTCGAGCCGCATCTCCTTCAGGTTCTTCGCCTTCAGCGCCTCGGTGGGAAAGTCGACGTCGAGCGCCTCGATGGCGTCCTGCCCCGGGTCGAGCCGCTCGCTCCCGGAGGCGGTGAACTTGAAGCTGGGCGCGCTCCGCGGCATCTCCATCTCGATCGGGCGCCCGGCGGTATCGAGGTAGTGGAGCTTCGCCCCGACGAGCCGGACCGTCTGGTTCGTGGAGGTGTTCGTCAGCCGGAGCATGCCCGTGAGCCTGGCGGCCGAGACGACCTGGGCGGAGCCCGTGTCCACGCGCTCGACGACCTTCAGGTTGTCGATCTCACCGGCGACGATGCCGGCCTTCACCTTCATCGACGCCGGCGTCACCGCGTAGGTCCGGTCCTCGACCATCGCGGCCGTCGCGGCGGGCTGCTGCGTGGGGCCGAGGGTCAGCCAGAGCACCGTGACCACGGCCGCGGCGGCCAGACCCCATTGCCACACCGCCGGCTTCCGCTCGCCGGCACCGTCCGTCGGGCGGAGCTTGCGCTGCGCGACGATCGCCAGCGCCGCGCCGACGAGCGCGATCACCGCCGCCAGCACGAGGCTCGAGCCCGAGACGATCCCCATGGCCCGGAGCATCCAGCTCAGCCCGACGCTGCCGAGGAGGCCGAGCGTGATGTCCCACCGCCGCCCGGATCCGCCCTGCGCCACGACCATGCCGGCGAGCCCGCCGGCCAGCAGCCCCACGAGAATCCACGTCGCGAAAATCCCCAGCGTCATGTCTCTTCCTCCTTCGCCCGGTGGCCCGGGCTCGAGCCATCTGTATGCTTACATTAGTACAGTTGACCTCCGGTGTCAACTACTGTACTACTTGAGTACTACAGACAGGAATGACGCCGCGCGGCTGACTCGCCTTGCCCGCCGGCACGACTGAAGTCGTCGCCGTCGTCGATCTCGGCTCGACGGCCGTGGGCTTTCTGCTCGCGCGGGTCGTCCGGGCGGGACGCCGCAAATCGCGAACGGCTCCTCGAACCGCTCCGGCGCCGCGAGGGCATCGACGTGCGCACCGCGGTCGAGAACGGCAAGGAGGTGACGGTGCTGGTGGAGCTGCAGGCGCGCTTCGACGAGGAGGCGAACATCCGCTGGGCGCGTGCGCTCGAGGCCGTCGGGGCCCACGTCGTCTACGGCGTCGCCGGCTTCAAGACGCACTGCAAGGCGTGTCTCGTCGCGCGCATCCGGGCGGACGGCGCGCCGGCGCTCCGGTCCCAGGACCGCCTGTACGAGGTGACGGGCGCGGAGCGGTAGGGGCGGCCGCTACCCGACGGGCGCGGAATTCACGCCGGCGGGCGCGTCGGGCTGCAGGCTCTTGAAGCGCTCGTTGAGCTGCTGGATCCGCTCCCGCTCCCTGATCTCGGTGTCGATGCGCGTGGCCCGCTCGTGACGCTCCCGCTCGACGGTCGTGGCATGCCGCACGTTCGTCGCGGCGATCCACCGGTCGAGCGACCGGATCCAGAGCTCCACGTGCTCTTCATCGCTCTTGAAGAAGGCGGTCTCGCGGTCGAAGACGACGCGCTGCGGAATGATGGTCGCGGACGAGTCCGGCAGCCGTCTGAAGAGGTCCAGCCACTCGCGCGACGGGCTCGCGCCGAGCTGCACTTCCCACTGCCGTCCGTTCCTGGTCTCCGGTGCGGTCGTTCGCTTGATGTCATCCATGGGTGTCCCTCATCAGGCCTCGATGGCCGACAGCATCCAGAAGTGCAGGCCGCGCGGCCGCGTGAACGTCCAGAATTCTTCGACGACCCGGGCGATCGTCCGCGAGCCGCTGACCACACGGGCGCTCGCCTCGTCGACGGTGTAGTCGACGATCGAGCCGCCGATGTACGCGGTGACGTAGTCGCGACCGCTCTCCTGCCACGCCTCCGTGACCTCGGCCGTGATCTCGATGTCCTCGACGCGGTTCACGCGGCGGACGCTTCGCAGCCGGTCGTCCTCGGCCTGCAGCGCTCCGTGCAGCTCCGCGGTGACGCGGTCACGCAGGGAACCGACGTCCCGCGCGACCCACGCACGCTGCGCGTCGCGGAACATCATCCCCGCGTATCCGACGAACCGGCCGGGATCGAAGCCCGGGTCCGTACGGCGGATGTCCCGCACGCCCGCGTCGAGGCTCGAGTCCGCGGGCGGCGCGGCCGGCACGGCGGGCGCCTCCACGAGAACGGGAATGGCGAGCGGCGCGCGCGCCGGCGACGCGGACGCGAACTGCCAGCGGCGCAGCACCAGCAGCACGACGACGAGGCCGCCGCCGAGCAACGGCGCGATGAGGGCGACGTCCGCAGCCCCGAGGTCGTGACCGAAGGCGCGGAAGACGACGGCGCCGAGCAGGCTCGCGGCGGCCAGACCCGCCACCCGGCCCATCCATGCCTCGGGACGCGCGGCTGGCGGCGCCGGCCGCGTGATCACCGGCGGCGGGGGTGGCTGACCGCGATCGGGGACCGGACGCGCGGCCGCCGCGCCGCGTGAGCCGCGGCTGCCGATCCGACGTGTCGGGTAATCGAAGAAGATGATGCGGCTCCGATCAGAAGGGCGTCCGCGCCGCGGCACGATACACGGCGACGTCGTGCCAGAGCACCCAGCCCGACAACAGCGTCACGACGAGCGCCCCACGGCGGCCGCCCGGGAACGTCATCGTCGGGGCTACGCGGCGATCAGCGGGGCGCGCCAGAACATCCGCTGAGCGGCGATCGCCAGCGCCGCGCCGGCAAACCCGACCCCGAACATCCCCGGCATCCCGGCGTCGATCGAGAAGACGGTCCAGACGGCCGCGCCCGCGACCACGCTGCCGGCGAGACCGACGGCCACGTCGTGAAGAAAGCCGTAGCCGCCCGCGCGCGAGCTCGCTTCGGCGACCCAGCCGGCCATGAGCCCGGCGAGCCCCAGCATGGGGCCCATGTGCACGATGTCATCGAGCATGACGTGACCGCCTTTCCGTGTCTGTATGCCCAGGGTAGGACGGACCGGAGTGTCTGTCAACGAGTGTACTATTTCAGTGATACACTCACCTCGCGCGGCGCCCGGCCGTGCGCAAGGAGATCTGCCCATGACTCAGGCCACGAAGACCATCCTCCGCCCGCTCCACGACCGCGTGCTCGTCAAGCGCCTCGCCGCGCAGGACGAGAAGCACGGCAGCCTCATCATCCCCGACACCGCCAAGGAAAAGCCGCAGGAGGGCCAGGTGATCGCCGTGGGCCCCGGCCGGGTGACCGACGACGGCACCAAGCTGCCCCCCGCGCTGAAGCAGGGCGATCGCATCCTCTTCGGCAAGTACTCCGGCAGCGAGGTCACGCTGGACGGCGAGGAATTCCTCGTCATGAAGGAGGACGACGTCCTCGGGGTCGTCGGCGCATGAAGGCGATCCTGTTCGCCGCGGACGCCCGTGCCGCGCTCCTGCGCGGGATCAACGTCATGGCGCGCGCCGTCACCGTGACGTTCGGACCGAAGGGGCGGAACGTCGTCATCGCCCGCAGCTACGGCAGCCCCACCATCACCAAGGACGGCGTGACCGTCGCGAAGGAAGTGTCGCTGAAGGACCCCGGTGAAAACCTCGGGGCGCAGATGATCAAGGAAGTCGCCGCCAAGACGTCCGACGTGGCCGGCGACGGGACGACGACCGCGACCGTGCTCGCACAGGCGATCTTCCGCGAGGGTCTCCGGAACGTCACGGCGGGCGCGAACCCGATGGCGCTCAAGCGCGGGATCGAGCAGGCCGTCGACGCCGTGGTCGAGGAGCTGAAACACATGTCCAAGGCCACCAAGGACAAGAAGGAGATCGCCCAGGTCGCCACGATCGCGTCGAACAACGACAAGACGATCGGCCCGCTGATCGCCGAGGCCATGGAGAAGGTCGGCAAGGACGGCGTCATCACCGTCGAAGAGGCCAAGGCGATGGAGACCACCCTGGAGGTGGTCGAAGGCATGCAGTTCGATCGCGGCTACCTGTCGCCCTACTTCGTGACGGACCCGACGCGGATGGAAGTCGTGCTGGAGGACGCCGTCGTCCTGATCCACGAGAAGAAGCTCAGCGTGATGAAGGACATGCTGCCGCTGCTCGAGCAGGTCGCGCGGGCCGGCAAGCCGTTCCTCATCATCGCCGAGGACCTCGAGGGCGAGGCGCTGGCGACCCTGGTCGTCAACAAGCTGCGCGGAACGCTCAACGTCTGCGCCGTCAAGGCGCCCGGCTTCGGCGATCGCCGCAAGGCCATGCTCGAGGACATCGCGACCGTGACCGGCGGCAAGGCCATCACGGAAGACCTCGGCCTCAAGCTCGAGAACCTGAAGCTCGAGGATCTCGGCCACGCCAAGAAGGTCATCGTGGACAAGGACAACACCACGATCATCGAGGGCGCCGGCAAGACGAAGGCGATCGAGGGCCGCATCAAGCAGCTCCGGGCGCAGATCGAGGAGACGACCTCGGACTACGACCGCGAGAAGCTCCAGGAGCGGCTCGCGAAGCTCGCGGGCGGCGTCGCCGTCATCAAGGTCGGCGCGGCCACCGAGACCGAGATGAAGGAGCGCAAGGCGCGGGTCGAGGATGCGTTGAACGCCACGCGGGCGGCCGTCGAGGAAGGGATCGTCCCGGGCGGCGGCGGCGCGCTGCTGCGCGCGTCGGAAGCGCTCGGCAGCCTGAAGCTCGCGGGCGACGAAGCCACCGGGGTCGCCATCGTGCGGCGCGCCCTCGAGGAGCCGATCCGGCAGATCGTGGCGAACGCCGGGCTCGAGGCGTCCGTGGTGGTGGCGAAGGTCCGCGCGAGTCTGCCCGTCACGCGCGGCTTCGACGCCGAGACGAACGAGTACGTCGACATGATGCAGGCGGGGATCATCGATCCGACCAAGGTCGAGCGGGTCGCCCTGCAGCACGCCGCCTCGATCGCGTCGCTCCTGCTCACGACCGAGGTGCTCGTCACCGAAGCCGAACCGGCCCCGTGAAGAACCCGCCGCCGCGAGCCCGGTCTCGCGGCGGCGACGGTCGGGCTCTCGAAGAAGGGAGGACTCCATGCTCACCACGCACCGATGTGTCTCGTGCACGGCCGAGCTGCCGAGCGGAATCGAAGGCAACTGCACCGTGTGTTTCCTGAAGGCGGGGCTCAGCAAACGCTTCCCCGGACGCACGGCCGCGCGGCGACGCCGCCGACGCGGCGGCCGCAGGCGCTAGCCCGGACCGGTGGTAGTCGCCGCGTGCGCACGTCCACGAAGGCGCGTAGAGTCTGATCTCCACGGGGGCCATGACGTGACAGCCGCGGCGGAACTCTTCGATCTTCTCTGGGAGTCGCTCGCCGACGATGCGCCCACTGTGCTGGAAGTCGTGACCGTCATCCTCACGCAGGATGGCGCCAGGGTCACCGCCGTCGGTTCCGCGGAGGAGGCGCTCGCCGCGCTGCAAGGGGAGCGCCCCGACGTCCTCCTGAGCGATCTCTCGATGCCAGCAAAGGGCGGCTACTGGCTGATCGGGGAGGTTCGGGCGCTGCCACCCGAACTCGGCGGAGTCACACCCGCCGCCGCGCTCACGGCCCACACCGGTCCCGCACACCGCGCGAGCGTCCTGCGCGCGGGATTCCAGCTCCATGTGGAGAAGCCCATTCGTCTCGATGAGCTGATCGAGGCCGTGGCGATACTGGCACTCAAGGAACACGCGCCGTAGCTCCGGGAGGCACCCATGTCACGCCGATCGGTCACGCCTCGCCACGCGGACACGCCCGAACGAAGCTCGGACGAGCAGACCATCCGCGCGCGTCTGTTCGACGTCGATGTGGATCGCAAGAAGCAGATCGACGACACCATCGACTACTTCGGCGAGGGCCGCGCGCGGCGGTCCGTCGTCACGTCGGATCCGGCCAGTTGCCTCGGCACGGGCTGGAACATGAGGTGATCGTGGACGAGAGGGCGCAACAGGCCCTTGCGCCAGAAGGGGTCAAGCCGGTTCGCGAGACTCGAGAAGGCGCAGCGCAGCCGAACGGTTGTGCTCGAGGAAGTCGCCCGCGCGCTGATGACGCGCGCGCCTCCACCAGCCGCCCAGGACGACCAGCGAGAGCGCGATCACGTTCAGCGTGACCGGCAGGATCTTGCCCCGCGTCGACACGGTCGACAACGAGTAGCCGAGCGTCCCGGCCAGGAGCAGCGGGACCAGCACCACCGCCGGCGGCGGCCAGACGCGGCGCCACCAGCGAAGCAGGCCATCGCCGAACTCTCCCTCGAGCCGGTGGTGGACGACCGCCCACACGACGAACGCGGCCACGAAGAGCGCGGGCATCCATTCGTGCAGCCAGATCACGCTGGTGACGATGAGGAGCACGCCGGCCGCGCGCCGCCGTTCCAGGCCGCTCACCCTCGAGGCTCGCGGTTGGCGGGAACGCGCACGGGCTCGCCAACGACCATGGCCAGCCGCATCGCCGCCAGGGCGCGGATCACCAGCCACGACGGATCGAACTCGAGCCGCCGCATGCTGAACTTCGGCGCGCGTGGATGCGCGTGATGATTGTTGTGGAGACTCTCCCCGGCCGTCAGCCACGCCAGCACCGTCGAGTTGTACGCGGTGTTGCCGAAGTTCTGTGCCCCTCGCCAGTGTCCGAGCCCGTTGATGAGCGGCGCCGCGACGAAGACGTAGAGGACGGCATGGAGCAGCGCCGCCAGGAGACCGGGGACGACGCCGAGCACGACGCAGAGCAGGGCAATGCCGAGCGCGGGACCGACCAGACCACGCGAGAAGGCGACACGATCCAGCCAGTCCGGCGCGAGGTCGCGCGCGAACTTCGCGATCGTGTCCGGGTTGCGCGCTTCCCGGATGTAGTAGACGACGTTCAGGAGCTGGACGCGCCAGAACCCGAGGACGAGCGGGCTGTGCGGATCCCCCTCGCGGTCGGTGAACGCGTGGTGTTTGCGATGGACCGCGACCCACTCCTGGCGGCTCTGTCCCGTCGTGATCCAGAGCACGATCCGGAACAGCACGTCCGCGCCGGGCGTCACGACGAGCGCCCGGTGCGCGAGCGCCCGGTGCAGGTAGACCGACGTCGCGATCAGCGCCAGCTGGGTGACGGCCACCGCGACGACGGGAACGATCCAGATGTCGGACCACACGAACATTCCACTCACGGATCAGGCCTCCCCGCCGTCGTCCCGGTATGGATCACGGTCCAGGCTCGGCGCGGAACCGTCGCCGAGGGACTCGCCATCGATCGTGATGAAGACGATGGCCTGCGGCCACGGCGCGCGATTCACCCAGATGGCCGACGCGACCGATCCCGTACGCGTGTTCACGCCCTGCCAGAGACCACCGGCCGGACGGATATCGCGGCGGCTCGTCGTCATCTCGCGCTTGCATTCGTCGAAGCCGTCCTTCGACAGGGCGCCGATCACGTCGTCCGGCGCCGCCATCCAGCCCTGCTCCTGCTGGACCCAGTCCATCCCGCCCTGGCGGCGAAGGTCGTCGAGGCCGTGCATCGGCTTCAGCGCTTCGCCCGCAGCGTCGTCGCCACGGTGCTGGATGAACGAGTGCGCGTCCGGCGGGCGCCGTCGGCGCGCGCCGGGGCCGTTCCATCCCCGTCGCGTCGCACGAGGACGGCCGCCAGCATTTCGATCGCGCGCGGGTCGAGCGCCCGGTCATCGACGATCACGCGCACCGCGGCGCGCGCCAGCCTGCGGACCCGCTCGGCCGCGGCGGTCGAACACACGATGGCGTCCACCCGATCGAGCAGGCGCGCCAGCGGCGGACCTTCGACGGGACACGCACCGGCCAGCACGATGTTCGGCAGGCGGGCGTTGGCGATCGAGTGCTCCAGGTTGTGTGCGGTCTCGCCGGCGGTCGAGACCACGCCCACGCGCGTTCCCGCCGGCAGCTGGGCGAGGGCATGAAGGGTCTCCAGATGCGCCTCGGCGAGCAGCGCGATCACGGGGACGCCCAGGCCGCGCAGGAGCCGCTCCACCTCCGGGAGATGCGTGAAGCTCGTGACCGCCGCCCGCCACCGCGCGTCCCGCTTCCGGCGCCGCACGGCGGTGGCCAGCTCGCCCAGCAGCACCTCGTCGATGCGCACGGGAAGCTGAGCCTCGAGCTGCCGGGCGAAGAAGTCGAGCTCCGGCGGACTGCATTCCACCAGGAGGACGTCGACGGTGCCCTGCACCGCGGCGGGGCGCACGCCGGCCAGGCTCAGCACGCCCACGGCGACCTCGTCGGCCGTCATCCCGAGCGCCGCCGCCCGGATCACGGCATCGCGCAGGAAGGCGTGGCGGAGATGCGGGACGGGACGCGACGGCGCCTTCGGGGCCACGAACACGCCCTTGCCTCGCCGCGCCTCCACGTAGCCGCTCCCCTTGAGATCGTCGATGACGCGCGCGACGGTGTTGGGATTGACGCCGAGGAAGCCGGCCAGCTCGCGGATGCTCGGGAGCGCCTGATCCAGCGGCACGCCGCCGGCTTCGATGACCTGCCGGATCTGTTCGGTGAGCTGGCGCCGGATCGGGATCGGGCTGCGGGCGTCGATCGTGAGGTTCATCCGTGTGGGCATCTGTATGCATATACTAGTACAGTAGCCCGATCGGGTCAAGCGTTCGCGGGGTCGCTGCCGCCCGGGGTCGCGGGTCGCCGCACGTCGGCGGCGCCGTGTTACGATCGCGCGACGTCGCCGAATTCCTCTCCGGACGGTGGTTCCGACACGAGCACCATGACGACTGACTTGCGAGAAGTGGGCGTCTCCGTCGTGCGCAAGGACGGCCTCGCGAAGGTCACCGGCGCCGCCGAGTACCTCGACGACCTGACGATCCCGAACGCCGCCGTCGCCGCGCTCGTGCGCAGTCCGTACGCGCACGCGCGCATCGTCCGCATCGACGGGACGCCGGCCGCCGCCACACCGGGCGTGCTCGCCGTCATCACGACGGACGATCTCGGTGAGATCGGCGCGCGACGGTTCGGCTCGTATACGAAGGATCAGCCGGTGCTCGCGCGCGGCGTGGTGCGCTTCGAGGGCGAGCCCGTCGCCGCCGTCGTGGCGACGGACGCGCGCACCGCGCGTGCCGCCGCGGCGCTCGTGGACGTCGAGTACGACGAGCTCGCGTGCGCCGTCGACGTGCACGCCGCGCTCGCGACGGGCGCGCCGCTGGTCCACGAGACGGCGCCGCCGCTCGGCCGGCAGGGTCGATGGCCCGCGGTGCCCGGCACGAACATCTGCGCGCGCGTCGTCATCGAGCAGGGCAACGTCGACGCCGGACTGGCGGAAGCGGACGTCGTGATCGAGCAGACGTACACGTTCCCGCGCGTCTTCCACTACACGCTCGAGCCGCACGGCGCGGTCGCGAGCGTCGCGTCGGACGAGGTGACCGTGTGGACCAACACGGGCCATCCGTACCAGCTGCGCCAGGAGCTCGCCGATACGTTCGGCATCTCGCTCAATCGCATCCGGGTCGTCGTGCCGTACGTCGGCGGCTCGTTCGGCGGCAAATCGTTTCCGAAGCTCGAGCCGCTCGCGGCCGCGCTGTCGTGGAAGGTCGGACGACCCGTCAAGGTGCTGAACGGCGTCGAAGGCTCGATGCGCACGAACCGCCGCAACGGCGCGACGTGCCACGTCACGCTCGGTCTCAGGCGCGACGGCACGCTGACGGCGAAGCGCTGCCGGGTGCTGCTCGACACCGGCGCGTACGCCGACAGCGGTCCGCTCGTCGCCGACAAGGCCAGCGTGCGCATGCTCGGTCCGTACCGCGTGCCGCACTACCACATCGACGTGCAGGCCGTGTACACGAACACGACGCCGGCCGGCAGCTATCGATCGATCGGCGGGCCGCAGACCGTGTGGGCGTCCGAATCGATCATGGACGAAGCGGCCGACGCGATCGGGATGGACGCCGTCGAGCTGCGCCTGCACAACCTCGTGAAGCGCGGCGAGCCGGTGCGCCCCGACCTCCGGCCGATGGACGCCGATCTCGGCGACGACCTCGAGCGTCTGGCGAAGACGATGGACCTCACCGAGGGCGGCCGGAAGACGACGAACCCCCTCGGTCGTGGCGTCGGCGTCGCGATCGCGAATCCGGCCGAGCTGCCGATCTCGACCTCGATCGTCCGCCTGCACTACGACGGCAGCGTCACCGTGCTGTGCTCCACCGTCGAGGTCGGCCAGGGGCTCCACACCGTGCTGGCGCAGATCGCCGCGGAAGAGCTCGGCATCGACCACTCGCTGGTGACCGTGGTCTCGCCCGACACGCGATACGGTCCGTACGACTGGTCGACGGGCGCCTCGCGCGGCACGGCGATCGTCGGCAGCGCGGTGCAGCGCGCGTGCCGCGACATCAAGGACCAGCTGCGCGCGCTCGCGGCCGAGAGCGCGGGCGTGCCCGTCGACGGCATCACCATCGGCGATGGGAGCGTCCACGTCGGCGGCCGCGCCGTCGAGTACGCGCAGGTGATTCGCGAATGGTTCGGACGTCCCGCCGGCGAAGTGATCGGCCGCGGCTACGTGCGCAACCTCGGCCCGTCGCCGGCGTTCTGGGAAATCGGCATGGGCGGCGCCGAGGTCGAAGTCGATCGCGAGACCGGCGAGGTCCGGCTGCGCTCGTACACGGCGCTCGCCGACGTCGGACGCGCGATCAACCCGCAGCAGTGCGAGGCGCAGGACATCGGCGCCGTCGTCATGGGCCTCGGCCACACGCTGTTCGAGGAGATGGTGTATTCCGAGAGCGGCTCGCTGCTGAACGCGACGATGCTCGAGTACCGCGTGCCCGTCATCACCGATCTGCCCGAGACGATGGAGACGGTGCTCATCGAGAACGCCGACGGCACCGGGCCGTTCGGCGCCAAGGGCATGGGCGAAGGCGGCGGCATTCCCGTCGCGCCCGCCGTCGCGAACGCGATCGCGCGGGCGACGGGCGTGCGCATCCGCGATCTGCCGCTGACGCCGGAGCGCGTGTGGCGCGCGCTGCGCGTGGCAGGGCGAGCCGCAGCGCCGTCGCGGCGCGAGGCGAGTCTATGATCCCGATTCGGTCGAAGGCGTGATCGATCTCGCCCGCACCATCGACCTGCCGCTCGCGCCGGATCGCGCGTGGGCTGCGCTGTGGGACGTGCCCGCCGTGGCGCGTTGCCTGCCCGGCTGCGAGACCGTCGAAGAGATCGAGCCGAAGCGACGCTACAAGGCAACCGTGAAGGACCGCGTCGGCCCGTTCTCGGTGACGATTCCGCTCGACGTCACCGTCGAGCCGTCGGAAGCCGATCGCCGGCTGCGGATCACCGCGACCGGCCGCGACTCGATTCTCGGCAGTCCCGTCCGGATGTCGCTCGTCGTGCGGCTCGCGCCGGCCGACGGCGGCTCGCAGCTCACGCTCGATGGCAAGGCCGAAGTCGGCGGCAAGCTGGCGGCGCTCGGCCAGGCGGTGATGCACCGCAAGACGCGCGACGTGCTCGACGCCTTCGCCCGCCAGCTCGGCGACATGCTCACGGCGCACGCGTCATGAACCAGATACGCGATTCGAGAAGCGCCACGGGTTCCCCGGGGCGCTGCGAGCGTTGGGGGTCTGGGGGCCATTTCGGGGCCCCCAGCTCAAAGTAATGCTCGGTTCCCTCACCATTCACCAGCCCGCGACCGTCGCCGAGGCCGCGAAGCTGCGCGCCGAGCTCGGCGACGACGGCGCGATCTACGCGGGCGGCAGCGAGCTGTTGCTCGTCATGAAGGAAGGGATCGGGCGCTGGCGGCACCTGATCGACGTCAAGGGCATCGCCGCCCTGCGCGAGCTGCGCGACGCCGGCGATCGGCTCGACATCGGTGCGACGGTCACGCACCGCGACCTCGAGCGCTCCCCGCTCCTGCGCGCGCGATTCCCGGTGCTCGCCGACATGCAGGCGCAGGTGGCGAACGTCCGCGTGCGGAACGTCGGCACGCTCGGCGGCAACCTGTGCTTCGCGGAGCCGCACTCCGATCCGTCGACCGCGCTGCTCGTCCACGACGCGCGCGTCGTCCTGTCCGGGCCCACCGGCGCGCGCACGCTCCCGCTCGCCGAATTCGTCGTCGGCTCGTACGAGACCGCGCTGCGCGCCGACGAAGTCCTCGTGCGCATCGAGGTGCCGGCGCCGCCCGCGCGCGCGGTCGGCGCGTACCTGAAGTTCGGATTTCACGAACGGCCGACGGTCGGCGTCGCCGCGCTCATCGTGCCGGCCGGCGACAGGATCGCCGAAGCGCGTGTGTCCGTCGGCTGCATCGGCCCGACGCCCGCGCGACTCGCGGCGCTCGAAGCACGGCTGGCCGGGACGTCGGTCACCGCGCTCGCCGCCGGCATCGACGCGCGCGACGGCGGCTTCGCGGATCTCGACGTCGTGTCCGACCTGCACGGGTCCGCGGAGTACAAGCGCGAAGTCGCCGCGGTCCTCGCCTCGCGTGCGCTGGCCGCCGCCGCGCGCCGCGTGCGGAGCGCGGCATGACGGACGTCTCCGGGCCGGAGCGCGTGCGCGTGCCGTTCACCGTCAACGGCCGCGCCGTCGACGTCGAGATCGACACCGGCGATTTCCTGCTCGACGTGCTCCGCGAGCGGCTGGGACTCACGGGGACGAAGCGCTCGTGCGACACGCAGGTGTGCGGCGCGTGCACCGTGCTGCTGGACGGCCAGCCGGTGTCGTCCTGCACGGTGCTCGCGTGGGAAGCGCGCGGCCGGACGGTCGAGACGATCGAAGGGCTCGCGCGCGACGGCCGCCTGCATCCCGTGCAGGAGGCGTTTCTCGAAGCGAGCGCGTTCCAGTGCGGCTACTGCACGCCCGGCATGATCATGACCGTCAAGGCGCTGCTCGACGAGCAGGCCGATGCGTCGACCGACACCGTCCGAGCGTGGCTGCGGGGCAACATCTGCCGCTGCACGGGGTACGTGAGCATCCTCGCCGCCGTGCGGTCGGCGCAGCGCAGGCTGCGCGAGGCCCGCGCCACCGCTCCGTGACGTCACCGACCGCGGACCGCGCCCAGCGGTGGGCCGCGGCCGCCCTCACCGCGTTCGGCATCGCGGCGGTCGTGCAGGCACGCACGCTGCCGTTCGGAAGCATCACGCGACCGGCGGCCGGCTTCTTTCCGATGTGTCTCGCGGTCGGGCTGACGCTCGTCGCGGCCGCGGTCCTCGTGCGCTCGTTCCGTGAGCGTCACGAGCCGACGGCCAACGCCGAGGCCTCGGCCGGTCGCTTCGCACGAGGTGCGGCCACGCTCGTGGCCCTGCTCGTCTACGCCTTCGCGCTCGACGCCGTCGGGTTCGGCGTCGCGACGTTCCTGCTGATCACGTTCCTCTTTCGCGTGATCGAGCCGCACCGCTGGATCGTCGCGCTCGGCGGCGCCGCCGTCACCGTCGCCGTCACCCACGTCGTCTTCCGGATCTGGCTCGGTGTCCGCCTGCCGATCGGCCCCTGGGGCTTTTGATGTTCGAGTCGGTCGGCTTCGGGTTCGCGGTCGCGCTGCAGCCGGCGAACCTCGTCGCCTGCTTCGTCGGGGTCTTCATCGGCACGCTGATCGGCGTGCTGCCCGGCGTCGGCCCGGTCGCGACGATGTCGCTGCTGCTGCCGGCGACGTTCGCGATGTCGCCGACGGCGTCGATCATCATGATGGCCGGCATCTATTACGGCGCGATGTACGGCGGGTCGACGACGTCGATCCTCGTCAACATCCCGGGCGAGGCGGCGTCCGTCGTCACGTGTCTCGACGGCTACCGGATGGCGCGCCAGGGCCGCGCCGGCGCGGCGCTCGGCATCTCGGCGTTCGGGTCGTTCATCGCGGGCACGCTGAGCGTGCTCGGCGTCATGCTCCTCGCGCCGCCGCTCGCGCGCGCGGCGCTCGGCTTCGGCCCCCCCGAGATCTTCGCGCTCCTGCTCATCGGCTTCACGATGATCACGTGGCTCGCGAGCGGCTCGCGGCTCAAGGCGGTGCTGATGGCGCTGCTCGGGCTCTTCCTCGGCACCGTCGGCCTCGATCCGATCAACGCGACGCCGCGCTTCACGTTCGGCTCGATCACGCTGTCCGACGGCATCGGCCTCGTGCCGATGATCATGGGGCTCTTCGGCGTCGCGGAAGTGCTCGTCAACATCGAGCAGGGGCTCAAGCAGGAAGTGTTCAAGACGAAGATCCGCGGACTCTTTCCGACGCGGCAGGACTGGAAGGACTCGGCGGCGCCGATCGCCCGCGGCAGCGTGCTCGGCTTCTTCCTCGGCATCCTGCCCGGCATCGGCGCCATCATTCCGACCTTCATCTCGTACGGCCTGGAGAAGCGCGTGTCGCGGCATCCCGAACGCTTCGGCACCGGCGCGATCGAAGGGGTGGCCGGGCCGGAAGCGGCCAACAACGCCGCGACCGGCGGCTCGATGATCCCGCTCCTGACGCTCGGCATCGCGCCGAACGTCGTCATGGCGGTGCTGCTCGGCGCCTTCCTCATCCAGGGCGTGCAGCCGGGGCCGCTCCTCATCAACGAGCACCCGCAGCTCTTCTGGGGCGTGGTCGCGAGCATGTACGTCGGCAACGTGATGCTGCTCATCCTGAACCTGCCGCTGATCGGGCTGTGGGTGCAGCTGCTGCGCGTGCCGTACGCGATCCTGTTTCCGCTCGTGCTGCTGTTCTCGGTGATCGGCGTCTACGGCGTCTCCGGCAACATCTGGGACGTCGTCATCATGGTCGTCTTCGGCGCGGTCGGGTACGCGATGCGGAAGCTCCGGTACGAGCCGGCGCCGCTCGTGCTCGCGTTCGTGCTCGGCAAGCTCGCCGAGGAATCGATCCGCCAGTCGCTGCTCATGTCGCGCGGCAGCTTCGCGATCCTGATCGATCGTCCGATCGCCGGCGTGCTGCTGGCGATCGCCATCGTCATCATGGTCGCGCCCGCGCTGGTCCGTCCGCTCAAAAGCGCCCTTACCTTGACCCGCTCGGCGTCAGGGGGATAGAAGAGAAACCGAGGGGCGTCCCGGGTTACCCGGGGCGCCTCCGAGCGTTTGGGGGTTTGGGGGCCATTTCGGGGCCCCCATTTTGATAGGAGTGCATACCATGGTGTTCAACGAGGCACGCGCTCGCAAGATCATGGCCGACCAGTCGATCGACGCGCTCGTCGCGACGTCGCCCGACAACGTCACGTATGCGTCCGGCTACTGGGCGATGTCGCACTGGGCGCGTCCCGGTGGCCCGCAGGTGTACGCCGTCATTCCCGCCGACGGCGGTGCTTCGCCGTGCCTGATCGCGGGTTCCGGCAACCTCGATCACGTCGTGGACGGCGAGTCGTGGGTGACCGAGGCGTATCGTTACGGGTTCTTCGCGACGAAGACCGACGGCGACGCATTGTCGGACCTCGATCGCCGCTACGCCGCGCTCCTGAAGGCACCGGATCACGGTGACGCCGCGTCCGCGCTCGTCGCGGCGCTGCGCGACCGCAAGCTCGACCGCGCGCGCCTGGCCATCGAGGAGACCGGCATTCAGCCGGCGCTGCTCGAGAAAGTGCGGCAGGAGCTGCCGCACGCCGACATCGTCCCCGGCGGCCGCGTGTTCCGCGCGATCCGCACGATCAAGACGTCCGAGGAGATCGAGCGCCTGCGCGGCGCCGTCCGCGCCACCGAGCACGGCATCGTCGCCGCGCTGCGGCTTGCGAAGCCCGGCGTCGCCGAGCGCGACCTGATGGCCGAGTTCGACCGCACCGTCATCACCGAAGGCGGCGTGCCGGTGTCGTCGATGTGCATCGGCAGCGGGCCGCGGAGCGCGCTGTCGAACTGCCAGGCCGGCGACCGGCGGCTCGTCGCCGGCGAGGTCATCCGCTTCGACGGCGGCGTGCGCTATCGCTGGTACCGGTCGGACATCGCGCGCATCGCGGCGCTCGGGGACCCTGGCGACCGCGTGAAGCGTTACTACGGTGCGCTGCGTGCGGGCGCCGAGCGCGCGATCGAGGCCATCAGGCCCGGCGTGCGCTGCGCCGACGTCTTTCGCATCGCGATGGACACCGTGAAGAAGGAAGGCATTGCCCACTTCGAGCGCAGCCACACCGGCCACGGCATCGGCATCAACAACTACGATGCGCCGGATCTGGCGCCAAAGTCGGACGAGCTGATCGAGGAGAACACGGTGCTCTGCGTCGAGACGCCGTACTACGAGCTCGGCTTCGCCGGCCTGCAGCTCGAGAACACGGTGGTCGTGCGCGCGCATGGCGCCGAACCGCTGACGTCGCTCGGCAACGAGCTCAGGATCGTGTGAGCGCGCTCGGCGTCGCCTTCGACGGTCGCAACCCCCTCGACCGCTTGCGCGCGCAGGCGGTGGCGGCGGAGGACGCCGGTGTCCAGGCCTTCTGGGTCTCCAGCCATCTCTTCCTGCGTGATCCCTTCGCGTCGGCGGCGGTCGTGCTCGCGGCGACACGGTCCGCACGCGCGACGCTCATGGCGGTGAGCCCGCACGTCATGCATCCCGTGCACATGGCGATGGCGGCCTCCACCCTCGACGAGCTCGCGCCGGGCCGCGTGATCCTGTGTATCGGCACCGGCGCGCCCGGTGATCTGGCCGACGCCGGTGTCCAGCCGGCCGCGCCGGCCAGCGCGCTCGCGGAAACCGTGGAAGCGGTCCGTCTCCTGCTCTCCGGCGAACCGGCGGCGTATGCCGGCGATCGCGTGCGGCTTCGCGGCCGCCGCATGTTCACCGGCCGTCACGACGTGCCGATCTACCTCGCGGCGACGCGTCCCCGCACGCTCGAACTCGCGGGACGCATCGCCGACGGCGTCGTGCTGTCGACGGCGTCGTCCCCGGAATTCGTGCGGTGGTCGCTCGACCACGTCGACCGCGGCGCGCGCGGGCGGCGGATCCACCGCGCGAGCCTCGTGTACTCGTTCGTCGCGGACCGTACCGGGGACGCGCTCGGCCGGTTCCGCCGCCAGCTGGCGATCACGCTGCGCGCGCCGCACCATGCGCGGAACCTCGAGCTCGCTGGCGCCCGCCTCGACCAGGACGCGGTGCGCGGGGCGTTCGCGCGCGAGGATTTCGCCGCGGCCGAAGCGCTCGTCAGCGACGACACGGTGCGCCGCCACGCCGCCTGCGGCACGGCCGGCGAGGTCCGCGAACGGCTCGACGCCTACCGCGCAGCCGGGCTGGACGAGATCGTGCTCGCCGGCCTGTACACGCCGGACGAAACGCGACGCGCGGCGCTCGCCGCGCTCGGGAAGGACACTTGATGCGCGTCAGCGTGCAGCTGCCGACGTGCACCGAAGGCCTCGTCAACCCGGTTCCGTTCGCCGTCGCGCCGGCCGACTTCATCCGTCTCGCGCAGGCCGCCGAGCGGCTCGGCTTCGACGGCGTGTGGGGCAACGATCACGTCACCGCCGCTCCGTACGTGAAGCAGCACTGGAGCGAGGCGCCGAACTTCTACGAAGTGCTCGTGACGCTCGCCACCGTCGGCGCGCACACGGAGCGCGTGCATCTCGGCACCGCGGTCATCGTGCTGCCGCTGCGCGATCCCGTGCTGCTCGCCAAGCAGGTGGCGACGCTCGACCGCATGACCGGCGGCCGCGTGATCCTCGGCGTCGGCATCGGCGCGTACCGGGAAGAATTCGAAGCGCAGTGGCCGCGCCGGCGTGCCGCCCGGCGCGGCGACCTGATGGACGAGGGGCTCGCGGCGCTGCGGCTGCTCTTCACCGAACGTGAGGCGTCGTACGCCGGAGCGCACGTCGCGTTCGAGCGCGTCGAGCTCGCGCCGAAGCCCGTGCAGCGTCCCCTGCCCATCTACGTCGGCGGCCACAACGAGACGGCGGTGTCGCGCGCGGCGCGACTCGGCCAGGGCTGGCTGCCGGGCTGGCGCCCGTTCGACGAGGTGAAGACGCGGACCGCGCTGCTTCGCCGGCTCACCGCGGAAGCCGGGCGCGATCCGAAGGAGGTCGAGGCGGCGGTGCAGTTCACGGTCATGCTCGGCGCCACGCCGGAAGATGCCGCGGCGCGATACCGCCAGACCGGCATGGTCCGGCACCGGCGCTCGCTCGCCCACACGGGCCGCGACCCGGCGCTGGCGGAAGCGAACAACCTGATCGGCAGCCCCGCGAGCCTGCTCGAGAAGCTCGAGTTCCTGGCCGCCGCCGGCGTCGACCACGTCTGCGCGCTGCAGTTCCCGCACGACTCCGTCGCCGAGATGCTCGAGCAGATGGAGTGGTTCGCGAAGGACGTCATCGGGGTGTTTCGGGGAAAGCGCTAGACTGTGTACACAGGATGTCCATATCCTGGCGCCGACGCCGCCGCTTTTCGATCGTGCGGGGCGACTGTTCCGCTTACTCTATGGCGCGCGCCGCGGGCGTTCCGATCGGCTCGGCCCCATGGATGACCTGCTGATCGCGCTCACCGCCTGGCAGATCGGCGCCGCGCTCGTGACCTCGAACGTCGCGGAATTCCGGCGCATCGCCGCGGGACTGCCCGGACTGTCCATCATCGCGCCGTCGCAACAGGCTCCGGTATGACCGCTGACTCGTTCGCATCTTCATCTCATCCGATCCAAGGGAGGACTCAATGATCCGTCTGTCGACCACTCGTATGGTTTCGCTCCTGCTGGTGCTGCTGGCGTCGGTGACCGTCGCAGGCGAGGCGGCCGCCGCCGAGTACCCGTCGCGCGAGGTCGAGTTCATCGTCTCGTTCCCGGCCGGCGGCCCGGCGGATAGCGGCGCGCGCGTGCTCGCGCCGCTGATGTCGTCGCTCCTGAAGCAGAACGTCGTCGTCGTGAACAAGCCAGGCGGCGGCGGCGCCGTCGGCGCGGACTTCGCCGCGAAGGCGAAGCCGGATGGCCACACGCTGTACGTGTCGACCAACTCCGTGCTGACGATCAGCCCGCATCTCAAGAAGCTGCCGTACAAGCGCAGCGACTTCACGCCGATCGGCGCGTTCGCGGTCGACCTCGGCGTCATCACGGTGCGCGGCACCAGCCCGGCGAAGACGCTCGAGGAGTTCGTCGGCTACGCGAAGAAGAATCCCGGCAAGCTGAACTACGGCTCGGCCGGGTACGGCACGGTGTCGTTCTTCACGATGGAGCTCTTCAAGCTCGCGTACGGGCTGGACCTCGTCCACGTGCCCTTCCAGGGCACCGGCCCCGTGAAGAACGCGATCATGGGCGGCCACGTGACGGTCGCGACGAGCGGCTTCGGCTCGCTGTCCCCGCTGATCCGCTCGGGCGATCTCGTCGCCCTCGTCACCACGGCGCCGAAGCGCGTGGCGGCGTTCCCGAACGTGCCGACCATGACCGAGAAGGGCTTCCCGGACGCGTCGCTGAACATCTGGATGGGCCTCTACGCGCCGGCGGCGACGCCGAAGCCGATCGTCGAGCAGCTCGTGAAGGCCATGGCGCAGGTCGCGAAGGACCCGGCGCTCGCGGCCGGGCTCGAGAAGGCCGGGATGCACCTCGACTATCGCGATCCCGCCGGCACGGCGAAGCTGCTCGAGACGGAGACGACCGCGGTCGGCAAGGTGGTCGAGAAGCTGAAGCTGCCCAAGGAGTAGCGCCGATGGCATCGCCGGCCGGCCTCGCCTGCGTCCGCTGCGGCGCGGCGTACCCGATCTCGCGGTACGCCGTCGATTGCGAGCGGTGTCGCGGCGAGGCGCCGGCGAACCTCACCGTCACGTATGCGCCGGACGCGTTCGCCGGGATCACGCGCGGCGCGGTCGCGTCCGGCCCGCTGACGTTGTGGCGGTATGCCGCGTTCCTGCCCGTCGACGCGCGCGACGCCGTGTCGCTCGGCGAAGGTCTGACACCGCTCGTCCCCGCCCCGCGTCTCGGCGCGGCGTTCGGCGCGCGACTCTACGTCAAGGACGAGTCGCGCAATCCCACGTGGTCGTTCAAGGATCGCCTGGCGACGGTCGTCGTGTCCGCCGCACGCACGCTCGGCGCGCGCGTGATCGCCTCGTCGTCCTCCGGCAACGCCGGCGCGGCGGTCGCGGCGTATGCCGCGCGCGCCGGCCTTCCCTGCGTCGTCTTCACCTTCCAGGCCGCCGCGGGGCCGATGGTGACGCAGATGCGCGCGTACGGCGCGCTCGTGGTCGCGGTGCGCGACAAGGCGGATCGGTGGAAGCTGCTCGAGGCGGGCGTCCAGCGCTTCGGGTGGTTTCCGACGTCGCCGTTCGTCGCGCCCGTCGTCGGCAGCAACCCGCTCGGCATCGAGGGCTACAAGACGCTCGCGTACGAGATCGCCGAGCAGCTCGACTGGCAGGCGCCCGACTGGTGCGTCCTCCCCGTCTGCTATGGCGACGCGCTGTACGGCGTCTGGAAGGGCTTCGAGGACCTGCGGCGCCTCGGATGGATCGCGCGATCACCGCGGCTCGTCGCCGCGGAGATCTACGGCTCGCTCGCCGCCACGCTCGCCGCCGGCGGCGACCGGCTGCTCGACGTGCCGAAGACGCACGACAGCATCGCCGCGTCGATCGGCGCGACCCAGAGCACGTACCAGGCGCTGCACGCCCTGCGCGCGTCGCGTGGCGTCGCGGTGGCGATCCGGGACGACGAGCTGATGACGTGGCAGGCGCGCATGGCCGCGGAGGAAGGCCTCTACGCCGAGCCGTCGTCGGTCGCGCCCGTCGCCGCGGTGCAGCGGCTTCGCGCGGACGGCGCGATCGGGCGCGATGACTCGGTCGTGGCGGTCATCACCGCCGGCGGTCTGAAAGACCCGGCGCCGACGGCGCGCCACCAGGGCGACGTGCCGGTGGTCCCGGCGGACCTCGACGCGGCGCTCGACACGCTGCGATCCGTGTACGGCGTCACGCTGGGCGACGATGCCTGAGCGTCCGATCTGGATCGACGGCCTCGGCGTCGCCCTCATGGGGCACGGCGTGCCCGGCCGCGCCGTGGAGCACGCGCGCGCTGCGGAACGCGCCGGCCTCGGCAGCGTCTGGATCATCGAGGACTACTTTCATCCCGGCGCCTACACGCTGGCCGCGGCGGCCGCGGCCGTGACCGGGCGCGTGACCATCGGCCTCGGCGTCGTGAACCCGTACACGCGGCACCCCGCGCTCGTCGCGATGGAAACCGCGGCGCTCGCCGGCGTCGCCCCCGGCCGCGTCGTCCTGGGCCTCGGCACCTCGAACCGCAACTGGATCGAGGGACAGATGGCCATTCCGTTCAAGACGCCGCTCCGCGGACTGCGGGAAGCGGTCGCGATCGTCCGCGCGCTGCTCGCCGGCGAGCGCGTGACGTTCGCCGGCGAATGCTTCACGGTCAACGACGTCGCGCTCGAATCGCCGCCGCCCGCGCCGATCCCGATCCTGCTCGGCGTCAAGGGCCCGCGCGCGCTCGCGCTCGCCGCCGAGGTCGCCGACGGCGTGCACGCGTCCATCCTGGCATCGCCGGCGCACGTGCGCCGTGTGCGTGACGCCGCGCCGGGGCGAGCCGACTTCCGTGTCGTCGCGTACCTGCCGGTCGCCGTGAGCGACGACCGCCGCGAAGCGCGCGCGTGGATGCGTCCGGTGCTCGCGCGCTACCTCGGCGTGCTGCACGGCCAGTCGATCCTGGAGGACGCCGGCGTCGGCGCCGAGCGCACGCTGCCATTTCGCGACGCGCTGCGGGCCGGCCGCGTCGCGACCGGGCTCGTCACCGACGACCTCGTCGACACGTTCGCCGTCGCGGGCACGCCGGCCGACTGCCGCGCCGCGCTCGCGCGGTGGGCCGCCGCCGGGCTCGACCTGCCGATCGCCGTCGTGCCGCCGGGCGCGGACCTGGCGCCACAGCTCGAGCGACTCGGCCGCGAACTCGCGCCCGCCTGGAAGGAGATGCGACCCCGATGAAGTTCGGCGTCCACATCCCGACGTGCATCGAAGGCATGATGTATCCCGTCCCATTCGCGAAGCCGGAGGACATCCTGCCGACCGCGCGGCTCGCCGAGCGCGTCGGCTTCGATTCGGTCTGGGGCAACGACCACATGACCACGCAGCGGTACGTGCAGCGCGAGTGGCCCGATCCGCCGAATTTCTACGAGCCGCTCATCACCTTCACCTGGGTGGCGGCGCGGACCGAGCGCATCCGGCTCGCCACCGGCATCATCGTGTTGCCGATGCGCAACATGCCGGTGCTCGCCAAGCAGGTGGCCACGCTCGACCAGCTCTCGGGCGGGCGCGTCATCCTCGGCGTCGGCACCGGCGCGTATCGCGAGGAGTACGAGGCGCTCTTTCCGGACGCGAAGGCCGTCCGGCGCGGCGACCTCGTGGACGAGGGCATGCGCGCGCTGCGCCAGCTCTTCACCGAGCGGAAGGCGACGTTCCGCGGCCGTCACGTCCGCTTCGAGGAGGTCGAGTGCTTCCCGAAGCCGCGGCAGTCGCCGCTGCCGATGTACGCCGGAGGCAACCACGCGGAGGTGCGCCGGCGCGCCGGCGAATACGGCGAGGGCTGGATGCCCGCGGTGCTCTCGCCGGAGGAAATCGAGCGTGGCGTCGAGGACGTGCGGCGCGCGGCCGCCAAGGCGGGCCGCGACGCGGGCGCCATCGACATCGCGCCGCAGTTCGCGTGCTCGATCGGCCGCACGCACGATGAAGCGGTGCGGCGCTTCCACGCGTCGCAGCTCTACCGGCACCTCGAGTCGCTCAAGCGGTCGACGCTCCGCGAGCAGACCGGCGGCTTCGAGCAGCGCAACCTGATCGGCAGCCCGGACGAGATCTGCGAGCAGATCCGCCGCTACCAGCGGGCCGGCGTCACCACGTGCGCCGGCATTCTCTTCGTCGCCAACACCGTGCCCGAGATGCAGGAGGCGATCGACCTCTTCGGGCGCGAGGTCATTCCCCAGGTCGCGTGAGACCGTGAAGGAACCCCGTGATCGAGGAGTGCCACGGCTTCGCCGGGGCGCTCCGAGCGCCAGGGGGGCTTGGGGGGCGCCCGGAGCCCCCCATGTAATGAGATCCCAAGGAGGACATGCCATGCGCATCGCACTCGCTCTCGTCCTGCTGCTCGTCGCCGCGCTGCCGTTCCACGGTGCCGCGCAGGCGCCGCCCATCCGGATCGGCTTCGGCTCGGCGATGAGCGGCCCGGCCGCCATCACCGGTGAAGGCGTGAAGTGGGGCGCCACGCTCGCCGTCGAGGAGATCAACGCGAAGGGCGGCGTCATGGGCCGCAAGCTCGAGGCGTACTTCGCCGACAACAAGGCGCAGCCGGGCGAGGCGGTCAGCGCCGTCCGCAAGCTGGCCGACGTCGACAAGGTGGACGTCATCATCGGCCAGACGCACAGCGGCGCGTGCCTCGGCGCCATGCCCGTCGTGAAGGAGATCGGCGTGCCGATGGTCGTGGAATCGTGCTCGCACGCGGACATCAGGAAGCTCAGCGGCAAGGGCGGCAACGAGTGGACGTTCCGCGTGGCGCTCGACGACGAGATCATGGCCCACACCTTCGCGAAGTACATGGCGAAGAAGGGCGTGAAGTCCGCGTCGATCCTGGCCATGAACAACGACTTCGGCCGCGGCGCCGCGACCGCCTACGACGTCGCGTTCAAGAAGGCCGGGATCAAGACGGCGTCGACGGAGTTCTTCGATCCGGGTCAGCCGGATTACCGCCCGGTGCTCGCGCGGCTCAAGCGGACGGGCGCGGAGGCGATCCTCGCCGTCATCCTCGCCAGCGACGGCGCGCCGTTCATGCGGCAGTTCCGCGAGCTCGGCATGACGCAGAAGATCTACGCGCGGGGCAGCCTCGCGTCCGCCGAGTTCCTGCACCAGGTCCGGGACAACCCGAAGCTCGGCGACGGCATCATCGAGGCGAGCTACTGGGTCACGGGGCTCGACCCGGAGTGGGACCGGAAGTGGCAGGAGCGCCACAACATTCCGCCGCGCATCCACGGCTCGCTCGCCGCGATCACGCTCAAGTACGCGGTCGTGCCCGCGCTCGAGATCGCGCAGAAGAAGCACGGCAAGATCGACCGCGCGACGATCCGCCAGGCGCTCACGGAAGTGGACGTGAAGGACTCGCCGGTCGGCCCGATCAAGTTCGATCAGAACCACCAGGCGTGGATCAACATGATCCTGCTCGAGATCCAGGACGGGAAGCTTCGGATCCTGGAAAAGCTGCCGACGAGCCCGGCCCTGCTGAACTAGGCGGGGCCTTCGAAGAGATCGAGCCCCGGAATATCGCGGAAATCGTCGGGATTCAACGTCCAGATGGGCGCCGAGTGGGTCAGGGCGCAGGCGGCGATCGCCAGATCGGCGGCACGCGCCCTGGCCCCTCGGACCTCGCGATAGAGTCGCGCGGCGACGACGGCCTCCGGCGGGCCGAAGGGCAGCGCCGCCTCCTTCGGGAACACCGCTTCCTGGGCCGCCAGCTCGGCAGGCTCGCGCGGTCCCCGGAGCCACTCGTACAGCACGAGGGAGGGCACGACGAGCCGTTCACCGTTGCCGATGGCCTGGCGGAGCGCCGGTCCCGAGCGGCGGCGGCCCGTCAGCGCATCGACCAGCACGGACGTGTCGACGACGATCACGAGCGACGGCGACCGCGACGGCTCCAGCGACGGCGTGCGGCGTGAATCTCGCGAAGCTCGGTCTCGACCGCGGCGTCGGAGCGGGTGGGCGGTTCCTGCATCAGCCGATCGAGAGCACCGAGCATGCGCGTCCGCTCGTCGTCGCTCAGCCGGTCGGCGCGGGCCTCGTACTCCTTGATCGCTTCGCGAACGACCATGCTTTGCGGCTTGCCCAGCCGGGCGGAGATGCGACGGACGCGGTCCACCGTTTCGTCATCGAACGTGTACGTGACCTTGACCATACCGCCATACTGCCATATCGCCAGCATGGATCGCCAGTACGCCAGGCGTCCTCGGCGGGCCGTCGAGATCGACTCGGTGCCGGGCTTCCATGAGGTCGAGGATCGCGCGCGCTCGTACGTCACGACTCGTCCGTGCGATACTGACGCAAACATCAAAGCATCTGTATCGACGAGGGGGCCCGATGAAGCCCGCGGTGAGAAAAAAGACGTACAACCTCGACAGCCGGAGCATCGCAGCCGCTCGGCGGGTCTTCAACGCGAAGACCGATACGGAGGCGATCCAGAAGGCGCTGCGCAAGGCCGTTGACGACCGGGAGATCGAGGACGCCCTCGACAGGCTCTTGCGGGAGGGACGGTTCCGCACGATTTACCGGTGAAGTACCTGCTCGACACGAACGTCTACGTGGACGCCTCCCGCTCGGCGGGCCGGCGTGATCAGTTCCGGTCGGCGTTCTTCCCACTCCTGCCCGCGACGTACCTCTCAGCGGTTGTCGCCTGCGAACTCATGGTCGCCGCCGCCGACCGCCGCAGCCGCGCGTACGTCGAGGACTTCATCCGCCCTCTGGAGCGCACGGGCCGCATCGTGACGCCCACGTTCGACGACTGGACCGAGGCAGCGGCGCTGATGGCCGCGATCGAGCGCCGCGACCGCGGCTGGAGGTCGAAACTCCCGGCGTTGCTGAACGACATCCTGATCGCGCTCAGTGCCCGGCGGATCGGCGCGATGGTGCTGACGCGGAATCGCGAGGACTTTCTCTTGATCCGCCGCCACAAGGGATTCTCGTTGCGGGTTCTCGAGTGACTCGCGGGTGATCGCCGACCTCCTCGAGCTGCTCGTGCATGGCCTGACCCTCGGGTCCATGTACGCCATGGTCGCCGCCGGGCTCGCGCTCATGCTCGGCGTCGCCCGGCTCATCAACTTCGCGCACGGCGAGTTCTTCATGCTCGGCGCCTACGTGTTCTGGTTCGCGTACCGCGAGCTGGACGTGCCGTACCCGCTCGCCGGCCTGCTCGCGCCGGCCGTCATGATCCTCTTCGGCATGGTCTACCAGCGCACCGTCATCCGCGCGATCCTGCCGCACTCGTGGCACGTCCAGCTCATCGCCACGCTCGCCACGTCGATCGTGCTCACGAACCTCGCGATCATCGTGTTCGGCACGCAGCCGAAGGAGGTGCCGACGGCGCTGTCGTCGCGCATCCTCGACATCGGCGGCCTGCGCATGGCGTGGCAGCGGGTGCTCGTGCTCGCCGCGGCGCTCGTCATCTTCTGGGCGCTCCACCGGTTCGTCACGCGGACGCGGGCCGGCCGCGCCATGCGGGCGATGTCGCAGAACCGCGAAGCGTGCGCGGTGGTCGGCGTCGACGTCCAGCGCGTGGCGATGGTCGCGTTCGCGGTCTCGGCGGCGCTCGCGGCGGCGGCGGCGGCCCTCGTCTCGCCGCTGTTCAACATCTTTCCCGACATGGGCACCGGCCTCACGCTCAAGGCCTTCGCCGCCGTCGTCACCGGCGGGTTCGGCTACGTCAACGGCGCCATCGCGGCGAGCTTCCTGATCGGCGTCACGGAATCGTTCGCGGGCAGCTACGTCTCGTACGCGTACAAGGATGCGTTCGCCTTCGTCATCATGATCGCGGTCCTGCTCTGGCGGCCCCAGGGCCTCTTCGGCCGGCGGATCGGCATCTGAAGACTCCGCGCGCGATCGCCGGCATCGCGCTCGTCGCGCTCGCCGTCACCGCGCCATGGCTGGCCGCGACGATGGCGCCGGGCCAGCAGCGCTACGTCGTGCACGTGCTCATCTTCACCGCGCTGTTCGCGGCGCTCGCGCTGTCGTACGACCTGGTCGTCGGCCACGTGGGCAGCCTGTCGCTCGCGCACCCGGCCTTCTTCGGCGTCGGCGCGTACACCGCGGCGATCCTGTCCACGCGCGCCGCCTGGCCGTTCGCCGCCGACCTCGCCGCCGCCGTCGTCGCCGCGGGCCTCGTCGCCGCGCTCGCCGGCGTGCCGCTGTTCCGCCTCGTGGAGCACGCGTTCGCCGTCGGCACGCTCGGCTTCGCGCTCGTCGCCTGGATCGTCGCGACGAACTGGGTCGAGGTGACGCGCGGGCCGCTGTGCATCACCGGCATCCCGAAGCCCGTGGTCGGCGTGCCCGGCGGCCCGGCGCTCGCGATCGCGACGCTGCCCGCGTACTACTGGCTGGCGCTCGCCGCCCTCGGCGTGGTGCTCGTGCTGTACCGGCTGCTCACGACGTTCCGGCTCGGCCGCGCGTTCCACGCCGTGCGCGACAACGAGGTGCTCGCCGCGTCGGCCGGCATCGACCCGCTCCGTTACCGGATGCTCGCGTTCACCATCGGCGGCGCGCTCGCCGGCGGCATCGGGGCGCTCTACGTCCACTACCTGTCCGTGATGTGCCCCGAAGAGATGACGGTCGCCCTGACGGTGAACCTGCTCGTCATCGTCTTCCTCGGGGGCGTCGGCACGATGCGCGGGGTGCTCGTCGGCGCCGTGCTGTTCACCGCGCTGCCCGAGGTGCTGCGCCTGGCGCCCACGTGGCGGCTCGTCATCTACGGCGCGCTGCTGCTCGTCATCGTCGTCCGCTCGCCGGAAGGCCTCGAAGGGCTCGTCCGCCGCCGGGCGAGCGCGCGCTGATGGCGCTGCTCGAGATCCGCGGCCTCGTGAAGCGCTTCCTCGGCGTCACCGCCGTGGACGCCGTCGACCTCACCGTCGAGCGCGGCGAGCTGGTGAGCCTGATCGGGCCGAACGGCTCCGGCAAGACCACGCTCTTCAACTGCGTGACGGGCTACCTCGCCTCCGACGCCGGCCACGTCGCGTTCGACGGCCGCACCGTGACGCGGGCCGCGCCCCACCGGGTCGCGCGACTCGGCATCTCGCGCACGTTCCAGCAGGTCAGCGTGTTCGGGCGGCTGACCGCGCTCGAGAACCTGCTCGTGTTCCTGCAGCAGCACCAGGAGGAGGATTTCTTCGCGCGCCTCGTGCGGACGCGGCGCGTGCGCCGTCTCGAAGCCGACGCGATCGCGCGCGCGCGCACGTTGCTCGACCTGGTCGGGCTCGGCGCCAGGGCCGACGCGCCGGCCGGCAGCCTGTCGTACGGGCAGCGCAAGCTGCTCGCCTTCGCCGCCGCCCTCATGCCCGATCCCGAGCTGCTGCTGCTCGACGAGCCCGCCGCCGCCGTGAACCCGACGATGATCAACCAGATGAAGGACCACATCCTCGGGCTGCACCGCCAGGGCAAGACGGTGCTGCTCGTGGAGCACAACATGGACGTGGTGATGGACGTGTCGCAGCGGATCGTCGTGCTCGACCACGGCCAGAAGATCGCCGAGGGAACGCCGGACGCGATCCGGCGCGACCCGCGCGTGATCGAGGCGTACTTTGGGAGGTGACAGTGGTATGCCTGGTCGAGGTACCATGTATGCCTGTTAGACCACTGCCAGGAGGTGGGCGCCATGGCGCGAACAGCGACTCTCAAAAGGAAAGCCTTTTTCATCGACGAGACGGCGGTTCGGCGGGCCAAGCGAGCGCTGGGCGTCAAGACCGACGCCGAAGCCGTCCGCATGTCGCTCGAGCGGGTCGCTGAAATGGAGGCCTTCTGGCGATTCATGACGTCGACGCGCGGCCGCTTGAAGCCGGGCAGCCTTCGCCCCTGAGATGCGATGGGCGGTGATCGACACCGGCGTCTACATCGACTACTGGGAGCACCGCAAGCACGACGACGTCCTCGCCGAGGTACGGCGAACGTTCATTGTCCGGCAGTCGGCGGTCGTCCTGTCAGAACTTCGTCGCGGCGCCCGAACCGGTGACGCCCGCAAGTTCGTCGAGCGTCTCGCGCGTGTCGCGACGACGTGGTGGGCGCCGCTCGACGAAGACTGGTGGGAGGCGGGACGGCTGATCCAGGCGATCGGCGACTCCCGTGACTGGGACACGAACAAGCGTCGCGACTTTCAGAACGATGTCCTGATCGCCCTCACCGCCCGTCGTTACGGCGCCACGGTCGTGACGACGAACCGGCAGGACTTCGCGATCCTCGGTCGCGCGCTCGACGTCTCCGTGCTGATGGTGGACTGAGGCGCGAGGCGTACCTTGGGAGGTGACGGGGCGCCGCTGCTGGAGCTCGACGAGGTCGTCGCCGGCTACGACGAGGTCGACGTGCTACGCGGCGTCTCGCTGCGCGTGCGCGCCGGCGACGTCGTCTCGATCATCGGCGCGAACGGCGCCGGCAAGTCGACGCTGCTCCGGACGGTCTTCGGCATGGTGGCGCCGCGCGCCGGCCGGATCCGGTTCGCCGGTGACGACATCGCGGGACAGCCGCCCGTGAAGGTGCTCGCGCGCGGGATCGGCTACGTGCCGCAGGGACGCTGCAACTTTCCGGCGATGACCGTGGACGAGAATCTGCAGATGGGCGCCTACCTGCGCCGCGACGACCGCATCCGGTCGGACATCGACGCGCTGTACGCGCGGTTCCCCGTCCTGGCGGGCAAGCGCCACGCCGCGGCGGGGACGCTGTCGGGCGGCCAGCAGCAGATTCTCGAGATGGCGATCTCGCTCCTGCTGACGCCGCGGCTCCTGCTGGTGGACGAGCCGTCGCTCGGGCTCGATCCGCGGATGGTCGAAGTCATCTTCGACACGATCGCCGCCATCAACGCCGGGGGCACCACGGTCCTGATGGTCGAGCAGAACGCGAAGAAAGCGCTGTCGGTGTCGCATCGCGCCTTCGTGCTCGAGCTCGGCCGCAACCGGTTCGAGGGCACGGGCCGCGAGCTGCTGGAAAACGCCGACGTGCGCGCGCACTACCTGGGAGGATAGGAAGACCCCATGAGTCAGTGGCAACTCGCCGTCGACATCGGCGGCACCTTCACCGACGTCGTGCTGCTCGACGCGGCCGGCGCCACGACCGTGCTCGAAAAAGTGCTCACCACGCCGAAGGAGCCGGCCGCCGGGGTCATGGACGGCGTGCGGCGCGCGCTCGCGCGCGCCGGCGTCGCCGCCCGCGAGCTCCGCTACGTGATTCACGGCACGACGCTCGTGACCAACGCGCTCATCGAGCGGAAGGGCGCCGTCACGGCCCTCGTCGCGACCGCCGGGCACGAGGACGCCATCGAGATCGGGCGCGAGACGCGGTACGACGCGTACGACCTCGGGCTCGAGAAGCCGGACCCGCTGGTGCCGCCCGAGCGGCGGTTCGGGCTCGGCGCACGGATCATGGCCGACGGCAGCGAGCGTGTCCCGCTGTCGGCGCCCGAGGTCGAGGCGCTCGTCGCGCGACTGCGCGCCTCCGGCGCCGAAGCGGTCGCCGTGAGCCTGCTCCACGCCTACCGCAACCCGGCCCACGAGCAGGCCGTCGGCCGCGCGCTCCGCGAGCTGGCACCCGGGCTGCGGGTGTCGCTGTCGTCCGTCGTCTCCGGCGAGATCCGCGAGTACGAGCGCACGTCGACGTGCGTCGCGAACGCCTACGTGCGCGGCATCGTCGAAGCGTACCTGCGCTCGCTGAACGAGCTGCTGCGGGCCGACGGCTTCGCCGGCCAGCTCCTGCTCATGCTGTCGAGCGGCGGCACCTGCACGGTGGAAACGGCGTGCGAGGTGCCGATCCGGCTCGTGGAATCCGGTCCGGCCGGCGGCGCCGCCGCCGCCGCGCACCACGCGCGCGCGACCGGCGCATCACGCGTGCTCGCCTTCGACATGGGCGGCACCACCGCGAAGATCTGCCTCATCGACGACGGCGAGCCGCAGATCACGCGCGAGTTCGAAGTGGCGCGCGTCTGGCGGTTCAAGCGCGGCAGCGGGCTGCCGCTCCTCGTGCCGGTCGTCGAGATGATCGAGATCGGCGCCGGCGGCGGCTCGATCGCCCACGTCGATCGCATGGGGCTGCCGAAGGTCGGGCCGGAGAGCGCGGGCTCGGAGCCGGGCCCCGCGTGCTACGGCCGCGGCGGCGACCGCCCGACCGTCACGGACGCGAACCTCGTCCTCGGCTATCTCGACGCGTCGTACTTCCTCGGCGGGGCGATGTCGCTCGACCGCGCCGCCGCGGACGCCGCGATCCGTCGCCACGTCGCGCAGCCGCTGTCGCTGTCGCTCACGGACGCGGCGTGGGGCATCCACGCGATCGTCACGGAGAACATGGCGAACGCCGCGCTCATGCACGCGGTCGAGCGCGGCAAGGAGATCGGCGCGTACGACCTCTACGCCTTCGGCGGCGCCGCGCCGATGCACGCGTGCACGCTCGCGGAACGACTCGGCGTCGACCGCGTCATCGTGCCGCCGGGCGCCGGCGTGCGGTCGTGCTTCGGCTTCCTCGCCTCGCCGCTCGCCTTCGAGGTGTCGCGGTCACGCACGGTACGGATCGAGCACATCGACCTCGGCGACGTCGCGGCGCTGCTGGACGCGCTCGAAGGGGAGGCGCGCGCGCCGCTCGCGCTGGCCGGCGTGCGCGGCGGCGACGTCACCGTGCGGCGCTTCGTCGAGATGCGCTATCGCGGCCAGGGCTACGAGATCGAGGTGCCTGCGCCGCCCGGCGCCCAGGACCGCGCGTGGCTCCAGGCGCTCTGCGCCAACTTCGAAGCGGTCTACGGGACGTACTACCGCCACGTGCCGGCCGGGCTGCCGATGGAAGCCGTGACGTGGCGGGTGCGCGCGCAGTCGCCCGCGCCGCACCTGCCGCCGCTCGAGACCGCGGCCGCCGCGCGTCCATCGCCGAAAGGCGAGCGGCCCCTCTTCGTCCCGATGGAGTCCGCGTTCCGGACGGTGCCCGTGTGGGACCGCTACGCGCTGCCAGCCGGCTGGCGAGCGACGGGACCTGTCGTCATCGAAGAGATCGAATCGACCACGGTCGTCACGCCGGCGTTCGACGTCGCCGTGGACGACGGCCTGAACCTCGTGCTGACGCGGAGGACGTCATGAAGGCGCGCGCCTCCGATCCCGTCTTCGTCGAGGTCGCGTGGAGCCGCCTGATCTCCGTCGTCGAGCAGGAAGCGCAGGCGCTCCTGCGCACGGCGTTCACGAACATCGTGCGCGAGTCCGGCGACCTCTCCGCGGGCGTCTTCGACCTGAAGGGGCGGATGGTGGCGCAGGCGATCACCGGCACGCCCGGGCACATCAACTCGATGGCGCTCGCGGTGCGGCACGTGCTGCGCGCGGTGCCGCCGGACACGATCGCGCCCGGTGACGTGCTGGCGACGAACGACCCCTGGCTCGCCTCCGGTCATCTGAACGACATCACCGTGGTGACGCCGGTCTTCCACCGCGCGCGGCTGGTCGGCTACACGGCGAGCACGTGCCACGCGATGGACATCGGCGGCCGCGGCATCACCGTCGACGCCCTCGACTGCTACGAGGAAGGGTTCCTCATCCCGCCGTGCCGGATCTTCGCCGGCGGCCGCCCGCAGCAGGTGCTGGAGCTGCTCGCCGCCAACGTCCGCGTGCCCGAGGCCGTGATGGGCGACGTGCACGCGCAGGTCAGTGGCAACGCCGTCGGCGCGCACCGCCTGACCGAGATGCTGGAAGAATTCGGTCTCGAGGACATCGAGGATCTCGCCGCGGCGATCCTCGACCGCAGCGAAGCCGGGATGCGCGCGGCGATCGTCGAGATCCCCGACGGCCGGTATCGCGGCGAGATGCGGCTGGACGGCTTCGAGGAGCCGATCGTGATCCGCACGTCCGTCATCGTGACGGGCGACGCGCTGACCGTGGACTACGCGGGCTCGTCGCCCGCGTCGAAGCGCGCGATCAACGTGGTCCTGAACTACACGAAGGCATACACGACGTACGGCGTGAAGTGCGTGGTCGCCCCGCACGTCCCGAACAACGCCGGCTCGTTCCGGCCGGTGACGATCACCGCGCCCGAGGGGTCGCTGCTGAACGCCGTCCGGCCGGCGCCCGTCGCGAGCCGGCACCTGATCGGCCTGTTCCTGCCCGACGCGGTCATGGGCGCGCTCGCGCCGGCCGTGCCCGGCCGGGTGATCGCGGAATCGTCGTCGTGCCTGTGGACGCTCGACGTGCGAGGCCGCGACCGCAGCGGCCATCACTTCAAGGAGTTCATCGCCACCGGCGGCGGCATGGGCGCGCGCCACGACAAGGACGGTCTCAGCGCCACGCAGTTTCCGTCGACGATCCGCGGGGTGCCCGCGGAAATCGTCGAGTCGACCTCGCCGATCGTCATTCACCGCCGCGCGCTCGCCCCCGATAGCGGCGGGCCGGGCCGGTTTCGCGGCGGGCTCGGCATGGTGATCGAGTTCGGCATGGAGACGGACGAGGACTGGCTCTTCACCGCGTCGTTCGAGCGCGCGCGAATTCCGGCGCAGGGCCTCTTCGGTGGCGGCCCCGGCGCGCCGGGCAGCGTGGAGACGGCCGGCGGCCGCCGGCTCGAAGCCAAGGCCCAGCACTGGATGCGGCCGGACGAGCGCGTGGTGATCCACACGCCGGGCGGAGGCGGGTACGGACCGCCCGCCGAGCGCGATCCTGAGCGCGTCGCCGCGGACATTGCGGCCGGACGTGTGTCGAAGGGGTAACCTGCGCGCATGGTCGGGCGATGCGGCCGGATCGCTGGCGTGGTCGTCGGAGCCGTGCTCGTGGTCGTCCTCGGCCAGGCCGTGCCCGCCGGCGCCCAGTTCGAGCTGCAGCAGTGGGTCGAGCCGACGCTCGGCAAGATGATGGGGCGCGGGGACTATCGCCTGCAGTACTACTCGACCGAACCGGTCGACGGGCAGAACACGAACCTCAACGTCGACCAGCACAACTTCACGCTCGTGACGCCGCTGTTCCAGAGCTCGCGCGACGAATGGTCGCTGTCAGGCCGCCTGCGGTACCAGGACTACGAGACCCGCGCGGTGCTGCCGGACACGGCTGAACGGTTCCCGAACGAGCTCTACGACGTGCGGGGCGGGCTCGGCTATCGCCACAAGTTCGAGAACGACTGGATCCTCGGCGGGAGCTTCACGTTCGGGTCCGCGAGCGACGAGCCGTTCCATTCCGAGGACGAGCTGGTCCTCCGCGCCGCCGGCCTCCTCCGCGTGCCGCGCGGCGAGCGCGACGCGTGGATCTTCACTCTCATCTACGCGAGCGACGAGCAGATCCTCGGCATGCGCCACGTCCCGTTCCCGGGCGTCGCGTATCTCTGGAAGCCCTCCGACCAGCTCACCGCCGTCATCGGCGTCCCGTTCACGTCGCTCGAGTACAAGCCCACCGAGAAGCTGACGCTCGAGGCGACCTACGTCCCCGTCCGCACGTTCCACGCCAAGGCCATGTACGCGGTCTTCCGGCCGCTGCGCGTGTTCCTCGGCTTCGACTCCGACCACGACGCGTATTACCGCGCCGCGCGCGGCGACAAGGACGACCAGCTCTTCTATTACGAGAAGCGCGGGACGGTCGGGATGCGCTTCGACCTCCGCCACGTCGGCATCGAGCTGACCGGCTCGTACGTCTGGGACCGCTTCTACTTCGAGGGCGAGAGCTTCTCCGATCGGCACGACAACCGCATCGACGTCGCCGACGGCACCGTCGTCGGCATCCGGCTCAGCACCCGCTGGTAGCCGGCCGCGCTCAGCGGCCGCGGAACTCCGGCGCCCGCTTCTCGACGAACGCGCGCACCGCCTCGCGGTGATCCTCGGTCCGGAAGGTCTGGGCCTCGAGCGCGAGCGAGGCGTCCAGCACGAGATCGACCGACGCGCGCAGCAGCTTGTTGACCGACAGCTTCGTCCAGCGGATCGCGAGGATCGGGCCGCCGGCGAGCTTTCGTGCGAACTCCACCGCCCGAGGGACGCAGTCGGCCGCCGGCACGACGTGATTGACGAGACCGACGCGCTCGGCCATCGCGGCGTCCAGTAGCTCGCCCGTCATCAGGTACTCCTTCGCGCGCGCGGGCCCGAGCAGCCAGGGCCAGATGATCGCGCCGCCGTCGCCGGCCACGATGCCCATCCGCACGTGCGGATCGCCGATGCGCGCCGTGTCGGCCATGAAGATCGTGTCGGAAAAGAGCGCGATCGTCGCGGCGAGGCCGGTCGCCGCGCCGTTCACCGCGGCGATCACGGGCGTCTCGAGATCGAGCAGCGTGTGGATGATCTGCCGCGCTTCGCGCTGCACCAGGTCGAAGGCGCGCGGGTCGTCCTGCACCGTCTGGAACCACGCGGCGTCGCCGCCGGCCGAGAACGCGCGGCCGGCGCCGGTCAGGACGACGGCGCGCGCGTCCGGATCGCGCGCGACATCCGCGAAGATCGTCGCCAGCTCGGCGTGCATGACGCCGTCGACGGCGTTCATGGGCGGACGGTCGAGCCTGAGGACGAGCACGCCGCCGTCGTGCTGGGCCTTGATCGTGCGATAGCTCGCGTAGTCCACGAGACGTCCGGAGCGTCAGCCGCGCAGGAAGTCGTCGAGCCGCACGCCCCAGCCCTTCGGCCGCGCCCGCTCGAACAGCGCGCGCTCGTCCGTGCGCCAGGTCGCCGGCTTCGTGGCGTCGATCAGCATCTTGCCGCCGACGCGCTGCCACGCCGGCGAGCCGGGCGGCAGCAATTCCGGCGACGCCAGATCGAGACCGTGCGCGCGCATGCCGGGAATCACGTGGACGTCGTGCTCCGGATTCACGCGCGTCGCCATCGCCCACATGACGTCGCGCGCGTCGTGGATGTCGACGTCGGCGTCGACCGCGACCGCGACCTTCGGATAGAGGTACGGCGACGAGAGCGCCGCCAGGAGCGCCGCGCGCGCCTCGCCGTCGAAGCGCGGCGTCATCTGCACGATGACGGTGTAGCGGCTGGCCCACGCCGGGCACGACACCTCGTGCACGTCGATGCCGCCGGCCGTCTCGCGGATGCGGTTGAGCATGCCGGCTTCGACCGGCAGCGCGCCGAGCACCTGGTGATCGGTGAAGCGCGTGGCCTGGATGTGGCGGTAGATGGCCTCGCGGCGCATGGTGATCGCCGTCACTTCGAACACCGGGTTCTTGCCCTGCCCCGCCGTGTAGTTCGTGACCTCGCCGAACGGCCCTTCGTCCTCGCGCACCCCGGGCGGCACGAGACCTTCGATCACGATCTCCGCGTGCGCGGGCACTTCCATGTCGATCGTCGCGCAGCGCACGAGCTCGATGGGCTCGTCGAGCAGCACCGCGGCGAGATCGAGCTCGTCCTGGTCGACCTTGCCCGTGTAGCACGCCGCGATCTCGTACGCGGGATGCACGCCCATCACGATCGCCATCGGCATCGCCTGCCCGGCCTTCTCGTACTTCTGCTGGTGCCGCCACGTGTGCCGCGGCAGCACGAGGAAGCCTGTCTTCCGCGGCCCCTTCACCTGGTGGCGCAGGAAGGCGTTGTTCCGGATCCGCGACTCCGGATCACGCGTGATGCAGATGCCGCTGCCGATGTAGCGCCCGGCGTCGTTCTCGGAGTGGATGCAGTGCGGCAGCGCCGTCAGGTCGGCCTCCGCGCCCGTGCGCACGATCTCCTGCACGGGTCCGGCGGAGACGACCTTCGTCGCGCCGGTGCCGATGCGCAGGATCGCGTCCGCGAACGTCGAGACGACGCGGTCCGGCGTGCAGCCGAGGATGCGCGCCTGCAGCTCGCGCCGCGAGACGAGCCGGTCGACGAGACGCCAGCCGGGAAAGCCCTTGAGGTTGTGAAACACGATCGGCCACTCGGACTGGTCCGCGAGGGCGCCGACGTTGGCGAGCGGATCGACCTCGCGACGGACGTCGATGCGCACGTCCTTCACGTCATCGAGATACGAGCGAAGATCCTTGGGCATGGACGTATCTTACGACGCCGCGAGGCGGTTACACGCCCCGCCAGAGACCGCGGCCGGTCTCGCGCGCTTCGCGCTGCAGCTTCACGAAGAGGCTCTGGTACCGGACGTTCGGCGGGACGGTCATGACCTGCGCGTAGCCGCGGCGCACCAGCTCGGCGTTGACCATCACGTCGCCGGTCCAGACGTACGCGAGCAGCCGGCCGTAACGATCGCGCTCCTGCACGTCGAGCTCGAGCCGCACGCGACGGCCGAGCGTCAGCTCGCGATTGAGATCGCGCGCCTCGCGTCCGCCCGCCTCCGCGCGCTTCTTCGGATGATGGATCTCGGGCGTGTTCACGCCGATGTACCGGACCTTTTCGACGCGATCACCGACCGCGACGTGGATGGTGTCGCCGTCGACGATGCGGACGACTTCGCCCTCGAGGGGACGCCCGGCGGGCCGCGCGGCGTCCGACAAGACGTAGGCGCCGAGCACCGCGAAGACCGCGACCACGACCAGCACGGGTAGCGCGCGCCGCACGTCGCCACGCTGTCATGGCCTCG